>CAIQWB010000101.1 GCA_903875465.1 uncultured Verrucomicrobia subdivision 3 bacterium
AAAACTTCCGCCTGCGCACAGAGCTATGGCGGACAGGTGCCCCCGGCTAATTTCCGGCGCCCCTCCGGGGCAAGGCGCGGGCGAAGGAAGAAATTTGGCTCACACCCAATTGAGATGGAGTCAGGGCGATTTGCTTTGCGTCGGGGGGAGGCTGAACTAATATAAGCGGCAGTATTTATGCGCCGCACATCATTGTCCGCCACGAGTTCGGTCCTTTTATTTTTCTGTGCCGGTATGGCCCTCGCAGTCCAGCCGGTCCGCGCGGCGGACGCCGGGGCTGCCAGTCCGGCGGCCGGAGCAACCAGCCCTTCCAAAAATGCCGGGACCATAGAAGATTCGGTCGTCAAAGTATTTTCCACCTTGCGCGGACCGGATTTGTACAAGCCGTGGACCAAGGAGTCCCCCGCGGAAGTGACCGGCAGCGGGGTGGTGATCGAAGGCAAGCGGATCCTTACGAATGCCCACATGGTCCAGCACGCGAGCCAGGTGCAAATCCAGGCCAACCTGGCGGGTGACAAACTATATGCGACGGTGGTGGCCGTGGCGCCGGACACGGACCTGGCCATATTGAAGCTGGACGATGAATCCTTTTTTGACACCCATCCCCCGCTGCCGCGCGCCAAAAACCTGCCGGGGGTAAAAGACATGGTGCTGGCGTATGGCTACCCGGAAGGCGGCAACAGCCTGGCCATCACCAAGGGTATTGTTTCGCGGGTAGAATTTGCCTATTTCCGTTATCCGGCGGCTGGTTTGCGGATTCAGATTGATGCGGCCATTAATCCCGGTAACAGCGGTGGCCCGGCCATTGTCGGGGATAAAATGATTGGGCTGACCTACAGCCGGCTCAACGATGCGGACAATATCGGGTACATTATTCCCAGCGAGGAAATTGACTGCTTTTTACAGGGCATGGCGAGCGGCCACTACGACGGCAAACCAGCCATGTATGACGAGCATCAGACCTTGGAAAATCCGGCTTTGCGCAATTTTTTAAAGTTGAGTCCGGCCGTGCAAGGCATGGTGGTGGCCCGGCCTTACCAAACGGATGCGAGTTACCCTTTGAAGACGTGGGATGTGATTACCAAAATCGGCGATTTTCCGGTGGATGACGAAGGCATGATCAAGGTCGGGGACGAACTGAAATTGCGCTTTACGTATGCCGTGCAAAAGCTGGTTAAAAATGGCACGGTGCCACTGACCATCGTCCGGCAGGGCCGGGAAATACAGGTAACCGAACCGGTTTCCGCGAATTATCCGCGTTTGATTCCGAGCATCGGCAATGGCTACCCCAATTATTTTATTTATGGGCCACTAGCTTTCACGGATGCCACGGAGGAGTATTTGGACGGGTTGGTGCGCAGCAAATATGGCAGTTCGATCATGTCCCGGATGAGCGCGTCCGGCAACCCGCTGGTGACGCGGATCGGTGACCGTCCGCAATTCCCGGGCGAGCGGCTGGTGGTGGTGGCCGGGCCGTTTTTCCCGCACAAATTGTCCCAAGGCTACAGTAATCCCATGACGGAGGTCGTCAAAACGATCAATAGCATCCCGATCAAGAATCTGGCGCATCTGGTGGCCGTGTTGCGGGATTGCCATGACAAATATGTGACCGTGGAATTTGCGAGCCGGTATAGCGAAATCCTGGTGTTTCCACGCGCCGAGATGGTGGCGGCAACGGATGACATTCTGACGGACAACGGCGTGCGCGCCCAAGGCTCCGCCGACATGCTGGACATTTGGAATAAAAAATAGCCGGAGTGGCTCGCTGGGATAGCATCCGCCTGATGCCACTGCCGGGGTGGGTGAGCCAGCATCAAGGTTTGCGCGCCGGCGCGGCGAATGAGGAATTTAAGTCCTGCCGCCGCCGACTGCTCGTCAAAGGAGGAGCCGGTTGAGTCCCGACGCCTTTCGTGGAGTGGACCAAGAATTTCACGAATCGGGCCAATAACTTCAAATTCAAGAGGTCATGGCAAGCGCGGGTTGCCAGAAAAGCACCCTTTTTTGCGATAACTCATTGACTAAGCTACAGAATAATCATAATTTATTTTCAAGGAAAAATAAATCAAAAATTAGATCGGCTAAATATTGCTAACCTTTATGAAATTGAAAGCGTTTGGTTGGATCCTCGGCTTGGCGTTGTGGGCAGGTGGGACGGCCTGGGGGCACCGAGTTCCATCGTCATCTCGTTTAGCCCGGCAGGGTCGCTGATCTGCACGAATCTCAAACCGTTTACGTATGCGTTGGTGCAATACGCGACCGGACCTTTGGCCAGCGATGGCAGCCTGAATTGGCAGTACCTTCCTAATTGGGATATTTATTCGGGTGCCAGCGGGCGGGTGACAATTGCTGTCGGTCCTCTTACGTCCAAAGTACCGGTTTTCTACCGTCTGCAGGGAGTGCCGATACCAGTGATCCCCCTCAACATGGTGTTGATTCCGGAGGGCAGTTTCACGATGGGGGACGTGAATGACAATAATAGTTTCGCCCTGCCGGATGCCTATCCGGTTTCCGTTAATGTATCGGATTTTTACATGGATAAATACGATGTGACCCTGGCCCTGTGGCAGCAGGTTTACAATTGGGCGACCAATCACGGATACAGCTTTGATGATGCGGGAGCAGGCAAGGGTACGAATCATCCAGTGGTGGGTTTGAATTGGTATGATTGTGTGAAGTGGTGCAATGCGCGGAGTGAAATGGCCGGCGAAGTGCCGGCCTACTACACCGATGCGACGCAAACGACGGTTTATCGCACGGGTAACAATGACCTTGCCAATGAGTGCGTAAATTGGGCGGCCGGGTACCGTTTGCCGACGGAGGCGGAATGGGAGAAGGCGGCGCGGGGCGGGGTGAGTGGGCAGCGGTATCCGGGCGGTAACACCATCAGTGAGAGCCAGGCTAACTATTACAGCTTGGTGTCTTTCAGCGGTTATGGTGACCTGAGTGCCACCGGTAACAACCCGACCTATGCCACCGGCCCAACTCCCTGGACGAGTCCGGTGGGATCCTTTGCGCCCAATGGATATGGGTTGTACGACATGGCGGGCAACGTTTTCCAGTGGTGTTGGGATTGGTATGGCACTCCCTACGCAAATTATAGCGGCGATCCGCATGGCCCCGGCGCCGGATCCGGGCCCGATGGTTACTCCTTCCGGGTGGAAAGGGGCGGCGCATACGCTTATAACTGCATGGCCTGCCGGTGCTCGAACCGCCGCTACGATGATGCAAACCTTTTCGGCAATGCCCCCTACATCAACTATATCGGATTCCGCACGGCCCACCCTTGAGGGATGGAAAGGCAAGGGCCTGAGCCGGGAGGGGCAAAGGGCCCACGAATAGCGCAAAGCTGGCGACTAAAGCCAGGCTCCACCCTCCAGGCTCAGGCAAAAATTTAATTGTATAGCCACGGGCTTTCGATGGGCGCGGAAAATGAAGAGTTTAGAGCTGCCGCACCGCGGAGGCGGGCGACGAAAACGGGAATTAAGGGGACACGGACTTGGCCCGGTAGAAGCGGCGGGGGAAATTGGTGGCTTTAGGGTCGGAATAAAACACGGGGCTGTTGGTGAAGAGGTTGGTGGCCACCGGGGTCCAGCTTAGGAAGTTGGTGGACGCTTCGAGGACGACGGTCTGGCCGGCGAGGGCGGAGTAATTGAAGCCAAAACGATTGCTCACCAGACTAAATAAGGTGCCGGGCGCGGGCAATTGGGGTGCCGGGTAATGCACGGTCACCGAGTAAACCGCGCTGGTGATGGAGGCATAGGGGGAGGAGACGACCAGGGTATAATTGCCGGTTTGGTTGGTGCCGGAATTGATGAGTTTCAAGGAGGGATAACCCGCGGCGAGGGCTACTTTGCGGATGCGTTGATTGTAGGTGTCGGCGATAAGCAAGTTGCCGGCGGCATCGGTGGCAACTGCATAGGGACGATAGAGGCTGGCATTGGTGGCGGGACCACCATCCCCGGCAAACGCCGCCGTGCCATTGCCGGCCACGGTGGTAATGATGCCATTGGTGCCGACCTTGCGGATGCGCTGGTTTAAGGTGTCGGCGATGTAAAGATTCCCATATAAATCCACGGTGGCTCCGCCAATATTATTGAGGGCGGCGGCGGTGGCGGCGCCATTATCCCCGCTGAACGCGGTGTTGCCATTGCCGGCTGCGGTGGTCATGACCCCGTTGGTGCTGACTTTGCGGATGCGGTTGTTGCCCTGGTCGGCGATGTAAACATTCCCGGCCGCGTCAGCGGTGACTTTCAGGGGGCCACTCAAACTGGCATTGGTGGCGGCGCCGTTGTCGCCGCCATAGCCGCCAGTTTTGCCGGCCACGGTAGAGATGGTGCCGTTGGTGGCAATCAAGCGCAGGCGGTTGTTAAAATTATCAGCCACATAGATGCCCTTGCCGGGCACCAGCACCACTCCGGTGGGCCGGTTTAATGCGGCCTGGGTGGCGGGTCCCCCATCGCCGGCAAAGTTGGCCACGCCGGTGCCGGCCAGCGTGCTCACGAGGGTGTTCGTATCGATAAACCGCACGCAATTGCTGCCATATTCGGCAATGATGAGGCCGGCATTGCCAAAAGGCGCCACATCATAGGGGATGCTCAGGCCGGCCCTGGCAGCGGGGCCGCCGTCGCCGGTATGGCTGTTGGTATGATTCCCCGCGTAGGTGGAAATCAGCCCGGCGGGGCTTACCTGGCGAATGGCAAAGTGCAGGGTATCGGCGATATAAACCGAGCCATCATGAGTGACCGTCAAGCCGCGGGGAAAATCCAGGCCGGCACTGGTGGCCGGGCCGCCATCCCCGCTATAATTGGTGGCCCCACTGCCGGCCACGGTTTGGATGAGATTGAGGGGCAAATTGGTCCCGTTGAGCCGCCATTGACAGGTGTACGGACCGCTGCCGCTGATGATGGGATCCAGGCTCAAGTCGGCACCCAGCACAATACTGTTGCTCGCGAGCACGGACACGGACAAGGGTTGATAAACCGCAGCGACCTGGCTGGTAATGCTGCCGTAGTCATTGGCAATCACGACGGAATAAAACCCCACATTGGCGGGTCCGAAATTCGTGATGGCGAGGTTGGTGGCGCTGCCGGCGGGGCCGGGCACCGGGGTGCGGTTGAAATACCAGGTGTAATTCAAAGGCGGGGTGCCACCGGCCGTCACACTCAAGGTGGCATTGGCGCCCGGGTTCAACGGCTGGCTGACCGGTTGAGTGATGACAAAGGGACGGGAAACCGAGGTGAGAAGGGCGGGGGAACTGGTCACACTGCCGTACGGGCTGGAGACGACCACGGTGTAAGCACCATCGGTGTTGGAACTGAGATTGAGAATGGTGCGCGAGGGAAGGCCATTGAAGGCGAGCTCCCGCACGCGGTTGTTGCCTTTGTCGCCGATGTATAAATTACCCAATGAATCCAGCGCCAGGGCGGACGGTTGATTCAAGCTGGCGTTGGTGCCGGCATCCCCCTCGCCCGTGTAGGCGGCCGTGCCGTTGCCGGCCACGGTGGTAATGCCACCGCGCGCATCGATCCGGCGCACGCGGTGGTTCTGTTGATCGGCCACGTAGAAATTGCCGCTGCCATCCCCCAACACGGCCACAGGGAAATTGAAACTGGCATTGGTCGCCACGCCGCCGGCATCGGTGTAACCTTTCACTCCATTACCAGCCAGGGTGGAGATAAGGCCGGTGGCCGAAATGCGGCGAAGGCGGTGATTGGCAGAGTCCGCGATGATGAGGTCATGATTGGTGCCCCAGGCCAGGCTGGCGGGATTATTCAAACGGGAGCCCAAGGCACTGCCGCCGTCGCCGGAATAGCCCGCCGAATTATCCAAGGCGCCGGCGATCGTGGAAATGAAGCCGTTGGTAGCCACTTTGCGAATCACATTATTTAACTGGTCGGCAATGTACACATTGCCGGGAGCGTCCAGCGCCACGGCCACCGGGGCATGGAGACAGGCATTGGTGGCCGGTCCGCCGTCGCCACAAAAACCCGTGGTCGCCCCGCCGGCGAACGTGTAAATATTGCCATCGGACCGCACGATCCGCACCCGCTGATCGTTGGCATCGGCAATGTAAAGGTTGCCGTTGGTGGCCAGGGCGAGGCCAGCCGGGGAGGCCAGCCGCGCCGCCAGGGCACTGGCCCCGTCGCCCAGCGTGCCATTGACGGCATAGCCGACGTACGTGGTGAGATAGGGGCCATAGCCATTGGCGGTGGAGATGCGCACGCGACTATTGGTGGCATCGGAGATATAGAGATTTTGGTTTGCGTCAAAGACCAGTCCGGAAGGGGCGGCCACGCTGGCCGCCAAGGGCTCGTTGCCATCCCCGCCACCGCCGGCCGTGCCGTCACCGGCGACCGTGACGAGGGTGTTATTGGACAAATTCGTGCCATTCAACTGCCAATGATAGTTAAAAGGACCGGTGCCGGAAACCGTCACCTGAAAGGTCGTATTGGAGCCCACGAAATTGGTCTGGCTGAACAAATCGGAGGTGATGGACGGGGGGTAAACGGTGGTTACGTTCGCGGACTGGCTCACGGTGCCGGCATAGCGATTACTGACCACCACCTGATAGGAGCCGGCATTGGCCTCACTATAATTGGTGATGACCAGGGAAGTATTCGGGCCAGCCTGGAGCAGGGTGGAGCCATTGAAATACCAATAATAAGTCAAGGGCGGAAGGCCGGTGGCCGAGACTTGCAACGTCCCATTGGTGCCGTCCAGCCAATACTGGTCTTGCGGTTGGGTGACGATGGCGGGCAATGGGCCAATTGTCAGGGTGGTGCCGGGACTGACGGTGCCCGTGTAGGCATTGCTGACGATCACGGAATAGGTGCCGACATTGGGATCATCAAAGTTGGGAACCGCCAGGTTGGGACTGGAGCCGGCCTGCAACAGATTGGTGCCGTTCAAATACCAAAAACAGGTGAACGGGGGGGTGCCGGTGACGCCGACGGACAAGTTTGCCGTGGTCCCGCGCAGGACGCCATAGCCCGCCGGTGGGTTGGTAATCACCGGGGGATAAACAATCGTAAGACTGCCGGCGGCGCTGGTGGCACTGCCCGCGGCATTGGTGACGATGACGAAATAAGTGCCCGCCTGGCCGGGACCGACGCTAAAGAGGGGAAAGACCGGCCGGCCGGTGAACGCCACTTCCCGGACGCGGCCATTGGCGGCGTCGCAAATATACACATTACCGGAGACATCGCAGGCCAGCTCAAAAACATTACGCAGAGCCGCATTGGGGGCCGGTCCGCCGTCACCCCCAAAATCGGCCTGGCCATTGCCGGCGATGGTGGTGATCACGCCGCTGGCATTGATTTCCCGGACCCGGTTATTGCCTAGATCCGATACGAAACAATTGCCGTAGGTGTCCACTTTGGCATCGATGGGCCAGTAAATGGAGCCATTCACGGCGGGTCCGCCATCGCCGGCAAAGGTGGCAGCACCATTCCCGGCAATGGTTGAGATGTTGCCCGCGGCATCGATTTTGCGGATGCGGTTATTATAAGTGTCCGCCAGGTAGATATTGCCGGTGGCATCACAACCCAGCCCAAAGATGGTGGAAAACACGGCGCCGGTGGCGGGTCCGCCATCGCCCGCATAGCCGGATTGGTTGGTGCCGGCGATGGTCGTGATGATACCCCCCGGGGTAAGGCGACGCACCCGGCCATTGCCTGAATCCGCAATAATCAAGTTTCCGGCGGGGTCCACCGCCACCGCGAGGGGATCGTTCAAGCTGGCGTTGGTACCGGGCCCGCCATCGCCGGAAAAGGCCGGTGTGCCGTTGCCGGCCACGGTCGAGATGAGTCCGTTCCGGGTCACTTTGCGCACGCGGTGGTTGCCCCGGTCGGCGATGTATAAATTCCCCACGGCATCCAGGCAGAGGCTTTGAGGGTTTTGCAGGCTGGCGTTGGTGGCCGGTCCGCCGTCACCCCCGTAGGTGGCCGTGCCATTGCCAGCATAAACCGTGATCACGCCATTGGTGGCCATCCGGTGGACCCGCTGGCTTTGGTCAGCGATGTATAAATTGCCCTGCGCATCGAGCACACAACCCTGGGGCCAATTCAGACTGGCAGCGATTGCTGGTCCGCCATCGCCCGAGGTGCCGCCGCCGGCCACGGTGGTGATGAGGTTATTGAAAATGGGCTGGCCATTGAAGAACCACTGATAATTGAAGGGCGGGGTGCCGGAAACGCCCACGGAGAACGTGGCATTGCCACCGTTCAAGACAAACAGATTGGTCGGCGACTGAAAAATGGTGGGGGCGGTCTGCGCCCAGACCCCAAGAGTGGTGCTACAAAGCAGCCACCAGATGCCGTACCAATAGTTTCTCATGCAATTTTCGTGGATTTCCCATTTGGGTTTTGGCAGACGACTGACGGGAACGCCATTTTATAAATTGTTTACCCTGGTCCGGCAACATTGATTTGCCGGGTAGGGTTGCCAGGTTTAGGGTTTTTGGTCCGTTGTGGGGGGAGCTTCCAGCCAGGTCAAGGAAAAGTTGGCGAAAACCAGGCGGTCGGTTTCATCGGTTTCAAACAGGCAGCCAATCGTGCCGTCGGGCATTGCCACCAGGACCGAATAGGCAAAACTGCCCGGGTACAACACTTTTTTCACGGGCCAAGTCAGGCCTTCATCGTAAGAGATGTGAAGGGTACCGTTGGTGCGTTTCAGGCTGTCCGGTCCGCAGTAAAGAATCCGGCTGGGCACACCGGAGCGGGGAAATGTGAGGCGAAGGATGGAGGCCATGCAGCTCGGGTCACGCAATTCGGGGGCGTCAGTGATGGGCGACCAGGTCGCCCCACCATCGTGGCTGACGGCGGTTTTGCGGACTTTGGCACCGGCAAACTGGCGGCTGTTGAGCCGCACGGAACCATCGGCGAGTTCGACCATTTGCACTTCGTTCACCTGGCTGCGCGGACGGCCTTTGGCATCCGTGATAAGTGCGCCAGGAGCATTTTCTCCACAGTGCCAGGTGGCACCACGGTCGTCGCTGAAGACGGCGAAATTCTGCCATTTCCAGAAAGGTCCTTCGTTGAACGGAAACAGCAGCCGGCCGGCGTGCGGTCCATGGGCAAGCTGGATGCCGATGCCCGGTCCGCTGGCAATGGTGGTGGCCCCGGTGGGATGCTTGGTGGAGCGGGTCACGTCGAGCGGGGGGCTCCAGGTGGTGCCATCGTTGTCGGACCAGATCAGAAAATTGCGATAAACGTTCGTGCCGTCATAACCGGTGGCGGTTTGCGGGCTGGATTCCTTGAGATGGGCGGGAATGCGCTGATAGATCAAAAAGATGCGTCCGCTGGTTTGCTCGACGACGGCGGTGGGGTTGTTCAATGAATTGGCACCGTCGGCGGAGATGACCCGGGCCGGGTCCCAGGAGCGGCCAAAATCCCGGCTGCGTTTCAGCATGATTGCGTTGGCGGCTTGATCGCTTTTAGGTGCCTTGCGCGCTTCGGCAAAGGCGAGGAGAGTGCCGCTTTTGGCGACAACGATGGAGGGAATACGGATGGCGGGAAAGCCAGCCTGGCCGGCGACAAAAACGTCGGAGAAGGTTGGTTCAGCCGCCCAGGCCAGGCGGGCCAAGGCGCAGAAAATTGCCACAAGGGTGAGGGTTTTCATACAAGCTCCCGGGATAACCTTTTGCCGGTAAAAAGCAAACTATTTCAAGAGCCGGGCTGGCTGGCCGGCACGGCGCCGGCCGCGCCGCTGCGTCCCAATATAATTTTAATTTTAGCGGATGATTTGGGGTTCGCGGATTTGGGCGCAGTGCACGCCTCGGCCGTGGGTGGGCCGGCGAGGGGGGCGGAAAAGCCGATTTTTTAAAGTTCGACTGCACCCGGAAAGAGGGGGATGCAGTCGGGTGATGATGCAAGGCCGCCACGGCACTGTTTTGGGGACTTGTCTGGAGGTATGATGAATTTCAAGGTGATGGATTGAACAGCGCCCGATAATGCGGACTTGGTCGCGAGCGGCCGGGAGGCGTTTCACCCGATGGTGAGACCGCCTGATTTTGTGCGTGGACAAATTTGGCGAGCGCACCGTTGAAAATAACCCATGCAGCAGCGCTGTCCGATTTTATGGATTTGACCGCCGCAGGGGGGAGTTGCTTAGGCGCGTTCCCACCGCAACTTCCGGTCCGCCTCGCGAATGGGCAAATCATTAATACTCGCAAAGCGATATTTCATATAGCCCAGGGCATCAAACTCCCAGTTCTCGTTCCCATAGGAGCGATACCATTGGCCGGAGTCATCATGCCATTCATATTCGAAACGCACGGCAATGCGGTTATCCAAAAACGCCCACAGCTCTTTTTTAAGCCGGTAATCCAGCTCCCGCTTCCATTTGCGGCTAAGAAATTCCACCACTTGGGCGCGACCATGGACGAATTCCGCCCGGTTGCGCCATTCGGTGTCCTCGGTGTAGGCGAGGGAAACTCGTTCTGGGTTGCGGGAATTCCAGGCGTCCTCGGCGGCCTGGACTTTTTGCCGGGCGGTTTCGAGGGTGAAAGGGGGCAGGGGAGGCCGGGGGTTCATGTTTTTATTTGGTGCTTCATTTGGGCTTCCAGTTCGGCAATGCGCTGCCGCAGCGGGGCCACGGCTGATTCTACTTCCGCCACAGAATAGCGTGGCGTGATGTATTGGGGACAATTCCAATCAAATGAAATCACGTCAATCACGAACAGCCGTTCCACGACCGACTGCGCCGGGGTTTCGGCCCATTTCGCGACCAAGTCCGGATGTTCCCGGGCATCCACCACGCGGCCATGGCCCAGGATTTTCAACCGCGTGCGGTTGGGATAATCCATCAGAAACAACGCCACTTTATCATTCACGGCCAGGTTTCCGGTGGACAGCAACTGCCGGTTCCCAGAGTAATCGGCAAACGCCAGAGTGGTCGCATCCACCACCTGCAAAAAACCGGGGGCCCCGCCACGATGCTGCAGGTAAGGCCAGCCCGATTCCGAGACCGTAGCGAGATAAAAGCTATCTCGAGCCAAAATAAACGACTGCTCGTCTGGACCCAATGGATCGCGCTCCGGTGCATTGGCCGGCACCCTGGCCCGACCGTAATAATGCGCCTGGGCCCGACCCACTGAGGGGGTGGTCAGGATTTGGAGGTACGTTGCGGACATAGGGTGGTATTTTATGCTGCCAGTGCCGCGACAATGGCTGATTTGGACTGGACCCCGCGCAAGGTTCGCCGGGGGTGGCCATTTTTAAACACAATCAGCGTGGGGATGGCCGTTATGCCAAAGCGCTGCGCCAACTCCGGGGCTTCGTCGATATTGACCTTGCCCACCAGCACCTGCCCGGCATGTTCCGTGGCGACCTGTTCCAACACGGGTGCGATCATTTTACACGGACCACACCATTCCGCCCAAAAATCCACCAGCACAGTGTCTGGCGTCGCTTGCAGCGTTTCATCGAAATTGACTTGATTGAGTATTTTGGTGTTCATAAACGGCCATTTCCATTCGCATATACCTATGCATAGGTAGAATAATCCATCAGTGGGAGAATTCAAATTATATTTCAAAAATCTGCGCGCACCAATGCTGGTACCAAGGCGTGCCGGGCGTGATGAGATCGTGCCATTGGGCATCGGTGAGCCGGCCTTGTACGCTGGCGAGTGGCAGGTTGGTGTCGGCGGGCGCGGCAAAGCCGAAATCCTGGCCGAAAATCGCCGGCACTTTCGCATAAACCCGGGAGGCATCCCGCGTGGATGCGTCATGGGTGTTGGGGAAATGATGCTGGCCAGTCAGCGTGTGCTGGCCCGCGATACTTTGCAAATATGCCAATACAGCCCGCGCCTATGGTGAGGCCTGGGGGGACACGGGCCCCGGTCCGAATGAGGTCACCCCCCGGCCGCATGGAGTTGCATCTGCTGATGATCAGGCAGAGCAACGAGCCAAGCAGCAAGGGCGGCAATTTCACGCACTTTTGGATTTTTTCCGCAGGTTTTTGGCGATCAACGCACAGCGCTGGTCGACGCACAATTTTGACCGCAAAGGGTCCGCCGGTGTGTTGATGACATAATCCAGCAGCTGATCCACCGTGCTAGTGGCCACATGCGTGCGGGTGTCGGACGAGCCGTAGTAGATGAATACATCCCCATTGGCCCGGGCCACCCAGCCGTTGGCAAACACCACGTTGGAAACATCCCCGACGCGCTCCTCGTTTTCCGGAGCCATGAAATAACCGCTTGGGGCATGGAGTAACTTCGACGGATCCTGCAAGTCGCACAGGAACATGTACAGCACATAGCGCATGCCCGCCGCCGTGTTGCGCACGCCATGGGCGAGGTGCAGCCAGCCCCTGGCGGTCTTGAGCGGGGCGGGTCCCAAACCGTTTTTACCTTCCTTGAGGGTGTGGTAAAAGCGCGGGTCCACAATGGTTTCCTTTTTGATCACGGCCTTGGTGATGTCGTCGCACAGCCCCCAGCCAATGCCATCGCCGCTGCCGGTGGCGGCAAAATCCGCCATGGGCCGCGTATAAAAGGCATATTTCCCATTTACGAACTCCGGATGGAGCACGCAATTCCGCTGGTGGAGGGCCGGGGTCTTGAGGTCCGCCAGCCGTTCCCACTGGATTAAATCCTTCGTGCGGGCAATCCCCCCGCGCGCGATCGCGGCCGACAGGTCCCGCGGCTTGGAGGCGTCATGACGTTCGGCGCAGAACAAGCCATAAATCCAGCCATCCTCATGGTGGACCAGGCGCATGTCATAGAGATTCGTCTCTGCTGCCTCCAACTCGGGCATGCGCACCGGATAATCCCAAAAGCGAAAATTATCCACACCGTTTTTGCTTTCGGCCACAGCGAAGAAGGATTTGCGGTCCCAACCTTCCACCCGCGCCATCAAGATGATTTTCCCATTAAATTCCGTGGCACCGACATTAAACACGGCGTTGACACCCAGGCGCGTCATCAGCCAGGGATTGGTCGCGTGGTCAAAATCGTAACGCCAGGTCAGCGGTGTATGCTCGGCGGTGAGCACCGGGTTTTCGTAACGGTCAAAAATGCCGTTGCCGTTTTTCTGCGGCCGGTTTTTTGCGCCGAGCAGTTGGTGGTGATGGAACTGGAGCTGTTTAAGCTTTTTGGCGAAGGTCGTCGGGTTCATTTTTTGTATTTAAGGTGTAAAATTAAGGGGATGGATTGGGTTGGGCCAGTCGAAAAGCCGGGATGGGGCGTTCCTGCGTGCCGTCCGGCAACTGCCACCAGACGCTTAATTGGGTGGAGCCTTGGGCCTGTTTTTGGAGGATTTCAAAAGCATAGTGTTTTCCGGCCTGGAGCTGAACCACTGCCGAGGTGGCCACACTCGTGTGCGGCCACTTTTGATAGGGCGTGTCCCGGGTGACGGCGGCAATTTGCTGATGGCTGGATGGGGACGAACCAGTTTGCAACCACAACTCGGCAGGACCACCCGAAGCCACCCAGAATTGGTAAGGGCCGGATTGCGGGGGGATGATGACTCCCCGAATGTGCGCCAAGTAATTTGTGCCCAGGCAAACGGGAGTTTCCAGTGCCCGAGCAAGAATTTCGGCAGCGTCTGGTGGGCTGGAAAAATCAGTTTTACCGAGCCACACCTCACGCAGGGCCCCATTGCCGGGTCCCGCTAGAAAGGAGGTGCTGGCGGTCTTGGCCCCGCTGGCAGTGGAGGCACTGAACCGATATTTTCCAACAGGGCCGGCCACACTTGCATCGGCAAAGGTCGCCACGCCATTCACGGGCGCGGCAGTGAGCGTACCAGTCAAGGAAACTCCGGCTGCACCTTTTAAAGCCAGGGTGATGGAACCGGTGGCGGTTCGCACCGTTCTCCCGTGACGGTCCTGCCAAGTCACCGTGACGGGCGAATGCCGCGTGCCGCCGAGAGCAACATCCCCCGGGGGGGCGGGGAAACCAATTTTTACCGCCGGTCCGGCGGGTTTATACGGATAATGCTGGAGATCTGGCAAATCGCCGAGATTCAGCACGTAGGGGTCGTTGTAAGCCTCCCGAAGTTGTTCAGGGGTGGTTTTATCAAACAGAATGCTCCCCGACCACGTTGTAAAAAGCAGCCAGCCCGCATGTTCCCGCTGGACCAACTGGATATCCGGCACGGGACCATTTTCACCCAAAGCGATCAATTTGGTGCCCCGGGTGAGGGTGGTTAGCTCAGCGAACACATCCCTGGCCGGACCATGATTGCCATCCATGGGGTAATGGTCCTGGCCGACAATGTCGACGTAGGCATCGCCCGGATACCAGTCCGCCAAATCGGTTTCGGCACCCGGCGAAAACACCCAGATCAAGTTGTTCAGGTGATGTTTGGCAGTGAACACTGCAAACATTGTTCGCCACAATGCCCGGAAAGGTTCGGGTCCGCCAGCGCCCCACCAGAACCACCGCCCATTGGCCTCGTGCAGGGGCCGCCACAACACGGGCACATGGGCATCGCGCAGGATGGCTAATTCGGCGGCGATGGCATCCAAGTCGCGTAACATGGCCGCATGCTCGGGCGTGCCTTCCCGGACAGCGCGTCGGATGTCGAACGTGGTTTCCTTGGAGTAAAATCCCGGTGCATTCATGGGCGCGCGCCAATGACAGCAGAATTCGGGAATACCATTGCGATCGCGGTACCAGGCAATGCCCCGCTGGGCGACAAAATGATTGGTCTCGTGCCGTCCCGATTTATCGGTGTAACCCGACAGATCCTGCGCCAGGATCGCCGGCAAATGGCCGGTGGTGTTGGTGATGTAATTCAACTCCCGGGTAAGTCCGCCGGACCGCTGCCAGCCATCCTGCTGCCCGGAAATGATATGTTTGCCGTACGTATCCGAAAAAAACGCCAGCAATGATTGCGCCTCCGGCGAAGCGCCGGGCGTCACCGGCGGGTCGGCCGTAAAAGCAACGGCGGCCGGTACCGTCAGCCAAAGCGACAGCGCGAGAACATAGTTCCAGGGCGGGCAATTCATCTTCAAGGTTGCCTGCCATATTAAGTTAATTCTGAAAAAAGCCATGTCGTGTAAACAGGGGACAGCATTCAGTCTTTTTCCCAGCCGGCGGGCCGTTTAGTATCCGGGAAATCCAATAACACGTGGTCACTCAATTTATGAATCACCCTGCATTTTCCCGGCGGACCTTTATCAAAACCAGCGCCCTGGCCATGCCGCTGCTGGCGGCCGGATGCGCCCATTTGGGCGGAGGATCGCCGCGGGCGGAGGATTTTGTGAGTGTGCGCCAGGGCCAATTCTATCTGCGGGGCCGGCCACATTATTATGTCGGTGCCAATCTGTGGTACGGCGGCTATCTCAGCGACGCCGCTCTTCCCGGCGGACGCCAGCGGCTGACCCGCGAATTGGATTTACTGCAATCGCTGGGGGTCACCAATATCCGTTTGCTCGCTGGTTCCGAAAGCTCCCCGCTTGCCGGAGCCATTCCGCGGGGCATCACCCGTGCCCCCCACGATTACGACGAGGCCCTGCTCGCGGGACTGGATTTTTGCCTCGCGGAAATGGCGAAACGCGATATGCGGGCCATCCTGTTTGTCTCGAATTACTGGCAATGGTCCGGCAGCTTTGCGGAATACGTTCGCTGGGTTACGGGTGAAACTATTCCCGACCCCGATCGTCCGGTCATGGCGAAGGGGGACTGGCACGCGTTTATGGAATTTTCCGCTAAATTCTACAAAACTCCCGCGGCGGTTCAGCTTTATCGCGATTACGTGGCCAGTTTGATTCACCGCCGTAATACCATCAATGGCCGCCAATATCGCGATGACCCGGCCATCATGACTTGGGAACTGGCGAACGAGCCACGGCCCGCGGCGGACAACCCCGCTGATGTGTCGGTCTTTTGCGACTGGGTGGACGCCACCGCCCGGTTTATTCATACCCTGGACCCCCACCATCTGGTGTGCACGGGGTCCGAGGGGCTGAATGGTTCGCTGCAACAAGAGTCCGTTTATATTGCGGCCCACAAAACCCCGGCCATCGATTACGTCACCGTGCACATGTGGCTGAAAAACTGGAGCTGGCTCACTGAATTTCAATTAGGATCCGCCTTCGAGGTGGCCGCCGCCAAGGCGCGGGAACATGTGGAGACGCACAATCGCATGGCGTCCGATATTCTGCATAAGCCCCTCGTGCTGGAAGAGTTTGGCCTGCCGCGCGACCAGGAAGCTTATGCGCCGGGCACGCCCACCAGCGCCCGGGATGAATACTACCGCCGGATGTTTGACCAGGTGGCGGAATCCGCCCATGCGGGCCGGGCCCTGCAGGCGGCGAATTTCTGGGCCTGGGCCGGAGCGGGACGCGCTGACTCGCCAAAAGATTCCGCAGGTTCGTACCTGGGCGATCCGCCGTGTGAACCGCAAGGTTTGAACTCGGTGTTCGACACCGATACCACCACCCACGCGATTACTGCCGCCGCGAACCGGAAATTGCAGGCCCTGGGTTAACCGGGCGCAGGTTGAGCACGGTTTTTCGCTGGCCAACCTGGGATCGGTGGCACACTTTGTAAGCATGCAGACGCGGGCGGAATTCGACGCCAATCAAATCCATGCATTTGTCCCCTAAAATTCGGCTGGCGGTTTTGGCATTGATCCTGGTGTGCACCGTGGGTTGGGACCAGGGTGCCAAGCAGGTGGCGCGCCGCACATTGAGTGGTCGTGAGGCGGTTGTGCTGCCGGGAGGCTGGGGCGAATTTCGTCTGGCGGAGAATCCGGGTTCGTTTCTCAGCCTCGGAGACTCGCTGCCTGAGGCGGCCAGGACCGCTGTTTTTACGATTGGCACCGGACTGGGCCTGTTGGGTTTGCTGGGGTACCTGGCCTTGGCCGCGCGACTGGGGTGGCTGCCTTTTTGGGGTCTCAGCCTGGTTTGCGCCGGCGGGGTGAGTAATTTGATTGATCGCATTACCCGCCACGGCCGGGTGTGCGACCTTATTTTAATCCGGTTTGGACCCTTTCATACCGGGGTTTTTAACGTGGCGGACATGATCATTATGATGGGTATTACGCTGCTGGCCTGGGAGTTCGGGCGGCGTCCGCATCCGCAGTTGGCCCAGCATACAAAGGGTTGACATGAACTTGTTCCGGCAACACTGCGGCTATGATTTTGGGCGCAACCGACGCATGGCCTCCAAGCAAGCCCGGGTCGCATGATACGGTCCCTTCCATTCGCTCACCTTGGGCAATTTGGGATCGACCAGGCCATCCGGATTAATCCGCCAAAACCATTCGCCATGGATCCGGTCCACGAGATTGTTTTGGATATAATGCCAGACAGCGGTGGGGGCTTGGGCAAAGCCCGGGAACTCCGGAGCCAATTCACTGGCATGCAAAAAGCCAACCAGGGCCTCCGCCTGGGGCCAGCACTCGCGGCCCGCATCAATGACCGCGCCTTGCCGGCCCTCATAAAACAGTCCGCCATCGGTGCCCAAGCCCTCGCGGAGCGCCACTTCGGCCATGTTTAGGGCAACCAGTTGAACGCCTTGGAGCAGGGCAGCATCGCCAAGGACCTCAGCGGCTTCGCAGAGCAGCCAACTGGCCTCAATATCATGGCCGAAAGTGTAGGTATCCGAACGCACGTTCCAGGCGCTGTCAAAAAAGTGGTGGAGGTGCCCGGTGCGCTGATCAAGGATGCGCGTTAAAAAAATCACGAGCAATTCCCGCAAGCGGGCCGCCACGCGTGGCTCGGGCCAGACGCGATACAGGTTGGTATAGGCCTCGAGCACGTGCAGGTGATTGTTCATGGACTTTTTCTCGTTCATGTCCTTGTCACTCAGGCGGGCCTCAGTGCCCGCCTCGGACCAGTCCCGCCGGCATACTTCGTTGTACCCGCCAAATTGCGCGTCATGCGCGTGCAACTCGATCAGCTCAAACAATGCAATGGCCCGCTGCAGGGCCGCCTGGTCGCCGAACGACCGGTGATATTCCGTTAAAGCGTATATGTAGAAGGCCTGGCCGTAGGTTTTCTTGGAATCGTCCAGCACCACCTGGCCGGTGTCATCCAACCGCCAGCAGGCACCACCATGTTCCGGGTCCCAGAACTTCGTCATCACGTAATTAAATGCCCGGGCGGCGAGCTGGCGAAACACTGGCTCCGGGCGCTGCTGATGAACCGCCGAAAACGCCCATAGAATGCGGCTGTTCACGATCAGGCCCTTGGGCTGCGTGCGATCGGGTTGCAAATCGTTGGACAACCACCCCATCCAGCCGCCATTGACGGTATCCAAAGCCGGTCCACACCAGAAGGGCATGAGATGGTTAAACAGGTGTTCCTCGACTTGCTCCGCCAGCAGGTTTAATTGGTCCGTGGGCTTCATCAAGGCAGGGCAGGGTGGGTGATTTCCACGCGGCCAATTTGGGTCTCCCCGGTAAGTTCCAGGCGAAAATACGACCGGCCTTTCAGGTTTTGCACCTGAAATTCCGCGGCGCGCCAATAGCCGTACTCGCCGGCACCCTGATAGTGGCTGTCTTTTTGCGAAGCCACGGTTGCAAAATGCTGGCCGTCGGTGGAGAAAGAGAACCGAGGATCGCTTTCTTCCTTGGGGAAGAAGGCGAATACCCGGACGCTTTGCACGGCGGCGGGCACATGGTAGGTGAGTGAATCGCCCGCCTGGCCAGCGGCGCGGTGCGCGTCCTCACGAGCGGAGCGGCAGTCGTGTGTGGCAATTTTCCAGTTACCGGCATGGGTCTGCACGCGTGAAACATCGGCCAGTTCATCCACCAACGTGGCACTTTTAACCCGAACCGGTCCGGATACATTCGAGGGTTCGGAGAGCCCGGAGGCATTGCGGGCGCGGACCCGGTAATACCATTTGCCGGCGGGCACGGTTTCATCCGCGAATTCTGGACGATACTGGGTGAGTGCCTCATCCACATTCGTGGCAATCACCGACCACGCGCCGGTGCGGTGCGATGAGCGCTCCACCTGATAATCCGTGGCCCCCACCGAGCCTTGCCAGGCAATGGCCGACGCATTCGTTACCGGCAGCAACGTCGGCGGTTGCGGCACAGGCACGGGTGGTACTGGCAGTCCACGAATAGCAAACGCATTACTCCGCACGAGATTTAGCAACTGGCTTTCGTCGTAATCATTTCCCAGGCTGGAACCCGGCCAGTGAAACGCCTTATAGAGGTTGCCGCCCAGCCCAGGCTCACTGTGCCAGTAAAAACCGCCATCCCGATCCCGAAAGCGCAGGCTCCACAACATCCCGCCCGACGCGCTGCTCTCCTTTATTGCGGCCATCGCCGCGGCCATTTGGGCGGTGTTTACAAACCCAAATTCGCCAATGATGTAGGGTTTTTTACCCCGGGCCAGGGCGGCATTACCCCGAATCAATTCAGCAAAACTTTGCTGGCTGCCCGGATAATGATGGGTGGTCACAATGTCAATGTCGGACATCGCGAGCGATTCCGGCCGCAGGTTCGAGGCGTTAAATCCATCCATGACCAAATGATTCGTATCCAGAGTCTTGATGTAGTGCGCAATTTCCCGGGTCCAGGCGGGGGGGGAGACAATTTCATTGCCGGTTTCCCAGCAGAGCACGGCTTTGTCATCGGCGTAACGCTGCCCGGTCACAGTGTTGGTGCGGGTGAGGATAAATTTGATGGTCTGCTCAAAATCGGCGATGAGTTGCGGATCGGTCCAGAAATCGTCCTTGGTCCTGCCCCGAAACCCAGCGTATTCGGCGCGTCCGCCCATCCACGGCCAGTTATCCACGAAGGGAATGATCAACCGCACGCCGGAGCGATTGGCGGCGGCCAGCACTTCGTCCAGAGTTTGAAAAGCGGCTTCATTAAACTGGCCCGGAGCCAGCACATGCCGCGGGGTGCCGGGGGGATCGTTCGGGCGCAGCACGCTGATGACATAAGTGCGGGTTACGGTTCCGCCGATGGCGGCAATGGTGCCGAGCGCGTCATTAATTTCAAACCGGTCGGGCAGGCGCCAGGGATTCACTTCGTTAAAGGCCACATTATCCTCCACCAGCAGCAAGTTGGGGATGTCCAGCGAGATAAACCGGAAGGGCTGGTGGCCCTCCATCAATTGGTCCCCGCGCACCGTGATGAAATCATTGAGGCGGGAATGTACCCCGTCAGCACGCGCTTGGAATAGCGTTGATAACAGCGCGATGAGGACAAAGCATGGTCGTTTCATGGCGTTTTAGGCGGCGGCCCGGGAGGATTTTACCTGGTCGGCGCGGCGGGAGCCCAGTTCGGTTTCAATCTGGTCCAGCAAAGGTTGCCTGAGCGGATACACCAGCATGAACAGCCCCGAGATCAGAGCGCCAATGGCCGGATAAACACTGACCATCATGCGAATACCCTGCTGGGTGTCGCTATTCTGCACCACGTTGGCCTGAAAGCCGTAAAATCCCAGCAACCACCCGGCAAAGGCCCCACCCAGAGTCCAGCCGAACTTTTGGGACATGGACGAGGCGGAGAAGACCAGTCCGGTGGCGCGACGGCCGGATTTCCATTCGGAATAATCGGCCGTATCCGCATACATGGACCATAATAGAGGGAACACAAAGCCGGCGCTCAAGCTGATGAAAAATTGCAGCAAAAGCACCAAGGATACGGAGTCGGGTGGCACCCCGTAAACCGCGAGGCTGAACACTGTGGCTGAAAGCATGGCTCCAAAGAACGTCAGTTTTTTGCCGATCCGGTCGGAAATTGGTTTGGCGAGAATGACCCCAACAATGTTGGCCGCCTGGCCAATAACGAAATAGAGGCTGCTCCAGCCCATGGTCACGTTCAGGGAGGGCAGGGAAAAGGCCGCCTGGGTGTGCAGATAATATTTAAAATAGTAAATGGCAGCGCCATCGCGGATGGAATTGAAAAAAATGGTCGCAATGCCCGCCCCCAGCAGGACAAACCAGGGGGTGTTTTTGAGCAAATCCCGGAGATCGCCCTTGAGCGAGGTTTTTTCGGTGATGGGGCGGATGCGCTCGCGGGTCCAGGCGAAGGTGAGCCAAAACAAGATTACCGCGATGGCGGCAAACACGGCGGCGGCCCATTGCCAGCCGCGTTGTAAATTTGGTGCGCCACCACCGAGCCGGCTGAAAAAGCCGGCCACGGGCTCGGCAGCGGCCAGGACCACCAGACTGCCGCCAAAGGCGAAGATGAAGCGAAAGGTTGAGAGGGTCGTACGTTCCTTGCCATCGGCTGTCATTACGCCCAAGAGCGAGGCGTAGGGCACATTGATGAGTGAATAAATCATCATCATCAGTGAGTAGGTCACGTAGGCGTAGATCAATTTCCCACTAGGGCTCAGGTCGGGGGTGGTAAAGGTCAGCACCCCGATTATCCCAAAGGGAATGGCCATCCAGAGCAGGTAGGGCCGGAATTTTCCCCAGCGCGATTCGGTGCGGTCCCCCAGCACGCCCACAAACGGATCAAACGCGGCGTCCCAGATGCGAGTGACGAGAAACATGGTGCCGACCGCTGCCGCCGTCAGGCCGAAGATGTCCGTATAAAAGAACATCAGGTACATCGAAAACAGCTTCCAGAACATGGAAGACGCGGCGTCGCCGAAGCCATAGCCGATTTTTTCCCGCAAACTCAATTTCATCATACAGTGCCACCGGGTTGCTTGCCTTTAAATCGCCATGCAAGTGCCGCGTGGCGGAAGCCAACGGTCAGACACAGGAAGGGCAACGTCATGGAATGGCGTCAGGCTGCGGTCTGGCGGTGCAAATTTCGAGCCAAATCTGCGTAGCGAATTTAGGTGACACGGTGAAAAGTCTTTGGCCGGCCATGCCAGTCCGTCGGAGTTTCTGACAGAGCTCACCAGACTGCGGCGGGCGCACAGTGCGCCCGCCCGGACTTTTTTAATCCGCGTCCGAATCGAGCTTTTTTACCATACTTTCACTTGTTTCTCGGGGCCGCGCCACATCGGTTGGCCGGGTTTTATCCCGAATGCCTGATGGAACTCGGGAATATTGGCGAGGGGGCCATTCACCCGCCATTTGGCTGGGGAATGCACATCACTGAGCAAGTGAGTGCGCAGGGTTTCGGTGCGTTCCTGATAGAGCCAGCTTAAGGCATAGCCGAGGAAATAGCGTTGAATGGGGGTAAAGCCGCCGATCTTTTCGCCCTTTTTGTACTGCTCGGTTTTCTTGAAAGCATCGAGGCCCAGTAAGACGCCACCATAGTCGGCCAGATTTTCGCCCAGGCTGGCGGGGCCATTGATGTGCAGGCCGGGCAGGGGCTCGTAGGCATTGAACTGGGCGACCAGGACGTCCGTGCGTTTTTTGAAACGGGTGGCATCCTCGGTGGTCCACCAGTCTTTCAAGTTGCCCGACGCATCAAACTGCCGGCCTTCGTCATCGAAACCATGGGTGATCTCATGCCCGATCGTCGAGGCGGCTGCATAGCCGTACACCAAGGCGTCGTCGAGGTCCGCGTCGCGCAAGCCCGGCACGGTGAACATCGCGGCAGGCAGCACAATCTCGTTGTTCGCCGGTTCGTAATAGGCGTTGTAAGTCTGCGGGGTCATTTCCCACTCCGTGCGGTCCACCGGCTTGCCAAACTTGGAAATCATATCGTTAAACTCCCAGCGATCCGCGTTCATCATGTTTTCGGCATACGAATTCGTGCCCACCACCAGTTTGGAGTAATCCTTCCATTTGTTGGGGTAACCCACCTTGGCGGTGACTTTGGCGAGTTTCTCCCGGGCGCGGGCCTTGGTGGCGTCACTCATCCAGTCCAGCCGGTCAATGCGCTCGCCATAGGCCGTGCGAATGGCCTCGACCAGATCGGTGTAACGCTGTTTCGCCGCCGGCGGAAAATATTCCTTCACAAACACCTTCCCCAGCACCATGCCCATCGCCCCGCCTTGCGCATCCAGCACCCGCTTCCACCGGGGACGCTGTTCCTCCTGGCCATCCAGCACCTTGCCGGTGAAGGCGAAGTCTTCATCCACCCAGGCTTGGCTCAGGAAGGGCGCGTAACCTTCCACCAGATGCAGGCGCAGGTAATCTTGCAATACCGGCACCGGTGTCTTGCGGAGCAAACGGTTCAGCGCCGTGAAAAATTCCGGCTGGCCCACAATCACCTGGTCTGGATGCAACCCGAGGCCGGCCAGGCGTTGCTCCCAGGCAATCAAGGGGCTGAACGCCTGGGTCAGTTTGGCGGGAGTCATCTTGTGATAATTCTTTTCCGGATCCCGCAAATCCGCCAGTTTCCGCGAGCCCTTGGCCAGGGCGGTCTCGAATTTCATCACCGCCTCGGCCGCCTCGTCCGCCGCTTTTTCCGGGCGACCCATCAGCCGTAACATCCGGGCCAGGTGCGCCACATATTCCTTGCGCACTTTGGCGGTTCCGGCCTCCGGGTTAAAATAAAAATCCCGGTCCGGCAAGCCCAGGCCGCCTTGGGAAATATGCAC
The DNA here is from genome assembly GCA_903875465.1 of uncultured Verrucomicrobia subdivision 3 bacterium. Lineage (GTDB taxonomy): Bacteria > Verrucomicrobiota > Verrucomicrobiia > Limisphaerales > UBA11358 > UBA11358. The sequence goes on from CAIQWB010000101.1 coordinate 23,367, forward strand.
CGACATCACGTCGCTCTGCTTTTCGTCCTGGTTGACCGACACATCACAAAATCCCTCCACGCCGAGCGGATGCAGGGCAAACAACACGTCCAGCGCGTCCGCCAGCGACGTGATGCCGTCAATGGTCGCGAGTTCGTGTTGCAACGGAGACAGGCCCTGGGTATCGGCCTTGGCTTCATCGATGGCGGTGGCCCAAAAATCGCCGATTTGCTGCTCATCGGTGCCCGTGGCGGGGTGGCTTTTGACCGCCTCCTCGTTGATCGTCCGCAACTTCACATACAAATCCTCATCCACCAGATGGCCAATGCCCCAACCGGATTCGGAAGCGGGGATCGGATTCCGCGCCAGCCAGCCGCCATTGGCATAAGTAAAAAAGTCCTGCCCCGGATCCACCTTGGGATCCAGATTTGTCGCCAAAATGGTTTCATCCGTAATCATGCCCATCCCCGCTGGCGGCACGCCCTCCGCCGTCGCCTTCCAATTACCTGCCGTTGTCATAATAAAAGCCATGGACATAACCCCGATTGCCATCCGGCGGGTTGCACCGGTTAGTACATATAAATCACACATCATAATTTAGCCTTGTTTTCAATCGGCAGCCAACCAAAGGGTTGCCCCATGGAATTTAACCAAACCTGGCTTTTAAAAAAGTAATTTCACGCAAACCACATCAGCACCAATGGCGCGTGCCCTGCCAGCCTGGGACAACTTCCCAGGAAATGCCCTCATTCCACATCCGGGCGGCAGGCCCGCTCCATGCCCCAGGGCAGACGCATCTAGAAATCGGCCTCAGGCGCACGACCCGGCAATGGCTGAATCGGCACTTGACCACCCCAAAACCATCGAAATTTAGACCCTCTACAGGTTAAGCAACCACCGTCCAAAACACCTTGGCCCCCTCTCTTCCATTTGCAAAATGGAGGAGAGGGAAGGGGAGAGGAGGCGCTCATAAAAACGTACTGACACCCTTGCCGATGGGCCGGCTAATAAAGTCCAAGGCATTTGGAAAGATTTTCGTCCGGCCTTCCAGGAAGCGATCTCAATCTTTCAAATTAGCAACTTATGATGAGCACAACACAAGATCTCAGAGAGAGGCAAGTCCTGCGGCTCCCTAAAAAATGTCCACCCCGCTACTCTTTCGAGAAAACCCATGGGTTTTTTGTAATCGGGGTGGGACCTTCAAATTGTCGTGCCGGCACTAGCGGCCTCTTGGGATTGCCTTTCAGCAACCTTAGTTCTGCGCCTATCACGCGCATGTAGCGCGCATACCGTCAATCCGAAATTAACACAAAGTGACCCAAATTGCCTCCGGGTGTTCACTTGCTCCCCATCCATGGTCACACCCCGCCAAAGCGGCGGTTGCGGCGGGCGTATTCTTCCAAGGCGGCGTAGAGTTGGGGCTTCCGGAAATCGGGCCAGAGGGTGGGGGTGATGACCAGTTCGGCGTAGGAAATCTGCCACAGTAGAAAATTGCTTACCCGCATTTCGCCGCTGGTGCGGATCATGAGGTCGGGGTCGGGGATGTTCCGGGTCCAGAGATGGTCGGAGACCATTTTCTCGGTGATGTCGGCGGGCTCGATCTGGCCGGTCTTGACCTTTTCGGCAAGGCGGCGGACGGCATCCACGATCTCGATCCGGCTGCCGTAGCTGAGGGCGAGCAGGAGGGTGAGGCCGTTGTTTTTGGCCAGGGCGGCGGTGGATTTGCGGAGTTGTTCCTGGACGTTCTCGGGCAACCGCCAAATCTGGCCGATGGCCTCGAGCCGGACGTTGTTTTTATTCAGGTCGGGCACCTCGTTTTTCAGGTAATGGACGAGATACTTCATCAGGGCGTCCACCTCTTCCTTGGGCCGGTTCCAGTTCTCGGCGGAGAAGGCGTAGAGGGTGAGGTATTTAATGCCCAGTTCGCCGGCGTTGCGGATGATGGCACGGGCGGATTCGGCACCCTGCCGGTGGCCTTCGATGCGCGGGAATCCGCGTTGCTTGGCCCAGCGACCGTTGCCGTCCATAATGACGGCAACGTGCTGGGGCAGGGAGGCGCGGGCCTCGGGGCTCAGATGGAGCGCGGGACTGCTCACACAAAGATCGTCTGTTCGCGGGCGGGGCCCACGGAAGCGATGAAAAGCTCGGCACCGGTTAATTCGGCAATGGCCTTGGCGTAGGCGCGAGCCTTGGGGGGCAGTTCTTTCCAGGTCTTGGCCTTGTCGGTGGGGGTCAGCCAGCCGTCGAATTCGACATACACGGGTTCGCATTCGGCGAGCAACTGGGCGTCGTTGGGCACGAAGTCAAAGTGGTCCTTGCCGTGGCGGTAGGCGACGCAGACTTTGATGGTGGCGACGGTGTCCAGACCATCGAGGTTGGTGATGGCGAGTTTGTCGATGCCATTGACCATGGTGGCATGGCGGGTGGCGACGGAATCGAACCAGCCACAGCGGCGGGCGCGGCCGGTGGTGGCGCCAAATTCGCGGCCCATGCCGTGCAGGAGATCGGAAATTTCGGCATTCTCGGTGGGCAGGGGACCTTCGCCCACCCGGGTGGTGTAGGCTTTCATGACCCCAACAACCTCGTCCATGCGGTTGGGCGCCACGCCGGAGCCGGTGCAGGCCCCGCCGGAGGTGGTGTTGGAGGAGGTCACGTAAGGGTACGTGCCGTGATCAATGTCCAGGAACGTGCCTTGGGCACCTTCAAATAAAATCGTGTCGCCCCGGCGGGTGGCCTGATGCAGGAGCACCACGGTGTTGGCCACGTAAGGTTTCAAGTAATCGCCCGCCGCGCGGTATTCGGCCAGCACTTTTTTGAACGAAAGCGGCTTGGCCCCGAGCGCCTTGAGCACTTCATTATTCTCCTTGATGCGGAACTTGAGCTTTTCCTCGAACCGGGCTGGATTCACGAGGTCAATCATGCGGAGACCCACGCGGGCCGCCTTGTCGCCGTAAGCCGGGCCAATCCCGCGCTTGGTGGTGCCAATTTTGTTTTTGCCCTTGAGGACTTCGCGCTGGGCATCCAGTTCCCGGTGATACGGCAGGACGATATGGGCGGTTTCGCTGACCACGAGGTTTTTGCCCACTTTAACGTTCAACTTCTTCAAGCCCTCGATCTCGCTGACCAGCCCCACGGGGTCAATGACCACGCCGTTGCCAATGACGCAGAGCTTGTCTTTGCGCAGGATGCCGGAGGGGATGAGGTGCAGAACGTATTTTTTGGGTCCCAGATAAACTGTGTGCCCGGCGTTATTACCGCCCTGCGTGCGCACGACGATGTCCGCCTGCTCCGTCAGCACGTCAATAATTTTGCCTTTGCCCTCGTCGCCCCATTGGGCGCCGACCAGAATCGTATTTGACATAATATTTCCACGCAAGACCCGCGCCGAAGGTTAACAATAAAAATCCCCGAACGTTAAAATTCGGGGCAAAGCGCGGGGTCTTTGCGGATAGAACTTAAAAAGAGGGCGCGCCGGTGTCAATCTTGGAGACGATAATTGTTTGGCCAAAGACGGCGGCGAGTTGACTCCCATGACCACAAACTTAACTTTGCCAGCCCGGGCCTGCCCGCTAAAAATGCCAGCGTGTCTGGGCGACCCGCATGATTATGAAAACCCGCTTGTTTTTGAGTCTGATCCTCACCCTGGCTCCGATGTGCCCCAGTTGGGCCGACGACCTCACCACCCGGGAGGGCCAAAAAAATTCCGGTATTTGTAATGTGGCGGTGAAGCCCAAGGGGCTTTTTTTCGTCACCGGTTCCGGCGACACCGCCAAAGGCGTGACGGGGGCCTTGACAGAAACGTGGACGGTGAAGGTGGCCGCGGTGCCGGGGGCATTGGTCGCCAGCAGGGGGCTAGGACCGGAATCAACCACGGGGACGCCGCCAGCGGTGGCGCTAACGGCCAGTACGTGAGTGGTGGAACGGGGGCTCCCCGCCGAGCCGTACATCAGCACAATATTCGTCACCGGGCTGCCCACGTCTTTGAGCACGAAATACACCAAGCCACCATAACCATCGCAGAAATGCCGGCCGAGGTGGCCCATAACCCGGTGCGTCCATTGCTGCCCGCATGACTGCCCCCATGGGGTAGTCACCCCGCGCGGTGGACCGCCCGGCTGTTGAATGGACGACATGGTTTGTGTTGAATGAAATCGAGCATAATCCTTTTGGGATGGGTTGCAACCAGCAAGCCCCGAGTAGCGTTGCACGCACCCATCACTCAGCCGCCTCGGAGTTTCCTTTTATGGCGCCATACTGGCGCTTGCCAAAGAGGGCGGTGCCGATGCGCACAATTGTGGCGCCCTCCTCAATGGCCACTTCGTAATCACCGCTCATGCCCATACTGAGGTGGGGCAGGGGGGCACCCAAACGGGCCTCGCATACGGCTTTCAATTCGCGCAACCGGACGAAATGCGGCCGGGCCTTTTCGGGATCGGTGACATAAGGTGGCACCGTCATCAAACCATGGATTTCCAGGCGGGGCAGGGCATTCAAGGCATCCCAATCGGCTAACAACTGCTCGGGGCGATAGCCAAATTTGCTGGCCTCGCCGGCGACATTCACTTCGAGCAGCACCGGCATGGTTTTGGCGGACTGGTCGGCCCGCTTGTTGATTTCCTGGGCCAGCGCCAGGCTGTCCACTCCCTGGATCAGGCTGAACATTTCCACGGCCTCGCGGCATTTGTTGGATTGCAAATGGCCAATGAAGTGCCAGCGCAAGTTGCCCGGGCATTGGGGGATTTTCGCCCGGGCCTCCTGGATTTTGCTTTCGCCAAAATGGCGTAATCCCGCCGCCACGGCCGCCTCAATGGCTGCCGGCGGATGGGTTTTGCTAACGGCCAGCAGGGTGACCGATTCCGGCGCGCGGCCGGCGCGGGCACAGGCGGCGTTCATTCGTTGCCGTATCTCGGCCAGGTTTGATGCGAAATCCATGAGGGGATTTTAATGGGCGCAGGCAAGGGAGGCTACTGAATTTAAAATAACTTGGTTTGTGATCCGGCGCGGCCTAAGTTTCAGTCATGCATTACTGGCTGGTAAAATCAGAACCTGCGGCGTATTCGTGGTCCGCGTTTGTGAAAGATGGGCAGGCGGCATGGACGGGCGTGCGCAACTTTCAGGCCCGCAATAACCTGCGGGCCATGAAAACCGGCGATCACGTCTGCTTTTACCACAGCGTCACCGACAAACAGGTTGTGGGGGTGGCCAGGGTAGTCCGGGAATTTTATCCGGATCCCACGGCCAGGGAGGGCGACTGGTCGTGCGTGGATTTGGTGCCGGTAAAGCCACTGCCCCGGCCGGTGGCACTGGAAACCATCAAGGCGGATGCGGCGCTGAAGGACCTGCCGTTGCTCAAGCAATCGCGGCTTTCGGTGACGCCCTTGAGCGAGGTGCAGTTCCGGCATTTGTTGCAACTGGGTGGGGACTAGGTAGTGGCGATATTCACAGGCCGGTTGGCACGAGAAAAAGCATGCCTCGTCGCAGCAAAAGGTTGCCTTATTTTGGGGATTCTGTTAGGTGTTCGGCAATCCCTAATATAATTATCAAACATGGCTTCCGAAACTGTGCAACATCATCGCGGCTGGACGGTAACCTTCGCTGGTTTGGGCATCAACCTCGCCCTGGGCGTGCTTTACACGTGGAGTTTGTTCAAAGCGGCCATTGAAAAGGAATTTGGCTGGAAGGGTGCGCAATTGAATGATCCTTACGCCCTCTGCTGCCTGGTATTTGCCTTTACGATGATTCTGGCAGGCCGCTGTCAGGATAAAATGGGACCGCGGCTCACGGCATCGCTCGGTGGAGTGCTGGTGGGGCTGGGGCTGCTGCTGGTTTCCACGACGAATCATTACGGCACCTGGTTGCTCGGCTTTGGGGTGCTGGTGGGGGTGGGCATTGGTTTTGGTTATGCCTCGGCCACGCCGCCCGCGCTCAAATGGTTTCCGCCCGCGAAGACAGGTTTGATTGCCGGACTGGTAGTGGCCGGTTTCGGGCTGGCCCCGGTTTATCTGGCGCCCACCTCGGATTATTTGCTGCGTAATTTTGGCATTCTTAAATCCATGATGATCTTTGGCGGTGCGTTTACGGTGATTGTCTGCGGCCTGGCGCAATGGCTGGTGAATCCCACCGCGGAACAAATCGGCGGGATCAAAGCGCAGGCCGCGCGCCTGGCGAATTCAGTCCCGATTGTGGATTGCACGCCGGGACAAATCCTGCGGCAGCCCGGTTTCTGGCTGCTCTGGGTGATCTACTTTATCGGCGCGGGCGCGGGTTTGATGGTGATCAGCAGTGTGAGTGGCATGGCGAAGAAAACGATGGGGGACCAGGCGTTCATCGCGGTGGCGGTGATGGCCATTGGCAATGCCGGCGGCCGCATCGTGGCGGGGGTGTTGTCGGACAGGATTGGCCGGCGCTGGACCCTGATGCTGGTTCTGCTGGTCCAGGCCGCGCTGATGTTCATGGCCATTCCAGTGACGGCCGCGACGGATGGGGCGAAATTCATCATCGTTTTGTTGGCGACATTTATCGGGTTTAATTACGGAGCCAACCTGGCACTGTTCCCATCCTTCACCAAGGACCTGTGGGGCTTGAAAAATTTTGGTATGAATTACGGGGTCCTCTTCACCGCCTGGGGCGTGGGTGGTTTTGCCTTGAGCCGGTTGCAAGCGATGCTCTTTGCGGCGAGCAAGGACTCGGCGGGACATGGAAATTATGCCTCGTCCTTTATCACGGCCGGGGTGTTGTTGCTGGTGGGCGGCGCGCTGACGCTGGGGATTCGGACAAAGGCGGCAGCAAAAGTTTGAGTTTCCTTTCCCCCCAAGCCGGCCGGGCGAAAGACAATAGTCCACCCGTTTCAACAATGTGTTTCCAAGGTGGCGCGGCTGAAGTCCCGCTGGGAAAGGCAGAAATTCGGGTTAAACCCGAGCTCCGAAATTAAAACGGCCGGTCGGCAGCCATCGCTTGGGCATAAACGCTTGGGAACATTGGCTTCCCAAGCCGCTGCCAAGCAGTTGCCCATTTAAGGATGTGCGCTGCGCGCAGAGGCAGTCTCACCAGACCACTGCGGGTATGCCGGCAATTTTTCCAAAGGGTTTCTGCTCCAACAGCTTGAGACATCCCAGCCATTTTAATTTCGGAGTTCGGGATTAATGCAAAACCTCCCCAATCGCCTCCGCCAACACCCCCACCATCCGCTTCACCTCCTTATCTGTGGTGCAATATGGCGGCATCAATACAATCACACTTCCAATCGACCGGGTAAGCACCCCGCGCCGGGCCATGGCCTCACAGACCCGGATGCCCGCCCGTTCACTCAATGCATAAGGCGCGCGCGTCTGCCAGTTTTTCACGAGTTCAACGCCCGCGACCAAGCCCACCTGGCGGATGTCGCCCACGTGGGGCAGGGTCCACAACGACTTCAACTCCTGCTGCAAGGTTTGTTGCAATCGCGCCCGGTCCCGGACTGAAGCGGCGCTCTGCAATAAGTCCAGGCTCGCCAGCCCGGCCGCCGCCCCCAACTGGTTGCCCGTAAAACTATGCCCATGGAAAAAGGTCTTGAACTCCGCGTACTCGCCGAGGAAGGCATCAAACACGCGCTGCGTGGTGAGGGTGGCCGCCATGGGCAGATAACCGCCGGTCAATCCCTTGGCCAGGCAAAGGAAATCCGGTTGAATGCCTGTGCGCGTGGCGGCGAAGAGGTTGGTGTTCGCCGGGTCGGCCACGGCAGCGGCAGAGGCCTCCGCGGTGACATGGCAGGTCAGGCCGGTGCGGCCAAAGCCGGTCATGACTTCATCCGCGATGAGCAAAGCCCCATGGGCCCGGGCGAGGTCGGTCACTTGTTCCAGCCAGCCGCTCGGTTGTGGAATCATGCCGGCAGCGCCTTGCATGAGGGGCTCGTAAACAAAGGCGGCATAAGGGTTGCCCCGGCGTTTTTGGGCAGTGAACTTTTTCGCCACCAGTCCCGTGCATTCCCAGTGGCACTTGCGATATTTGCGGGCGTCCTCCCGCTGGGTTTCGGCGCGGTTGAAAGGGCAGCGGTAACAATAGGGGGCCATCACTTGGTCGGTCTTGAACAGCATCCCGCCAAAACTTTTATGGAACAAGTCAATGTGCCCCAGTGACACCGCGCCAATCGTATCCCCATGGTAGGCACCCGTCAGGGACAGGAATTTCGGGCGCGTTATGGGTCCGCGGGCGCGGCGGGTGTATTCATAGGCCAGCTTGAGCGCCACTTCCAGGGCGGTGGAACCGTTGTCACTGAAAAACACTTTGGCGAGTTTATCCGGAGCCGCCAGCGCCGGCTTTTTACGTTTTCCGGCCACCGCCTGGCGCGGGGTGACTTGCGCTGCCGCCACCAGTTTTTCCGCCAACACGCTGGCTGGCTCATTGGCCAGACCCAGCGCGGAACTATGCGATATTTGTTTTAACTGCCGGATGATGGCCGCGTTCAGTTGGGGGTGGCGGTGGCCGTGCAAATTGGTCCAGATGGAAGCATTAGCGTCCAGATACTGGTGGCCGTGCACATCGGTGAGCGTGGCCCCCTTGCCGGAGGTGATAACGATTGGCTCCGTGTGCAACCAGTCGCGCATCTGGGTGAAGGGATGCCAGACGTACTGTTGATCCAGTTTTGCGAAGGGATTCATTTTAATTGCGCCAGGGCCGCCAGTAATTGATCGACCTCGGCAACCGTGTGATCCGCCGATAACGTGATGCGCAACCGCGCCAGTCCCCGCGCCACGGTGGGAAAGCGAATCGCCGGGATAAAAATCCCTTGGTCACGCAAACCCTGCGCCGCCGCCACCGCCGCGACCTCCTCGCCAATAATGTAAGGAATAATGGCACTGGGAATCCGGGGCAAATCTTTGGGCGGTAGTGCGTTGGCGGGTAATTCTTCCGCTCCGCTTTGGAGTGGGGCGGTCTTAGACGAAAATGACGTCCGCATTTCCTTAAACGATGGATCCGCTGGAATCCTGGTGGCATTTGAAATTTGGATCATCTCGGGAGTTGGGAGTTGGGAGTTGGGAGTTTCGCTTCCGCGACTCCTGGCGAGCCCCGTGTTTAGTTGCTCCACCCGCTGAAATAGCGCCTCCCGACGAGCCCGTCCTGCGACCGATTGCACCAGTTGCAGGGCGGCGGTGGCGGCAGCGGCAGCGGCGGGCAAGGGGGCGGTGGAGAAAATAAAACTCCGGGCACGGTTCACCAGATAGTCCGCCAGTGCCCGAGAGCCGCAAATGTAGCCACCGCTGGCACCCAGGGCTTTGCCCAGTGTGCCCATTTGAATGTCGATGCGGTCGCTGACGCCCAATTCCTCGGCGAGACCGCGCTGGCGCGCTCCATACAAGCCGGTGCCGTGAGCCTCATCCACCATCAGCCAGGCGCCATACTGTTCCTTAAGTGCCACGATTTCCTTTAACGGGGCAGCGTCCCCGTCCATGGAAAAGATGGATTCGGTAACAATCAGGAGATTGGGTTTGTCGGTCGCGGCGGCCGCGCGTTTGGCGTCCGCCCATTGCAGGATTTCCGCGAGATCATTCAGGTCATTATGGGCAAAAACCCGAAGGGTGGCCCCGCTGGCACGGGCGGCGTCCACGATGCACGCGTGCACTAGTTTATCCAATATGACAATGTCCGACCGGCCCAGCAGCGCCCCGAGGGTGCCGGTGGCGGCCGCATAACCGGTGGCAAACGACAGCGCCGCCTCGGTGCCTTTGAAGGCGGCCAGTGTTTCCTCCAATTCGTGAAATGGCGCAAGGGAGCCGCAGACCAGGCGCGAGGCCCCGCTGCCCACTCCGTAGCGCTCAATGGCCTTAACTGACGCCTCACGAAGGGCCGGGTGACTGGCCAGGCCCAGGTAATCATTGGCGGAAAAATTGAGCAACGACTGCCCGGCGATCTGCAAATGGGTGGTTTGAGGGGAATCCACCCGGCGCAATTCGCGGTACAGCCCCTGCTGGCGGAGGGCGGCCAGCCGGGAATTCAATTCGTCAGTCAACCAAGGCATGTTAGTTCCATAGGTAACCATAAAACGGTGCGAATGCAAAGCGGGACGCATGGGTTTGATTTGGGATGTTGGGCAGCGGCGTTTAGCTTTTGGGAGAGGTTGAACGAGGGGCTCGTCCAACGGTCCAACTCGCTCGAAGCGTGGCCATTATCTCCCCAAGACGGGTATGCCCCAACGGGGGTGATGGACCAATTTATCGGCGGGGATGATTTTGCCTTTATCAATCTGCCATCAGGCTTTAGCCTGTTTTTGCGCCCCGCGGTCACTGGTCAGATTGGCATGGGTTGTGGGCATCCAATGCTGGGCATGGATCAACCAACGATGCGGTTAAAGGTCCCCGGGGCGACGGACGCTTGCACTGAAATTATGTACCGGTTTTGGCTGATATTCGCGGGCTGGCTGCTGCTGGACAGTGCCAGTGCGTCACGCGCGCAACTGATTGATGTGGATTTCAATCAAAATAATGCCGTGGGTTGGGGCGGTGGGGGCACCAATCCCGGCCCCACAATGGTCGGCGCGGCCGTGCTCGGTGCGGCCGGGGATCATTGGAATGGTATTAATGTTAATAGTGGTACCGGGCTGGCTCTGTTCCAAGCGAATGGCAGCCCCACACCGGTGCGGCTGACCTTTACCTCCGGCGGTGGCTACGATGTTTATAGCTATGGTGGGGGTACCCCGTTTGCCGGCACGCCTTGTGGCACGCTCATGGAGGATTACCTTTACAACAGCGGCACGCCGCAGACCATCACTCTTTCCGGACTCACCCCGAATGCCGCTTACAAATTGGTGCTATATAACGCAGCGGGTAACAACACGGCCGGACGCACGACTTTTTTCACGGTCAATGGCATTCCCCTGGCCAGCACTTGGGATGCGGCCAGCCGCACCTTGGTTGCTGGTGTGAATTACGTCGAATTTACCTCGGCTTTATCGGATGCCACGGGCACGCTCGCGATCACATACACCGGGAATGGCACGTTGGAAGGGGATGTGAACGGTTTGCAACTTCAGCCGGCACCACTGGTGCTCAACGCCATGCCCAAAGGCACGAATGAGGTCCTTTCCTTTCCGACGCAGGCCGGGCTGAATTATCTGGTGGAGTATAAAACCAACCTGGCGAGCGGGGCCTGGATGCGCTTGGCCGGACCGCTTGCCGGCAGCAACGCAGTGTTCGCCGTGACGGACAGTGCGCGGGACCGCAGCCGGTTTTATCGGGTGCAAGTGACGATTCCGCTGGTGAGCCTGCTTCACGCCAGCGGGACCAATATTGTCAACGCCGGCGGCAGGGTGGTGCCGTTGAGAGGACTGAATTTGGGCGGCTGGTTTATCATGGAGAAATGGATGTGTCCGCTGGACAGTGGCACCTTGCCGGACACTTACAGTGTGATTACCAATCTCGACAGCCGTTTTGGGGTGGCCACCGAGCAAGCCCTCATGCGCGGTTACCAAACCAATTGGATCACCCTGACGGATCTGAATAACATCACCAATGCCGGTTTCAATTGCGTGCGGATGCCGGTGTGGTGGGGTAATTTCTATTCGATCACCAACACCACGAGCTCGGGCTGGCGGGCGGATGCCTTTGGGGTGCTGGACTGGCTGGTGACGAACTGTGCCACCCGGGGAATTTATGTGGTGATCGACATGCATGGCGTGGTGGGGGGCCAGGGGACATCGGGCGACACCGGTTGGCAAAACCAGAACCAATATTGGACCAACACCCTGGCCCAGAGCCAGACGGCTTATATGTGGACGCAAATCGCTGCGCATTACCGGGGCAACGCAGCAGTGGCCGGTTATGATTTAATTAATGAACCCGACGGCACCAGCAGCACGGGGGACGTGTGGCCGGCGTACTCGGCGTTGTACACAGCGATCCGCGCGGTGGATACCACGCACATGATTTTCATGGAAGGCACCTTTGGCAGTTGGAATTGGAGCATGCTGCCCAATCCGGCCGCTTATCATTGGACGAACATTGTCTATTCCATGCATGAATATCAATTTAATGGCAATGTTGCCCAAGTGGAGGCTGGTTCTGATGGACAGGTGAGTGACTTCAAAAACCATTCGGGTTGGAATGTGCCGGACTATGTGGGGGAATGGAACGACATGGGGCTGGGGGCGGCGTGTTATGATTATTCCATTAATGCCTACAATGGGGCCGGGATTAGCTGGTCGCTTTGGGCTTACAAAGCTTCCGCCGGGCTCCTGCCGAATGGGTGGGGCTGGTACGATCCCATTTACTGGCCCGTAACACCCAACATTACCACCGATTCGGCCGCCACCATTGCCGCCGACTGGCAGCAGTGGCGGACGAGCACGGCTTTCGGGGTGAATGCGGCGATTGGGTTGTGACTGCGAGCCAAGGCAGGCAGGCACCTCGGAACGTTTCAGTGGGGCAGAAAGGTAGCGCCCTTCTCCTCGACGAAACGCAACCCGTGCATGCGGCGTTTGCCAATTATTAAAATGCCGAAACCAATCCAGGAGGTGGCCGCCAGAATCAGCGCCACCGGGAGCAGGGTGTGGGAATTAAATATGCCAACGATGGCGGAAGCCAGTCCGGCCACACCGATTTGGAGGAAACCCAGCATGGCGGCGGCACTGCCAATGTTGCGATCAAACGGCACCATCGCCAGCGCGGCGGCGTTGGGATAAGCCAGGCCGAGACTGGACAAGGTGATAAAGAGCATTACCAAGGTGGCGGGGAGGCCGAACCAGCCAAAATAAGTGCCGGCCAGGAGGACCAGGGCGGCGGGACATTCCACCAGCAGTGCGCCGCGAAAAATTTGTTCGCTGGTAAAGCGGCGCAGTAACAGCACATTGATTTGGTTGCTCCCGATAAAGCCGACCGACAGCCCCGCAAAAATGGCCCCGAACACCTGCGGACTTACCTTGAATACTTCCATGAAGATAATCGGCGAGCTGGCCACGTAGACCAGCAAACCGGAGAAAGCGAAGGCCCCGGCCAGGGAATAGGTGATGAACTGCGGTTCCTTAAGCACCAGGGCGTAATTGGCGAAAATGGGCTTCAACCGCAGCGACACACTGGGATCGGCGGGGTGGCCATCGGGCAGCGCCCACTTGGCCACCACCAGCATGAGCGCCACAAACAAGGCCAGCACAATGAACACCCATTGCCACCCCAGATAGACGGCCACAAAACTGCCCACACTGGGGGCCAGGAGTGGAGAGGCGCTGATCACTAAAATCAGCAGCGAGATGATTTTAGCCGTTTCATCCACGTGGAAAAAATCCCGCACCATGGCCATGCCCGCCACCTGCGCGGCGCAACCGCCCAGGGCCTGTACAAAACGCATGGCCACCAGCCATTCTACCGTGCGCGAGCCCAGGCAGAGCAGGGAGGCGGCCATGAACAAGGTTAGCCCCGCATACAAGGGAAGTTTCCTGCCGAACCGGTCGAGCAGCGGGCCGTAAAAGAGTTGTCCTGCCGCCAAACCGGCAAAGTAACTGGCCAGGGACAATGAGACCCGGGCCGTGGAGGTGTGCAAGGCCGCCGCCACTTGGGGAAAGGCCGGCAAATACATGTCGATGGCAAAGGGGCTGATGGTGGAAAGCGCCCCCAGAATTAAGATGATTAAATAACGGTTTTGGGTTTGGGCCATAGTCAGTTTGCTAAATTCGATAGTTCAAACGGGGGCAAAACGTGCCAGATCAATTTCAGCCGGGGAAATTTTGCCGCCCTCACTGTCCCGTAAGCTGGGCTTTCTCCCTTGCAGGGTCAAGCCGCAATGGGCGCCTGTTGGCCGTAACGGGCACCACCAACATGTGGTCCATGGCTTTGATCCGTGGGGGGAACCACGCTGACTTGGGCGGGATGCACTTATAGGAGACTCTTTTGCAATAATAGCATAAATTTTAATCTGGTTGCCGCGCGGGGGTCGGGTATTGTGTTATCACCATATTATGGAACCTCAAGCTGACATTGCGTTGATTGGTCTGGCCGTCATGGGCCAGAATTTGATTTTAAACATGAATGACCACGGCTTCACGGTCGTGGCGTACAACCGGACCACCGAAAAGGTGGATCATTTCCTGGCCAATGAAGCCAAGGGCACCAAAGTGCTGGGCGCCCACTCCATCCAGGAAATGGTGGCCCAGCTCAAACGTCCGCGCCGGGTGATGATGCTGGTCAAGGCCGGCAAGGCGGTGGACGAGTTTATCGAACAACTCCTGCCGTTTTTGGAACCAGGCGACATTATCATTGATGGGGGCAACTCGCTGTTCGATGACACGAACCGCCGGGTCAAGTATGTGGAAAGCAAAGGGTTGCTCTACGTGGGCACGGGGGTGAGCGGTGGCGAAGAGGGCGCCCGCAAGGGGCCGAGCATCATGCCGGGTGGTTCCCCCGCGGCGTGGCCGTTTGTGAAAGAGATTTTTCAAGCCGTTTCAGCCAAGGTGGACGGCGCGCCCTGTTGCGACTGGGTGGGTGAGGGCGGCGCGGGACATTATGTCAAAATGGTGCACAACGGCATTGAGTACGGTGACATGCAATTAATTTGCGAGGCGTACAATATTTTGAAGCACGGTCTGGGCCTCTCGGCGGATGAAATGCACGATGTTTTTGCAGAATGGAACAAAGGTGAACTGGACAGCTACCTGATTGAAATCAGCCGCGACATTCTGGGTTTCAAGGACACGGACGGCGCGCCGTTGGTGGACAAGATTCTGGACACGGCCGGCCAAAAGGGCACGGGCAAATGGACGGTGATCAATTCGCAGGACCTGGGCATTCCGATCACGCTGATTGCCGAGGCGGTTTACTCCCGCTGTGTTTCCGCCTTGAAGGATGAGCGAGTAAAGGCCTCCCGCAAGTTGAAGGGACCGCGCCCGGCGCTGACGAGCATCGCCAGCAATCCCGAGCGCAAGAAGGCTTTTATCGCGGAGATTCGGGATGCGCTGTATGCCTCCAAAATCGTAAGCTATGCGCAGGGTTACATGCTCATGCGGACGGCGGCCAAGGAGTATAATTGGAAGCTCAATTACGGTGGGATTGCGCTGATGTGGCGCGGCGGCTGCATCATCCGGTCGCGTTTCCTGGGTAAAATCAAAGAAGCCTACGACACCAATCCCAAGCTATCGAATTTGCTGCTGGATGATTATTTCCGGGGCGAAATCAAACGCAGCCAGAAGGGCTGGCGCAATGTGGTAGCCACCGCGGCCAAGCGGGGCATTCCCGTGCCGGCCTTCAGCACGGCGCTCGCCTTTTTTGACCAGTATCGCAGCGCGGTGCTGCCTGCCAACCTGCTGCAGGCCCAACGGGATTATTTTGGCGCGCACACCTATGAACGGGTGGACAAACCGCGCGGGGAATTCTTCCACACCAACTGGACGGGCCGCGGCGGCACCACCGCATCCAGCACGTATAACGTTTGAATGGCTGACGCAACCTGAATCACTGAGCGCGGGCTTCGGCCCGCGCTTTTTTATTGCCAACGGTGGTTGGGTTAATCACTGGTAAAGCGAATATTTTTCATTAAAATAGGCGTTGTTTTAGCGGGTAAATCGCCCATTATGAAAGAATATTTGTGAGAATTCATCGGCAGGTTTTGGCAGGTGCCCACGGTTGGGTGGGTGGGGATTGAACCCGGGGCGCAACGCCGGGGACGATGACTGGCAAATTTCTTAACCCACAAAAAAACCAAACTGGTTATCGCATGATGGCCCTGCCTAATTATCTCCGCGTTCAATCGGACGGCACCTTGCTGGCGGTAAAGCTCCAGCCGCGCGCCTCGGCCAATGCCATTGGGGAGGCCTTGGGCGACGAATTGCGCATCAAAGTCACCGCCCCGCCCGTGGATGCCGCCGCCAATCAGGCGCTGGTGGAAATGCTGGCCGACCGTTTGGATTGCTCCCGTTCCCGCGTGGAGCTGATTCGCGGGCACACTTCGCGACACAAGACGCTCAAACTCCACGGTTTCAAGCCGGAAGAGGTGCTGGCTAAAATCACCAACCCTTAAATTAACGGAATCTGCGCCAGTGTTTCAGTTTCTCGACCCAAATCGATGAGGTTAGGCGATTTTTTCGGCCAGCTCCTCGGCGGGGTAAGTCCAGATTTCAGCCAGGGTGGGGTGGTAATGCGGCGTGACCGCCAGTTCCTGGACCGTCATGTGTTTGGCCATCGCGGTTACAATTTCATGGATAAGTTCGCCGCCAGCGGGCCCAACGCAGGCGCCGCCGAGGATTTCCCCGGTCCGGGGATGGGCCAGCAATTTTACAAAGCCGTCCTTGGCCTCCATGATGAGTGATTTGCCATGGTCGTTAAAGGGATAACTGGCGGCGATGCAGGAAATCCCCTGGGCCTTGGCCGCCTTTTCCGTGAGGCCAACCACCGCCACCTGGGGGTCGGTGAATACCACCGAGATCAGCAGGCGGTAATCCATGGCGCGTTTGCGGCGGGGGTGCCGGAGGTTGTGGATGGCGGTTTCCCCCTGTTGGATGGCGATATGCACGATTTCGTGCGGACCGGTGCAATCTCCGGCCGTGTAAATGTGCGGCGCGGTGGTTTGCATGAAGCCATTCGCAACCACGCGGCCTTGCTCGGTCTGCACGCCCGCCTGGTCCAGCGCCAGGGAGTCGGTGTTGGGCACGCGGCCCAGGGCGAAGAGCACTTCCTCGGCGGAGGCACTGAGCGGCTGCCCGGCTTGTTCAAAGTGAATGGTTTTTAAACGGCCCTTTTTTTCCGCGCCGGTTAATTTGGTGCCGGTCAACACGGTGACGCCTTCCCGTCGGAAAACGGTTTCAATGACGGCCCCCGCATCATCATCAAATTCCTTCAACAAGTGCGGGCTGCGCTGGATCAGCGTTACTTGGACGCCAAACCGGGCGAAAAATTGCGCGAATTCGCAAGCGATGGCCCCGCCGCCGAGAATTATCAGGGACTTGGGTAGTTTTTTGAGAGTTAATGCCTCGTCACTGGTCAGGTAACCGATCGCGGCAAGGGCGGGCAGGGGAGCGGAGGCCACGCGGGAGCCGGTGGCGATGACAAAATGCTTCGCGGTGACCGGCTGGCCCTGGTCGAGTGCCACGGTGTGGGCATCCAGAAACCGGGCATTGGCGCGAATAAAGCCAAACCGGCCATCCTCTAATTGTTTCTCGCGGTACTCTGCGAAGTCCTTGATCAGCTCATCCTTGCGCGCCATGACTTGGGCGAAGTTGAAACCCGCCCGGGACTTCAGTCCCCAGGGTTGCGCATGGTTGGCCAGGTGCAGGACCTCGGCGGCGTAGAGCAGCGCCTTGGTGGGCATGCAACCCCGCAGGATGCACAGGCCGCCGACCTCGCGCCCACCCTCAATGACCACGGTTTTTAAGCCCGCACCAGCGGCCGTGCGTGCCGCCGCGTAACCGCCACTGCCGCCACCAATGATGGCCACGTCGAAATCAAATGTACGCATGACCTGAAGATGGGGTGGCGGGGGGAAAATGCAAATTTCAAAATTGAAATTTCCAGGGGCATTCGGGATGATGCCCCCCATGAGCAATTTAATTTATCCCCGCAGTCCGCGCGAAACGATGGCCGGTTGGAGCTATTTGCCTCGTTATGTTGACAAAATCCGCCTGCATCTGGCCGGTCAGTTGCATGCCGATTATCAGGAAAACCTGGGCAAGGGTTTTGACGCCTTGTGGCTCAAGCATGCCGGGGTTACCCATGAACAAATGCTGGAGGTGGTCAAGCACGCCGTCATTGATGGCCAGGTGTGTGATTGGGTCCGCCAAAACGTCCACAAAACGGAGGCCGAAAAGCTGGCGCACCGCGAAGATTTATTGAGCCGTCCGCTGGCCAATGATCCCAAGGCCAACGAACGGTTCAAACTGCGCAAGCAAGAGTCCGGACTCTCCGACCGCCACGATATTACGAATTTCGTGGACTATATTGATGCCGATGAAAAACGGCTGTGAGCGGACGTTATATCTTCACCTTGAACTGCTCCCCCGGTTGGATTGAGCGCGCAAAGGCGGCCATGAGTTCCGGGATTTTTTCCAAATCCTTGAGGTTTACCACTTCCACCGGGGAGTGCATGTAACGATTCGGCAGGCTGATCAGCGCGCTGGCAATGCCGCCGCGCGTCCAGAAAATCACGTCGGTGTCCGTGCCGCTGGAACCGGACATGGCTTTGTGTTGGAGGCTGATTTTTTGCTCGGCGGCCACGGTCTCGAGCCGGGCGACCACTTCTGGATGATTGCACCCGGCATGGGTGAGGGTGGGCCCGCCACCGAGCTTGATGTCACCGAACTGGTGCTTGCTCACGGTGGGATAGTCGGTGGCGTGGGTGACATCCACCACCAGGGCGGCATCGGGATTCAGCGAATAGGCGATCTGGCGCGCACCGAGCAGGCCCACTTCTTCCTGCACATTGGAGACCGCGCAAACCTCGGCATGCAGTTTCACGCCGGATTCTTTGAGCAGCCGCAGGGTTTCGGCCACCGCAAAGGTGCCGATGCGATTGTCGAACGCCCGGGCCACAGCCAGGTCGTTGCGCAATAAATCAAATTGCGCGTTCACGGTAATGGGATCCCCCACCCGAACCAAGGCCTGGGCCTCCGGGCGGCTGCTGACCCCAATGTCAATGAACAGTTCATGCATCTTGGGCGGCTTGGGATCCTTTTCGTCATGTTTCAAATGCGGGGCCACATTGCCAACCACGCCGCTGACGGGGCCGGTGCGCGAATGAATCACCACGCGCTGGGCCTTGGTGATGGCGGCATCGATGCCGCCCACTTTGAGGACATAGATATAACCGTCGTCGGTGATATAATTCACCGCCATGGCGATTTCATCGGCATGTGCGGCGAGCATGATGCGCGGCGAACCGCCTTTATTCAGGACTGCCACACAGTTGCCATAAGCGTCCGAGTAGGTTTCGTCCGCATAGGGTTTGACATAGTCCAGCCACACCCGCTGCCCGGCCACCTCATGACCGGCGGGACTGGGGGTGTTGACCAGGTTGCGCAAGAAATTTAAGGATGCTTCTCTCATGGGAAGGACTATAGCGCATCCGGTCCCGGTACGAAAGCCCCAAGCGGCAAACCGCCGCGATTTCAGGCAGCCATTATGTGGTCACACGGCTGCCAGTTCCTTCAAGCGCTGGCGAAAGGCGGTGACAATCTCACCCAGCCACAAGTTCTGGAAGCGCTTGCGCAGGGTCAATGCGTAATATTTCTCCACCAAATTGGGCACCCGCAACATGAATTTTATTTTGCGGGACTGCAATTCGCGCTCCACGACAATCTTGGACACCAGGGCCAGCCCCTCCCCGGACAAGGCCAGCAAGCGCAGCAGTGCCATGTCGTCCACCTCGGCATGGATGAAGGGTTCCACGCCCGCCTCGGCCAGGAGCAGGTCAAAATTTGCCCGCACATCACTCTGCCGGCTGGGCAGGAAGAGCGGGACATTTTTTAAAAAATCGGGGAATTGGGGAGGCCCCCCGGCCAGCTTTTTCCCGCCCACCAGGAAGACGGGGACCTCGCCCAGTGGATGGTTGAAAATATTTTGTTCCTGATCGGCCCGCAAAGGAATGTTCGAGAGCACCAAATCCAGCTTGTGGTCTTGCAACTGGCCGGTGAGTTCATCCAGCGCGCCGGCCACGACCACCACCTTGGTGCGGGTGTCGGCGAGGATGGGCTGGATGAAGTCAAATTGCAGGTTTTTGGAGAGCGGTCCCACCGCGCCAATGCGCAAGACCCGCTGCTGGGATTCACTGGACTGGCGGAAGCG
This sequence comes from uncultured Verrucomicrobia subdivision 3 bacterium, assembly GCA_903875465.1. Classification (GTDB taxonomy): domain Bacteria; phylum Verrucomicrobiota; class Verrucomicrobiia; order Limisphaerales; family UBA11358; genus UBA11358. Next base: position 43,076 of record CAIQWB010000101.1, read on the forward strand.
GGAAATGAGTTCATGTCCGGTGGTAAAGATGGATTCGGCGTGTTCCAGCGCCACGCGGCCGGCTTCCGTGAGGTGTAGTTCCCGGCCGCGCCGGTCAAACAGCGCCTCGCCCAGCCAGGCTTCCAGTTCCGCCAGGTGCTCGCTGAGGGTGGACTGGGAAATGTTTAATTTCTCCGCCGCACGCGTCACGCTGCGGTGCCGGGCAATCATCCAGAAATGCCGGAGATGGTGGTAGTTCAGCCATTGCGGGTTTTCAAACGCCGAATTCATGCTATCGGAATAACCGATGAATAGCATAGAAACAATCTAATTTTACGAATCAATGGAGCCGGTTAATTTGGGGGCGTGATGGATCAAGCCTATGAGTAACGAAACTATGCACCTAATGACCAATCTGTGCGCGGGCGCCGGTCCCCTGGCTTTGCTGGTGTTTGGCCTGCTTCCGACGCTTTGGCTGAACCGCCAGGGCAAACGCGCCGCCCGGACCGCCGCCACCCTGGCACTGGCGGCGTTCGGGGCCTCTCTGCTGGCGGCCGTGACGTGGCTTTGCCAGCCGACTCCGGGACCGAATGCCTTCATTTATTTTGACAACCTTGCGGCGGTCTTGCTGGTGCTGGTGTCCTTTCTACTGGCGGTGGTCAGCCGCTATTCCATCAACTATCTAGCCGGTGATCCTGCCCAGGGGCGCTTCACCAAATGGCTTTGCCTGACCGGCGGCGCGGTGTTGACCATCATCCTTTCCGGCAATCTGGTGCAATTTGCCCTGGCCTGGTGTGCGACGAGTCTGGGCCTGCACCAATTATTGTTGTTTTATCCGGACCGCCCGGGGGCCGTGCTGGCGGCGCGCAAAAAATTCATCATCAGCCGGTTGGGCGATATTTGCCTTTTGACTGTGATTGTTTTGGTTCACCATACCTTTCATTCTTGGAATTTTTCCGTCCTCTTTGCGGCCGCCCGGCAGATTCACCAAGCCGGGGTGAGCACGGGCATGGACATCAGCGCGATTGGCTTTCTGCTCGTTGCGGGGGCGATGCTCAAATCGGCGCAGTTTCCCTTTCATAGCTGGCTGCCCGACACCATGGAAACGCCCACGCCCGTATCGGCGCTGATGCACGCTGGCATCATTAATGCCGGCGGCTATCTGATCATCCGGTTGAACCCGCTGGTGACGCTCTCACCGGCGGCGATGTCCACCCTGGCCCTGTTTGGTGCGTTCACGGCCCTGTTCGCTTCGCTGGTGATGCTCACGCATGCGAGCGTGAAGCGTTCGCTGGCCTTTTCCACCGTTGCGCAGATGGGCTTTATGATGCTGGAATGCGGTCTGGGCGCCTTTGGACTGGCGGTCCTGCACTTGGTGGCGCATTCCCTCTACAAGGCACACGCCTTTCTGGCCTCGGGCAGCATGGTCAGCATGGCGAAGTCTGCCTGGACGCCAACGGCGCGACCCAATGCGCATCCGCTCACCCTGGTGGCGGCATTCGCCACAGCCATCGGACTGGTCATTCTTGCGATGCGGTGGCTGGGGCTGGAGACGGGTCACGCGCCGGCACCGGTCTTGCTCGGCTGCACCTTTGCGATGGCCCTGGCATATGCCCTGTGGAACTTATGGAGCCAGTCACTCAATTTCAAAATGGCGGCCTTTGGCGCGGTGGTGGGTGGCGGCATCATGGTGGTTTATTTTGAACTCCACCAGGTTTTCAGCCGGCTCACCGGGCAAAATGAGTGGGCTAATTCGCAACTCAACACCTGGCCGGGAATGGTTTTAATGGCGGTGCTCCTCGCACTCTTTTTGTTGGTCCTGGTGGTGCAGACGCAATTGCCGGCCTGGACAAACCGCCCGCTTTTTCAGGCGGCCTACGTTCACGCGCGGAACGGATTTTATTTCACCACACTGGCCAACCGCCTTGTCGCTGCGGTCTGGCCGGTGAAAAAGACCGTTAAATGAATATGAATCCCCCAATAAACCCGGAAAACCAAACGTTGAACCCTTCACTTCACAGCTCGATTCAAGCGGCGGGCAAACGTATCGCGCCACTGTGGACATTAAAGAATTTCGTGGCGGTGAATCCCTTCGTGGGGTTGAGCGACCGCCATTTTCTGGCGGCGGCAACCTTGATCCAACAAGTGGGCCATGCGGAAATGCTCATGCCCCCGGCTTATTATCGCGAAGCCATCTTGAGTGGGCGCATCCAGGCAAAGCATCTGCAGGCGGCGCTAAAGGCATTGTCCAAAACCACCCCAGATCCATGGGCGAAGGGCCTGGCCGGGATGAATCTGGAGCAACTACAAGCCGGGCTGGCGGAAGCTGCCGGGCGGACGCAACCGTGGCGGATTTTAACTTTTGCTGACTGGCTGGACGTGCGGGATGACTCCGGGTGGGCGGCCTTCGTTGTCGAAGAAATTTCCAAGTGGTGCTCGGCCTATTATGACCAGGGCCAATCCTCGTGGCGCATGCCCTGGCGGCAGTTAGCACTCTTTGCCGCCTGGAAGCAAGCCGCACAACTCGACGCCAATGCGGAAATGACCGGCTTGGAAGGTTTCCGCGCGCTCGTCGCGAGCCTGCCTGAGGATTATACCGAAATCATTGGTCAGGTGCTGGTCACGCTGGGGGTGCCGGAAGCGCGGCAGGCGGATTTTCTGCACCGCCAATTGATGAGCATCCATGGCTGGAGTAGTTACGTGCAGTTTCAGGTGCGGGAAAAAAGCCAGACCGGCCAAAACGATGATTCGCTCACCCAATTGCTCGCTATCCGGCTGGTCTATGACCTGGCGCTATGGCATGGATTGGGTGGCGAGGCCAGGTCCCTGGCCGCATGGAGTGAGACTTTTAAGGAGTTGGAAAATCCTCAAGCCGCCGAAAATCTGGTGGCCCGCTACCTCGCGCAGCAAGCGTTGGAACAAAGTTACCAGGCTCAACTAATCGCCCGGCTAAAGGCCCGCCGTCCAGTGACTGCCGCACCGTCGCAAAAATGGTTGCAGGCCGTTTTTTGCATTGATGTGCGGTCGGAAGTGTTCCGCCGGGCGTTGGAAGGGCAATCGGAGCACATCGAGACCATAGGTTTCGCGGGCTTTTTTGGCATGACCATTGAGTATGTGAAATTTGGCCAGCCGGCGGGCACGGCGCGTTGTCCCGTGCTCTTGACCCCAAAAATCAAAGTGCGGGAGTCGCTGTGCCAGCCAGCCGGTGGGGAGGCCAGCTGGTTGCGGCAAATGGATTTCCGGCAGTCGGTCAATGGCGCTTGGAACTCATTCAAGACCTCGGCAATCTCCTGTTTCTCGTTTGTGGAGACGGCCGGGTTGTGGTTTGGCGTGCGGCTCGCGCAGGACTCACTGGCGCTGAACGCGCCGGAGGTGAATTTCGCAACACGGGGCGACCGGTCGCGGCCAAATACGAATCATGAGGTGTGCCGTCCGGACACGCACGGCCACGAACTGGCAACGGGGATTACCCCTGACGATCAAATTAAAATGGCGGCTTTTGCGCTGAAAAACATGGGACTGGTGGCCAACTTTGCGAAAATCGTCTTTATTTGCGGCCACGGCAGCGCAACGACGAATAATCCTTATGGTTCAGCGCTCGACTGCGGTGCCTGCGGTGGGCATGCGGGTGATGTGAATGCCCGGGTGGCGGCGCAGATATTAAACAACCCGGCCGTGCGGGCCGGTTTGCGGGAGCAGGGCATAAGCATCCCGGCGGAGACGGTTTTCTTGGCTGGCTTGCATAACACCTCCACGGATGAAATTTTGATTTATGACGCCCAGAATCTTTCGCCCAAGCAGGCGGCAGAACTGGACCAAGTTCAAAATTGGCTGGCTGCCGCATCCCAGCAAGCCCGCCGCGAGCGGTCCATTTCACTTGGTTTGGGTGATGAGACCGAGGCGGGACTGGCCGAAAAAGTTTTCGCGCGCAGTCGGGATTGGGCGCAAGTGCGGCCGGAATGGGGCCTGGCCAACAACGCCGCCTTCATTGCGGCACCGCGTGAACTGACCCGGGGATTGAATCTCGAGGGCCGGGTTTTTCTGCATAATTATGACCCCGCCAAGGACCCCGAAAAGGCCACGCTGGAGCTCATCATGGTTGCCCCGATGGTCGTGGCCAGTTGGATCAATCTGCAATATTATGGATCGACGGTGGACAACCGCCGGTTTGGCAGTGGCAACAAAGTTCTCCACAACGTGGTGGGCACTTTTGGTGTCTGGCAGGGTAATGGTGGTGATTTGCAACCGGGCCTGCCGATGCAATCGCTCCATGACGGGGTGAAATGGATGCACGAGCCGCTAAAATTGAATGTGTTCATTGCGGCCGAACCCAGTGCGATTGAAGCCATTGTTGCCCGCCAGCCCGGGGTCCGGGAATTGCTGGAAAATGGCTGGGTTAACCTCCTGGCCATGGACCCGTCCGGCCAGCGTTTCTGGCGGTGGTGCGGATCGCAATTTGTCGAGCAGGATTAACCCCAATCATATATCTTGGCGTATGCACATAACTTTGCAAACACCGTGCTCCCCGCAACCGCAAGTTGGAAGCAGTTATCCGGTTCGGTTGGGTATTATTGGCGGCGGCCAGCTCGCCCGCATGACCGCTCTGGCGGCCGCCCCGCTGGGCGTGGAGGTTTTGGTGCTGGAAAAAAATCCGCTCGGTCCGGCTGTCCGGCTGTCGCCCGATTCCTTGGTGGCGGACTGGACGGATCCGGTCGCATTGGATCAATTTGCCCGGCGCTGCGCGGTCGTCACCCTGGAGAATGAGTTCGTGGATGCTGGCGTGCTGGAGCGGTTGGAAGCGGCGGGCCACCGGGTGTTTCCCAGCGCCGCCTGCCTGGCCCTGACGCAGGATAAATTCCGGCAAAAGCAGGCCCTGGAACAGGCCGGCGTGGCCACGGCAACTTTTCGCGCCGTTTGCTCGCCCGCGGAAGTGAAACAGGCCGGTAGCCTACTGGGTTGGCCGGTGCTTTTGAAAAAGCGGCGTAATGGCTATGATGGGAAAGGTAATTTTACGGTGCGATCCCCAGACGAGGCCGTCGCCGCGTGGCAAGCCCTGGAGGGTGATCAAAATGAATTGTTGGTCGAAGCGTTTTATCCGTTTGTCAAAGAGCTGGCGGTGATTATTACGCGCGCCCGGGATGGCCAGATGGTGGTTTATCCCGTGGTGGAGACGATTCAAGAACACCATGTTTGCCGGATCGTCAAAGCGCCGGCGGCCGTCCCGGAGGCATTGGCCGGAGCGGCAGCCCAACTCGCGCAACGCGCGGTGGCGGCGGTTGGGGGTGTCGGGAGTTTCGGCGTGGAACTGTTTCTCTCGGCGGACGGGCAGCTCGCCATCAATGAGCTGGCCCCGCGCGTCCACAACTCTGGCCATTATACGATTGAGGCCTGTGCCTGTTCACAATTCGAAAATCATGTGCGGGCCGTGCTGGGCTGGCCGCTGGGCAGCCCGGTCATGCGCACGCCTGCGGCGGTCATGGTAAATTTGCTGGGCACCTGTCCCTGTTCCGGGCAACCTTTGGGCCTGGCGGAGGCGCTGGCAATTCCCGGTGCCCACGTACACCTTTACGGCAAGGAAAAATCTGCCGCCGGCCGGAAAATGGGCCATGTCACGGCTTTGGGAAGCGCGCCGGAAGCCACGCTGGGGCTGGCGGAACGGGCCGCGCGTCTCATCCGTTTTGCAGGCGAATTATGAAACAAATCAAACCGTTGGTTGGTATTATCATGGGCAGCGATTCCGACTGGCCCACCATGGCGGCGGCCCATCAAATCTGCCAGGAATTTGCGATCCCGTGCGAGGTGCGCGTGGTCTCCGCCCATCGAACCCCCGATGACATGGCCCGCTATGCCCGTACCGCTCACCAACGGGGGCTGCGGGTCATCATCGCCGGAGCCGGGGGCGCGGCCCATTTGCCGGGCATGGTGGCCAGCCACACGCCGCTGCCGGTGATTGGGGTGCCGGTGGAGAGCAAAAGCCTGAAAGGCCTGGATTCCCTATTGTCGATTGTGCAAATGCCGGGCGGGATTCCGGTCGCCACCGTCGCCATTGGCGGGGCACGTAATGCGGGATTGCTCGCCGTGGCCATTTTAGGTGCGGGCGATCCGCGCTGGCAGTCGGCCTTAATCGCCTTTAAACGCAAACTGGCGGCGGAATCGCGCGCCCGTGGCCGGCAGCTAAACGCCCGTTTAAAATCCGAGGCTGGCGCGGCGACCCCGGAAAAATAATCCCGGCGGAGGCGGTTCCAATTCACTCTGGCAGGATTCGTTATGCGGCCTTTCTCTAGAGTTCACAGAAAGTAATTGACCGGTCAGTCAACGCATGCTAAATTGTGTTCGCCAAACCAAAAAACGGCATGAACCCAATCGCAAACAGCAACGCGGCACCAATAGAAGCTGGCTCAACCAGCCGAGGTGGCCGTGCGTGCGTGGAGGTTGTGGTGTGTTCACCACTCAAATTCTAAAGACTTATGGGCCGGACGAGCGATGTTAAAGAACGATTGTTGGAAGTGGCGTTTGACCTGATTTCGGATCATAGCTACGGCTCCGTGAGTGTGGATCAAATCTGTCTGCGGGCAGAGGTCAACAAGGGCAGCTTTTATCATTATTTCCCCTCCAAATCCGAACTAGCCCTGGCGGCTTATGAGGAGCACTGGCGCGAAAAGCAGCCGGAACTGGACCGGATATTTTCCTCCCAGTATCCTCCGCTAACCCGTTTGCAATTATGGTGTAACTACATTCGGGAACGGCAACGCTGGAAGGCGGAGAAGTTCGGGCACGTATGTGGCTGCCCCTATTCCAGTCTGGGCACGGAACTGGCCACCCAGGATGAGCGCATTCGGGCCAAAGCGGAAGAATTGGTGGACCGTTCGTTGCGCTATTTGGAAAGCACGCTCGCGGAAGCGAAGCAACAAGGGGTGGCGGGCTTTACCGATGCCAAGTTAACGGCCCGGCGGATTCACTCCACCGTTCTCGGAATTTTGCTGCATGCCAAAATTCGCAACCAACTGGCGGTGCTGGATGATTTGGAACCTTCCGTAATGAACATCCTCCGGATTTCCCAGGCTGCCTGATTTATGCACCCCAAGCACCAACTGCAGGGGATCCGCCAACCCTTTAAGGCGGAGTTTTTGACTGACCAGTCAGTTAACCGGTTGAGGTGATACTATGTGGATTGTCCAATTAGCCTTGCGCCGGCCTTACACCTTCGTGGTGGCCGCACTGTTGCTGGTGCTGGTTACCCCGCTCATTCTGTTGCGGACACCCACGGATATTTTTCCGGCCATTAACATCCCGGTGGTAAGCATCATCTGGCAATATGTCGGCCTGGATGCGCAGCAGATGGAGCAGCGAGTCATTTACACGCATGAACGGGTGCTGACCACGACGGTTAATAACATCGAGCACACGGAGTCCACGTCTTACAACGGCATTGGCGTCATCAAAGTATTTCTCCAACCGGGGGCGTCGGTACCGGCTGCCGTGGCCCAGATTACCGCCGTTTCCCAAACGATCCTGCGCCAGCTGCCGCCCGGTTTCACGCCGCCCCTAGTCATCCAGTACAACGCCGCCTCAGTTCCCATCCTCCAGTACAGCATCAGCAGTCCCCAGCGGTCCGAGGCGGAATTGTTTGATATTTCGGTGAATCAAATCCGGGTGGGTTTGACGACTGTTCCGGGGACTTCCATCCCCTATGCCTATGGCGGGAAAACCCGGCTGGTGTCGGTGGATTTGAACCTGGCGGATCTCAAAGCGAAAAATCTCAAGGCGCAGGATGTGGCCGATGCGGTCAATGCGCAAAACCTGGTGCTGCCGAGCGGCACGGCCAAAATTGGCGCCACGGAGTATGCGGTGGCAGTGGACACCAATGCGAAGTTGATTGAAGACCTGAATCACATTCCCATCAAAGTGGTCAATGGTGCGACGATTTATCTCAGTGACGTGGCGCAAGTGCATGACGGGTATAATCCCCAACAAAACGCAGTGCGGCTGGACGGCGTGCGCGGCACTTTGCTGACCGTCATGAAGGCCGGCTCGGCTTCCACTCTGGAGGTGGTTAAGGGCGTCAAGGCGGCGTTGGAACGGGTGATGCTCACGGTGCCACCTGATTTGCAGGTGAAGGAATTTGCGGACCAGTCTTTGTTTGTCCGCGCGGCCATTAATGGGGTGGTGCGGGAAGGCATCACGGCCGGAGCCCTCACGGCCCTGATGATCTTGCTGTTCCTGGGTTCCTGGCGCAGCACGCTGATTATTGCGCTGTCCATTCCGCTCTCCGTGCTGGCTTCCCTGGCCATCCTGAGCGCCCTGGGGGAGACCATCAATCTGATGACTTTGGGCGGCCTGGCGCTGGCCGTGGGGATATTGGTGGATGACGCCACCGTGGCCATCGAGAATATTCACCGACACATGGCCGCGGGCGAGCCGCTGGAAAATGCCATTCTGATCGGTGCCCAGGAAATCACCATGCCGGCCTTTGTCTCCACGCTGTGTATTTGCATTGTATTTGTGCCGATGTTTTTCCTGACCGGGGTGGCGCGTTTTCTGTTTGTACCCCTGGCCGAGGCCGTGGTGTTTGCCATGCTGGCCAGCTACGTGATTTCGCGCACGCTGGTGCCCACACTGGTCATGTGGTTTTACCGCAATGTGCAACTTTACGGGCATGACGCGGAGGCGTCCGCCGGTCCGGTATGGCTCCGCCCATTCAGCCGCCTGCAAACCGCATTTGAACATGGGTTTGAGCGTCTCCGCCTGGGCTACCGGGCGCTATTGGCGGCGTGTTTTGCCCGGCGCAAACTATTCGCCGGGCTCTTTCTGACTTTTTGTCTGGGGTCCTGGTGTCTCACGCAAATGCTAGGACAGAACTTTTTCCCGGCAGTGGACACCGGCCAGTTTCTCCTGCACTTCCGGGCGCATACCGGCACGCGCATCGAGGAAACCGAGCGGCTGGCCGACGAGGTGAACCACGCCATTCGGAAGGAAATACCGTCCGCCGAGCTGGAAGGTATTTTGGATAATATTGGCATTCCTAATTCCTCAATCAATTTGAGCTATAATATCAGCGGTGTCATTGGCGCCGGGGATGCGGATGTCATGGTTTC
>CAIQWB010000102.1 GCA_903875465.1 uncultured Verrucomicrobia subdivision 3 bacterium
TGGACGGTCATGGGCACGACGGGCGAAAGAGCACAACCCCGGTTGGGGTTGGAAGGTATATTGGCGCGGTTAAGGGAGTGATCAATGATCCGTTGGCAGCCACCGAAGGCCCGGGGGGGGTTCTGGCACCCCGCCGGGGTGCGGGGCGTTGTGGGGACCTTACCGGGGGTGGTCGCGGCGCTCGACCCCCGGCTACTGGCTGGCAACCCTCCGGGTTGAAGGCGGATGATTTGTGTTGGGCCATTTCGATTCAAAAGCGTCTCGATTATCAAGCCTGCGTCAGGCGTCGCTACGCGACGCAGGGGGCGGTTTGGGTTTTAATGCGTGGGTTGAAACCCACGCCTATCATCGGGAGGTCGCTACGCGATCAGGGTTGCTTGCAGCATCCAGAACCCAAGTGCTTTCACGTTCCCGTCCGCCAAAACTTCCAGCGACGGCCGATGCTCGCTTTTCCCCCTAGAGACTGGTTTAAGGTAAACAAAACCTGCCCAATAATTCGCAATATAGGGGGAGCGTGGGGTGGGGAAAAAGATAAATTAGCCTTATGAAATTTGCGGGGCTATTTGATTTGTTAATGCAAGCGGGTCGCAGCATGACCCGGCGGGTCCCTCTACCCGTGGCGTTGACCGTGCCGGCGAATTTCAACTGCCGTCCGCAATCCAACCCCTTGAAACCATGAAATTATTTGTTGCTGGAATCAGCTATAAAACCGCGCCGGTGGCGTTGCGTGAACAACTGGCCGTGCCGCCGGCCCGCCTGCGGTGTGTGGGCTGCCGGCTGAAAGTGAGCGGCGGTCTCGCGGAAACGGTGGTGTTGTCCACGTGCAACCGGGTGGAGATTTACGGGCTGGCGCACAAGGTCAATGGCAACATTGCCCCGCTCTTCAGCCAACTCGCGGCCCGCGCGGTGGGGGTGGAGGACTATTTGTATGTGCACGAGGGCGAGGCGGCGGCCCGGCATTTGTTTTCGGTGGCGAGCGGCATGGATTCCATGGTGCTGGGCGAAACGGAGATCACCGGGCAGGTGAAGCAAGCCTACCAGGCGGCGCAGGAAGCGCGGCTGACGGGCAAGGTGTTGAACCGCCTTTTTCAAAAAGCCTTGCAGACGGGCAAGGATGTGCGGACCCACACGAATGTGGGGCGCGGCGCGACCTCCGTGGGCAGTGTGGCGGTGGAATTGACGGAGAAAATTTTTAGCGGTGGCCTGGCCAAGCAAACGGTGATGATCATTGGCGCGGGCAAAATGGGGGAGGCCTGCATCCGGCACCTGGCCAAGCGCGGGGCCAAGTCGGTGCTGGTTTCCAACCGGTCCTTTGAGCGGGCGGAAAACCTAGCGGCGGAATTCGGCGGCCGGGCGATCCGGTTTGATGATTGCATCAAAACCATGGCGGAGGCGGACATTGTGGTGAGTTCCACGGGGTGTCCCCAGACGATTTTGCACCGGGCGGACCTGGAGGCAGTCATGCAACACCGGGCGGGCCGGCCGCTGGTGCTGGTGGACATTGCCGTGCCGCGGGACATTGATCCGGATGTGCAAATGGTGCCCAATGTTTATCTCTACAACATTGACGATCTAGAGGCCATCGTGCGGGAGAACGTCAAGAACCGCTCGCAGGAGCTGACCCAATGCCAGTCGATCATTGAGACGGAAGTGGCCGCGGTCATGAATAAAATTTTTCCGGCTCCCAAGGAAGCTTGCTGTCCCCCGGTGCGTCCGGTGCGGGATTGGAGTTTTGCGGGCGCCCCCCTGTGTGCTGCGTAATGAACCGTCACCCCCATCCACGGCCAAGCTGCCGGACCGCCCTGCGCACTTGCGCATGGGGCGGTTGGGCGCGGCCCCGGACGGACCTGCGCCACCCCCCTTTCAACGAACGAATCGAGCATTGTGTTCCATGCTTGGTTTTTCGATGGAACCGCTGGTCATTGATTAATGACGGCGATCAACAACCTCCAACCAAGCAAAACACACCCAGTACAAAACACAGTTTCCCATGAACGGCCAGGGATGAAAGCGAGGGCCAGCCGGGCCCGAACCGACATGCCTGACGATTTAACCAAGACGGTATACCACCAAACGAACCTATGAAACAAACAAGTCCATATTGGAAGATGTCAGCCAGCCTGGCGGCGGCGGCGCTGACATGGATCGGCAGCATGCCGGCGGCCCAAGCGGCCACCCCGGCACTGAACGGTTACTTAACATTGCGGCCATTGACGCCCACCGAAATCAAAGCTTATTCGCTGACCAACCCGCCGGCCCAATTTTCGGCCGGGATCACGACGATTGGCATTGGCGAACCAGCTTATCTGGAAGCGCTGGCCAATATCGCACTCGTGCCGGGCAGCATCACCAATGTCACCTTTACCCTGGCGGGCAAGCCAGCCGGCTCGCAGGCGGCGATCGCAGCCAGTCCCCTGGGCAACAACGTTCCGGTTTATAAAACGGCGGACAAAGTTATTTATCAAGTGGCCGGCCGGGCGGTTTTGCGGCCCGATGTGGTGGGGTCTTACACCATTAACGTGTTTCTGGCGGCGGCCGGAAGCGGTTCCACCAACCTCACCATCAAGGTGACCGGGGCCACTTATCTGGGCGTCACCACCTGTGCGGCCTGCCATAGCGGGTACTTCAATAATATTTCGAGCATTTATCCGACTTACACGAACACCCCGCATGCCTCGTTTTTCACGCGGGCAGTGGACGGTCTGGTCAGCAGCCACTACAGCAAAAATTGTATTCAATGCCACGTGGTGGGGTTTGATACCAATTCCCTGGCGGTCAATGGTGGCTTTGATGATTTGGCCACGATTCTCAACTGGAGCTTTCCGACGGTATTGACGAATGGCAACTGGGCCAACATGCCTTCCACGCTCCAGGACTTGAGCAATATTCAATGCGAAAACTGCCATGGACCGGGCAGCGAACACGTGCGTTTCACGGGTGGTCTGCCGGCGAACACCAACGCTATTTCCGTCAATTACGCGGCGGGTGATTGTTCGCAATGTCATGATTCCACGCCGACGCATTATTACAGCGCAGAATGGAATAATTCGCTGCATGCCAACATGACGCGCACCCCCTCGGGCACGGCCAGCCGGATCGCGTGTGTGCGGTGTCATACGGCGGCCGGTTTTGTTGGTTATGCGAACAATCTGGCCAATCCGGCGCCGTATGTGACCAATTTCACTTACGAGGCGGTCACCTGCCAGGCCTGCCATGATCCGCATGACGCTTCGAATCCGCATCAATTACGCCTCGGCACGAACTTCACCTTGTCGGATGGCACGGTGGTTACCAATGCCGGTGCGGGTGGTTTCTGCTTCAACTGCCATAACAGTCGTAATGGCTCGGTCACCAACAGCTTGGTGAACTATCCGAATCTGGCGGTAACTTGGAACGGTGGTTCGAGCTTTGGGGTGCATGACAGCCCGCAAGCGGACATGCTCGAAGGGGTGAATGCCGTGACTTACGGCCAGGCCATTCCGAGCGCGCCGCACGCCAATGTGATCTCCAACACTTGCGTGGGTTGCCATATGCAGACGATTGCCTCCACGGATCCGGCCTTTACGCTGGCGGGCGGTCATACGACCAAGATGAGTTACCTGGTGGTGACCAATGGGGCAACCAACAAGGTGGCCGTGGCCTATGTCTGTACGCAATGTCACGGTGCGGTTACCAACTTCGACATTCCGGTGCCGGATTATGTGGGCTATGGCTACAGCCAGGGCATTCAAACCCAGGTGCAAATCTTGCTGAATCAATTGTCCACCCTGCTCCCGCCCTCGGGATATCAGGCGAATGCCAACAACTACATTGCGGATGGCAAGGTCAAGTCGCCTTCGAGCCAGACCAACTGGCCGGCGAAATTCCTGCAAGCGGCGTATAACTGGCAGTTTGTGAATGCGGACGGCAGCAAAGGCGTGCACAACGGACCGTTCGCGGTCGGCCTGCTCAAGGCGTCCATCGCCAACCTGACCGGGGTCTCCACGGTTGGCGGGCTCCCGGATGCGTGGTTGGTGCACTATTTCGGTCCCAACTTCGCCACTAATCCGGCGGCCAAACCGAATGCGATCAACAACAATGCCGGCGTGCCGAACTGGATGCTGTATGCGCTGGGGCTCGCCCCGACCGCCACGCTCCAGGTGGGTAACAGTGGCACGATCTACTTCAACGGCAATAACATCGTGAATGGCGCCACTAATACCGTGGCGATCTACACGGCGGCGGAAATCGCCTTCAACACCCAGGTGGGCACGAGCTACCAGATTCAAGGCATCACGGCCCTGACTGGCAGCTGGCAGAACATCAGCACCAACATTCCCGGCACCGGCGGCACGGTTAGTTACGTGACCCCGACTCGCGGCAATGCGCAATGGTTCTTCCGCGTCGTCCACACCCCGTAAATCCGGGCTAACGATCGACTGAAAGCACGCAACCCCTTCCCGCGCGAGCGGGGAGGGGTTTTTGGCATCAGGCGAGCGTTTTTCGGTTGGCAATTTGGGGCGGTGAGAGCAAAGTTCCAGCGTTTAGCCAGGCGGGGACGGACTGGATCCGCCGCTGGCCGGCAAACCAATTCATTATGTCCGCCACTTTTGAAGCATTGATGGCCGCCATTCAGGAGGAGGATTCCATTCGGGCGAAGGCGTTGCTGGCGGCCCATCCTGGCCTGGCGCGGCAGGGCAGGGCAGCAACGGCGCGATTCGAGCCGGTGCTGCGGCATTGGATTTATGAGGGGGACACGGCCTTGCATGTGGCCGCGGCGGGTTACCGGGTCGAGATGGCCAACCTGTTACTGGTCGCCGGGGCGGAGGCGGGCGCAGCCTGGAATCATCGGCGGGGCCAGCCATTGCACTATGCGGCCGATGGGAGTGGGGAGAACCCCGCCGGGAAGGCTCCACTACAAGTGGCGATGATTCGGCGGTTGCTCCAAGCCGGGGCGAATATCAATGCCCAGGATAAAAATGGGGCCACACCGCTCCACCGGGCGGTGCGCACGCGAAGTGCGGCGGCAGTTCAATGCCTGCTGGCGGCGGGGGCGGATCCGCTGCTCCGCAACCGTGCCGGTTCCACGCCCTTTCATCTGGCAGTCCAAAATACGGGCCGTGGTGGCAGTGGCACGGAATGGGCCCGGGCGGCCCAAAAGGAAATCATCGGGTTGTTTTTAGCGCGCGGAGTCAGTCCCCGGCTGAGGGATGCCAAGGGCAAGTCCGTTCGGGATTGGGCCAGAACGGGTTGGGTTCGGGAATGGCTTGCGGAAAGCCGCGATTAATCCCGAACTCCGCAATTAAAACGGCCGGTCTGCATCAAGCTCTTGGGCATAAACGCTTTGGAAAAATTTCACCAGACCACTGCGGGTAGGCCGGCGATTTTTCCAAAGGGTTTCTGCTTCAACATCTTGACGTATCCCAGCTATTTTACTTTCGGAGTGCGGGTTAATTATTTCGTGCCATTTTTCAAACTTTGGAACACGGCCTGCCGGGTTTTCAAGTCTGCGGCGAGCTGGCGGATTTTAGCGGCTTGGGCGAATTGCACCTGGGCAAGATTTTTGCGGGCGGCTTCGAGTTCGGCGGTGGAGCCACTGGCTTCCGCCTGGGTCACCTGCTGCTGGGCGGCGGTCATTTGGGCATCCATGGCGGTGCTGGCATCCCCGAGTTCCTTCATGAATTCGGCGTGGAAAATTTGGTTCGCGGTTTCCTCGGAGGTGGCGGACACATCGGGGATCAGTTGACGGATGGAGGCCACCATTTCGGGAGCGGGTTTGGCCACCTCGGGGGCCACGGGGGCCGGGGGCTCGGGAATGGCCACGCGGGCGATGGCCCGGGCGAGGTCGAATTCCAGGGCGGGTTCCCAGTCGGTTTGCAAACGGGCAAAGGTTTCCTGATGTTTGCCACTGGTGAGGGTCAGGCCCAAAAAGCAGGCCTGGCCTTTATCCAAATTGAAGGGCTGAAGGCCGGCGGCACTGGCGGCGGTGGCATTGGTTTCGGCGGGGTTATCCACGGTAATTAATTGTAATTTATTACCACTGGCCGCCTGGAGGGCGTTGAGCAACCCGGACACCCGACTGGCAAAGGCGGGCAGGCTGGGATCGACGCTGTCCGCCGGGAGCAAATCAAAATAGCGAATGCTTACGGGCGCGGGCAGCGTGGCGAGGACATTTTTGGTGGCGGGTGACAATTCAAGGCCGGGCTTGCCAGTTTCGCCAGTGGGGGCCGGGTGATGAAGCCAGAGGGCGGTGATGGCTGCGCCCAAGACCAGACTGCCCAGGACTGGCACCACGGGACTGCGGCCAATGTTTTTTTGGGGGATGGAGCGGGAGGATTCAGTCGTATTCATACAAGCATTTTCAAAGACACTTTCATTCTCGGACTTTGTTTCCGGGTGTCAATGGCGGATGGGTGGTTTAGCAATTCCTGTCTAGCAAGCGCCAAAATCCGGTGAGGTTCGCGGACACCTTCGGAGTAGATTAGCCCTGATGAAAGTCCGGCCGGGAGCCGGCCAGGTGTGGTAGTTGGCAAATATTAGCCCATGGTTGGTATGAACAATTTAATTCGCAGATGGTTGGTCCTGGGTGGGCTGGCGGTTACCGGTGGTGTGCTGCCGGCCGCTGCCCAGCCGGTGCAGCATCTTACGACCGTGCAAGCCGGCGGGATGCCGGGCATGCCGGTGATGGGCGGGATCAGCCGGTTGACCAATGGCGTGCAGCTCCATTGGTCGGGTCCGGCGGGCTACTATCAGGTGTTTCAAAAAAGCAATGGCCTGACGGCTCCCTGGATTGCCCTGGGCAAGGCCACCAATGTGGCGTGTACTGCGACCATCAACCAACTGTACAGCAACGCGTTTTTCCGGGTCGCCGGTCCGGCGCCGAATTATGCCGGGTCCAAGTTGTGTCTGGCCTGCCATCTGGCGGTCTGCCAGTACGAAACCAATACGGCCCATGCCAGTGCCTTTTCGAGCCCGGCCTTCGCGGCCCTCGGGGGCCAGACAAATGCATCCTGTCTGCCGTGCCATACCGTTGGGTATGGCACGGCCACGGGGTTTGTAAGTGCGAAGGCAACGCCGCTTCTGGCAGGGGTGCAATGTGAGAACTGTCACGGACCGGCGGCGAATCATGCGGGCAGTCCGGATAATCCCATCATCCGGCCGCGGGTGGAAGTGGCGGCCACGCTGTGCGGCGGTTGTCACCGGGCGAGTCATACGGCATTTAATAATCCACCAACCTACGAGGAATGGTCGGCCAGCGGCCACGGAGCCGTGGTGCCGGACGCGCTGAAAGCCATGACGGCTTCGCCTGCGAGCATCGACAACTGCGGCGCCTGCCATTCTGGTTCAGCGCGGATTGCGCTGCTTACGGGCACGGACCCGGCACTCAAATTGACCAATGACTTCAATGTCGCCATTGGTTGTGCCGTCTGCCACAACCCGCACGCGACCAATTCGGTGAGTCCGGTGCAATTGCGCAATCCGCTGTTCTCCACGAATGATTTTCAATTGTTGAGTGCCGACACGGCCAGCCTGGGGGCCTTTACGAACAAATACAACGCGAATACGAATATCAACCTGTGTGCCCAGTGCCACAATGCCCGGGGGGCGGCCTGGACGGACACGGCGCGGGCGCCCCATCATTCCGGGCAATACAATATTTTGATTGGCTCGGTGGGCACGCCAGCGCTGGATTATCCCTTTAATCCGGGCACCCATGCGGGGCTGCCCGCGGCCAATGGCGGTTTTTATCTGACCAACCAATGTGTGGAATGTCACATGTCAGCCGAGCCGGCGGCCAGCCAAGGGGCGCACAACCATTCCCTGGCGGTCAACTACAACGTGTGTGCGAACTGCCATGTGGGACAGACCGGGCAGCAGGCGCAGGCGGGGCTCGCCACGTTCCTGAAGCCGCTGGTGACCGAAACGCTGCAAAGCTTGAACCGGTGGGCCGCCACCCGGGCTCCGGCGGCGCTGATCACCAACGGCGTGGTCGCTTGGGAATATACGACTCCGGGGGGCGTGACCTGGCAAACAAACGCCACGGGCGGGGTGACCGGGTGGTCGCTGAATGGCACGGTGAACTTTACGGGCCCGAATGCGGCCGGCCAGGCGCTGATTCCGAACAATATCAAACAGGCGCGTTACGACCTGTACCTCTTTTTGAACGACGGCAGCATGGGCGCGCATAATCCGTTTTACGCGCTGGCCCTGCTGGAAGACGCCTTGAGTCTGGCCAGTCAATAACGCAGCGGCCGAACCCTTTTCGTATGAGAAACCTGATTAAAATGAAACCCGGATGGCGGCCGCAAAAGCCGGTGCGTCACCTATTGCTGGCGGCGGGCGCGGCCGGGTTGTTGCTGGCGGTCATTTCCTGCGGCACCACGCGGCAGGCGGTGGTTTTGCCGGACGTGCCCGGGGCGAAGTACATTGGCTCGGCGGAATGCGAGCAGTGCCACGATGAATTGTGCCGCGGTTTCAAGACGTCGGAGCATTCCCGGTTGTTTGCCAAGGGGAACAACAGCAAGAATTACGGTTGCGAGTCGTGTCATGGTCCGGCCAGTCTGCATGAGGATTCGGGGGGTGAGACCAAGCCGCCTTACAGCTTCACGGCGGGGCGGCCCCAGCCCACTGGTGCCGGGGCGCGTTTGCCCCTGGCCTCGGCGCGGGCCATCGAGACGGTGTGCTATTCCTGCCATGTGGACGTGCGCGGCCAGTTTAATCTGCCCAACCATCATCCGGTGCCGGAAGGCCGGATGACCTGTATTCAATGCCATCCGCCGCATGCGGGCGTGGCGTTTGCGGGAGGCGGCACGCGCGCCATGTCCCAGAATGACAACTGCCTGCAATGCCATCCCTCGCAGTCGGGACCATTTGTATTCGAGCATGATGCGGTGCGGGAAAGCTGCACCACCTGCCATTCGCCGCACGGCAGCATCAATGCCAAAATGCTGGTGGAACGCAATGCCAACCTTTGCCTCAAGTGCCATTTTCAACAACCCGCGCCGGGCGGGGCGGGCATTCTGATTGGCGGGATTGATCACACCACGAAACTCAGCCAGGGGACTTGCTGGAGCGCGGGTTGCCACGAGGCCGTGCATGGTTCCCGGGTGAGTCCCACGTTGAGATTTTAACCACAACCCACGACGCCGATGAAAAAAACAGCTCGCAAATTGGAACATCTGGCAGCCTTGCGCCGGCAAGCGCGGTTGGGCCGTTATTGGGTGGGAGTTACACTGCTGGCGGCCGGGGTGTCCGCCCATGCCGCCGATACGACTCCCGCAGAAGGCAAGGACGCCAAGAACACCAAAGATGCCAAGGTGGAAAAGCTGACGCCCGCCCAGCAGTATGAAGGCGGTTCGGAAAGCTATCCCAACTGGATCGAATTCGGGGGCGGCGATGTGCTGAATGGGGGCAATCATGCCCAGGCCCAGCAGGTCACGGGGCTGAACACGGGAGGATTTGGTGGCATTGTGGACGGGCATTACCAGACGGAAATTGCCAAGAAAACCATGCTGACGGTGGACGGGCGTTACCTGCCGCAGAACCATGATTACAAGTTTGGTCTGGGGGTGGAAAAAGAAGATCTGGGTTTCATCCGGTTCAGCTACGAGAATTTCCGGCTGTACGATGCGGGCAGCGGGGGTTATTCGCCGGTGGATGGTCTGGCGTTTCCCAATAATGGCGATGCCCTGGCCCTGGATCGGGGCAAGATCACTTTGGAAGCGGCTTATAACAAAGAGGGCAAGCCCAAGGTTTCGTTTAAATACGCCCACACTTATCGGGACGGTGAGGAAGGCTCCACGATTTGGGGGCTGCCCGCCACGCCCACAGCCAACACGTTGCGGCTGAGTCCCAGCATTGAGGCCATTAACGACAAGTCCGACACCTTTCAAATTGATGCCTCCAAGCAAATCAAGAAAACGAACGTGGGGTTGGGGGTGCGTTATGAGGTGGGGCAAATCAACAACTCTGATTTGCTGACCTCCTTTCCCTCGCTGGTCAATCCCCTGCAAAGCCAGAAGATTACGGATCAACAGGGCACGTCGTATGACATGGAGAGCGTGCATGCTTTCACGGAAACCTGGCTCAAGGATAATTTGTTTCTCTCCACGGGTTTCATGTTTGAAAACCTGGACGACACGTTTAGTGGCAGCCGGATTTACGGGGACGATTTTGACGTGGCGTACTCGCCGAATTATCCGGCGAATTATTATGGCTATTACAGCCTGAACGGGGGGGCGCACCAGAACGAATACATCGTCAACGTCAACCTGCTGTCGCTGCCGACGAAGAAAAGCAATTTTACGATCGCGCCGTCGCTGCGGGTGCAAAAGGAAGATTGGAATGCCAATTCCACGGAACTGGTGACGGGCGACACTTTACCGGCGGACGGGCAGGGATTTAACAACCACAGTGGGTATGACTCCATTGACGTGCGTGAGCGGCTGGAAACCCGTTATTCCGGGGTGACGAACTGGCTGTATTCGGCCACGGCGGACTGGACGGAGGGGCAGGGGAGCCTGAATGAGAATGGCGGGGTGACCGCATTGTTGCCGGGGGCGCCAGATGGCCAGGGTCCGCAACCGGTGCAGTTTAACACCAACGACAAGCGGTTTTTTCAAAAATACGCATTGAATGCCCGGTGGTATCCCACGCGGACGGTTTCCCTGGATTTTGGCACGTATTACAAAGATAACCGTTATGACTACGATAATACGGCCGACAACACCCCGAACAATGCCGGGGCCTACTTCTCGCTGTATCCCGGTTTCCTGGTCTATCAAGGGTTTCAAACGTGGGATGGCAGCACGCGGCTGACACTGCATCTGCCGGGGAATGTCATGCTGGTTTCCCGCTATGAATACCAGCTTTCCACCATCGATACCCGTCCTGACACCGCGACCGGCCTGGGGGAGGCACAGTCCTCCAAGATGAAGAGCCATATTTTGGGGCAGAATATTAGCTGGAGTCCCCTGGCGTGGCTATCCCTGCAAGGCGGGGCTAATTATGTGCTGAGCGAGACGAAAACGCCCGCGTCGGATACGGTGGCGGACATCACCACCCAGGCCATTCTCAATTCCCAGAACAATTACTGGACGTTGAATGCGAATGCCTGCCTGATTCTGGATGACAAGACGGATCTGAACCTGGGTTATTATTACCGGGCGGCGGATGGGCAGAACAACCTGGTGGCGGGACTGCCGCTCGGGACCGATGTCGAGCAGCACAGCCTTAGTGCGACGCTCAGCCGCCGCATCACCAAGCACCTGCGGTGGAATTTAAAATACGCCTTCACCCATTATGATGATTTTGCCTCGGCCGGGGCTTATAATTTTAACGCCCAGATGATTTACACCAGTTTGCAATACCGGTTTTAAACGCTTAAATTAGACTCCACAGTGCGGGTTGTCATGACCGTTTGCGTTGCCTTGCCCGGCCTCATCCAGGCGGGGCGATGGCCAATGGGAGATCTGCTGCCGCCGATTCGTCCCTGGCCAGCGGGCTGGTCAGGGGGATTCGGCTTCAACCCGAACTCCGAAATTAAAACGCCCGGTCGGCATCCATCTCTTGGGCATAAACGCTTTGGAAATTTGGCTTCCCAAGCCGCTGCCAAGCAGTTGCCCATTTAAGGCTGTGCGCTGCGCGCAGCGGCAGTCTCACCAGACCACTGCGGGTAGGCCGGCGATTTTTCCAAAGTGTTTCTGCTCCAATATCTTGACGCATCCCAGCCATTTTAATTTCGGAGTTCGGGTTCAAATGATCAGGGTTTACGATGGGCGAGGACCTTAACCCGGATGGCACAGCGCAAAAAGCTGTTAACCCAGAGCAAAATAGGTTGAGCCGGCGTTGACGGGCCCCGCCATCATTCAAGGATTAGTGATGTTCACGCAAACTCATTTTATGAATGCAAAAACTCAGCTTTGGCGCGGGATGGTCATGGGCGGCTTGGGGTTGGTCATGGCGGGCGGTTCGGTGGGCGCCGGGCAATCCGGGGGGCTGGTGCAAAACGGCAGCAAACCCGCCTGGCTGACCGATATATCCGCCGGGGTGCGGGAGGGTTTTGATGACAATGTGCTGATGGTTGCCGGCAAGACACCTGGCATGCGTCCGCAGTCCTCCTGGATCAGCACCGTGAGCCCCGGGGTGGGCTTCAATGCGGCTCCCTGGCTGGGGTGGGAAAAACACGTGACCACCCTGTCGCTGGCCTATGCACCTGAATTTGACATTTATCACGAGGCCCCGGCGGAAACGTTCAATGCCCAGCGCATCACCAATGCGATCACCGGGGGTGCCGGGCACTTCACTTTCGGCCTGACCAATGCGTTGGTTTTTGTGGATGGCAGCAGCCAGGCGCCCACTTACCAATTGCCGGCCGGGGCGGCGGAGGATTACAATGTATACGCCATCTCGGCGGCGCGGGAACGGCGGAAACAAATTCAGGACCGTTCGGGCGTGGTGTTGCAGTATGACTTGGACCCGTGCTTTCTCCGGCCGACCGCCACCCTGCTTTATTATGATATGATGACGGACTGGCGGAATGGCGGTTCGGGCACCGGACCGGCCACCCCGGGTTATCTAAATTATGTGGGGCGTGCCGATGTGAATGGCGGCCTGGATGCCGGTTACCGGCTGACCCCGGGTTTGGCCGTCACCCTGGGATACCGCCATGGCCACCAGTATCAGCAAGCGTTACCGCATGCGATTAATACGCTCATGGTGAATGGTCAGCAGGAGCAAAGTTCCAGTGATTATGACCGAATTCTGCTCGGGGTGGAGGGCAACCCGTGGAAAAGGCTGGCGGTGCGGGTGGTGGCGGGGCCGGATTTCCGGGATTACAATGCCGCTGCGCCGGTGGCTAATGACCAGGTGGTGAAGTTTTACGCGGATGGCTCGTTGAGTTTCGCGATGACCGCCAAACAGAGCATTGCGATCAATGGGAAGCACTGGGAGTGGGTCTCCAGTGTGGGGCGGTTGCCCTGCGCGGAAAATAGCTATGGGCTGGGCTACCATTGGAATGCCACCCGGCAACTGGGCTTCGACTTGGGAGCCCGCTATGGGAACCAGGATTACAACAGCGGTTCCGTTCCCTTGAGCAGCGGTAAATGCTTGCGGAATGATGCCATGGAAACCCTGTCCGCCGGGGTGGGTTATGCGTATAACGCCCATGTGAGTGCGAGCCTGACCTACGCCTATAACATGGGGCGCAATCTGGAGGATAACGTCGCCACGGGGGTTTATCGTAAATTTGACCAGCAATTGGTTTCGCTGGGGGTGAAATTCAAGTTCTGACGGGGGGGACACAAGGCGCGAGGCGCGGGGCATGGGGCAAGTGCGTAAGAATCAGCTGCCAGGCATCACGCAACGATTAGCGCGAGGGGGTGGTTGGTGCGGCGCGGGTGGGGGGGAACGGTTTGCCCGATTCCCCACCGCCACCCCGGACCGCCACCAACCCCTGGGCGATGTTAGTTATGCTTTCAATTTTCTTTCCAATATGTCCCCGGCGAGGGCGGGGTTGGCTTTGCCCTTGGAGAGTTTCATGACGTAGCCTTTGAGGGCGTTGAGGGCGGCGGCTTTGCCAGCGCGATAGTCGGCGACGGGGCCGGGGCTGGCGGCGATGGCTTCGTCGCAGAGTTTTTCGATGGCCCCGGTGTCGCTAACCTGGGCGAGGCCTTTTTCCTGCACGATGGCGGCGGGGGCCTGGCCGGTGGCGTACATTTCAGCAAAGACTTGTTGCGCGGCGGCGCTGCTGATGGTTTTGGCTTCCACGAGGGCGACGAGTTCCAGCAGGGCGGCCGGCGGGAATTTAAGGTCCGCCAGGGTAGTCAGTTGCAGGTCGGCGGGTTCGATGCCCAGTTCGGCTTGCTCGGTTTTTTCGCGCTCGTTGGTTTCGGTGAGCTTGGCGCGGAGGTTGTTGATTACCCAGTTGGCCAGCGCTTTGGGATTGGCTGATTGTTTGGCCAGGGGTTCAAAGTAGTTGCCGAGGGCGACGTCGTTTTTAAAGGTTTCGGCATCGGCGGCGGGCAGGGCGTATTCGCGGATGAAGCGCTGTTTGCGGGCCAGGGGCAGCTCAACGACGAGTTTCCGCACGTCGGCGAGCCATTCCTCGGTGGGGGCCAGGGGCATCATGTCGGGCTCGGGGAAATAGCGGTAATCGTGCGCGTGTTCCTTGGTGCGCATTTCCTCGGTGATGCCGGTGGTGTCGTCCCAGCGGCGGGTGGACTGGATGAGCTTGCCGCCTTTTTTTACGACTTCGATCTGGCGGGGGATTTCATATTCCAAGGCGCGGCGCACCCCGGAGAAGCTGTTCATGTTTTTGATCTCGATCTTGGCCCCCAGCCCGGTGGAGCCCACGGGGCGGACGGAGACATTGACGTCGCAGCGGACCATGCCTTTTTCCATGTCGCAATCGCTCACGCCGCCGTAGAGCAGGATGTCCTTGAGGGCATTCAGATATTCATAGGCCATGTCGGCGCTGGTGATGTCGGGCTCGGACACAATTTCCATGAGCGGCACACCGGCGCGGTTGAAATCCACGCCGCTGTTGCGGTCGAAGTGGAAGCTTTTGCCGACGTCTTCCTCGAGGTGTGCGCGAGTGATGCGGACGCGGGACAGGCCGCCCTGGAATTCAAATTCCACGAAGCCATTGGCGGTGGAGGGTTTGTCGTACTGGGTGAGCTGGTAGTTTTTTGGCGCGTCCGGATAGAAATAGTTCTTCCGGTCGAACTTGGCGAACCGGGGGATTTCGCAATTCAGGAGGTAGCCGGTGAGGATGGTTTTGCGCAGGGCTTCCTCATTGGGCACGGGGAGGACTCCGGGCAGGCCGAGGCAAACGGGGCAGACCTGGGTGTTGGGCGCGGCGCCGTAGGCATTGGCGCAACCGCACCACATTTTCGATTTGGTATTGAGCTGGACGTGCGTTTCCAGGCCGATGACTGCTTCGTATTCCATGATAAAATAAGTTAGGCGAGGGTGCCGGGTTTTTCGCGATGCCAGGGGGTGCTTTGCTCGTAGGCGTGGGCCAGTTTCAGCAGGGTGGCTTCGCCGAAGGGCTGGCCGAGCAGTTGCAAGCCGATGGGCAGCTTGGGGTTGGTGGTGAAGCCGCACGGCAGGCTGATGCCGCTGATGCCGGCGAGATTGCAGGAAATCGTGAAGATGTCGGACAAATACATTTGCAGGGGATCGCCTGATTTTTCGCCGATCTTGAACGCAGCAGTCGGGGTGGTGGGGGTGATAATGGCGTCCACTTGCTTGAAGGCCGCCAGAAAGTCATTGCGGATGAGGGTACGGACTTTTTGGGCGCGCAAATAATAGGCGTCATAGTACCCACTGCTCAGCACATAGGTGCCGAGGATGATGCGGCGTTTGACTTCCGCGCCGAAGCCCGCGCCCCGGGTGCGGGTGTAGAGTTCCAAGGGATCCGCGCCGTCCACGCGCTGGCCGTAACGAATGCCGTCGAACCGGGCCAGGTTGGCCGAGGCTTCAGCGGTGGCCACGATATAATAGGTGGCGACCGCGTAATCGGTATGGGGCAGGGAAATATCCACGATTTCCGCGCCGAGGGCGAGGTACTGCTGGATGGCGGCATCCACCGAGGCCTTGACCTCCGGGTCCAATCCGCCGATCAGATATTCCTTGGGCACGCCCAGTTTGAGGCCGCGAATATTGCCATCCAGCGCGGCCACGTAGTCGGGTACGGGGACATCCACACTGGTGGAATCTTTGGGATCAAGCCCGCTGATGACGCCGAGCACGCGGGCGGAATCTTCGATATTTTTGGTGAACGGGCCGATTTGGTCCAAGGAGGAGGCAAAGGCGGTGAGCCCGTAGCGGGAAACCCGCCCGTAGGTGGGTTTCAAGCCTACGCAACCGCACAGGGCGGCGGGCTGGCGAATGGAACCGCCGGTATCGGTGCCGAGGGTGGCAATGGCTTCATCGGCGGCCACGGCGGCAGCGGAACCGCCGGAGGAACCGCCGGGAATGCGGGCGGGGTCCCAGGGATTGCGGGTAATGCCGAAGGCGGAGGTTTCGGTGCTGCTGCCCATGGCGAATTCGTCCATGTTCAACCGGCCAAAAATCACGGCCCCAGCGGCCCGCATTTTTTCAATGACGGTGGCATCGTAAGGGGAGACGAATTTGCCCAGAATTTTGGACCCGCAATTCAGCGGATGATCCTTCACGGCCAGCACATCCTTGATGGCGATGGGGATGCCGAGGAGGGGTTTTTGCGCGATCGTGACCCCGGCGGCCAGCTCACGGTCGGCAGCATCGGCCTGGGCGAGGGCATCGGCGGGATTATGGCTGATGAAGGCATGCACGGTGCCGTCCACGCGGGCGATCTGGTCCAGGCAGGCCTGGGTGATTTCGCGGGCGGAAATCTCCCGGCGGGCGAGCCGGCCGGTGAGTTCGGAGATGCTCAATTGATTGAGCGATAATGCGTTGGGCATGGGAATTATTCGACGATCTTGGGTACGAGGAACAGTCCGTTGGCCTGGGCGGGGGCGTTGGCCAGGGCGGCTTCATGGGGAAGGGAAGGGCATACCACGTCCGGGCGCAGGACGTTGACCATGGGCACGGCGTGGGCCGTGGGTTCCACGCCGGTCACGTCGAGTTCCTTCAATTTTTCAATGTAGCCGAGAATGCCCGCCAGACGGGCGGACATAGTTGCTTCCTCATCGGGGGTGAGCCCGATGCGCGCGAGGTGCGCGACATATTTCACATCAATATCAGTGGCAGCCATGCCCCCAGATTAAAGTCCGCGGGGCTGAGTTCAAAGTGTAAAGTTGAGGAACCCATAAACCCACCGAAGGGGGGAAGCTCCAAATTCCAAGCGCCAAGATCCAATGAAGTTGCAAGCACTCAACTTCAATGGAGGGTCTACCGGTCATGGATTCGCCGGATGGTAGTCGTGCCAGAGCCATTCGAGGGCTTCGGGGAGGGTTTGTTGTTTGACGGCGTGGTCGGTATGGCCGGCGTTGCGGGCGAAGAGAAATTGGTAATGGTAGCCCTTGGCGGCCAGCACGCTGGCCATATTTTCGTTGGCGACGACCCAGTCGTGCATGTTGTCGCACATGACATTGGGGTTAAAAAGGTCACGGTCGCCGACTTCGAGCCAGAGGCGAAGGGGTTTGACGGGGCTTTCGAGGATTAAGTGTTGATGGAATTCCCAGGCTCCACCGGGGGTGGCGGGATTATAGGGCCATTGCTGATTCACAAAGGTGCCGGAATAGGTGAGCACCCGATGGTATAATTCGGGATGGTACCAGGCCATGATCAGGGCGCAGGAACCGCCGGAGCTGCCGCCCATGGTGGCCCGGGCCCCGGGGTCTTTAGTGAGGGTGACGTGGCATTGCTTTTCCACCAACGGCAGCACTTCAGCTTCGACGAACTCGGCATATTTGCCGGACATGGTGTCGTATTCGAGGCCGCGCTCGCTGCCCTGGGCATCGCCACTGCCGTTGCCGATGGAGATGGCCACCATGGCGGGCACCCGCTGCTGGGCGATGAGGTTGTCCAAGGCGGTGAACAAGGCGTGATCGGGGCCGTCGGCGCCAACGATAAAGGGGGCAGTGGTGCCAGGGACGTATTGGGCGGGCACATAAACGGCCACTTTGCGGGTGTAGGGGGCCGGGTGGCTGGTGGTGACGATCAGTTTGCCGGGTTCCCCAGGCAACGTGGTGCCGAAGGTGCCGGGATCGCGGGCGATACCGGGGTAATATTTGCTGTCGGCCGAACTCATGGTGAAGTGGTAAACCCTCCCCTCCGGCACATTGGTGGATGCGGTCATTTCCGGGGCGGGCGGGTGCGCGGGGCCCAGGATGAAATTGCCCTCAACAGTGACGGACGGAAGGGTGCCGTCGGGCAAATCGGTGGCCGTGACGTAACCGGGCGTGTGGGCGTCGCGCGCAGGCGGAGCCGGGCGCGGCGGGCGTGACGGGGCGACCATGGCCGGTTGGGCGATGACCGGGGTGGTTAACACGGTGCCGAGGAGCGCGGCGAGCAGGGCTGACTTGGCCAGATTCATAGTGCAATTATTGCGAGATGACGCGGTAGAATGTGCCGACATTAACCGGGGTTTGGGGCGCGGAAAAGGATAATCCACCGGTTGTGTTGGTGGCCAGCGGGACAGCGATGGTGGCCCAATCCACGAGATTGCTGCTGCTTTGGACCAGGAAACTGGGGATATCCTGGGCGGAGAGGACGCTGCCGTCGCCGTCGCTGAAACTTACATGCACTTGATGGGGGGCCGAATCTAAAATGGAAGTTAATAGCTGGGGCACTAATACATGCAACTGGGCAGTGCGGGTGAACGTCCCCGCATCGGTAGTAATACTGACGAGGTAGGTTCCGGCAGCCCGGCGGTCCAGGGCTGGCAGATAAAGGAAGGAATTGGTCTGGTCAGGCAGGCTGGTTGAGTTCTTGAACCATTGATAGCTGACCGAACCGAAGTCGGCGTCAAAGGTGTTGGTGGTTAAGAATAACGCGCTGGTGCCGGCTTGGGCAGTCAGGTTGGTGACCAAGGTGGCGAGGGTGCACAGGCGGGGAGGAGAGGCAACGGCGATGGGACCGCCCGGACCGGTGGTAATGGTGCCTCCACCAAGCGTGGCTCCGTCGGTGATCATTATCGTGCCACCGCCGGATGATGATGATATGGGGCCGGATCCCAAAATGATTTGCTGGCCGGCCGAGAGGCTGATGGTCCAATTGGCACCGGAATGGAGGACGGTGCCGGACTGAACGACAATGTTGCTGCCGGCTTGGGCCGACAGGTGGCCATTGATTCCGGCGGGGAGTTCGGGCAAGTACAAGTCACCGCCGGAGAAAATAATATTGCCCGTGGCTTGCAGTTCGATGTTGGTTTGCCCGGCGTAGGCCGAGAACGAATTGATGACGAGGTCATCGGCCATAACTTGGGCGGGGATGAGCACGAGCAGGGTTAAAAATAAGATGGCCGCCAAAGAACGTCGCCGATTCATAGGAAACTATTAAATGGTTTTTGCCACTAATGTAAAGCGGCGGACGGTTACGTTATTAGTGCGAGGGAGTGAGCACTTGGGGAAGTTTTATCGGGAACGGCAGGCAAATTTAGAATCCAAACGTTATAGTAACAGCGGTTTACGTAAAAACCGTTGTGACGGTGGGGGGATTGCGTTTAGAGTGGGGCAGTGCAAAAGGGTCTGGCCAAAATATTTAAGCATGCGAATGTGGATTTTCTCCGCAGCATTCCCCAGCCAAAGTCGTTTACCGACATTTTGGGCAGGAAGTTATTTCTTTTTTTGCTCAGCCTGCAGGGGATTGGCGCCTTTGCCTTGATCACACTGGGGGTCATGTTGCGCAAGCGGCGGGTGGCGGTAAAGGTGATGCACCCCCGCATCCGGGAGGAAATCCGGCGGTCCGGGGTGGCGTTGCTGCCCATGTTTTTTCTGATGGCCATGGGCCTGGGATTTTTGGTGGTGGGCCAGACAGTGGCGGCGCTGGCGAAAGTGGGGGCGATCAATTATTTGGGTTCCACCATGGTGATCGTGGTGGTGCGGGAATTGGGACCACTGCTGACGGCGATGCTCCTGCTGGCGCGGGTGGGGACTGCCCACGTGATTGAACTGGGCACGGCGCGGGCGCTGGGCGAGGTGGAAGTACTGGAGACGCTGGGGATTGATCCGGTGCATTACTTGATCGTGCCGCGGGTGATCGGAATGATGGCGGGCATGTTTTCGCTGGCGGTTTACCTGATCATTGGGTCCTTGCTGGCGGGCTATTTATGCGCCTTTATCCAGGATGTGCCGCTGACGCCGGGGGATTATTTCAAGGAGCTGGCCAGCGCGCTCACCGGACTGGATTTTGTGATGCTGGGCCTGAAGACAGTGATTTTTGGCTTCTGCATTGCCATGGTGGCTTGTTACCACGGGCTGGCCCAACCGTTGCGACTGGAGGACGTGTCCCGGGTGGCGATTCGGGCGGTAACGCAGGGGGTGGTGGTGTGTGTGCTGGTTGACCTGGCTTTCATTGTAATTTACACCCTAGCATGAGCACTCCAAACCCAACCCCAACCCTGGACATACTGATGCAGGACGTGCAAGTGGGGTCTTTCCGGGACATGCACGTGCCGGTGCTGACCGGTGTCAACTGGACGGTCACGCCGGGTGATTTTTGGGTGGTGGCGGGGCTGCCTGGGTCGGGCAAAACGGATTTGCTGAGGCTGGCGGCTGGGCTGATGCCGCCGCTGGCGGGTAGTTACCGATTGTTTGGTCGCGAAACGCGGGACTATGGGGAGGCGGAAATAGCGGAGCGGTTGAAGGTGGTTCTGGTGCCGGAGCACGGGCAGATGTTCAGCCAGTTGACCATCGCCGAGAACATTGCCCTGCCGTTGCGGTATCAGCGCAATTTGGACGCGGAGGAGGCGGTGCGGGAAATCCTCGGTTTGCTGGAATTACTGGATTTGCTGCCATTTGCCGACGCCTCGCCGGCCAGTTTGAGCCGGGACTGGCTCAAACGCGCCGCCCTCGCCCGCGCGTTGGTGCTGCGGCCGCGCTTGCTCTTGTGCGACCATCCGCTCAGCGGTCTGGGAACCCGGCACCGCCAGTGGTGGCTGCGGTTTCTGAACCAGCTGGGACAGGGACATAACTATTTTGACAGGTTGCCGATGACGCTGGTGGTGACGGCGGCGGATTTGGCACCTTGGCAGAACCACGGCAGCCAGTTTGCACTGCTCCGCGGCGGACAGTTTTTACCGCTGGGAACCTGGGCCGGGGTCATCCAGTCCACCGACCCGACCGTGGGTGAATTACTCGCATCCGCGCCAGCGGCAACCTCTTAACCAAAAGAAATGATATGGCTTTGCAAGATTTAACACCGCAATTACGCACCCAACTGAACCGCACGGAACGGGCGGTGGGCTGGTTTGTGTTCGTGGCCGTCGCCCTGCTGCTGTTGGGGTTTGGCTGTTATATCTACGAGACCGCTCAGGAACGTGGCTGGTTTGTGATCAAGGCCAAATTTCACACCTACGTGATCAGCTCCGCCGGGCTGACAGTGGGTGACCCCGTATTCATGATGGGTTTTCGGGTCGGCAACATCACCCAGGTAAAACCCAAGCCGCCGGGCAACGCGCACAATGTGGAGCTGGAATTTGAGGTGCGCGATGATTATTTCCGGTACATCTGGCAGCGCGGCTCGGTGGTGCTGGTCAATTCCGCCGGCTTCATCGGCGCCCGGCAACTGGAGGTCACACGCGGCACCAATGGCTATGAAATATGTGTCACCCAGCCGGTGTTTGATAAAACCATCCCGGAGATCGAAACCGACGTCGCCGAGGAGCCCGGCCACTGGCAGCTCGCCCAGGATGTGTTTGATGCCAGTTCCAATATTGTTTATAAAGCATTTACTGTCCTGGATGCCACCAATGTGCCATTGATGTCCGGGTTGTACACATTGGTGGGTGGGACCAATCTGGTGCGCGTGGCCGATTTGCCGCCACCCGACAACACACTGTGCGTTTACAACAACACCATCAACCGCAACCGGATTGTGGCCTCCTGGCACGACCGCCAGCACAAATACATCAATTTCACCCCCGAAAAAGATTCCGCCTGGTTGCAATCGGTGGAACCAGTTGGGGTGGGCGACCGGCTGGCCCAAGTGGTGACGCAGGTGCAGCAGGCGCTGCCCGGTTTCTTCGCGCTGACCAATCAACTGGCCCGCATTCTGGACAATACCGCCAACCTGACGTCCAACCTGAATGCCACCGTGGTGGAGGTGCGCCCGGCCATGACCAATATTGTCCAGTTGACGGCACTAATGCACCAGCCCGGCGGGGTGGGCACGATGGCGCTGGGGACCAATGGCCCGGCGCAGCTTGCCGAGGCATTGGAAAAGGTTAATCTGCTGCTCGCCAGCTCAAACACCAACCTGGACGCGCTGGTGGAGGGTCTCTTGCCGACGCTGGAGCATGTTTCGGATATTACCAGCAATCTCAGCGTGCAAGTTCATAACAGCCCCACCATGCTGCCCGGCATGGCTAAGACGATCACGGACACGGACGACATGATTCAGGGGCTTAAGCGCCACTGGCTGCTCCGTTCGGCGTTTAAGAAAAAGCCCGGGGAAACCAACAGCGTGGCGCATTGAAAGCCACTAAATTTTGCCCGAGGTGATCCAGGCGGCAAAGCGCTCGATGCCGCTTTCGATCTTCACTTGGGGATCGTAGCCGAGCATTTTGCGGGCCTTGTCGATATTGGCGTAAGTGAGATGCACATCGCCAGGTTGCAGCGGCTGGCGGTCGATAATGGCTTTTTTGCCCAAGGCCGCTTCGAGCAGCTCGATCATGCGGCTCAGGGTCACCACTTGGGATTCACCGAGGTTGAACACTTCAAACCCCAGTTCCCGCTGGGTGCAGGCCAGAATGCCGTCCACGGTGTCGGTGACAAAGGTATAATCACGCGCAGCGCTGCCATCGCCAAAGACGGGGATGGGTTTGCCGGCGAGAATGAGTTTGGCGAATTTATAAATGGCCAGATCGGGTCGCTGGCGGGGGCCGTAAACGGTGAAAAAGCGGAGCATGGCAATATCCATGCCATACAGATGATGCCAGACATGGCCCAAGGATTCGCAGGCCAGTTTGCTGGCCGCGTAAGGAGACACGGGCGTGCTCACCACATCCGCCTCGGAAAACGGCGAGCGGGAGTTCAATCCATACACTGAGGAGGAGGAAGCAATGGTGACTTTCTTAACACCGTGGGTGCGGGCGGCTTCAAGGACATTGACAGTGCCTTCCACGTTCACCCGCTGGTAAAGCGCAGGATCGATCAGGCTGGGACGCACCCCGGCCCGGGCAGCGAGATGGATGACCTGGTCAAAGCGAACGCTGGAGAACAGGTCGTCCAAGGCGGCGCGATCCGTGATGTCGCCGTGGCAGAACTCAAAGGGCTTCGCCAGGGCCTGCAGATCACGGAGATTGTTGCGCTTAAATTGCGGGTCGTAAAAATTATTCAGGTCGTCAAACGCCCAAACCGAATGACCTTGCTGCAACAGGCGCTCGCTAAGATGTGAGCCGATGAAACCGGCACCACCGGTGATCAAAAAATTCATGGGGTCATGGTAGCGATGAGGGAGCGAATTGTCCAGCCGGGGATGCGGTTCACATGCCGTTCAGGACATCCACCATGGCCCGCAACCGGCCATAACCCCGGCGATTAAAATGGAAGGCGATGCGCGCCAGTTCCAAGTGGTCGCCATCCTCGATTTCCTCCGCGCTGGGCGGCACTACTGCAATCCGGCCTTCGGTCACCAATTCGGCGAAATCATCATTCAAGGCGGCAATGGCGGATTCGGAGGGTGCGTTTTTGAGGCGGATGACGAGTTGGTCCTGGACGAAGCGGGTGGAATGGTAATTACGATGAAAGCGAGTGATGATGCGCACGGCTTCATCGGTGCTGTCCGTGATTTGGTATAAATTCAAGTCCTCGGGCGAGATGAGTTTGTCGCGCAGCAAATGTTCGCGCACGTGCTTGTCCCAGGTTTTCCAAAACGTGCCGCCGGGGCGGTCAATTAGCACCAAAGGCATCAACTGGCATTTGCCGGTTTGCATGAGGGTGATGGTTTCGTATCCCTCATCCATGGTGCCGAACCCGCCGGGAAACAGCGCAATGGCGTCGGAATGCCGGACGAACGTGATTTTGCGGGTGAAAAAGTATTTGAAAGTGACCAGCTTGGGGTCTTCGGCGATGATGGGGTTGGCGTTCTGTTCCCAAGGCAGGCGGATATTCGCGCCGAAGCTGTGCTCCAGGCCGGCACCCTCGTGGCCGGCCTGCATGATGCCTGGCCCGGCCCCGGTGATGACCATGTAACCCGCCGCCACAATCTTGCGGCCAAATTCCACGGCCTGCTGGTATTCCAGCTTGTCCGGCTTGGTGCGGGCGGAACCGAAAATGGTGACCTTGCGTTTTTCGTGGTAGGGGGCAAACAGGCGGAAGGCGTAGCGCAATTCGCGGAGGGCGGTTTGAATCACCTTCACGTCGCCCTTGTCCTGAACGTCGGCCATCAGCTTCAGGGCGTTCTCAATGATGTCAGCGACCTCATTTTCGTTGTAGCCGCCCCCTTTGAACTGGATTAACTCGCGGATTTTGGCGTCCAGCACTGGATCACTGGAGATTTTTGGCTTCGGTGTTTTCATGGATTACCATTTAACCTTTCACCCAGCATAGCGGGCATGGGTATTTATGCAACCGTCATGCGGAGGTTTGGCAAGTCACATTTTCAGCCAGCCATATTCTCACGCTTGCGTTATTGCTTCCCTTTCACCAGGGCCTCCACCACGGAGGAATCCGCCAGCGTGGTGATGTCCCCAATCTGGTCGGTTTGGTTCTCGGCGATTTTACGGAGGATGCGGCGCATGATTTTGCCGGAGCGGGTTTTGGGGAGGCCGGGGGCGAATTGGATTTTGTCGGGCACGGCGATGGCGCCGATTTCCTTGCGCACGTGCAGCGCCAGTTCTTTCTTCAGTTCATCACTCTCGGCAATGCCGTCCTTGAGGGTCACAAAGGCGTACAGAGCCTGGCCTTTGATGTCGTGGGGCATCGGGGCGACCGCCGCTTCGGCGACTTTGGGGTGGCTGACCAGGGCGCTTTCCACTTCCGCGGTGCCGATGCGGTGGCCGGACACGTTGACGACGTCGTCCACGCGGCCCAGCAACCAGTGGTCGCGGTCCGCGTCCACGCGGCAACCGTCGCCGGTGAAGTACATGTTTTTGTAGGTGGCAAAGTAGGTGTTGACGAAACGGTCATGATCGCCCCAGGTGGTGCGCATGATGCCGGGCCAGGGCTTTTTGATGCAGAGTTTGCCGCCCTCGTTGGGATTGCACTCGGTGCCGTCATCGCGCAGGACGACCGGCTCCACACCGAAGAAGGGGCGGCCGGCACTGCCGGGTTTCAGGGTGTGCGCCCCCGGGAGGTGGGTGAGGAGATGGCCGCCGGTTTCGGTTTGCCACCAGGTATCCACAATCGGACAGTGGGAATGGCCGATGACGCGGTAATACCACATCCAGGCCTCGGGGTTGATGGGCTCGCCCACCGTGCCCAGCACCCGCAGGGAACTTAAATCGTATTTCGCCGGCCATTCGTCGCCCAGCCGGATGAGGGCGCGGATGGCGGTGGGCGCGGTGTAAAAGGAGTTGACCTTGAATTTCTCCACGATTTTCCAGAAGCGGCCGGCGTCGGGATAGGTTGGCACGCCTTCAAACATCAACGTGGTGCCGCCGTTGCAGAGCGGGCCATAAACCACATAGCTGTGCCCGGTGACCCAGCCGATGTCGGCGGTGCAGAAGTACACGTCGTTTTCGTGAATATCAAAGACGTATTTCTGGGTGAGGGCGGTCCAGAGCAGGTAACCTGCGGTGCTGTGGACGACCCCCTTGGGTTTGCCAGTGGAGCCCGAGGTGTAGAGGATGAAGAGGTAATCCTCGGCGTTCATAACGGTGGGGGGGCACATGGGCGAGGCCACGCACATCAGCTCGTGGTACCATGCGTCCCGGCCGGCCACGACGTTGCAGGGCTCCTGGTTGCGCTTCACCACCACGACTTTTTCGATGCTGGGGGTGTGTTTGAGCGCCTCATCCGCCAGGGTTTTGAGCGGCAGGCTCTTGCCCGCCCGGAGGGAGACATTCGCGGTAATGAGCAATTTGCAGGCGGAATCGTTGATGCGGCCAGCCAGGGAATCCGAGCTGAACCCCCCAAACACCACGGAATGGATGGCCCCGATGCGCGCGCAACCCAGCATGGCCACAGCCGCCTCGGGGATCATGGGCATGTAAATGGCCACGCGATCGCCTTTCTGGATGCCCAGGGATTTGAGGACATTGGCAAACTGGCACACTTCGGCGTGCAATTCGGCGTAAGTTATTCTTTTAACTTCCTCCTCCGGCTCGCCCTGCCAGATAATGGCCACCTGATCCCGGCGCGGGGTAGTCAGGTGCCGGTCCAGACAATTGACGGTGAGATTGAGCTGGCCGTCGGCGAACCATTCGGTCTGGATTTTACGGGCGTCGGTATCCCAGTCATAGGCGCGCGCTTGCGTGGGCGGCTTGAACCAGGTCAATGATTGCGCCTGTTCCAGCCAGAAGGACTCGGGTTCGTTGATGGAGCGGGCGTAGAGGGCATCGTAGGTGGCTGCATCCAGGAGTGCGTGCTGGATCACCTCCGGCGACGGGGGGAAGGTGCGGGTTTCCTGGAGCAAAGAATCGGTGGAAATCGTCGGATTGGGCGTGGTCATGGCATTAGATTTCTTTCATTTGGGCAAAACTAAATGCGCTTGTCAATCGCGCGGAGGTTGACAAAGGCGTTTTTCTGCGCAAGTTTTCCTCCCGTCAAATGGGTAAAGCATTAATTATCGCGGAAAAGCCGTCGGTCGCCAGCGACATCGCGAAGGCCATCGGCAAGTTTGAGAAACATGATGATCACTTCGAGAATGACCAGTATGTCATCACCTCGGCGGTGGGCCATCTGCTGGAACTGTGCATACCGGAGCAGTTTGAGGTGAAGCGGGGCAAGTGGACCTTCGCCAACCTGCCGGTGATTCCGCCGCATTTTGATTTGCGCCCCATTGAGAAAAGCGAGCCGCGGCTCAAGTCGGTGATGAAGCTCATCAAGCGCAAAGACATCACCTCGCTGGTCAATGCGTGCGACGCCGGGCGCGAAGGGGAGCTGATTTTTCGTTATATAATCCAGTACGCCAAGTCCGAAAAGCCGATCCAACGGCTCTGGCTCCAGTCGATGACCGCCGCCGCGATTCGGGATGGCTTTGCCCAGTTGCGCACGGACGCCTCGATGATTCCCCTGGCGGATGCGGCCGTCTGCCGCAGCGAGTCCGACTGGCTGGTGGGCATTAACGGCACGCGGGCGATGACCGCCTTCAATTCCAAGACTGGCGGATTTCACCTGACCACCGTTGGCCGGGTGCAAACGCCCACGCTGGCCATTTTAGTGGAACGTGAGGAAAAAATTAAAAAATTCGTCTCCCGTGATTATTGGGAGGTGCATGGCACTTTTGCCGCCCAGGCCGGGGAATATCCGGGGCGGTGGTTTGATGAAAAATTTGTCCGGTCGGAGACGGATGAACATCTCCGGGCGGAACGGTTATGGGATCGGGCGCAGGCGCAAGCGCTGCATAACAAATGCCTGGGCAAGCCCGGGATGGTGACGGAAGAAAGCAAGCCGACGACCTCGATGTCGCCCTTGCTTTATGATTTGACGAGTTTGCAGCGGGAGGCCAACGGGCGGTTTGGCTTTTCGGCCAAGAACACGCTGGGGCTGGCGCAGGCGTTGTACGAAAAGCACAAGGTGCTGACTTATCCCAGAACGGACTCCCGGGCCTTGCCGGAGGACTACATTGAGACGGTCAAAAAGACGCTGGGCATGTTGTCGGACACGCATTACAGCGGGTTTGCCGAGCAGATTTTGAAGGCCGGCTGGGTGCGGCCCAACAAGCGCATCTTTAACAATGCGAAAATTTCGGACCATTTCGCGATCATTCCCACGCTGGTGTCGCCCAAGCATCTGAGCGAGCCGGAGCAGAAACTATACGATCTGGTCACGAAGCGTTTCCTGGCGATTTTCTATCCACCGGCGGAATTTTTGGTCACCACCCGCATTACGCGGGTGGAGGGTGAACCTTTCAAGAGCGAGGGCAAGGTCATGGTCAACGCCGGGTGGCTGGCGGTTTACGGCAAGGAGGCGGAGTCGGATGACACGCCCAGCCTGGTGCCGGTGAAGCCCAACGAGGTGGTGAAGACGGCGAAAATCGAAGTGGCAGCCAGCCAGACCAAGCCGCCGGCGCGGTATTCGGAAGCCACCTTGCTCTCGGCCATGGAAGGGGCCGGGAAATTAATCGAGGACGAGGAATTGCGCGAGGCCATGAGCGAAAAAGGGCTCGGCACCCCCGCGACCCGGGCGCAGATCATTGAAGGCCTGATCTGGGAAAAATACGTGCACCGGAACGGGCGGGAGTTGCAGCCCACAGCGAAGGCTTTTTCGCTGATCACACTGTTGCGCGGACTGGATATTCCCGCCTTATGTTCGCCGGAGTTGACGGGCGATTGGGAATTTAAATTGAACCAGATGTCCCGGGGCAAGTTGCGCCGGATGGACTTCATGCAGGAGATTGCCGAAGCCACCCGGGACATGGTGGCCAAGGCCAAGCGCTATGAGAGTGACACCATCCCCGGGGACTTTGGGACACTGACCGTTCCGTGCCCCAAGTGCGGTGGGGAGATTCACGAGAATTACAAAAAATTCCAGTGCCAGAAATGTGACTTTTCATTGTGGAAAATTGTGGCCGGCCGGCAATTGGAGATTCCGGAAATCGAGGAATTGCTGACCAAGGGCTCAGTGGGGCCCTTGCAGGGATTCCGCAGTGCCAAGGGGTTTCCGTTTGCGGCCGTCATCAAGATGGGCGCGGAGTTCAAGCCGGAATTTGATTTCGGCAACGACCAGAACAAGGAAGGCGAGGCCACCGCGGCGGTGGATTTTACCGGCAAGGAACCGCTCGGCAAATGTCCCAAGTGCGGGGCGCAGGTGTTCGACGCGGGCATGAATTACTTGTGCGAAAAAGCCACCGGTCTGGACAAAACCTG
Source organism: uncultured Verrucomicrobia subdivision 3 bacterium (assembly GCA_903875465.1). Lineage (GTDB taxonomy): Bacteria > Verrucomicrobiota > Verrucomicrobiia > Limisphaerales > UBA11358 > UBA11358. The sequence goes on from CAIQWB010000102.1 coordinate 28,598, forward strand.
CATGTTCCGCTCGGGTAAAATCATTTTGCAGCAGACTATTGAGCCGGCGCAGATCACCAAGTTGCTGGCCACGGGCAAGACCGATTTGCTGCGTAATTTCGTCTCCAAGAAGACCAACCGCAAGTTCGAGGCATTCCTGATCTTGAAGGATGGCGAAACCAAATTTGAGTTTGCCCCCCGGGAGAAGAAAGGGAAGGGAGCCGCGAAGAATGGCACCCCGGCCGAGCCACTACCCAAGGTGGATTTCACTGGCAAGGTGTCGCTGGGCAAATGCCCGAAATGCGGCAGTCCGGTGTTTGACACCGAACAGGGTTATATCTGCGAAAAATCGCAACTCGACGCCCGGGCATGCAAATTCAAAATCAACCGGGAGATTGCGCAACAGGCCATTGAACCCGGCCAGGTACAAAAGCTGCTCAAGGACCGAAAATCTGATTTGCTGGACAAGTTCATCTCGCGTGCGGGCAAGCCGTTCCCGGCGTACTTGATCATGGATGACAAGGGCAAAATCACCTTTGATTTTCCGCCTCGGGAGGAGTAGGTGGAACTCCATTTTAAACAATACGGTCAGGGCACGCCGCTCCTCATCCTGCATGGGTTGTTTGGCGGCTCGGATAACTGGCACGGCATCGCCACGCGGCTGGCGGACCAGTTTCATGTGGTCGTTCCGGATTTGCGCAACCATGGGCAGTCGCCCCACAGTGACGAGATAAATTATTCCGTCATGGCGGGCGATGTGGCCGAACTGCTCGCCGCCCAGGGTTGGGCCTCAGCGAACATTCTTGGGCACTCGATGGGCGGCAAGGTGGCCATGCAGTTGGCGGTGACCCGGCCGGACTTGGTGCAACAATTGATTGTGGCGGATATTTCGCCCCGCGGTTACACCCCGTTGCACAACGACATCATTGCCGCGCTGACCGCCCTGGATGTGGCCTCCTTTACGTCCCGGATGGAAATTGAGGAGGTTCTGGCCGGTCCGATTCCCTCCCTGAACTTGCGGCGGTTTCTCCTGAAAAATTTGGGCCGGGCTGCCGATGGCACGTTTGAATGGAAAATCAACCTGCCGGCCCTGGCCCGGCGCTATCCGCTGTTGCGGGCGGCGGTCACTGGACCGCACCGTTATGCGGGGCCAGTGATGTTTATTCGGGGAGCCAAGTCGGATTATATCCAGGCAGCCGGGGAGCCGGCGATTAAGGAATTATTTCCGCAGGCCAGCATTGCCACCATCGAAGGGACCGGTCACTGGGTGCAAGCGGAGGCCCCGGAAGAGTTTACCCGGCTGGTCCGGGAATTTCTCGGGGGCGGGGCACGCGACACTGGCGCTTAATAGACCACAATCGAGCGCGTGGGCACGCCCGGGATTTTGGAGCGACCGTCCAGGAATTTCAACTCGATCAGGAAGCGGACTTCCAAAATGTGGGCGCCGAGCTGGTTCATGAGCGCGATGGCGGCGGCGGACGTGCCCCCTGTGGCCAGCAGATCGTCTACCAACAGCACGCGAGCTCCGGGTTTGATGGCGTCCACGTGCATGGCCACCGTGTTGGTGCCGTATTCGAGATCGTAGCTCTGTTCGATGGTTTTGAACGGCAGTTTGCCCACTTTCCGCACGGGTACGAAGCCGGCCTTTAATTTGAGCGCGGCCGCGGCGGCGAAGATGAAGCCACGGGCATCAATGCCCACAATCGCATCCACCGACCCAGGGGCGTAATTCTCGGTTAAAAGGTCAATGGCCCCCGCAAACAGTCGCGCATCCGCCAGCACAGGGGTGATGTCCTTAAACTGAATGCCCGGCTTGGGAAAGTCGGGGACATTACGAATGGCCTGTTCAATTTCCAGGGCGGTGACGGTGGACATAGGAGTCAGTTAAAAGGAAATAGTTGGTTGATTAATGGTTTAAACCGGCAACTCAAAGCTCTTTTTTATTGGCCTCGAGTTTCTCAATCATTTTGCGCAGCTTGCGCAGGGCGAGGTTTTGAATCTGGCGGACACGTTCGCGGGTGACGCCGAATTTGGCACCGACGTCTTCAAGGGTGCGTTCGGAGCTGCCATCCAGGCCGAAGCGGTAGCTCAGGATGGTGGCTTCGCGGGGGGCGAGATGCTTGACCATGTCCTGCAACATGTCGATGACGGTCTTGTCTTCCAGGTTGGTGTAAGGCGAATGGGCGTTTTCGTCCTCAACCACGTCGGCAAAGAGGTTGGAGTCGTCGTCGCCGATGGGTGCGTCTAGAGAGGTGGGACGCTGCGAGGCCTGGCGCATCTGCGTGACCCGCGCCACGGTAATGCCCAGTTCGCCGGCGAGTTCCTCGTCGGTGGGTTCGCGGCCGAATTCCTCGGTGAGCTTCATTGAGAGCCGGCGCATCTTGGAAATTTTATCAACCAGATGCACGGGCAGGCGGATGGTCTTGGACTGGTTGGCGAGGGCGCGTTTGATGGATTGTTTGATCCACCAGGAGCCGTAGGTGGACAGTTTCCCGCCCTTGGTGGGATCAAAGCGCTCGACGGCTTTCATCAGACCGATATTGCCTTCACTAATCAAATCGAGGAGGGGGAGGCCGATGCCTTCATAATCGCGGGCAATCTTGACCACGAGGCGGAGATTGGCCTTGATCATCAGTTCGCGGGCCTTTTTATCGCCCTTCTTGATCCGGGCGGCAAGTTCGATTTCCTCCTCGGGGGTCAATAATTTGACCTGGCCGATTTCGCGGAGGTACAGCTTGATGGCGGTATCGCCATCATAGCGGCTGGATTCGCGGCGGATGAAGGTGGTGGTATCGCCTTCGACCGGCTTTTCGGGCAAGGGCGTTTCGGGGTCGGGCGGAAAGCCGACAATGGGAACAGGCTTGGCAACGTCGGCTGGGGCAACCGGAACAGCCGGCAGCGCGGGGGCGGCGTCCGCTTCAAATTCCACAGATTGGGAAAGTTTGACTGATCGCCGTTTAATGATTTGGGTATCGCTTTGTTTTTTCGCCGCCATAGCTACTGCCAGCATTAAGGGAGCGGCCCAGCGCGGCAAGCAAATTTGTACAATTATGGGCAAAATCGGGGTTGGTGGAAATTCCAGGTTTTTTTCGGGGATTTGAGGAACTGCGGGAAACTTGAAGATGGTTGTTTGGTTAATCCGTTAATTGGTTATTTGGTTAAATGGTTAAAATATTGTCAATCAAAAGGTTGCGGAAAATTTATAGCCGTTTGAGGCCGGTTGGGCGGCGCGGACACCCGGTTTGGGGGCGGTTATGTCAAAGAGCAGCGCCGGCGATGGTGCGCGGCGGTCTGGCGGCCTCGTGGCCAGGCCAGGAGGGGTGCGACCCGAAAGTCTTTTCTACTCATAAATATAGCATAAAAATGCGGGCGGTCAATTGGGAATTTAAAGCGGGGAAAGTTTTAACCGTGGAGGGGCGCACTGGCGCGGCCACTTGATGGGGAGAAGGGAACGTATAAAGCAGCAGGAAAAACCAAGCGCCGGGGAACGGTTTAGCCAAATAATTTGAACCTTGGACAAACGGCGGGGGATTGATATATGAATGGATATCAACGCGAGGATTGGCGAAGCCTGGCTGGGTAAAGGCTCCGGGATCCAGCGGGAACCGGGGAAAGCCGGGAACAAAGTCAACGGGGGCGCGGTTACCGCCAAGCCAACCGAGGCGCAACACATTAAATCAACGCAAGCATGCAGCCACATTATTTAAAAAATTGGCGGGCAACCAAAATGGCCGTTGCGGGTGCGGGCTGGCTATGGTGCCTGATACTGGCGGGGGGGTGGCCGGTTTCCGCCCTCGGAACGGCTTATTATGTGGCCCAGAACAGTGCGAATCCCGCGCCGCCGTACACGGATTGGAGCACGGCGGCCACGAATATTCAGGATGCCATCAATGTGGCCACCAATGGCGACCAGATTTGGGTGACGAACGGGGTTTATGGCTATGGGGGGCTGGCCATGGCGGGGACGCTGAGCAACCGGGTGGCCCTGAACAAGCCGCTGACGGTGCAGAGCGTCAATGGACCCTGGGTGACGATTATTCAAGGGCCGGGGACAACCAACGGTCCCACGGCCATGCGGTGCGCCTGGCTGACCAACGGGGCGGCGCTGAAGGGATTTACATTGCAGGGGGGTGCAACGGCTTTGAGCGGTTCACCCAATACCCAGGGTGGCGGGGTCTGGTGTGCCTCCGCCAGTGCGATCGTGGCGAATTGCGTCATTGTTTCGAATACTTGCCTCAACACAGGGGGCGGGGCGTATCAAGGGACCTTGCAGAATTGCTGGATCTCCGGCAATAGCTCGGTGCAAGGCGCGGGTGGGGCGGCTTCGACCGTATTGAATAATTGCACGGTGGTTTATAACGGAGGGGTAGGCGTGACCACGGCTATTTGCACCAATTGCATCATCTATTACAGCGGCAGTTCCGACCACCAGGTGGGGGGTGCTTTTGCTTATTGTTGCACCACCGTTTCACCGGGCGGGGTGGGTAATATCACGACCGCGCCTCAGTTGTTTGCGGATGGGGTGCATCTGCAGACGGGTTCGCCCTGCATCGGCACGGGCACCAATGTAGCGACCGGCACGGATATTTTTGGCCATGCCTGGAACAATCCCCCGTCCATGGGTTGCACCGAATGGACCCCGGCACCGGTGGCAGCCCAACCCGTTTTGCAATTTTTAAGTTATGGCTTGGGGGCCAACCTGCATGCGGCGGCAATTGGCCAGGGGGCCTTGAGCTTTTTCTGGAGCTTTAATGGCGTGCCCATCGCGGACAACGGTCATTACACCAATTCCGCAACTGCAACGCTGCGCATCAATAATTTTGGGCCGGACGACGCCGGGGTTTACCAAGTGGTGGTGAGCAATGCGGTTGGGCTGGCCACCAGCCAGACGACCCAGTTGGTGGTGCATGTGGTCAATGCGGCGGGCGGCAATCCGGTGGCACCGTACAGCACCTGGGCGACGGCCGCCACCAACATTCAGGATGCCATCAACGCGGCGGGCAATGGGGATCAAATTCTCGTCACCAACGGGATTTATGCGGCCGGGGGGCTGGCGATGGCGGGAACCTTGACCAATCGGGTGGCTTTGTACGTGCCGGTCATGGTGGAGAGTGTCAATGGGCCGGGGGTGACGATCATTCAAGGGGCGGGGGCGACCAACGGGCCCAGTGCGGTGCGGTGTGCCTGGCTGACGAATGGGGCGGCGCTGATGGGGTTCACGTTGCAAGGCGGGGCGACGCAAACCACCGGCACCACCAGCGACCTGCAAAGTGGCGGCGGGGTTTGGTGTGCCTCGACCAAAGCCTGGGTGGCCAATTGCATTATCATTTCCAATACGGCCGCCTACTATGGGGGCGGGTTTTACCAAGGGTGGTTGCTAAACAGCCTGGTAACTCATAATACGGACACGCTCAACCAAGGCGGGGGGGCGGCTTATGCGAATTTGAACAATTGCACGGTCATCAGCAACACGGCTTACGGCATTTACCAAGTGAATGCCACCAATAGCATTGTTTATTTCAACACCCCCTCGGATCACTCGGGCGGAACCACGGCTTATGATTGCACGACCTTGCCGACGGGGGGTAATAACAATCTAAGCGCCGCGCCACAGTTGTTCATGGATGCCACTCACCTGGCGGCCGGTTCGCCATGCATCGCCGCGGGCCTCAACCCGGGGTCGGGGACGGATCTTTTTGGTCAGCCGTGGTCAAATCCGCCCGCCATCGGTTGTGCCGAGTGGCAACCCGCGCCAACGGTTGCCCAGCCCCAAATTAAACTTAATGGCAATCTGGCGGGTTTTAACGTGGTACTGGCGAGCTTGAATGGTCAACCGCCCTTTTCCCTGACCTGGCTGGATAACGGCGTGCCCGTGCAGAACAATGGGCATTTTAGCCTGGCCCAGACCACCAATTTGACGGTCACCGGGGTGACGCTGGCCGACGCTGGAGCTTATCAGGTGGTGGTTAGCAATGCGTTTGGGGTGGTGACGAGTGCCGTGGCGCCTTTGGTGATTCATGCCGTGGATGCCGCGGGGACGTCGCCGAGCGCGCCGTATGCCACCTGGGACACGGCGGCGACCAGCATTCAGGACGCGATCAATGTGGCGGGGGCGGGGGACATTGTGCTGGTGACGAATGGGGTCTATGCGACGGGCGGTCTGGCGGTGGCGGGCAATTTGACGAACCGGGTGGCCCTGACACTGCCGGTGACGGTGGTCAGTGTGAATGGTTATGCCGCGACCATCATTCAAGGCGCCTGGGATCCGGTGACGACCAACGGCCCGGCAGCGGTGCGTTGCGCGTATGTGGCGGATGGGGCGCGGTTGACGGGTTTTACCTTGTGCAACGGGGCCACGCGAGCCACGGGCGACAGTGGCGCGGGGGGACCGCTGGAGAGCGGGGGCGGGGTGTTGTGTCATTCGACCAACGGCGTGGTGGCCAATTGTTACCTGACCAATAATTTCGCGGTCTACGGCGGCGGCGTGGCGAATGGCACCCTGAACAATTCCCTGGTGCTTTTAAATCAGGCGACGAGTTTGGGCGGGGGGGCGTATTATGCCACCTTGAACAACTGCACGGTGGTCAATAATGTCGTGAAGACGCCCACGGCGGTGACCAGTGGCCATGGGGCAGGAACTTATTATGGCGTGGTGAATAACAGCATTGTGATGGGCAATGTTGACAAAAACCTGGTTTTGGTCGGCAACCAATTGGTGGGAAACAACTTCGATCCGGCCTCGCCGGCTTATGCCAATTCTTGCACTTCACCGCTGCCCGCCTATAACGGAAATATCAATGTGACGCCGCTGTTTCTCGATGCCTTGCACCTGGCCACCAATTCACCCTGCCGGGCGGTGGGGAACGCCGGGTATGCCAGTGGCACCGATTTGGACGGCCAGCCTTGGGCTAATCCGCCGACCATGGGTTGCTCGGAGGTGGTGGTGTCCAACCTGGTCGGGCCTTTGACGGTGAGCATGTATGCCTATCAAACCAATGTGCTGGTCAACCGGGCGGCCTCCTATGGATTGACTTACACGGGGCACGCCACCACCACCAAATTTTCGTATGGGGATGGCCAGACCCTGGCCAATGTCGCGCTATCAGCAGGGCATGTCTATTCCACGGCCGGCACTTACACGGTCACTTACACAGTATACAATAATGATAATCCGGCGGGAGTCAGCATCAGCACGCAACTGACGGTGCTGCCGCTGCCGCCAGCGCAATTGGCGGGGGCGGTGGTGCTGACCAATGGGTTTCAATTTCAGTTTCCCGGGGTGGCGGGGTTGAATTATACGATTCAGTACTCGACGAACCTGGTCCCGCCGGTCACGTGGAAGACCTTGACGACGGTTCCTTTTAGCAGCAGTGGTTTGCAGATTATCACGGATCCGGCGGCGGCGACGGGGACGCGTTTTTACCGGGTGCTGGAGCAGTGAGGGGAACCTCAATACACCCATCACCAAGCACCAACATCCAGAGAAACTTCAAAAGCCAATAATCAAACTTCAGGGGGCCGGGGTGTTAGTGGAGGGTTGATGGTTGGTCCACCATTGGTCCCATTGGCCGGGCTGGTCCGCGGGGAAATTCTGGCCGGTGAGGGCTTGGAGGGTTTGGGCAGCCCCGAGAGACGGAAGCACCTGGCGGGAGAGCCCGGTTTTCATATGTCCACTTATAGGAGCGCGGCGGGGAAAGGCCAGCTTTAATTGACCAGTTGCAGGCGGTAGTAGCGCTGGGGGGAACCGCCAAAGTTGTTGGTCAGGGTCAGGGCTCCGCCGGTGCCGGTAACGGGATTGCCCAGCGGCGTCCAGGCGGGGGCGGTCAAATCATCCTTGTATTGGAGCTGGTAGATTTGTCCGGCCACACCGGGCCAGTTCAGGAAGAGGTTGGTGCCGCTGGTTTGGATCGTGAGGGGCACGGCTTGCGGCACGCTGGCCGAGAAACTGAAGTTATCCAAGCCCAACCCCTGGGCTTTGCCCGACGAATCCGGCATCTGCCACACCAGCCACAATGCCGCTCCCGGCGGCCAGTTGGTGATGGCTTGGTTTAGCACCGTGAGGTTGGTCTGGTTCAGTGTCGCGGTGCCATCCACGGGCACACCGCCAACGGCGGTTCCCACCGTGGGGAGGTTCACGTTCAAAGCTGGCACAAATGCCGTCGCTCCCAGAGGGAAGGTGGCGGTCGCGGTGGGATCGACGAAATAATAGCATTGCAAGGTTTTGGGCACATTGGATTGCCGCCACACTTCGCCAGTGAATTGCACATTGATCCGGTTCAAACTCAGGCCGGTCCCATTGATGAACCGCACCCCAAAGGATGTCCCCCCCGTAGTGCTCGTGGCCAGCAAACCCAGCGCCCGGTTGTCGCTGCCGGGCAGGCCGAAACTGATCTGACCGCCCGTGGTCTGGTCGCCATCCGTGGCCCCAAACCGGGACAGCAAAGCACTCCGGCCATACCAACCGGCGAGGCTGGCAAGGCCCAGGCCGCCATTGCCGCCGCTGGCCAGGGCCGGATAGGCAAAGTCGTACGGATCAGCCAGGGAATACGTCACGCTGCCAATGGTCACCGGGTTCGCGGTATTCACTGACGTCGCACCGGGATTCGGCAGTGAATCAAAGGTTTGGGTGTAAACCAAACCCGGCTGCGCGTAATAAACATAAGAGGGAGGCGGGGTGCTGCTGGCATTGTTGGAGGCTCCAGGCGTGGCGGCGAACAATTCCTCGCGCACAAAGCTTTGCCCGTCCGGCACGGAACCGTAGGCGTCATTGGGACCGATATTGTGGTAATTCACATAATCCAGCACTTCAATCCGTCCGTTGGTAGCGAGCCGGGTCAAGGCCAGGGAACCAGTGGCGCCTGGCAAGGCAAAGCTCGTGTGCAGTTCATTCGTCGTGGACAGGTTGGTGAGTCCATCCGCGAAGATGACTTTGAACTGACCGGCACCGATCACGGCGTTGCCGGGGAAAGCCCATTGCAAAAGGTTGGTGTAATTATTGGCCAGATACAGGCTGTTCAGCGAAAGGGTATTGGTGCCGGGATTGAACAATTCGAGCCAGGCGGTGTGCTGGCCGGCGTGGTTGGTGACGCCGGTCAGGTTATTAGGTTGAATTTCATTGATCCAGAGCGATGGGAACAGGGTGAGGGAGGTCGCCACGCTGTTCGACACATCAGGGGTCGCCGCCGCCAAGCTAGATGTTAGCGGCGCGGGGTTGACCGTGGCCACCGTCCCGGAGCCAGACAGGCGCAGCGTTAAGGGACCGCCATTCGTGCTCGGCAAGTACCAATAGCTGAGGGTGTAGGTGCCATTGGGTGTGGCTGCGGGGCTCATGATTTGCCAGATGGCACTGCTCTGCGTGGTGCCGGGACTGCTGGCAATCACGTGCAAACTCGCTTTACCTCCGTGCCTGACCGCCGTGCTCAACACGGAACCGGAAAGATTGGGTGAAACCGTCCAGGGACCGGGAAACCCGGATTCAAAATCCCCGTCGGACAAGAGGTTCGCGCCCACTCCCGCCACACTGCCGGCAACAAATTGCACGTCATCCACATACACGTCCCCGGCGGACTGCAAATAAATGTAAAACAAAGAGGACGACGCCGTGCCTGTCACCGTCACATAGGTCCACTGGGGCAGGCTGTTCGCACCGGGGAGCACGGTAGTCCAGTTACCCGCGCGCCAATTGTCCTGGAGCGGGTCGATGAGTTGCAATGAGGCTCCGGCTGCGGTGGCGGTGGCCGGCCAGGGAGCTGCGCTGTCGTATTGCACGGCGCTCACCATGAGATTACTGGTGCTGCTGCCACCAGGGCGCACCAGGGAAAGCAATTGCGGCGGTTGCAAGGTGCCGCTGAAGAGATCGAACACTGGATTGGTGGCCCCGTAAGCCGCGGCAAAGGCGGGGCCATTGGCTGCAAGAACCAGGAAATTTGTCGGGGCCAGGAGTGAGCCATTGGGGAAGGTGTAGTTTAACCCGCCAATTTGCCAGCCGGACAGGTCGAATGTCGTGTTGGTTGAGTTGTTGTATAGTTCGACATATTGGGCGTTGCCGACCGATGGGGCGTACATGATTTCGTTGATCACCACCTGTCCCGCAGGCGAGGCATTGGTGCCGCTGTATACGACATTTACATTGCCAATATCACCCGCGATGGGCTGATTGTTTTTATCGATCCCAGCCACATTGATCTGGTTGGTGCCCACTTTGAGCGGCACCGTGGCCTGCCAGGCAGTCAGGGAGGTCCAGGTGAGGGGGTAGGCCGCGCCATTGATCCAAACAGCAGACACGTTTACGGGAGCCACGCCGGTCACATATGCCACATTATTGCCAAGGATAACACCGGGATTCACCGAGAAACGGGAGGCATTGACAGCCGCCAGTTGGGCCGCAATGCTGGTTTGAGCCTGGGACAGCCAGGGCAGGATATTGGCCGCAGGATCCTCCACGCTCAGACCATTGGCCGTGAACGCATTAAATTTGGCCGTCACCAGGGGCCGGCTCGCGGCGGGGTTCAGTGGTCCATTGACCAGTTCCTGCAAGGCGCGCCAGTACATGCGTAAGAAGGTGGGATTGCTGTAGATGGCCGACATGTTGGGATCCTGGTAATTCAGCGCGAATAAGTTTTGTCCCGGCCCCCAAGAGCCGCTGTTCCCCAGGACAATGTTAAAATCCCACATGATCAGGGAATACTTGGTGCCCAAGGCACCGATGTAACCATAGAGGTTCTGCGCGTTTTGGGCCCCGAAGGAGTCCCAATTGCCCGCCGCATGATTGGCGGCGAATACGCGCATCCAGTTTTCCATGTCGGCGATATTTTCCAAGTTGGCCACATAGCCGGGGGAGGTGGAGGAGTTGGCGGCATCAATCAGCGAAAAGACATTGGTAAAGTCGCTGGCGGAGCCGGGGGTGCGGCGGATTTCAAAATTGTAGCGATAGCGGGCGGGCTTTTTTAATCCCCCCGTCGTCGTATAAGGCAGGAGATTGCACCAGGCATTGTTGTTAAAGGCCATGGTGGCCCCCGCGGGGAAAGGGGCCATTTCAAACCATGGCTGCATTTTATACAAGTAGCCACCGGTGTCATTCGGCCAGTGTTCTTTGACGACGTCACTGCCGGGAACCTGGGTGTCTTCCATCAAAATGCCGCGCCGGCTGCCATTTACATATACCGCCACGTAGCGCTTGTTGAGCCACGGCACCCCCAGGGCCCGCAGGAAGGTGGTGGCCAATTGCTCGCGCTGGATGCTGGTGTCGTCCCCGGGACCATTGCCAGGCTGGTGGATTTTATTAAAATCGGTTGCGCCCAGGAACTTGTCATCATCATTAAATATCCACTTGTAATGGCACAGATTGCCCACGGGGGAGTCAAACTCCTGATGGTAAGGGCTGCCGGCAAACCGTCCCTGCATGTTGTAAATCACGCGGTTGCCGTTCACAAAGGTACCGTCATGGGCTTCGTTGCTCAAGTCGGACAGGCTGGCCCAGCGCGTGATATTGGTTTGGGTGAGCCACAAATGATACGCCCCAAAGCTGCCGCCGGGATTGATATCCCCGAAGACTATCGCACACTCGCGCACGGGTTCATTATTTAAGGAGCGCACCGTTGGAAACCGGGTGACCGCTCCACGACTGTCCGTGGCGGCCAGGTAAAAAGCCACGACCTGGCCGGCCGCCTGCCCGGGAATCGTGGCACTAAAGGTCCCGTCATGGGCGATGGCGTCCCCCCTCGTGGCGTTGTCGTTCATGGCCAATGTCGTATAATTCGCGGCTGGATCCAGCCGGTAATAAAGCCAGAGATTTTGAATCCCATCCGGGTCATTCACGGTGGCAGTCACCACCACTGGTTGCCCGGCGGCGGGCAGGGGTGGATTATGCGTCACATTATAAATTGCCGGACCGGCGTTGGTGATATAGGTGCTGTTCGCCTGACCCGGGCTCCCCAGATTATTCGGCACAGGCAGGGTTCCCGTGGCTTCCAGCCAGTTGCCATTCAAACGCAACAATGGTTCCTGCCAGCCGTGGAGCCAGCGCGCCGCAAAACTCAATGTCACTGTTTGCCCCGCCGTCAGGTTATTGGTTAGCAAGGCGACCTGGCAGGAATTATTCCCGGTCCAGAGCCGGTCACTGTTGCGGATGTGGAGGGCATAGGTGCTGAGATACCCCGGGCTCTCCAGACTGGAACGCACCATGCAACCTTGGAGCGACCAGTTGTTCAGGCCTTGTCCGCCGTCAAATGTGGCATTGGCCACGTAATTGGTTCCGTTATAAAGCACCTGGACGTTATCCACCAGGCATTCGCCCGAATCGAGCAGGCCGATCTGGGCATAATCAATGGCGGGATCATAATTGGCCCCATTATCCAGCATTCCGGTATACGTGAAGTTGGTCCACACTGACTTGGCGGTGTCATCGCTATCGGCCCAGTTATTGGCGAGCCGGTGATTCGCATGCGGGTCAATTAATTCCAGACTGCTGCCGCCGCCACTGGCCCACTGGCCCCATCGCCCGCCGGTTTCATAGGTGACTTGATCCTCCGCCACCAGGATGGTGGTGTTGGTGAACCAGGTTTGGGGCATGCTTAGTTGCACCAGCTCACCATTGTGTGACAGCTTGCCACTGTAGTTGCCCACGGTATTGCCACTGTTTAAATTGCTATATTTGGCATATAAATTGGTCGCGTTCCGGGCCACCACGAGGTAGCGATTCGGTGCCAGGCTCACACTGGGAAACGTAAAGGTTACTCCCGACGTGAATTGCCAGCCCTGCAGGTTGATCGTGTTCGTGCCCTGGTTGTAGAGTTCGATGTATTGATCGTCATCATTGCCGCTGATCGGATCATACATGAGTTCATTGATGACGATGCCGCCAATTAAAATAGGGCTATTGTTGGTCCCGGGCGTGTTGGTGGTGAAGGCGTAGAAATCATTCGCGCCGTCCGGCCAGCGGCCGTAGGAAATCCCGTCCGCTTGGGCCCCAAACTGCACGGCATCCAAAACCCGGGTGCCGTCGGGCTTGAGGAAATACAGCGTTGCACCCGCGCCGTTGAGCGTGAACCCCAATTGGGCCTGCGTGAAGGCCACAAACCCCGCCGGGCCCACCAGGGTGCCGGTGGGCATTACAAATTTGTTGGTCGTCGGATCATCTGTCAAAATGCAACCGGCCAGGTTCACGGGATTGGTGCTGTGATTGTAAAGCTCGATGAACTGGGGCACGGCCGGGTTTTCCGAGTGCGGCAGGATTTCGTTGATAACCACCGCGCGGAGCGGGCTGGGGGTGTAGGGATCCAGTTGACCCGGCGAGCCGCCCGTGCTGTCACTGAGGTCCCACGCGCGCGGGTCGCCCTCGCCGTAGGTGGGGTTGCCAAGCACCAAGGAATGGCCAGTGCCCCCGGTAGCCACCGGCCAGGGATAAACATCCGTGTAAGGCACGGTAAGCAAAACATTCGTGCGCTCGTCCAGTAACTCCAGCGTTTCGGCGTGTTTGAGACTTCCAATGTAGGGCCCCATAACATTAGTGATGCCATACACGCTGCTAATGTCAGCCGGTGCGGCCGCCAGCACGAGGTAACTGCCGCCGGGAATCGTGGTTCCCGCAGGAATCCGGTAATTCATGTCCGCGCACGTGATTTGGTAATTGCCGATGTCCTGAAACCAGGGGTTGGAATTGTAAATTTCCAGAAACTCCAGATTTTTTCCATCCGCCCGGGCCGCGGGCTTCCACATGATTTCTGAGAACGCGATCGGAGTCTTCCGGCTGGTTGGTCCCATGGCATCATGGGGATTAACCGGGGTGGCCAGCAGCGCGCCCACCGCCGTGGTGGAATAATTCACAAACTGGGCGGTGGTGGTCTGACTTGGATTGTGGCTGGCCGTGGCCAAGCCGAGATAGATTTGCGCGGGCAGGCTGATGGTCAGTGTTCCCAGCTGGGTCCAGTTAGTGCCGTCGTAACCACCGTAACCCGTAAAGACATTTCCCGTGCGATTGAGCCGCAGCCAGGTGCGCGGGTAATTGACTGGGAAATTGCCGGTGGTAACGGCCGTGCCGTTGGTGGTGGCGCGGCCGGCAAAGCAGGCCCCGTTCATACCAGGGGTGGCCAGGGCGGCGGCAAAAGGGCTGCCCACGGCCAGGCTGGCCCGGGCCATTAATCCCGCCTGCGCCCACAAGTCAGACAGGGCCAAGCCCGCCAGGCAGACGGAAACATCGAAATTACCGGTGCGCAACTGGTTTTGATAATTGAACTGGTCGCTGGCACCGCCAATGTTATTGCCAGAACTGGTGACCGTGAGGCCGTTGGTGGCATAAACCACGGTGGAAGTGAGGGCTGCGGCGCCAATGTCCTGGGAGACAAACGGCGCGGCGGTAAAAGCCGCCTGGGTGTTGGTGGCGATTAAGTTGGGGGTGCTGGACCGGTCGTGAATATTATTGATGACAAGCACATAATTGCTGCCATAAACGAACGGAGCGGTGGCCAGCGTAACGGTGGCTTTGTCGGTCAAAACTCCGCTGTAAATGGCCAGCCCGTTGGTGAAAGCGTAATTACCCGCATTGCCAGAAACGGCCGCCACGGGCTTGGAGTAGAGGATGACCACGTTGGAGATTCCCACATTATAAATGCCCGTGACGGTGGGGGGCACGGTGTCGGCGAGCACGGTGAGGTTGACCGGGGCGCTGGTCAGCGAGCCGGCGGGATTGGTGATTACACAGGTGAAGCTCTGACCATTGTTAAGCGCCAGGCTGGCATTCGTGAGGGTGTAAACTGGCAGCGTGGCCCCGGTCAGCCGGAGGCCGGTGTTGTACCACTGATAGCTTGCCGGCCCCTGGTTGGTCACGAGCAGCGAGAAGGTGGCACTTTGATTTTCCACCACGGTAAGATTGGTGGTTTGGGCATAAATACCCGGCGTGGTATTCACCCCGGTGCAGGGAATAAGCTGGGTGCCCGCCGGGCTGACGGCGGCCATGGGTTGTTCATAAATTCCATTAGGCAGTTGCCAGCGCACCGCGAGATTTTCCCCACCGCCACCCTGCTGCATCCGTGCCTCCAGATAGTAACGGCAGCCGCCTTGCAAATAGATGGCGGGGGATTGCTGGCTCGCGAACCAGGACCAGCTTTCCGACGACGTATAGGAGTCGACCCCGGCAATGGACACCATGCCGGCCGGGGATTCATTCGTGCTCAGGTATAGTTGCGACACATCATCGCTGGCGATCCAAAAGGTGTAGAGCCCATTGGTGGGCGGCACGACAAACGTGCGCACCCGCTGGCCAAAGTTATTCAAGGGCACATTGATCTCGGTCTCGAAATTATTGAAAACATGGGTATAGGCGGCGGCCGGCGTGGCTGGCCAGCTGGGGTTGTAGGTGGTGTTGGTAAGGACGGCCAGCGTGTTGCCCACGCTGGCATTGAGGTTGGTCCACAGTTCCCGGTAAACGCCAAAGGTGGACGCGGCGAGGCTCACATTCGTAAACGTGGAGGTGTTCAGCGCCGTATTGTTATGCGCCGTCACCGCCAGTCCGGCCAGGACCACCCCATTCAATTCGATAGTGGTCGTGCTCCCGACCTGGGTCCAATTAGTTCCATCCACGCTGTAATAACCGCTGTATTGATCACTGGACCTGACCAGCCGAAGCCACACCGGCGGGTTTATCCCGTACACTTGCGCATTGGCCGAAGTGCCGCCGGTGGTGGTGCGGGCCTGGAAGTTCACCCCTTGGCCAGCCGTGGCATTCATCATGACATTGGCCGACCCGGCGCTGGTGTCATTGCGGAACATCACGCCCGCCCTGGACCAGCCGGAGCCTGGATCGGTATTTTGCACCCCGGTGACCAAGGCGGTGATGGAGCCATCCGCCGGGAAGTTTTGGCTGGCGAAGTTGCACTGGTCGGCGATATCCCAAATATCTGCGCCGCCGCCGGCAACAGTCCAACTCCCGTTGGTAGCGGTGGCCGAGCCGGCAAGGGCGGGTGAACCAATATCCGTGTCGCTCCAACCGGGCGGCAATCCTGCTTGGGCCGATGACAGGGGGGCCAGCAGCAGAAGGAGCGCAAGCTGGGGAAGCGGGATAAATCGACGGGCAGCAAGGTGCTTGATCACAAGCGTGCAGCGCAGCAGCAATGGGTTCATTAGAAGCGATCCTAAAGCAGCACGGCTGTTTTGTAAACTTTCCAAGTCATTGATGGAATAAACACAAGGCAAAATGGAGATCATCAAATTATGGATTGAAACCCCGGTTGAATGCTGAGCAAACCCGAGCAACGACGGTGTGAAATAAAACAGCAGGGGCCAAGGGCCGGGACTTTCATTCCCGGTGACTGACTGGCTAAAACCCCGGGTAAAACCGGATGGAACATCGCAAAAAATGCGCGGGCATTGACAATCCGCGCGCGGAATTCTTCGTTGACGCACCCTGATTCCTGAGTACTATGAGGGCATTGACTTAAGGAACTGGATTCCGTCAAAAAATATATAAAACTATGGCTGTAAAAGTTGCAATTAATGGGTTCGGTCGCATTGGTCGCCTGGTCTTTCGCGCCATCGCCGAACAGGGACTGTTGGGCAAGGACGTCGAAGTGGTCGCCGTGGGCGATATCGTGCCGGCGGACAACCTCGCTTACCTGCTCAAGTATGATTCCACCCAGGGCCGCTTTGCCGGTACCGTGACCTCCCGCAAATCCGCCCCGGACAAAGCCGAGGACGATGTGCTCGTCGTCAATGGCAAGGACGTGTTCGTGGTTAGCGCCCGCACGCCCGCTGAATTGCCCTGGAAATCCCTGGGCGTGGACATCGTGATTGAATCCACCGGTCTGTTCACCGATGCTGACAAGACCAATCCCAAGTCTGCCTACGGTCATATCACCGCAGGCGCCAAGAAAGTCATCATCTCGGCTCCGGCCAAGAATGAGGACATCACGGTGGTCGTGGGCGTGAACCACGAAAAGTACGATGCCTCCCAGCATCATGTGATTTCCAATGCGAGCTGCACGACCAACTGCCTGGCGCCCGTGGTCCATGTGCTGCTCAAGGAAGGTTTTGGCATCGAAGAAGGTCTGATGACCACCATTCACAGCTATACGGCCACCCAGAAGACGGTGGACGGTCCGAGCAAGAAGGATTGGAAAGGTGGCCGCAGCGCTGCCATCAACATCATTCCCTCCACCACGGGTGCCGCCAAGGCGGTTGCCCTGGTTTGCCCGGAAGTCAAAGGCAAGCTCACCGGCATGGCTTTCCGCGTGCCGACGCCGACCGTTTCGGTGGTTGACCTCACGGTGAAAACGGTGAAGGACACCAGCTACGCTGAAATCGCCGCGGCCATGAAGAAGGCCAGCGAGACCTATCTCAAGGGCATTCTGGAATACACCACCGATGAAGTGGTCAGCACTGATTTCATTCATTCCGCCTCGTCCTCAATTTTTGATGCGGGTTCCGGCATTGAATTGAACAAGCGCTTTTTCAAGCTCGTGAGCTGGTACGACAATGAATGGGGTTATTCCAACCGCGTGGCGGACCTCTTGAAGTTCATCATCGTCAAGGGCCTGTAAGTTTTAGTTTTGCGTCAAAGGCGATCCGGCAACGGATCGCCTTTTTTCGTTATTCCGGGGTCTGCGGGGCCGGGGAAATCAGGTGCTGTTTCTCCAGCTTGCGCAGTTTGGGCGTGATCATTACCTGGCAATAGGGGGCATGGGCATTGGCCTCGTAATATTCCTGGTGGTATTCCTCCGCCGGATAAAATGTCGTTGCCGGGACGATCTCGGTGACGATGGGTTGGGGGAAACTGGCGGCGGCCCTGGCTTTGGATTGTTCGGCCAGTAATTGTTGCTCCGGGGTATGAACCAGAATGATGGAGCGATACTGCGTGCCGGCGTCCGCTCCCTGGCGGTTCAGGGTGGTCGGGTCATGGGCCTGCCAGAAGACTTCCAGCAATTGGGCATAGGATACTTGGGACGGATCAAAGGTCACCCGGGCGACCTCGGCGTGGCCAGTGGTGCCCGAGCAAATCTCGTGGTAAGTGGGATTTTGCGTATGCCCGGCCGTGTAACCGCTGACCACCGAGCGCACTCCGGGCAGCCGCCGAAAGACGGCCTCAATGCACCAAAAACAGCCGCCGCCAAAATCAGCGGTTTCGATGGATAGAGGAGTATTCATGGGGTGGACTATTTAATCGGTCTCCGGCACATCCAGTTGCTGGCCCGGGGGCAAGCCGGCATATTTTTCCAAGTGCTCGGGCCGCAGCGGTTCGGAAATTTTTTGTTCTTCGTTAAACCATTTGCCCAGGTCGATCAACCGGCAGCGGCGGGAGCAAAATGGACCGTAGTCGCCAGCGAACCAGTCGCCGGTGGTTTTGCACACGGGGCACTTGATCGCCGTGGGGACTTTATTTGGTTTCGCGGGCAAGTTGTTTGAGGTCGTCGAGCACGGCTTGGGAGTCGGCAAATGGGACGCCATTGCTGGCCAGGATTTGTTCGAGGCTTTCGGAGATCATGCCCAATTGGGCCGGGGTGAGGTGCGACCCATTGGCTGCGGCGTGCAAGTATTGGGCGAATTTTTGAAAATGGCTCTTTAAGGCGGGCTTGCCATGGACCGCGGTGGCGAGATCCCCGATCAGTTTGGCCACGGTTTCGGCGGAGGCTTTGGTGCCACCGGCGGCGGCGGCCAAGTGATTGGTCAGGGCCGCCGGGGGGGTGGAGTTGGTGGACAGATAATTTAAATCTGCCCGCAGACTGGCAATGTTTTGCAAGGTGGCCGCCAGGGCAGGGTCCATCGGCTGCGCCGGCTGGGGGCGGGCCATGCCAGCCTGGGCCTGGGCATCCGGGTCCGCATTGGCGGCGGCTTCGGTTTTATTGACGGCCTTATGGGCCAGATTAATCGCCGCATTGTAATTTTGCGCCGACGAGGCCAGTGCCAGACTTATCACCCCGCTCAAAGCAACCCAGGTTTTCATAACGCCATTTAGTTTTTACTGACGGTGGCTCCTTGGGACAGCAAGGAAATGTAATCCTGCAAAATCCTGCCCGTTTCCAGCAACAGCGGATCCAAGTCAGGCAGGTTTTTGACTTTTATGGTCTGGGTCGTCAGGCTGCCGTGGTTGGTGCTGTCCCGGGGAATCGCATTGGTAATCAAGGCGGAGTAGAAGGTGTTGGTCGGGTTGATTTTGACCAAATTGTTGGTGCCAAAGAAGGACAGGAAAGAAGGCGCGAAGTCATAGCGAACGATCGCCTGCCGGGAGGTGTTGGTGGTGCTGACTTCATTGGTTTCGGTGAGGCCAGGGAAATACACTGGGGAGGGCAGACCGGGTTTATCGGCATCCGCCAGACTGATGGCGTAAACTTTCATCGCGGCCGGGGGGCGGTGATTGCGCTCATCATCGCGCACTTTTTGCCGGGCTTCGTTGGACTGGCGCTCCTTGATGGCCTCATGTTCATTCAACGTGATGCTTTTATCCGCCTGCATTTTTTTGAACTGGTCAATGTCCTGCTGGAGGTAGATGAAATCCTGGTTGGTGGCAATGCGGGCAGCGGAGAGTTTGCCCAATTCAGGGACGTAGGCCTGCACCATATTGAACTTGGTGTAATTGGCGCTGGCGATGGTGTCCCAAGGCAGCGGATGCTCCAGGGTGGCTTCACTTTCGATGTCGGTCCGGTGATCGAGGGGGTCAGGCAAGACGATGTCGGACATCACGCCCTTGAACTGGGTGGAGGCACCATTGACCCGGTAGAACTTGCGGATGGTGACTTTGACTTCGCCGGGATCGTTAGTGGCGGTCGGGGTGGCGGGCCAGACGAAGGGGCGCAATTGGTTCAGGCTCTGCACGGTGCCTTTGCCGAAGCTGGAGGAGTCGCCAACAATCAGCGCCCGGTCATAGTCCTGCAGGGCGGCGGCGGCAATTTCCGAGGCCGAGGCGCTGTAACGATTGATCATGACCACGAGCGGGCCACTATAGGCAATATTGGTATCGGTGTCGGCATCCACGTTGATGGGGCCTTCGGGGGCACGGGCCTGCACCACGGGACCATCTTTGATAAACAGGCCGGTCAACTTCACGGCTTCCTCCAGCGAACCGCCGGGGTTGTTGCGCAAATCCAAGATAATGCCATCGACTTTCTCTGCCTTGAGTTTGTTGACTAATTTCGCCACATCCACGGAGGTGTACTTGGGCAGTGAGCGGCCGTAACTGTCCCCAACCGGGGCATAGAAGGACGGCAAATCAATCACGCCAAGGCGGTTGGTGCCGCCTTTGCCATCGGGAGTGATCAGGAGTTTGGCCTTGGCGGCCTGGTCCTCAAGCTTGATCTCATCCCGCACGAGGGAGATGACGCGCCGCGCCGCCCGGTCTTCGAACGGGCTGATGGTCAGGCGCACCTCGGTGGCTTTGGGGCCACGGATGAGCTGGACCACCTTGCCAAGCTCCATGTCCACCACATTTACTGGTGGGCCATCCGCCTGGGCCACAGCCAGAATCCGGTCTTTTTCCTTAATTTTTTTGCTTTTATCGGCCGGGCCGCCCACCACCAGCTTGCTGATGGAGCAATAGCCATCGTCTTCCATGAGTTGCGCGCCAATCCCGAAGAGCGACAGGTTCATGGTGATGGAAAACTCCTGGGCGTGTTCCGGGTTGAAATAATCGGAATGGGGATCATAGGCATGGGTGAGGCCATTCAAGTAGGCCTGCAAAATATCCGTGCTGTCCCAGTTGGTGAAAATGTGCAGGTTCGCCTGGTAGTGCTTGATCAGGTTGGTTGAAATTTCCAAGTAATCTTTCTTGGTCAATTCGGTCAGCACGCTGCTGTTGGTTGGCGAAATTTCCCGGCTTAATTTGTCCTGCAAATACTCAAATTTGAGGCGCTGATCCCACAATTGTTCGGCTTCGGCGAGATCTTTGGGATAGGGCGCATGGCGGCGGTCGATGGCAATGCGGTCGTGGGTGTTAAATTTGAAGTGGCCGGCCTGCACTTTGTCAAGGACGTAGGCATCATGTTCCTGGAGGCGTTCCAGAAAGCGCTTGTAGATGACAAAAGCGGGGGTCAAATCCGCCGCGCCCTGGCCACCCGTGGTAAATTTGTCCAAGTTGGTACGGTACACGGACAGTTCAGCGAGATCGGATTGCAGGAAATCCTCGTGCCGGGGATCCAAGGAATCTAGGTAGCCGTCAAAAAATTTCTGGGAGATGTCGGCGTCGAGGGGGCGCTGGGTGTAGTGGAATTGTTCCAGCAACCGGGCGGTGACGTAGGCGATGCGCGGATCATTGGGGCCCGGGGAGAGGTTGCGGGTGGACGTGCCCACCGGTACCGTAATGCTGACGGGTGGCCCGGCTTTTTGGCCGGTGGCACAGCTCACGATAACGAAAAAGCCCAGCAACACCACCGGGGTGGCCAGAAAAAAGGTCTTGGTTTTCAGGTAACGCATGATAATTGGCACAACTTCGACCCATTATAGAACGATTTGTTCAGTAAAGGAAACAATTTACGGTTTTCGGCCAGAAATGCAGTGGTAATTTGCCAGCAAAGGCACGATTTAGTGCGATTGACCTGGATTTACCCGGGAATCAACCCCTCCGTCGGGCCGGAACCAACCGGACGCACGGCGAGGTGGGTTCAGCTTGGCTGGAACCGGTACGTGGGGGGAGGCATGCTCAGGGGCCACCCGCCGCTCCCGGCGCATTTTTTACTTTGATTCTTGGGAATATCCGGGGTTAACGCGGCTTGCCGGCCAGTTGCCTGGTACTTTGGCGGTTTAGCGGGAGGCCTTGAAAGGCACGATTTGGCACGATTGGGCACGATTGGGGGGGGATTATTGTGCCTGGCGGGCGCCCATCCTCCGTTGTGCGGGGCAGGGGGTGTCCCAATCCAATCATTTTTGGAGCGATGTCAAAGAGCGAGGCCGAAGGTGCCAGAGCAACCTGGGCGATGGGCGCATCCACACTCGGGTATCCGCAGTGGCGCGAGAATGTGACCCGATACCCGGACCGGCGCGGATGGGGGGGGCGGCAATTGCATCCACGTCACCACTACTCGGATGATGTTAAATTGGGTGGCGCAGGATGTCAAGTGGTTGATTGCGCTGCGGGACCAAGACCGTGAGGCTGGTGGGATGGTTTTGTTACGTTTAACGGGTGGGTCCAGCAACGGGTTATAACGCCGTTTCGGTGATTTCACACCCTTGATCATTTGGCGGAAATGGCATCACATTCGAAGATCAGGCCTAAAAATATCGAATATGGCACTTATGGCCTGAAAGGCGAGGATAACCACGGCAAAAACGCCCAGCCAAAAGGTGAGAAATTTAAGAACGTCAGACCCGGTTTCTTGACGATGCAAATACAGGGCGCAAACCACCCAAATCAGCGGCAGGGCAAATCCAAAACCGCCATGCTCGTACCACCAGACTTGGGAAGGCGGTATAGCTAGTGGCGGCTGGGACAGGGAACTCCATTTATGGTAAATGCCGCCCACCAGAATGCTGGTGATCACCACGCCAACTTGCATGAGGGCAACCCGGACGATGTTTTGGATGGTCCACATGGTTATCAACCCCGCCTAATCTCCAAGGTTGCCGCGCGCGGTGTGAACCGCGCCAGAGAAACTGAACGGGCCAAAGACGCTTTTTCCGTCAACTTGTTTAAATGACTGGTTCATCTTCAAGAGTCTGGTCTCTGGTGTCCGCACTTCAATTCAATACCAGCCATGTGGACAGAAATTGAACTCATATTTCGTGACGGAAATACAGTCAAACCCTCGTCAGTAATACAAAACTCAAAATTTGCATCAAAAGTGACAACATCGGCTCGCAACTCGAGCGAATCTCGGGGCTTTAACCAATAATCCATCGCCTCTGGTTCTATGAAAACCAACTGTTTCTTTTGAGTACGATTCTCGATGGTTGTGCTTCGTGTCATCAATGGGTGAAGTCGCCCTAGGTGATAATCAGGCACGGATGGGTGGTTAATCACGGTTCATGAACTCTGATATATTCGTTTATCTCCGGCCGGTCCAGGGTAATTTGGCTGAAATGAGGGTGAGTTTATAGTGCGGGAAAATGAACCTCCCAAACGGTAGGGTGGGGGTTTTATCCCCAATCCCACGCTGCGCCGGTGCGACCAACTGTGGGCGGTCATCCGTTTCAGATGGTGGGGCGGCTGGGGATTTTGGGGCGCGACAGACGGTTACCTATGGCCGATACCCAAGCCACGCAGGGAATTATTGGATGCGGATGGCCCAAAGCAAATGGCCTGGGCTGGCATGGGGCGGGCCGTTGGCGCTGGCCGGGCGAAGTTCGTCCCGGCCATACAGGGCGGTGGTCCTTTGGCGGCAGGGTTCCCGGGGTGTCATTCCTGGCGATAACCTGATTTTCCGTCTCGAAAAACCGGGCTGGACTGACTAATTTAGGCCGCATGGCTGGCACGCTGAATCACGAGTTGCTGAATTCCCTGGATTTGCAGGTGCTCTCCGTGCAGCGCACGGAGGCGGGGCGCTGGTGGAATTACCGACATGTGATCAGTCCATTTTCCCGGTTGTGGCTGATTCTGGAGGGAGAGGCGGTGGTGCGGCATCATGGTCGGGAGTTTTCCTTGCAGCCGGGGCAGTTGCATCTGGTGCCGGCGTTTGCAGTGCATGATTGTGCCTGTGCGCAGGGCTTTAACCATTATCATCTGCATTTTGCGGCGCGGCTGCCCACGGGGATTGACTTGTTTTCCTTGCTGGACTGCGAGTATCAGGTGGTGGCGCCGGTTGCGGGGCTGAATTTGTTCCAGCGGTTGGAGGCGATTTATCCGGAACGCAAGCTGCCGTGCTTTGATCCAGGACGGGCGGAATACAAGCGGTTCCCGGTGTTGAATACACAGGAAGAGCCCACGGCCGGGGTGCTGGCGGGTTTTGAGGCGCGGGGGGTGCTGACCTTGCTGGTGGCGGAATTTTTGAAATCGGCCCGGCATCATGAGGGTCTGCACGCGCGGGTGAGCCGGCAGTTTTTGGCCGTGCAGGAGTACATTCAGGTGCATATGCGCCAAACCATCCGGCTGGCAGACCTGGCCCGGGTGGTCAAGTTGCATCCGACCTATTTTTCGGATCAATTCCAGCGGGTGGTGGGGGTGCGGCCACTCGATTATTTGGTTCGGCGGCGCGTCGAACGAGCCCAATACCTGCTGCTCACCACGCAGGATTCGGTGAAGGCGATTGCGGATGCGGTGGGCATTGCGGATCCCGCATATTTCAGCCGGGTGTTTACGCGGTTGTGCGGGGCGAGTCCCACGGCCTACCGGTCGGCGCATTCGGCCTAGGGGCGATGCGAGAAGGGGGGGACTGGCGGCGGGAACCTGTGATAAGTCCAAGCTTTTCCTGTTCGCGTCCATGCGAATTGGCTTACGGTTTGCCGTGCCTTTGTCATTATGGGAATACAATAACCAATTATTTAATTCATGCAAACCTTATCGCTCTTTAACGGCACGCTGCCGAAAGTTGGCATTCGTCCCACGATTGATGGCCGGCTCGGCGGCGTGCGCGAATCGCTGGAAACCCAAACCATGGATCTGGCCAAGTCGGCGGCGGCGTTTATTTCGGCGTCGTTACGGTATCCCAACGGCCAGCCGGTGGAGTGTGTGATTGCCGACACGTGCATCGGCGGGGTGGCCGAGGCGGCGGCGTGTGCGGAGAAGTTTGCCCGCGAAGGGGTAGGGGTCGCGCTGACAGTCACGCCGTGCTGGTGCTATGGGTCCGAGACCATGGACATGAATCCGGCGGTGCCGAAGGCCGTCTGGGGTTTCAATGGCACGGAACGGCCCGGGGCGGTGTACCTGGCGGCGGTATTGGCGGGGCACACCCAGAAGGGGCTGCCGGCGTTTAGCATTTACGGGCGCGAGGTGCAGGATGGGGGCGACAAGAGCATTCCGGCGGATGTGCAGGGCAAGTTGTTGCAATTTGTCCGGGCGGGTCTGGCCACGGCGCTGATGCGGGGCAAATCGTATTTGGGCATGGGCGGCGTTTCGATGGGCATTGCCGGGTCGATTGTGGACCAGCCGTTCTTTGAGGATTATCTGGGCATGCGGGTGGAAACCATTGACATGACGGAGTTTCTGCGGCGCATGGACAAGGGGATTTTTGATCCGGTGGAATATGCCAAGGCCCTGGCCTGGGTGAAAAAGAACTGTCCCGAGGGCAAGGATTACAATTCGCCCACCACCAAACGGGCGCGCACCCAACTGGACAGCGAATGGGAAAAATCGGTGAAAATGGCGCTGATCGCCCGCGATTTAATGGTGGGCAATCCCCGGCTGGCGGAACTGGGTTTTGGCGAGGAGGCGCAAGGGCACAACGCCATTGTTTCCGGTTTCCAGGGTCAGCGGCAATGGACGGATTACCAGCCGAACGGGGATTTTCTGGAAGCAATCCTCAACACCTCGTTCGACTGGAACGGCATCCGGGCACCGTACATTGTGGCCACGGAAAATGATTGTTTGAATGGCGCTTCCATGTTGCTGGGGTATTTGCTCACGAACACAGCCCAGATTTTTGCCGATGTGCGGACTTACTGGAGTCCCGAAGCGGTCCAGCGGGTGGCGAAGCACAAGCTGACCGGAGTGGCGGCGAATGGGCTTTTGCATTTGATCAATTCTGGTCCGGCGACCCTGGATGGCACGGGCCAGCAATCCCACAAGGGCAAACCCGTGATGAAGCCCTTCTGGGAAATCAGCGAGGCGGAGGTTAAGAAATGCCTCGGGGCGACCACCTGGCATCCGTCCATCACCGAATATTTCCCTGGCGGTGGCTGGTCCACGCGGTTCCTGACCAAGGGCGGCATGCCGGTGACCATGTGCCGGCTCAATCTGGTCAAGGGCTTGGGACCGGCCCTGCAAATCGCCGAAGGGTATACGGTCGATTTGCCGGCCAAGGTGCATGATGCGCTGGATCAACGGACGAATCCCACCTGGCCCACCACGTGGTTTGCGCCCATTTTGACGGGGACCGGGGCGTTCCGGGACGTTTACAGCGTGATGAACAACTGGGGAGCCAATCACGGATCCATCAGCCACGGACATATCGGGGCGGACCTGATTACCTTGGCGGCGATGCTGCGGATTCCGGTGTACATGCACAACGTGGGGGCGGAACGGGTGTTCCGGCCCAGTGCCTGGGCGGCTTTTGGCACGGCGGATTTGGAAGGGGCGGATTACCGCGCCTGTGCAAATTTCGGGCCCTTGTATGCCTAACCGACTGACAACGCCCGGCCGGGTGACCGGGCGTTGTTTTTGGCTGCGGGCTGGGATTCATGCTTAGATTCGCACCCGGCAGCGAACGGCACAATTCAGTCTGTAATCAGTGGGCACCTGGCTAAAATAATGGCAGGGCAAGCCGGGGAGTTTTTAGCACAGCCTTGGGTTGGCCATGGCTGGTACAAATCAGGTTTAACCCGAACTCCGAAATTAAGACGCCCGGTCTGCATCCATCTATTGGGCATAAACGGTTTGGAAAAATCTTACCAGACCGCTGCGGGTATGCGGTGATTTTTCCAAAGCGTTTCTGCTCCAATATCTTGACGCATCCCGGGCGTTTTAATTTCGGAGTTCGGGTTTAAGCCTGATTGGAACTGATCGGCAAATTCTCACAAATGTGACCGGGCGCGATTGCGGCCAGCCAGGTGGTCAAAAATTGAACTAATTCGGCTTTGTGAGCGCATTCTTGCCGGGGGAGGTTGGGCCGACAAAACGCAAAGCCGGGGCCGTAGGCCTGGCCATTCAGGACACACGCATTGGTTTGGCATTCCCGCATTTGGCGTTCGGCTTTCGCCAGCGCCTCCGCCGGGGTGCCAGCCAATTCATATTTCCAGCCGACGAGGAGGCTTTGGGGGAAAAGGGCCCGCATTTTAGTGATCACCTTGGTCGCGGGTTCGAGGTGGATAGTCAGCGCCCCGGAACGGCTGGCAATTTTGGGCGAATCACAGGCGCGACCTTGCACATCGGTCACGCGACTGACTTTATAATCACATAGTGCGGCGACGTGAAAAGCCGCTCCGATATTCTCTGTGGCGCTGGCCTGCTCGAGCAAATGCAGCAGGTCGTCATTTGTGTCAAACAAGGTCAAACGACATGGTTCGGCGGGGCCGGGATGGGTGGCACCGCTGCCTTTGAGGCAAATCACTTCAAAACCCGCACGGGCCAGTTGGTTGCTTAAAGCAACCCCAAGCTCGCCTGTGGAGAAATTGGTCAGCCGCCGCACTTGATCGATCGGTTCAAAACTGGGTCCGCAGGTGACAATGACTTTCATAAATGTTTAAAGCCAGCCACGAGTTTGATCTGGCAAAGATTTACTGGTAGCGAGCCGGGCCGCCCCGTGAACGGTTGGGAATGGTTAACACGGCTTTTCATGCGCCCAAAAATTTCTGCCGTGCCGAGGCGGACAAGGCATGCAAATCGAGGATGGTCAGAAAATCGATCGTCTTAAAATCTTGGTCCAAGGCGGGCGGACCGCAAATTTTTGCCCCCAGACTCAAGTAGGCCCGGAGCAGTTTGGGGATTTTAACGGGTTCCGGCGTGAGTTCGTGCAGGGGACACTCACAGGCTGGCAAAGGGCTGACACGCCATGGTGGCGGAGCCAGATGATGGCGGCATAAATCGGCATAGGCGGACGCGCCCACCGCCGGTGCTTGCGAGGTGAGTGAGCTGCAACCAAACAGGTAGCGGGCGCCGTGCTGCCGGGCATATTCCGCAATGCCTTTCCAGAGCAGGCCGAGCACCACCAGGTTGCGATGTTGGGGATGCACACAGGCACGGCCCAATTCAATCAATTCGGCCCGCAACGGTTCGAAGAGCTCCAAGGCAAATTCCTGTGCACAGTAATAGCCCAGGTGCGCGGCGGCATTCGGGCCGGTTTGCAGGCGGTAGGTACCCACGATGCTGGCAGTGGGCAGATGTTCAACGACGAGATGCTGGCAAACGGCGTCAAACGGATCTTCATCCCGGCCGGTCGCGTAGGATTGGGCCAGCCCTTCATTGAGTTCCACATTAAAGACCTGAAACCGCAATCTTTGGGCAGCCCCAACATCCCCGGCATTTTGGGCCAGCCGGATGGCATATTGGGCCGGGGAACTGACCGAGACGCGAAGGATGGCACGATCGGTTTTCATGGCGGTCAAATTATCAACTCCATAATTGGATTTAGCGATGGCAAAGTCATTTTAGCAGGCAATCTCGTCGCCGGATGCAGGCAAATCTGGTAGCGGCATCATTTCTGGTTCGAGCGGAGTTGCTGCCGGATGCGCGCGCGGGCTGCCTCGGAAAGCTGCGGGGGCAAGGTTGCCACCAATTTATCCGGATGTGCCTGGGCGGCATGGCGAAGAAAGATGATGTGCTGCCCATAGCGGCGGCACCATTGGCAAAGCAGAATGTGACAGCGCAGCCCCAACCACCGGCGAAACGATAATTTGTGCTCCAAGGCCGCGGATTGCAGGCGGACGGCCGTTTTGCAATTCGGCGATAGCTCCAGCAGGCCCCGCAGCAGGGATTTTGCGATCTTCATCAACCAATTCATGGTTTTTATTCACCCAACAACTCAAATACTTGCGCCACATTTTGGTCATGGCGAGCAGCAGCAAGTTTTCCGCGTTATGGTTGGTCGGAAAGTCGAAAGAATCCTTACAATTTATTACCCGCCACCATTTTCAGGTTTTTCAGGATGCGCTTTCGGGCGTCAATCGAAAGGCTGGGCAGCGTTTTAACCTGCTGGTCGACCTGGCGTCCGGCTTGCTGGAGAAACCTTAATTGTCCGGCATAGCGTTCACACCATACGCAGATGAGAAAATGCAAGCGCATGCGCAAGCGCGTGGACAGGGTCAGAGGTTGATCCAGCGACCGGGAGCTCAGGCGGGACATTTCGGCACAATTGGGGGTGTGGTTCCAGATCCACACAATTGCCTGCATTTTCAGTTTGGTGAAAGGATTCATTCGGCGATTCCCGGTTTGCCAAACCAATTGGTCTCCAGGCAACGACGCAGCGCCATGCGCGCCCGGTGGAGCATTACCCAGAGATTGCTTTCCGAGATGTTTAGCAACGAGCAAATGTCCTTGCTGGCCACGCCGTCCACCTCGCGGAGGTTGAAAACGGCGGCAACATTCTTGGGGAGATTATTTGAGCAATCCTGGAAGGTTTTCCAAAACATTTCACTGTCCAGACTCGCCCCGGGACTGGCCCAATCCTGGGGGCCAAGCTCGTGAATCCAGCCATCCTTGAAGAGGCCATCGGGAACGAACCGCTCGCCTTCCTCGTCCGAGTAGAATTCCAAGTCGGTGAACGGTGTTTCGCGGCTGGACTGGCGGTAATAGTCGTAAATCTTGTTTTTCAAAATCCCCACCAACCAGCTTTTCTCGGCGGCACGGCCGGCAAAACTCCTGCCCCCCTTGAGCGCGGCCAGGAAGGTTTCCTGCACCGCATCTTCCGCCCGGGCTTGGTCGCGCAAGCGGAGCAGCGCATATTTGAACAGGTAATCGCCATGCAAATCCACCCACTGTTCCGGATCGGAAAGCTGGCCGGTCGGCGGCGGATTTTCCGCCGGGAGCGGTGGTTGCGGTTGGTTTGGACGGTCAGTCGGCACGGGCTTAGTATCCGCCTTCAGCCAAAAAAATGCAATTCCCGAGCTGCGGCCGGGAAACCCGCGGGCGAAATAGTTTGTAAGGATTCGTTTTGGTCCACGACTCACCCCCATGCAAGCAAAGTGCCAAACGCAATTTCCCCCGTCCGGGCCAGCCGATGATCAGGGTGGTGCGGCGGCAAAAAGTTCCGTGGCAGAAGGCGCTTTCAAGGCTGCCAGCCACCCGCAGATCCTTGAATTTTCCCGGCTGGCCCGACTTCCGGCGGCCACGCCTGGCTGGCGATTTTCATCCTTCAACCCTTAACCCTCACCGCCAAATTATTAAATAAAACTATTATGATCGTCATTATCAGTGGAACCAATCGAAACGGCAGCAACACCCGCAAAGTGGCTGCCCATGTGGAAAAAGCTTATGGCACGCTCGGTGTGCCCGCCCAAATCATCGATCTCGCCCAATTGCCGCCGGAGATATATTTACCGTCTGCCTATGATAAAACCCCGGCCGCTTTCCAGCCTTTCATCGATAAGATTCTCGCGGCCGATGGATTGGTGGTCGTCACGCCCGAATATAACGGAGGTATTCCCGGCGCCCTGAAGTATTTTATCGACATGCTGCCGTTTCCGGACAGTTTTGACCAGCGGCCGGTTTGTTTTGTGGGCCTGGCGGCGGGGCTCTGGGGGGCCATGCGGCCGACCGAGCAGTTGCAGCAGATTTTTGCCTACCGCCACGGACTGGTCTTTCCGGAGCGCGTTTTTCTGCCCGGGGTCAACAACCTGCTGGACTCTACGGGCCGGTTGCAGCCGGTCATCGAAAGAAATCTGCTGCAGCAGGCCACGAAATTCGCTCGATTTGTGGAAAAGCTCCGGGAGAAAAAATTTGCCCGGGCAACGGAAGCGCCGGCAAGCGTGAGTTTGCCCACGGCCTAAATCCTTGGCACCCATGATTCTGATTATTAGTGGCACCAACCGGCCCGGCAGCAATACCCGCAAGGTGGTAGCCCAGTTGGAAGCCATTTATTCCGCTCTGAGTGTGCCGGTCCAGGTGCTGGATCTGGCGCAATTGCCCCCGAGCATTATTCTGCCTTCCGTTTATGCGCAGAAGCCCATCGAATTCCAATCATTCAGCGACGCGGTGCGCGCGGCGGAGGGACTGGTGGTGGTGACGCCGGAATACAACGGGAGCTTTCCCGGCATATTAAAGTACTTTATGGACCTGCTGCCGTTTCCGGAAAGTTTTGAGCACCGCCCGGTTTGTTTTGTGGGGCTGGCCGCCGGCATGTGGGGTGCCCTGCGCGCGGTGGAGCAACTGCAGGCCATCTTTGGCTATCGCAACGCCCATATCTTTCCGGAGCGGGTGTTTATTCCGGGCGTTGCCAAAATGGTGGATGCGGCAGGGCGATTCGCGAATACGGACATGGAACAGCGCTTGGAAAAACAGGCGGCCGGGTTTGTGGATTTTGTAAAAAAACTCAAGGCTAAATAAATTGTAAGGAATCCTTCACCTCCTCGACCAATGCTGGATATGAACATTAAATCAACCAACCGTTTCATCGTCCGCGTGGCTTTATTTTTGGCGATCGCCACCGCCGCCTTTCATTTGCCGGCGGCCGAGCCGCCAAAGGTGGGTGCCCCCACGCCGGACTTCACGCTTAACACCATGGATGCGAAGTCTGTAACGTTGAGTGCGGAGTACGCCAAACTGCCCGTGGTATTGATCGTTTTGCGCGGGTGGCCGGGGTACCAGTGTCCATTTTGCACCAGGCAAGTGCACGCGTTTGTGGAACGGGCCAAGGATTTTGCGGGCAAGGCTCGTGTCCTCATGGTTTATCCCGGCCCGTCAGAAAATCTGCAAAGCCACGCCGGGGAATTCCTGAAGGGTAAAGGGTGGTCGGAAGATTTCACCTTCGTCACCGACCCCGATTTTACTTTCACTAAAAGCTTCGGCTTGCGGTGGCAGGCTCCCGGCGAGACGGCTTATCCGTCCACTTTTGTGATTGATACCAAGGGGATTGTGCAGTTCGAAAAAATCACCAAAGGCCATGGTGGTCGCACGACTCCGGAAGAAATCCTGGCGGCTCTGGCCAAGCTCTAATGGCCACGGTCTTGCTATTGCTCGGCGGATATCTCCTCTTGGGGATGTTGTTTGCCGTTCCCTTTGCTTTCATAGGGGCGCAAAGAATTGACCCCCACGCGGCGGGGGCAGGCTGGGGTTTTCGCCTCCTCCTCATTCCGGGTGCGGTGGCATTTTGGCCCTGGCTGTTGCATCGGTGGCGCACGGGCGTGCATGAGCCTCCGGTTGAGCGTACGGCTCACCGTGAGGCTGCGCGGAAAGGCCGGCCATGATCCAACCATTGCGCCAGCTCCATCGTCGCGCGACTCTGATACTGGGCATTTTTGTGCCCGCGGCGTTTGCCACCGGCCTCATTTTGCGCACGCCCGCGCCCACTATGCCCGGGTTTTCTCCGGGACTTGGCCTGGCACCTCAAGCCATGACGAGCACGGGTTGGTGCCGCACGAATCTGTTTCCGAAAGGTGCGATAACCGTGCGACTGTTCCGGGAGAACCCGCCACTTTCGCGGGCGGTCGTCAGTTTTTCAGCGGATCCTGATTTTCGGCAACCCGATTTGCTGGTTTATTGGCTGCCGGGAAGCCCCATGGTGGCGGACGCACTGCCGGATAGTGCCACTTTATTGGGCGAGTTTGCGGCGCCGGCATTGCCCCTCCCAACTGAAGCCTCCGCCCGCCCGGGGGTGTTTGTCCTATACAGTCTGGCGGATAACAAGATAGTGAATATCTCCCGGCCGGCCCTTATCGGCGAGCTCAACCCCTGACCATTATTTAATTCATGTCCCTCCAATACCAGGCGGTCCAATGGAACCGGCAAAAGCGCCTGTACGATGCCGTGCTGGTGGGTGGGGTGGCGTTATACCTCTTGGGTTTTGGCGCGGTGACGGAATTCCTATTCCCCAACATCACCGAGGAAATTTTGCTGATGCGGGCGTTTGGCTCGGCCGCCTTTATTTTGCTTCACATTATTCTGTGCATCGGTCCGCTGGGTCGCCTAAACGCGGGCTTTTTGCCCCTGCTGTACAATCGGCGTCATGCGGGGGTGACGTTATTTCTGCTGGCATTGATCCATGCGGTGATGGTGGTTACGACATACCATGCCGGCGGGGACACGAATCCGATTGCCAGTATCTGGGTGTCCAGTCCGTTGACTCATTCAGTGGCGGGGGTGCCTTTCCAGGCGTTCGGCTTTTTGGCATTGGTGATTTTGTTTTTGATGGCGGCAACCAGCCATGATTTCTGGCTGGCCAATTTGAGCGCGCCGGTTTGGAAATCGCTGCACATGCTGGTTTATGCCGCCTATGCGCTGCTGGTCTTGCATGTCACCTTTGGGGTGCTGCAAGCGGAAACCAGCCTGGTTTATGCAGTGACGATGGCGGCTGGCCTGGTCACGGTGCTGGGGTTGCACGGCTTGGCCGCGAGCAAGGAAGCGCGGTTGGATCGAAAAATAAACGCCCCGGATACTGACGGTTGGGTGGAGGCCGGTGCAGTGGCGGATATTCCCGATAACCGCGCGCGCATTGTGTGTGTGGCTGGCGAGCGGGTGGCTATTTTTAAGTATGCGGGGAAAATCTCCGCCGTTTCAAATGTTTGTCAGCACCAGAATGGGCCGCTGGGGGAGGGTAAAATAGTGGCGGGCTGTATCACCTGTCCCTGGCATGGCTATCAGTATTTGCCGGAGACGGGGGCTTCGCCGCCACCCTTTGTGGAGCGCGTTCCCACCTTTCAAGTGCGCTTGAAAAACGGCCGGGTATGGGTAAATCCCCAGCCAAATCCTGCCGGGACCAGGGCGGAACCGGCGGTGATTGAGCTATGAGTGATGATTTTTACATTGGCTGGGAAGCCCGGCCAGGAGCGGGCCCGGCCCGGCGGTTGCGGACCCTCGTGGTGCTGTTGCTGGTGGTGGGGCTTGGGCTGGCCGTGGCACTGGCCACCCAGCAACACACCATTGGGACCAGTGTGTTTGAATGGGGCAACCTGAAGCCATTTAGCGGGCGCTTGGAACTCCAACCCTATCCGCATCTCTTGGTGCCTCGACCGGGTGCCACCAACTCCCAGCCGGGGTTTTCCACTTATTATCTCGTCGCCCCCTTCAAACATGGACTTGACCGGGAGAAGTTTGGCGCCCTGGAAGGACAGATGGTGACCTTGCAAGGCACCTTGATTTATCGTGGCGATCAAACCATGGTTGAGGCCGTGCCGGATTCCATCCACGCGGTGGCGAGTCCAGCTTCCCTGCCGACGGGCGCGGCGACGGTGCGTCTGGGGCGGCAAACCCTCGTGGGTGAGATTGTGGACAGCAAATGTTATTTTGGGGTGATGAATCCCGGCCAACTGCTGCCGCACCGGGCCTGCGCGATCAATTGCATCAGCGGAGGTATTCCGCCGGTCTTGCTGGTGCGCCCAAAAAATGGTCCGGCCATTTATTTGTTGCTGGTGTCCGCCTTGGGAAAACCCGTGAACCAGCAGGTGCTGGACTTCGTGGCCGAACCGGTGGAAATTACTGGTGAGGTTGAATGGCAGGACGGCCTGCTCATTTTGCGGGCTGATCCGCAGACTTACCGGCGGGTGGGGCGATGAGGAGATTTTTGCCCGGGAGAACTATATCACCAATCAACCCGTGAACCGACAGCCCTTGAACTTTTTGCGTGGTTACCGATCCTCCCCATTTTCCGGGTGGGTGGCGGGCGCCGTAGCGTTGGGCCTGCTCATCGCGCTGCCCGCGTTTGCCGGCATGTTCGCTCAATTTGACAATCCTGAACGGCTCGGGGCGATGGTGCATGTCACCACGACCAATGGCTTCACCCTTCGCTGGGCGGAAAAACGTTCCGCTACCAACACCGGGCTGGACTTGGTCTTTATCCACGGATCACCGGGCGGGGCCGGGGTTTGGGCGTCGCAATTTAAGGCCCCTTATCCGGGTGCTAGCCTCTATGCTTACGACCGCCCAGGCTTTGGTCTTTCCCTGCCGGTGGGGAACCAGCCGCATTTGCGAGGGCAGGTGGACGCTTTGATGGTGTTGCTGGCCCGTGCCACCACCAACCGAGTTTTACTGGTGGGGCATAGTTATGGTTCCCCCATTGCCCTGCTGGCCGCCTTGGAGCATCCGGACCAAATCGGGGGCGTGTTGCTGATCGGGGGGGATGTGGATCCGGCGCAGGAAAACCCGTGGTTCGTGCAATATTTTTTTGGCTGGCGCGCCACCTCCTGGCTGTTGCCACGCGCGTTGCGCCAATGCAACCGTGAGATGCTCTCCGCGCGCGCGGACCTGGTCCAAATGCAAACCCAATTTGCCCGGCTGGCCGTGCCGGTGGTGATGTTGCATGGCGACCATGATCCGCTGGTGCCCGTGGAAAATGTGGCCTGGTTCGAACAACAGCTCGCCGCTCTGGGCAAAGCGAACCTCTTCGCCAAAATCATCCTGCCCGGGGTGAATCATTTTATCCCGTGGGAACATCCTGGTGAAGTCGAGCGGGGCATCCGTCTACTCATCAATATGGCTGCTGGTCCAGGTGGAGCCTCCGATACCCAGATCCGGCCTTAAAAATTTTTAATTTTCGAATTCGATTGTAAGTTTTGCCGCGCGTGGCCGACGAATCATTGTAATCCACTAATAATACAATTGCCAAAAATGAAAAAAACCAGGAAAAAAAATCCGCCCGCTGAAATCAAGCTTCCACCGCCGGTAGTGTTTGACTATGAACTGGAAATCAATCGCCGGGCCTATGAATTATGGGAAGCGGCGGGCGGCGGGCATGGTGACGACCTGCGTCACTGGCTGGTCGCTGAGCGTGAATTTCAGGCGCGCCGCCAGTCCGACAAGGCGCAGTAAGCCAGTCGTCACTTGCGGCTAATCCAACGCCGGGCGCCGTCCGGCGTTGTTTGTTTCCAGCAGAGGTTTTCAACCGCAAACCATTTCCCTGCGGCATAACCACCCAATTACCTCGGACGACGACGACCGGTTTCCACCCGAAGGGGCAGATTTCCCGCTTGCGTTTGGGCAACCACCAGCAAATCCCCATGGGAAACCGGAATGGAGACCTTTCTGCGGGCCAAACCAACCCAATAAGTCAAAAATATTGAAATAAGGTGTAAGGAATGATGTTTAATTAAGACCAACCATTGTATGAAAAAACTATCATTGATTCTGCTTGTGCTGGGCCTGGCGCTGCCAGTTTTTGCCCAAACCAAAACCCTCCTCAACCTGGACCGTGACGGTCTGGCCATCCAAGGCTATGACCCGGTGGCCTTTTTTACCGACCAAAAGCCGGTCAAAGGCGACGCGAAATATGTGTTCAAGCATGAAGGGGCCGTCTACTTTTTTGCATCCAAAGAGCACCGGGACCTTTTCAAGACGAACCCGGCCAAGTATGAACCGGTGTTTGGCGGGTATTGTGCTTATGGCGTTTCGCGCAACAAGCTGGTGGAAATTGACGTGGATGCCTTCCAAATTGTGGATGACAAATTGCTGCTGCAATACAGCAAATCCATCCGTGAGGATTTCAATAAAGATGCCAAAGCCAATCTGGCCAAAGCGGATGCCAACTGGCCGGCGCTGGTTGCCAAGAAAGGCAAATAACCTGAGCCAAACGCGAACGCTCACAAACCAATTTATTTTATGGAAAACTTTTCCAAGACCCAGATGATCGTCAGCTGGATATGCCGGCTCACGGCGGCGGTGATTTTATTGCAAACCTTGTTTTTTAAATTTACCGGGGCGCCGGAGTCCATCTACATTTTCACCAAGGTTGGCATGGAGCCTTGGGGGCGGTACGGCTCAGGAGTGGTGGAGTTGGTGGCGGCCATGTTGTTGATGGTGCGCTGTAAAGCCTGGCTGGGGGCTTTGCTCGCGCTGGGCACGATGTGCGGGGCGATTTTTTTTCACCTGACGATTCTCGGTATCAGTGTCCAAAACGATGGCGGATTGCTGTTTGCCCTGGCGATCGTGACTTCGGTATGCTGTGGCATCACGCTCTATCTGCACCGGCGGCAGATTCCGTACGTTTCACGATTAATCAACTAACAAAGCAATGAATCCAAATGATGCTGGCGAAAGCCGGGAATTAATCAATGCAGTCATGGAAACGCTGCGCCAGGGCGAATTTCTGCTGCAGGAAATGGATAATGCTGCTTATACCTGCAAGCTGGCGGTGGCCTTTGACGCTTCCATCGGCGGGCATATCCGGCATTGCCTGGATCATTTTCGCACCCTCCTGCAGGCGGCCCCGGCGGGTGATTTAAATTATGATCAACGCCAGCGCGGCACCGCGGTGGAAACAGATCGACTGGCGGCGCTCCAGGAAACGCGGGATTTAATCGCAAGTTATGCCAAGCTCGATCCACTCTGCACGGCGCGGTCCTTGCTGGTGACCTGCAAAACCAGCTATTCAGCCGGTGGCTCGCAAGTTTCCCCCTCCACGGTGGGCCGTGAGATCATGTATGCCGTCGCGCACGCGGTCCATCACTACGCGTTGATCGGGGTCATGGGTGGCGTCATGGGCTTGCGGTTGCCCGCGGGCTTCGGCATCGCCCCATCCACCCTCAAACACCAGGCCGAAGCGGCGCGAATCGCCGCCTGACGGTCATGACCGGAGCCCTGCCATTGGCCCCCGAAACCCTTGCAGGATGGCTGCCGTTTTGGCAGGCCGCCGGATTTTTTTGTGCGACCTTTGTGCTGGAGGATGCGGCGGCAGTCGGTGCCGGTTTGCTGCTGGCCAGTGGCTCCATTGCCTGGCCTGCCGCTTTTTCCGCCTGTTTTCTGGGCATTTGGCTGGGGGATGTGGGGCTTTACGCGCTCGCCCGCTTTGCGGGGCGAACGTGGTTTGAAAATTCGCGGTTGAAAAAGTATTCCGGCAAAGTTGCCCGCAGTGAGAATTGGTTTCGCGAGCGCGGGACGATGATATTAATCGTTAGCCGGGCGGTGCCCGGGGCAAGGCTGCCCACCTATCTGGCCGCAGGTTTTTTGCGGGTGCCCGCCGTTGCTTTTTTGTTGATCACTGCGGCTGCCGCGCTGGTATGGACGCTGGCCGTGTTATTCCTGACGCAAATGTTCGGCACGCGTCTGTTGCATTGGTTCAGCCATTACAAATCGGTCAGCTTTTGGGTGTTGGGCAGCGCCGTTGGATTGCTGGTTGGTTTGCGAATATTGCGCCGGGTGCTGTCCGATTTGGACCGCCGCCGGTTGGGCACCCGCTTTGTCCGCTGGACGCGCTGGGAATTTTGGCCCATGTGGCTGTTCTATCCTCCCGTGGCTCTTTATTACCTCTGGCTCGCCCTCAAATATCGTGGGGCCATGCTGCCGACCGCAGCCAATCCCGGAATCTTCTCAGGGGGCATGGTGGGGGAATCCAAAATGAAAACTTTGCAAGATCTCATGCACTCAAGCGGCGAGTTCACGGCGGAAGCGGAGCTGCTCGCCGGCGATTCCCCCAAAGGCCGGCTGATTTCATTGCGTGCGATTTGTGAGCGCCGAAATATTTCCTATCCTTTCATCCTCAAACCGGATCTGGGACAACGCGGTGCCGGCATCAAACTGATTCGGAATGAAGCCCAGGCCGTGGCGTATTTGCAGGAAACCCAAGCGCAGTTAATGGTGCAGCGGTTTGCCGCCGGCCCGCACGAAGTGGGGATTTTTTATTATCGTTTCCCCGGGGAAACTCACGGCCGTATTTTTGCCATCACCGAAAAAGTTTTTCCCTTCGTCACCGGCGATGGCAAAGCCACGGTGGCGGAACTTATCTGGCGGGATGACCGTGCCCGCTTTATGGCGGAAACCTATTTGCAACGCGCGGGTTCACGGCAACACCATGTGCTGGCCGCGGGGGAAACGCAACCGCTCGGCCTGGCGGGCAACCACGCCCAAGGCTGTATCTTTCGTGACGGTATGAGACTGAACACGCCCGCACTGGAACAGCGCATTGATGAAATCTCCAAAAAGGTGAGCGGCTTCTACATTGGTCGTTATGACATCCGGTTTGGGAGTGAGGCAGACTTGCGCCAGGGCACCCATTTTCAAATTATCGAATTAAATGGCGCGGCGGCTGAAGCCACCAGCATTTACGATGCGCGCAACACTTTGTGGTCCGCGTATCGCACCTTGTTTCGGCAGTGGGATTTGGTGTTTGCCATTGGGGCGGCCAACCGGCGGCGCGGCTGTGCGCCCATGACCATGCGGGATGGCTGGCGCGCCTGGCGCCATTATGCCGCGCTCGCCGCCACGTATCCGGCCGCCGACTAGACCACAACCAGACCATGTGCACCGTTACTTTTTCCCCGCGGCGGCGCGGCTACGCGCTGGCCATGAATCGCGATGAAAAACTTTCCCGTGCAACTGGTTTGCCACCCATTCGGCATTTCATTCAAGGGCGAAATGTGCTCGCGCCCTCCGAGCCGGGCGGCGGAACGTGGATCTCGGTGAATGACTCGGGAGCCGCTTTTGCCTTGATCAATTGGTACGCCATCGCCGCCCAGGTGGAAATTGGCCCAGTCAGCCGGGGGAAGGTGGTTTTTGCCGTGAGTGCAGTCGCCACCGGTGAAGCGGCAGCCAGTGCTTTGGCACAAATGCCGCTCCACTCGGTGAATCCCTTTCGTCTTATCGGTGCTTTTCCGGCGGCCCAAGAAATCCGGGAGTGGCGCTGGGATTTAAAAAAGTTGGTGCAGGCGGCGCATCCGTGGCGCTTGCAGCAATGGATTTCATCCGGTTTCGATGAACCCACGGCCCAACTGATGCGGGGCCAAGTTTTTCAAGCCGCGAGCGCACAAAAATCTGTTGGCTCACTGGCGTGGTTGCGCCGCCTGCACCGCTCCCACACCCCGATTGCCGGGCCATTTTCGACCTGTATGCACCGCGTGGATGCCGCCACGGTAAGCTATTCCGAAGTGCGCGTGAGCAGCGATGCTGCCAAGATGAATTATTTCGCCGGTGCGCCCTGTCAATGTGCGGGTGGTGTGCCTGATAAAGCCATGGTAATGTTGTCAAAATAAAGACGTCCATCAGTGCGCCGCAGAAAATTGCCCTGGCCCCGCCCCGCATGAAAACGGCACGCCAATCCAGTCGACTACATTTGGGGCCGCCTTGAGAGCCAGGAAATCGCCAACTGGATCGCGACCCAGGCTTGGAAACAGGGCCTGGAAGCCGCCGCCGCCCTGCGGCGGATGCGCTGTCGCAAGCGCATCATTGCCGCCGCTTAAACCAAATTGAATTGGGGTCTTGATGTCCCCCGATCATGCTGGTCCAACCGGTTGGGCACATTCTCAATTAAACCGATATAATCCCTGCCGTTTTGATTTTGAATGCCTACACTTGGAAATTTGGAGGCATAAAAAAGCCCGGTCTTGCGACCGGGCGTTGAAATTGGTTGCGGGGGTAGGATTTGAACCTACGGCCTTCAGGTTATGAGCCTGACGAGCTACCGGGCTGCTCCACCCCGCGATCAAGGAACACAAACTAACCTGCCCCATGCCAAAGCGCAAGAAGTTTCGACAGAAGTTTCGGCAGATATTCAAAGGTACCCGGTAATGACCCATAAATCCGCTGGCTGCTGCCCTCCATAAAATCCAAAGCCTGGCAAAGCGCGGATGCTGTTCATCACTATTGCCGCCTGCCCCGTGCGCCTCGCAATTTGAGTTCTCCTCTGCGGCGCAGGTAATTCGCAAGGCTGGGCTTGAACTGGCATTTTTCTCCACTAGACTCCGCTAGATTGACTTGCGAATTCTGTGCCCGGCCTGAACGATAAAATAACACCCGCACTCGTCTCCCTTGGGGGGGCGATGGTGGTGGTGTTTATCGGTTTCTTTTTGTTATTTACCTCCTGGGGGGATGCTTGGGTAACTGCCAGTTACGACAACCTGTTCCGTTTTGGCACACCGGCCGTGACAAATCAGGTGACTCTCATCCGGATGGATCAAGCCGCCTTCACAAAATATGGCCAAACGCGCGGGCAGCCCTGGGACCGGTCCTGGCATGCCCGGCTATTGAACCGTTTGGCGGATGATGATTGCCCGCTGGTGGTGTTTGATTCCTTTTTTCAAAACCAGCAGGATCCGCAAACCGATAACCAACTGGCTGTGGCGATGCGCCGTTTGCGCCACATTGTCCTCTTGGCGAACCAATCGCAATTGGAACAGTCCAAATTTGTGGCCGATTCACCGGAGCTTCCCACGGAGCCGTTTTTAAGTGCCGCACATGGGAATTGGGGGGTGGGGTGGGTGGATGCGAATGCCGATCTGGATGGGGTGGAGCGTCGGCACTGGCCATTTCCATCCCCTGGGCCATATGCGAGTCTGCCGTTGAAGGCGGCGGAACTGGCCGGCGCGCACTTAAGGAACGAACCGCAGGAGCGCTGGGTGCGCTACTATGGTCAACATGGCTCTTGGGAAACGATGAGCTATGGGGAGGCCTTTTCTGTGCCGGCAAACTATTTCCGCAACCGGGTCGTGTTTATCGGCACGGATCCTGAAAATAAACTGCCGGCCCGGGGCACTGGCTTAAATACTGACAAATTTGACACGCCTTACACGGGATGGACCGGGGAATCTTCCGGTGGCGTCGAAATCCAGATGGCCGAGTTTTTAAATCTCTGGAATAATCAATCACTGATTCAACCGCCGGTCGGGGTGGAAATCCTGATTTTTACATTGGCTGGCGCTGGCTTGGGCGGGGGGCTTTGCCGTTTGCGGCCGCGTAATGCGTCCTTGGTGGCAGCGGGCCTTTTTCTGGTAATTTCGGGAGCCGCCATCACCCTCAGTTATTACACGAATTACTGGTTTCCCTGGTTAATTGTGGCGGGCGGGCAAATTCCTGGCGGACTGGGCTGGGCGCTGATCACTCGCCCACGCCGGAAAACCGCCTTGGCCCGGCTGCCCGCTGGAGCCTCGGTCCCGGAGACTCCCGGCTATGATTTGGTCCACCCACCCATTGGCGAAGGTTCCTATGGCAAAGTATGGCTGGCCCTGAACTCCGCCGGCAAGTGGGTGGCTTTGAAGGTGATTTATCAGGCCAAATTTCAGGACGACCCCATACCCTACGATCGCGAATTCAGTGGCGTGCAACAATACCGTGCCATTGCCCATCAGCATCCCGGTTTGCTCCAGGTGGAATTTGTCAGTGAAAAAGCCCCGGATTACTTTTACTACGTCATGGAACTGGCCGACTCCCTGGCGGCAGGTTGGGAAGCGAACCCAGCGAATTACAAACCTTGTGATTTGGTCACCGTGCGGGCCAGTTTAAAGGGGCGTCGGTTGCCCGTTCGGGATTGTGTCAAACTGGGCATTACCTTGTGCCAGGCAATGGAATTCCTTCATCAAAAAGGATTTATCCACCGGGATATCAAACCGCAAAACATTGTTTTTGTGAACGGGGTGCCAAAATTCGCCGATTTGGGCCTGGTTACCGGCATTCGCCCCCTGGATCAGGGGGGAACCTTGGTGGGAACCATGGGTTATATGCCGCCCCTGCCGGAGCGGCCAGGCACCGTGGCGGCGGATATTTATGCCTTGGGCATGGTGCTTTATGTGGCCAGCACCGGTGGCCTGCCATCGCACTTTCCCGAGGTGGACACGACCATGGTGAAGGCCGAAAAACCACCCGATTTTTTCCCGCTAAACCACGTCTTTCTGAAAGCCTGCCAGCCAGTCGCTGCTGATCGCTTTGCCACCGCCGCCCAGATGGGGGAGGCCCTCGCCAAGGCGTTGGCAACCATGGAGCATTTCGGTCAAATGCCCCAATAATTGGGTGTTTTTGCACAAGCGTCCCCTCCTGTTCCGTTATTTAACCAAAAATATTTAATTTTTGAAAGAACCCCAAATTTGCCACGTATAAGAGTAGAGTTGCGCCAAACTGCAAGTCCGCCGACCGACTCAAAATTCTTGGTGAGTCCGGTTCGTTTTTTGGCAATGAGCGTAACTGAGATTTTTAAATTGAAGTATTATAAGCTATGAAATTAATGACTAAATTGAATTGTACCCGCCTTGGTCTGGCCCTGGCCATTACCGGGCTTGGGGTTGGTGCGGCCGTGGCCTCGGTGCCGGTCTTTGAAACCCTCTCCCTGACGGTTATCTCGGGCGGGCAGGGATCCGCTTGTCCCGGACGCTTTTACTCCTACACCAGCATGACCAACAGCGCTGGCAGCATTTGGATTACCCCTCCGGCCGGCACGACCAACGGCATTTTGACGGATATCTCGGGGTATCCCGCGCCTTACGCCTCCGTAGCCACCGTCATGCGCAAGAGCGATATGATGACGTGGTGTGCCGGTAACTATGTGGATTTTCCGGTGACCAGCGGGGAGAAATTTCAATTAAAGGTGTTTGTTGTCGCCGGCCAGCCGACCAATGGCCTGCCTG
Source organism: uncultured Verrucomicrobia subdivision 3 bacterium (assembly GCA_903875465.1). Taxonomy (GTDB): domain Bacteria; phylum Verrucomicrobiota; class Verrucomicrobiia; order Limisphaerales; family UBA11358; genus UBA11358. The sequence continues at coordinate 71,549 of CAIQWB010000102.1, forward strand.
CGACATTGCAGATTCAGTGGCAATAAGCTGTATTTAGAAGCTGATGAGCAGCCGTGCCAGAAAGGTGCGGCTTCTCGCCATTTCATTGTACAGGTTTAAAGGTTCCAGTCGGTAATTTTGATCCGTGAGGTTGAGCACGCCCACGGAAAATTCCATTTTGCGATGGCAGAACCGGTAGCCGGCATAAGCGTTTAACTGCCAGAAATCATCCCCCGGCTCGGCCAGGGCAAATCCGGCATTGCTTTGGTGATACCATGCGCTTTCCAGAATGGTAAACACCCCGGATGGGTGGTTCCAATTGGCATTTAATTTGACCGTTTGTAGTACGCTTTCCAGGGTTTGATGCTGGCGAAAAGGGGCCTTGTCATAGCCCGGGGGAATTTGCGGGTAGCTTGCATTCAGCCTGGCTTGGGAGATGCTATATTTGGCCCCCAACACCCATTGTTCGCCCAATAATTGATCGACGCGCACGGCGGCCGTGCGTTCATGATAATCCAGCTTTTGTTGAAAGCCCAAGGGGTAAGTGGCGTAATCCAGCGGGGAGTCATACAAGGAAACAAAAGCCCCTTGCACATCAGAAAGTTTGGAATACAAATCTGCTGCTGATAATATCAGATAGGTTCCAGTGGGGAATTTTTCCTCCCAGGAAACATTAATCGCGTCAATGCAGGATCCGCTGGTATCCCCGGCCACCGAGGCGGGGATCAACCCTTGAAACGCCTGGTTGAAACCCGCCACTTCCGTTGGTTCCAGCTGCGTATTTTGGGCGCCCGCAAATCCGGACAGCGAACGGGTATATCCCACCCGCATGGCCGTGCCGGCGGTTGGCGTCCAGACAAGTCCTGCTTTGGGGGAAATCTGGGCTTTGGTGCGGTCCGCTTGCACAAACGGCGCCGTGGTTGGATCCGCCGGTAGATGCAGTAAATCGTAACTGAATCCGGCGGTAAATGACAGGGGATCCACGATTTGCCAAGTGTGATATCCGTAGAGGGAGACATGATGATAGTCCAGGGTGAAATCTTGATTCGTCACCAATGGCGCCGCAGGGAAATAGAAGGTGGCTAAACCGCTGTCATTCAGTTCCAGATTTTGATAGCGAACGCTGCCCCAATCGTAGCGGGAGCCCAAAATGGTGGTATGACTTTCCTGCTCCCACAGTTGTTGGAATTCAATGGAATATTTCTCGGTTTGAATTCTGGCGTTTAAGTTATTGCCCGGAAAAAAGACGTTGTTTGTGGTGTAAGCATCGCCCCGAATCTGGCCGATATATTGTCCGGCATTACTGGCATCAGCCAGACTGTCGGAAACCTGGCGGGAGGCCAAGAAAAGCGTCTGCACGCCCGGGCTCCAGTCATGGTGGTAACCCAGAAATAAATTGGGTTCCTGGGTTTCAGTGGTGCGATTGGCGGGGGATGCCGCTGATGGATGGTAATACTGGTTTACATCGCCGGAATCCACTTTGGCCAGTTGAATACTTCCGAACAGACTGTCATGCGGGGTCAGCTGCCCCTTGAGATTAATGTCAAACTCGCGCTGCTCAAAATCCTGATTCGCACGCTGCCCCGGGTCAAACTGGTAGGAAGTGCCGAAATCGAAAGCAAATTTGTCCGATGTATAAAATTCATCGGCATTCTCGGTCCACGCCCCCCGGCTCAGGTAGGTGGTGTCCGACACCGCCCCAAAACGGCTGTGGTCAAATAATTGAGCGTGTGGTTGTTCCGCCAGGGTGGCGGAAAGCCAGCCCGCCCCGGTGGGGGCCAGCAGGTTGGCGATCCAAAATTCGTCACCCGCCGGGGCGTCATAGCGCAGGTTGCTCCACTCGGGCGCCCGCAACTGTTCATAACTGCCTGCCAGAAACAAATGGGCTGAATAATTGCCGTAATCCGAACTCACTGCCCGCCCGGCCTCATTAAGGCTGGTGTCATACATCCCGGCATCCTGGTAAATGCTGGCGAGATTGGCACTGCGCAGGGCACTGTCCTGGTCCAGCAACAATTGGGAGCGATAAACACTGCGGTTGTTGTTCAAGGCTTGGGATTTTTCCAAGTCCCGGATGGCCTGGTTAATCTGATTATTTTGCTGGTTGAGCAGCGCGGAATACAACCAGGGCGTGGGGTCGTTCGGGTCCAGGCGCCGGGCCTGGGCCAGTTCTTTGGCCGCGCGGGCATCATCACCAGTGGCCGTGTAAGCCTTGCCTAAATAGCTGCGCAACTCCGACCGCTGGGGTTCCAGCGCTGCTGCCACCAACAGATCCTCCTTGCCCCCAGCGGGGTCGCCCAGGCGAATCCGGGCGAGACCGCGTCCCAGCCACGCATTGCCCAGCGCGGCATCCGCGCCAATGGCCCGGTCAAACCAGCTCCGTGCCGCCTCTGGTTGGTTTTGCTCGGCCAACACAAAACCCTTCAAAGCGAGGGCCTGGGCATTGGCGGGGGCCAGGGCCAGACTCCGATTCAACGCGTCCAGGGCGGCCGCATTTTGCCCAAAACTGAATTCCAACTCCGCCACCCGTTCCCAGCCAAAGCCAAATTGGGGTGCGTTTTTAACGGCGGTTTGCGCCAGTTTCAGGGCTTGGGCCAGGGAAATCTTGCGGTTTGCCTGGGCTTGTTCCCAATACGAACTGGCCAGGTATTCGGAATTGAGCCCCGGTCCGTCCAGTCGGGCCAAAGGCTGGCCCTTGACGGCGGCGATCAACTGGCGCACGGCCCCCGCCAGGCGGTTGATACGTTCGGAATCCCCGGGGAGTGCTTCCAGTGCCGTTACGGCACCGGCCACTTCGCCGACCGACAGCAGCAACGCCGCCCGGTAGACCCGCACCGCATCGGTGCGGGGCGCATTGGTCGGAAACTGCGCCAGGGCAGTTTGCAAATCCCCGGCGCGATAAGCCATCAGGGATTCCCCAAGCAAATGCGTTTCTTCCGGCGTCAGGGGCAGTTCATCCGGGTCAATCACCGCCGGATAATAAAAGCACCATTGCAACAAATTATTGGCCACAAACCCCGCCGTGCGCACCGGTGCCTGACCCAAATCCACCCCCGCCTCCTGGGCGTTCGTCAAAAGCAAGGTGGCCTGATCATTACCCAGGCGCACCTGACCATCAATGACCGACACCGTAGTGCGGTCATGATCATCCACCGCCATCACAAATTCAGTTCCCACCACGCCGGCCATCGCGCCGCGCGTAATTATCCGGATGCGTCCGGGTTGGTCCCGATGAAAAAAGGATGTGATGCCCCGAAGCAATTGCAAACCGGCATCCTCATCGGCCGTGCGGGGGGGCAAGATCTCCAACTCGGTCGAGGCACCAAAGGTGAGAATGGTTTGATCCGACCAGCGCACCACCACCCGGCTGTTGGTCTCGGTGTGAATTCGATCCCGCGGGTTTATTATTTGCCGGACCTTCGCGGGTATCCACGCCGTGCCATTCGCCGGCAGCACCGCCACCGACCCCTGAACCACCACAATTTGAATGGCCGGGGCGGGGACAGCGGCTGGCTGCGCCCGCAAAATCGCCCCGCTCTCCGCGACTTTGACCCAGATCGCCACTGCCAGCGCAAATTTAATCCAGCTTGTGTTCAAGTGTTGTTACCCAACCGCCGGGCGGGTTCGCCCCTTAGTTTGTCTCATGCATGATTAAACAAAATCTGCCGGTCGTCACGCCATTTTACCATGGCCTGGCCGGGTTTGTTGAACTCGCCCGAATTAGTTGCTGAAATACTTGAAATTGTCATTGCCAAAGGAAGCGCAAAACCTCATTACTTTTCCCATGGGTGACCTGAGGGATGAATTAATTCCCACGCGAGCCTCCCTGATTCAACGCCTGAAGAACTGGGAGGATCAGGCAAGCTGGCAGGAATTTTTTGAAACTTACTGGCATCTCATTTATGGTGTGGCGGTAAAACGTGGTCTTTCCAAATCGGAGGCGCAGGATGTGGTCCAGGAAACCATGATCTCCGTCGCCAGGCACATGCCTGCCTTCAAGTACGATGCCTCCCGCGGTTCCTTCAAGACCTGGCTGCTCAACATGACCCGCTGGCGCATTGCTGATCAAGTCCGCAAGCGCATGCCGATGGAGCCGCCGCCGCAGTCAGGGGATGGATCTTCGCCCGAGGATTTTGACAGCGGTGGGCCTGCTAATGGCATTCCCCCCGATTTGGAACTGATCTGGGATACGGAATGGGAGCGAAATCTCCTGGAAGTGGCCATCGGCAAAGCCCGCCGTCGGCTGGATCCCCAACAATATCAACTCTTCGATTTTTACGTCAACAAAGCCTGGGAGCCGGACCGCGTGGCCAAAACTTTTGGGGTTTCGGTAAACCAAGTATATCTGGCCAAACACCGGGTGACCGAGCTCATCATTCATGAAGTGGAACGGTTGAAAAATGAGCTGATCTGACGTGTTTATGCCCCTTACTGCCCATTTCGGGCCGCCGGCGGTACCCGCGCGGATCTAGAACCCTTTGGCGAATCGTTAGTTCCATTCGCCTCCTCTTGCCTGGCCAAATACGCGTAATTTGGCTCCTGATACCAGACTTCCCCCCCACCTCCCCAATTGGCTGGGATGATTTCCTATCCGCCTGCTCCGCGAATGAAAGAAATTTAATCATTTTTGAAAGAACCCCATTTTTCCTGCGTATTGCTTGATGCGTGGGGCAGTGTGGCTGGCATGCCCTCACGCGTGCGCTTTTAAGCGTGATTGTGGGACGGTCGCGGGACTGTCTCCGGTTAAATTAAATGGAACAATTTTAAACAAATGGACTCTTATACCATGATGCAATTACTCGCGGAGCGACCGGAAATGGCGATTGGCGGATCGGACTATCCAGGGCTGGCGCTGCATGAGGTTGCGTTGCCGCGTCCTGGTGAGCATGTGATCGTGCAGTGCCAGAGTTTTCGCTGTCTCGGCTATTGTGATTCCGATGGCACGTGGCGGAATGCCCGCACCTCCCGGGAACTGGCGGGAGTCAAATGGTGGTCCGCTATTGGCGACGACAATTTGATTCCGATTTTCTGACTTGGAGTGGTTGTTTTTTTCGGCCAGGCAGGCAGTTAGGGGAGGGTCGGCCAGTTGATTTCTGGCCCAAGTTTCAGCTTGGGCCGGGTCAACTGGCCGGTTTTTATTTGGGCAGGGTGAGCGACTCTTTTCCTTGCGCCTGCCACCATGCCTGCACATCTTCCGTGGCTTGATGAAATACCGTTGGCAGGTTGTGCAGGGCCTCGCGCAACACGGGACAATAGTGGATCGCCAGTCCCATCAGGGCCACCATCACCACCAGCCCGGCCACACCTTCCACTAAAAACCACAGTGACCAGCCTGGTTTCAGCTGGCCTATGCTCCAATAACAGGCGCGGCGCGCCATTTTTATGGGTCCCGCCACGGCCGCGTAAAGGATTAAAAGGAGCAGGGCACCCACCCACACCGGCACATTCACCGGTAATGCCACCCCCAGCACCGCTCCCGTGGCCAGCAGGGATACCAATGCGCAGATCCATATTACATTGAAAGCGCCTTGTAAGAGGGAAATCACGGGCAGGGCCAGCCCGATCCCGGGGTGCCGGGTCGCCTGCTCCGCCCAATAGTGCTGCCATTGACTCCGCCACTGATGCGCATTCACCCGCATCTCCCGTTTGAACCGCCGCTGCCAGGCCCGGCGTGCCTGGCGGTCGGGAAAACCTTTGATGGCCTCGTAATAGCCTTCCCGGGCGCGCCGGATGAAGTCCTGGGCGGTCGATGGGGCGCCGGTGGCGGCGGCTTTTTCTTCCGGGGACCGAGCTTCGGGCACCACAATGGCGAGCACTACATAGACTGCCAGCCCGCTGCCCCAGAGGAAGGTAAGAAACACAAAGGCCAGTCGGACCAGGGTGGGATCAACCTGCAGATAAGCCGCCATCCCATTGCATACCCCGGCGATCATGGCGTCCTCCGAAATCCGGTACAACCGTTTGGGCGTGGCCCCACTGCTGCCGGTTGGTCCCGGCCCCGCCGTTCCTGCCGTGCCACTCGGTCCGGTTCCCGCGCCGCTCGTTCGGCTCCCGGACGGGGTGGCGCTGGTCGCCGGATTTTCTGTCTTGCCCGGTTCCGCTTCAATCGGCCCCATCGCCGCCAACACTGCGGACACCTCCCGGTTGGCCACCACGTTCTTGTGATTCCCCAGCAACCCGCGGAATTTTTCAGCGATGGCCCATTCGATATCCAGCAGGATTTCCTCCTGGTCAGGATTGCCCGCCAGCCGGGTCGCCGCCGTCTCCAAATAGACGCGCAGGGCGTCGTAGCCGCCTTCTTCCAATTGATACGCATTGCCGCCCAAATTGATCGTAATAACTTTATTCATGTCACAATTCCTCCGCGTTTTGTTTTTGTGCCAGTTGTTTCACGGTCGCGTTGATCTGGTTCCAATACTCCAGGGTTGCTTGCAATTGCTCCCGGCCCTTCGCCGTCAGCTCGTAATACTTGCGGGGTGGTCCGGCCTCGGATTCTTTCCATTCATAATCCAGCAACCCCTCACGCCGCATTTTGCTCAGCAGGGGATAGAGTGTGCCCTCTTGGGTCGCAAATTCGGTGTTGCCCAATTGTTTGAGAATGTCCGCCGCATACACCTTTTCCACCGCAATAATTTGCAACACGATGAACTCGAGCAGTCCATTCCGTATCGCCCCAAATTTTTCGTTCACACTCATCTTCTTACATCAAGCAAGCTACCTTTATTTAAAAAGGTAGCTGGTTGTTCGCATTTGGTCAAGGGCTTTTCTTCAACGATTTATCCCCGTACTGCGCTTTCGCGCTGGCTGGGCCCGGGTGACTGCCGCGCCTTCTTTTTGCCTCGCCACCTCCCCATCAAACCTTATGCTAACGGCATGCGCATGGTTCCTGTCAGCTTGGGTGAACGCAGTTATTCCATTAAAATTGGCGGCGGCTTGCTGGCCCGGTTGGGGACCGAGTGCGCGCGCCTGAAACTCGGTCAGCGCGCCGCCATTATTACGGATGCCAATGTGGGACCCCGGCAGGCGGCCACCGCCCGCCAGGCGCTTGTGGCCGCCGGTTTTGACCCGGTGGTGATCACCGTGCCCGCCGGTGAAACTTCCAAAAATCTAAAACGGGTCCACGCCTGCTATGACGAGCTTGCCGCCCATCGCTTGGAGCGCAAATCTTTCGTGGTGGCGCTGGGCGGCGGGGTGGTGGGCGACCTCGCCGGGTTTGTGGCCGCAACCTACCTCCGCGGCATTCCTTTCGTGCAAGTGCCCACCACGCTGCTTGCCCAAGTGGATAGTTCGGTCGGGGGCAAGGTGGGGGTAAACCTGGCCGCTGGTAAGAATCTGGTCGGGGCCTTTTACCAGCCCAAACTGGTTTTGTGTGACCTGGATGCCCTCCAGACGCTCCCCGCCCGGGAATTTGCCAGTGGCCTCGCCGAGGTCATCAAATACGGCATTATCTATGATGCCCGATTTTTTCAACAACTCGAACGGGTCCTGCCCAAGTTGCTCGCCCGGGACCCAAAAACGCTCACCACGGTGATTGCCCGGTGTTGCGAGATCAAGGCCGAGGTGGTGGGGCAGGACGAGACGGAGAGCGGCCTGCGGGCGATTTTGAATTTTGGCCATACTCTCGGTCATGCCATTGAAAACAGTTCGGGCTATGGTAAATACCTCCACGGCGAGGCCATTGCCATTGGCCAGGTGCTGGCCGCGCGGCTTTCGGTGTCGCTCCATGGATTGCCCGCCGGTGACGCGCTGCGCATTGAAAAACTCCTGGCCGGCGCGGGTTTGCCGGTGGCCATTAAATTAAGCTCCGCTCAGCGCCCCAAACTCTTCGCCGCCATGTTGCTGGATAAAAAAGTCAGCGCCGGTGAGGTGAAATTTGTGCTGGCGAAACGCATCGGCCAGGTCGATTTCGGCTGCCGGGTGCCCCAGCCGGAAATTGTCTGTGTCCTGGCGGCCGCAGCATCCGCCTAACTCTTTATCAACGTTCGTGTCACTTGATCCGGCCGTCACCGGTTGACCGCCGCCATGCTCCATTCGGGATAACGCATGCCCGCCGTGCCGCCGGCCGGGGCGATGTGGTTTAATTCCGCCAGCTCCGCCGGAGTCAGCGTAATGGCCGCCGCCGCAACGTTTTCCTCCAGATACCGCCGCCGTTTTGTGCCGGGAATGGGGACAATGTCGTCGCCTTGCGCCAGCACCCAAGCCAGCGCCAATTGCGCTGGCTGGCAGCCTTTGCGCTGCGCCAGGGCTTCAAGGCCGCGAACGATTGCCAGGTTGCGCTCAAAATTCTCCCCCTGAAACCGCGGACCCTGCCGACGCCAGTCTCCGGCTGCCAGATCATCGGTTTTTTGGAAGGATCCGGTGAGGAAACCCCGTCCCAGCGGACTGTAGGCCACAAAACCAATTCCCAGTTCCCGGCAGGTGGGCAGAATTTCCGCCTCCACGTCGCGCGTCCACAAGGAATATTCTGTTTGCAAGGCAGTGATCGGATGCACCCGTGCCGCGCGCCGGATCGTTCCCGCCGCCGCTTCCGAAAGGCCGAGGTAACGCACCTTGCCCGCCTGCACCAGCTCGCTCATCGCGCCCACCGTTTCTTCAATGGGCACCGCCGGGTCAACCCGGTGTTGGTAATACAGGTCAATCTCCGTCACCCCCAGCCGGCGCAAGCTCGCTTCACAGGCTGCGCGCACGTACTCGGGCCGGCCATTCACGCCCAGGAACTTGCCCGCCACATCCCGCACATTGCCAAATTTGGTGGCCAAAAGCACCTGCTCCCGGCGACCCGCAATGGCCCGGCCCAGGAGTTCCTCATTGTGCCCGCAACCATACATGTCGGCGGTGTCGAGCAGGGTGACCCCCAGGTCCAGTGCTCGTTGAATCGTGGCCGCGGATTCCTCGTCGTCCCGCACCCCATAGAATTCGGACATCCCCATGCAGCCCAAACCCAGGGCGGGCACCCTAAATCCCTGCGTTCCCAAGGTTCTGATCTTCATAAACTAGCTTTCCCAACCGGGTTCTGGGCCCTTACTTCACCGGCATTTGCGTGCTGAACGGTTCCGCCGGCAGCCCCGCTGCATTGGCCAGATTCGGCTGGGCCAGCTGGCCCCAGGCATACCGGACCGCCACGGGTTGATCGACCCCGGCGGCGGAAACTTCCACCGTTTCGCCCGCAATCGTTGCCTCCGCCGGCACGAATTTGCCATCGCTCCCGGCAATCGTGAACCACGTCAGCGGCTGGCCGTCGCGGCTCTTCAAGCCGCCCTTGGCATGTTTGAATTTCAAGATCGCCTTGTTGCCGGCAACCTTCAGTTTCGCAAATGCCGGCCCGGCGCTGGGAACATCCTTGTCATAGGTTTTGTCCAGGGCCAAGAGTGCCAGGCGGTGGCCCACATCGGCTTTGTCACGGGGATGAATGTCGTTCAAATCGTCCACCAAATCCGTTGTCACCACCATGCCGGTGTTTTTAATCTGCCGGGCGGCCCGCGCTTGTTGCACCCAAAAGCCGGGCAGGGGATCGGTCTCCACGGAGTAGGTCGCCACGTTTTTATTGTATTTATATGGCGCGATCTGCACGAAATAAAACGGGAAGGGACCCTCCTGCCAGATGTGGCGCCAGCCGCCAATCAGGGCCGCCATCTTCACATCATAATTCGTGTTGCCCAGGTTGGATTCGCCCTGATACCACAGCGCGCCGCGAATGGCGAAGCCGGCGAGCGGGGCAATCATGGCATTGTAAAGCACGGTGGGCGTGGTGTTGGGAATTTTGTTCGTGGCCATGACCGGCTGGGCCAGATCGGCCAGGGAGGGGATGGCGGTGAATCCCACCGGCGGGGTCCATGGTTCAATCCTGGTGCCGCCCCAAGACGACTCGATCAGGCCCACCGGCACATTGAGATTCGTGTGAATTTCGCGGCCAAAAAAATATGCCGCTGCGGAAAAGCTGACAGTGTTCAGCGCGTTGGAGCTGCACGGCTGCCAGCTGCGATATTTCTCCAAATCCTCCCGGGGCGTGGGCGCGAGCAGCTTCTCCACTTTGAAAATGCGTATGTTGGGATATTCGGCCGCGGCCAGTTCCTGCTCCGCGTTTATCGTCGGTTTCTGCCCTGGCTGTTTGCCCACCGGCTTTTCCATGTTCGATTGCCCCGAGGCCAGCCAGACCTCGCCCACCAGAATGTTGGTGAGGGTCACGGTCGTGTCCCCGGCCACCACCAGCGTTTGCGGGGTGAAGGACACCGGCAATTTGCCCAGCGTCACGCGCCATTTGCCTTCGGCTCCGGCGGTCGTGGTTTTGGTTTGGTCGGCAAAGGAAACCGTCACTTTCGCCCCCGGCGCCGCCCAGCCCCAGACCGGCACCGCTTGCCTGGCTTGCAGCACCATGTTGTCGCCAAAAATAACCGGTAATTTGACCTCGGCCTGGACGGTCGTTTGCCACGACAGCGCCGCGCCGCACAACCCCAGGGTAACAAAAAATGATTTCATACGCCCATTTTGGGATATTAGGGCAAACTGGCAACCCATTTTTCTCGGTCATTCCGCAATTCCGGTCGCCGCCCAGGCGACTGGCCGCACCGGCTTTTGGTTATGGCAAGCTCCCGCTCCCTTGGCCCAACATGTTTCCGGCCCAGGGGCCATCCGCCGGGAACCGCTTTACATTTACCCCCCGTTTGGTTTCCTTACCTCACGATGCGCAATTTCTGGAACCCTTTCAGCCCGTCTGGCTGCCTTTTGACCATCGCCACGGTGGCGCAACTCGGCGGTGGTGCCTTGCGCCTGGCGGCCCAGGCGGTGGTCGCCCCGGCGCTCCCCAAGGTCGCTCTGCAACGGGTGTTTCCCCAGCTCAAAATTGACCGTCCGGTCTGGCTCGGTGAGGCCCCGGATGGTTCCGGCCGCCTGTTTGCCGTCGCCCAGGCCGGCACCATTTACGTCTTTAAAAAGGGATCCGATGGGGCCGCCGCCAAGGTGTTTTTCAACCTCGAGAGCCGCCAGCCTTTTTTTGACAATGAGGACGGCCTGATGAGCCTCGCCTTCCACCCCGGGTTCAAAACCAACGGCTTGTTCTACGTATATTATAACCAGAAATACACTGGCGATCAGCATGAGCCGCCTCAGAGCTATCCGTTCCGCAGCCTCGTCAGTGAATTTAAAGTCTCCACCACCGATCCCGATCAGGCCGATCTCGCCACCGAACGCAAGTTGCTCGAGGTGGAGCAACCCTTTGGCAACCACAAGGGCGGGGAAGTCGCCTTTGGCCCCGATGGTTATCTGTATCTTGGGCTCGGTGATGGTGGCTACGGTGGCGATCCCTTTGGCAATGGCCAGAACACCTCCACCCTGCTGGCCAAAATGCTGCGGATGGATGTGAATTCCCGCTCGACCGGCGGGAATGGCTGGCGCCCCACCGAATTGAATTACGGCATTCCCCGGGATAATCCCTTCGTCAGCACCCACACCCCCGGCCCGGCGGGCGCTCGGCCCGAGATCTACGCTTATGGCCTGCGCAATCCCTGGCGCTACAGTTTCGACCGCGCCACCGGCGACCTCTGGGTGGGTGACGTCGGGCAGGATTTGTGGGAGGAAGTGGATTTAATCACCCCCGGCGGCAATTACGGCTGGAGCGTCCGCGAAGGTTCGCACTTTTATAAACCGGGCCCCCCTGGCGCGCATTATGACGAGCCCGTGATGGAATACACCCACCGCACGGACATGCAGGCCCAGGGCCAGTTTCCCGACCACAGCATCGGTCTCTGTGTCATTGGCGGTTATGTGTATCGCGGCAGCCAATTCCCCGCCTTGCAGGGCGTCTACGTCTATGGCGATTACAATCTCGGAACGCTCTGGGGTTTCCGCTACGACCGCACGGCACACAAGGTGACGGCCGAGGCCACCCTTCTGGAGCAGCACCAGAACATCACCAGCTTCGCCGAGGACGGCGACGGAGAAATTTATGTGCTCACGCAGAATGGGCCAATTTATCAAATCATCGTCCCTTGAGTTTCGGCACTCCTAAAGGCTTGGCTAAATGGGGCGTTTGGAAAGGGTAATCCTTACGAAATTCGGAAACAGGATGATTAAGTTTCCTCCTTCGAATCCCCCTCCGCCTCCCGCCTCAAGGCAATCAACATCGCCAGTGTCCGTCGGGTGTGGCGGATCGCCTCCGGACCGACCCGCGCCAGCAGTTCGGCATCAATTTTCTCCCGTGCCGCCGCCTGGACCGCGGCGGCCGCCCGGCCCCGGTCAGTGAGCGTCACAATGAGCTTGCGGCGGTCTTCAGAATCTACCGTGCGGTTGAGATAACCCCGCAGCACGAGGGTGTCCACCAACTCCCCAGCCGACTGCTTGGAGACCCGTAACTCTTTAACGAGCTGGCCCAATGGGACCTCCCCGGCACCCAAGGCCAGGCCGCCGATGATGTACAGGGCGTTTTTCGGGAGGTCGTCGTAACCCGCCGCGTCCAAGGCCTCACGCATGGCCAGGCCATAGGTGTTTCGCGCGTGCCGGAGCAAAGCCGGCAGGGGAATTGCCTCATACCAAGGTTTCAACTCATTCATAGTTCTCAGGTGATATAGTCAAATTTTCGGATAGTCAATAAACAAGACTAAAAGTGCATTACCTATTTTTACAGCTGCCTTCCTCATCCGGCGGTTGTTGAACCACCTCCAGCGGGTGGGCTCAGGCGCCTGCGTGGCATCTGGCAGGCAGAATTGCTCGCTTGCGATAACGAATGGCAGATTGACGCCGGCAGTGGCCCCCAGTAGGGTGGCATCCAACTTAGCACCAAACACACCAGTGGCAAATGCGTCGCCTGCGGCGCGCCACGTTATGCCTATGAAAATGTTCTCGCGACGGTCAACGTGGTGCCTGAATCGCAGGTGGCCCTGCATGTTCGCCGCCATCGCCGCATTGCTGTTGGCGGTCATTACTCCGGGGTTCGCACAGATGGCTCCTTCCGCTGACCTGCTTGCTTCTGGTGAACAATTCGTGGACTTGCTGGTCAAGTCTGATTTCACCAAGGCCGTTAGCTTGTTTGATCCAACGATGCAAAGCGCCCTGCCGGCGCAAAAATTAAAGCAAATCTGGCAAACCATCCAGCAGCAGGCGGGCCCCTTCCAGGCGCGGCTGCGAACGCGCAAAGAATCGTCCGGCGGATATTACCTGGTGTTCGTGACCTGCCACTTTGCCCAGTTGGATTTGGACGCAAAAGTGGTATTCGACTCGCAGCAGCGGATTGCCGGCCTCTATTTTGTTCCCAGCCCGCCCGCGCCCCCGGCTGCCCGGTATGCCAAGCCCAGCAGTGTCATCGAAAAAGACTTTACCGTTGGCTCCGGTGAATGGAGGTTGCCCGGCACCCTCACCCTGCCGGCAGCGGCCACCGGATTATTGCCGGCGGTGGTCCTGGTGCACGGATCAGGTCCCAATGATCGCGATGAAACCATCCTCGCCAACAAGCCGTTTCAGGATCTCGCCTGGGGGCTGGCCACCAAGGGCATCGCGGTCCTGCGCTACGAAAAGCGCACCCGGCAGTATGCCGCCAAGTTGGTCGTTACGGGGGGCCGCGCGTTCACCGTAAAGGAAGAATCGATTGCTGATGCGCTGAGTGCCGCGACTCAACTGCGCCACCTGGCGGGCATCGATCCCCAGCGCATTTTTATTATCGGCCACAGTTTGGGCGGCACGGTCGCCCCCCGGATTGCGCAGGCTGATCCGAAGTTGGCCGGGTTGGTCATCCTGGCGGGTGCCACCCGGCCTTTGGAAGACCTCATGCTCGAGCAGACCCGCTATCTGCTTTTACTGGGCGGGGCATCCGCCGCCGAGGCCCAGGCCAAGCTCGAAGCATTGGCTGGGGAGGTTGCCAAAGTAAAAAAACTCACGGCGGCCGATGCGGATTCTGCGGAGCTCATCTTGCATGCCCCACCGCCATACTGGCTGGATTTGCGCGAACACGACCCGCTCATCATCGCTCAATCCCTTCACTTGCCGATCTTCATCCTGCAAGGCGGGCGGGACTATCAGGTGACCCAGGTAGACTTCGCCGGCTGGAAACAGGCACTCGGCGCGCAGCCCGGCGTCACCTGCAAGCTATATCCGGACTTGAACCACCTTTTCATGACCGGCGAAGGCAAAAGCCGGCCTTCCGAATACGAGCATCCCGGCCACGTGGCCGAAAACGTCATCGACGATGTCGCCGCCTGGATACTGAAGATCGAGCCGACTCGGTAAGACCGGCGGAGTGTTCCGAAAATCACGCAGCCGGGCAGCCTGTCCTCAAATGGCCTCCCCGCCAAACCAAGCCCGAACTCCGAAATTAAAATGGCGGGGAGGTTCCTCGCTGTTTTCGGTGGCATGTGAATCGAGCTGACCATTTGAGCGGTTGGGGAATTGCTGCTTCAATCCCAACGGGATTGCGCCCGCTAGCCCAAGGTTGCGCGGCACGAGCTACCTTGGGTATTCCCCCCAACGACCGCCAACCCCAACGGGGTTGTGCCCGTTGGCCGGCCCAGCCCCA
>CAIQWB010000103.1 GCA_903875465.1 uncultured Verrucomicrobia subdivision 3 bacterium
AGGGGCCAGGGGCGAGCGGAGGGCTGGACGCCGGTTGCGCCTCGGTCCTTATTTCCAGCGCCAGGCCGCGGGCTTGGCGCCATAGGATTCGGGCGAATGATACCACTCCGCGGGCGTCGCGTAACCCAAGGCTTGGTGCGGTCGCACGGTGTTGTAATCCGCAAACCACCGTGCCAAGCCGCGCTGCGCCGTCAGTCCATCCGCGTAGTCTTGGGGATAGATGTCTTCTTGCTTGACGCTCCGCCAGAGCCGCTCGATGAACCGGTTGTCGATCCACCGGCCCCGCCCATCCATGCTGACATCCACCCCCACCGATTCCACCGCCTCCAGCCAGGCTTCGCTGGTGAACTGGCAGCCCTGGTCGGAGTTGTTGATCAGTGGTTGCCGCCCCGCCGCCAGCGCCCCCGTCCAGGCCCGAATGCAGAACTCGCTGTCCAGGCTGTTCGAGAGTTCCCAGCCCACCACATACCGGCTCCACCAGTCCATGATCGCCACCAGGTACATGAACCCGTTGGCCATCGGCACATAGGTGATGTCCACACACCAAACTTGGTCCGGACCGCTGATTTCCAGCCCTGCCAAGAGGTACGGATAAATCCGATGCCCTTCGCCCGGCTGGCTTAACGACCGGCGGGGATATACCGCCTCCACGCCCATCAATTGCAGCAGCCGGACCACCCGTTTGCGATTCACCACCTGGCCTTCCCGCAGCAGCATCGCCGTCAAGCGCCGGCTTCCATACACCGGATGCTCCAGATGCAGTTCGTCCAGCCGGCGCATCAACGCCAGGTTCTCCGGGGTCGCCACCACCGGCTCGTAATAGAACCCACTGCGCGAGATGCCCACCAGTTCGCATTGCCGTCGGATGCTCAGTTCGTTGCATGATTCCACCAAGTTTTGCCGCAGGCTTACAGTCCCAGCTGCCTGCACTTTTTTTTGAGCCAATCCGCCTCCACGGTCAGTTGGCCGATCTTCTCATGCAGTTGCGCCACCAACTCCTGGCTGTCCTCGCCGACCGGGCGCGCGGGCTCGAACAACTCGGGCAGATGTTCCCGAATGACCGCCTTCCACTGCGTCACTTGGACCGGATGCACCTGGTACTCCCGGGCGATCTGTCCAACCGTTTTGACGCCCATCAAGGCTTCCAGTCCCACCTTGGCCTTGAACGCGCCTGTATACCGTTTCCGTTTGGTTTTGCTCATAGCTCTGCTGTTTTCTCATGCCCAGCAGAACCTGGAAAGTCTAACTTAACCACTGGTCCGAATTTTGGGGTCCATTACTCGCTGGCTGGTAGCCATCCGAAACACAGTGTCCAAGCGTGCCTTATTGGAAAACCACGGTGGTATTCTTGGACTTTGGCCGAACTCGAACAATGTGTGTAAGGTTTACGGCAGCGGCAAAAGCCACCTTGGCACGCCGGACATCTGGGAATCAGGTTCACGTCAGGCTGCCGTGGGCGACTGCGTTGCAGAATCAGCTAACCACCTCACCTCAGTATGCCCATAGAGCAGAATCCGAAATCACCTGCCGGGCCGAAGCCGCAAAAAAAGGCCGCGCCGCCCGGTCCGGCCATCAAGGTGGCTGCCTTTGTCGCGTTAATGAAACGGCTGGAGGCCGATAAAGAACACCTGACCAACGAGCAGGTCCGATTCATTCAAAATGCCGTCCAGCGGTTTGAGCAAGAAACCGACGGCATGGTGAAAACAAAACACGTTTTACCAAAGCCTAAAAAATCCAAACGGGGAGGTATGCCCCCAACCAACGTTGAGCCGCGACCTCCATCGCAGGCCACCAAGGGTTTTATTGACCGGCTGGTCCAACTGGCCAGCGAAGTCGAAGCGATGCTGGAAATTCAGCACTTGTCGGACTCCGATGCCGAGCGGCTGGCGAGGGAACAAGGCTTGCGCGCTCAGTCCCCGGACATTGCCCGGCAGAAATTGATCGAGACCATTGTAACGCTCCGTGAGATCGAACGCATCGCAGGAGCGGGCAAGCCCGAGCGGTGAAAGGAACAGAAAAATGAAAACTGCCATACTTGCATGGGGTTCATTGGTGTGGGACAAACGCATATTGCGCATCGTCGGCGATTGGCGAACGGGCGGTCCGGTCCTACCCATCGAGTTTTCCCGTATTTCCAGCGATGGCCGGTTGACGCTGGTGATTGATCCGACAAATGGAGTTCCCGTGCCGACGTTGTTTGCCCGTAGCGAGTTGGAAAAACTAGACGATGCCATCGCCAACTTGCGGGAACGTGAGGAAACCTCTTCCGAAAAAATCGGCTATGTGAATCTGGTTGCCAATACCGCACGGGATTATTCGCGACGACAAAACCCTGCCGCGTGCGACACCATCAGATATTGGGCGCAGGCCAATGGATGGGAGGCCGTCATCTGGACGGCGCTCACATCCAATTTTGAATTAGCGCGCAAGGAGCCATTTACCGCCGCCGTGGATTATGTAGGCAATCTGGCTGGTCAAATGAAAACAAAGGCGTTGGAATACATCCGGAATGCACCCACAGAAGTCAACACTCCTGTTCGGCGGGCAATTTCCAATTTACCGGAACCTGAATTATGAGTGAACCATCAAATCCATCTCGGTCCATCGCCGAGTTTATTCTGGGCGAGCTGGACCATTTCAAAAAGGATTTTCGGCCCCAAGGCGGCAGCCTGACTTTTCACGGTCAGACACAACTTACCCATGAGCCGTTCGTCGGTTACGCCAGGGTGACAGACAAGAAGAATGTCGAAACCAAACTCCTGATTTGCCGCCACTATACGCCGCTCAATTTTCGTGCCCGCAATGGAAATGTTGATTTTGCCAGCTATCTCTCGCCGTTGGGACGCATCGTGGCCAAGCGTCCCGGCCAGGATCACAAGTTTCAGATAAAGACCCGTGCCGGCTATATATTGGAAGATCACCATTTTCAGCTAATTGAGAAGGACGAATTCACCCTGCATCTGGATGGCGGGGCGTGGGATGCCGTCAACAATCAGATTTCATGGATTGATGGCCGGCTGCTGGCACGGTCGCTGCGGCAACTTCAGGCGGGCAAGCCGGAGGAAATGCAAATCCGCCAGTTGCGCTATTCGGTTCAGTTGCCCGACCAGGCAATTTTGGATCTGGCCCAGGACGAGATTTTTCGTCTGCCGCTGCGGGCGCGGATTCGCATTTCCGGCGCGCCGGGCACAGGCAAGACCACGGTGCTGCTAAAGAGATTGTCGCAGAAAACCAAGCGCGAGTTTCTTACGGACGAGGAATCCAGTGGCATCCGCGATGAAGATTGGCAGGATGGCCGGAACTGGATGCTTTTCACGCCGAGCGACCTGCTGAAAGTGTATCTCAAAGAGGCGATGGCAAAGGAGCTATTACCCGCGAGCGATGACCATGTGAAAGTTTATCGCACTTTCCGGCTGGAGTTGCTGCGGGACATCGGTTTTATCCGTGTCGGCCAGCACGGCTTTTTCAAGACCGCGACCGAGGGGCTGCAATTGATGAAGCGCGGCAGCGGCGGCGAGCAAGTTACGCTTGCCAAGGCGTTTGGAAAATATCTCAACCCACGCTACACGCAGGCATTTCGTGACGCCTTGCAAAAATTCAATGACGAAACCCGCGTGCCTTTGGGCAAACTGACGGACGCGGCGCAAAAGGTTCTCAACATTGGCTTGGACATTCTTTCCAAACCCCTCGATGACGTCATCGCCATGCAGCAGGCGCAGAAACGTGCGGCAGGGTATCGCCGGCTAAATGAGAACCTGAACAAAATCATCAGTTCCGTCCGCGCTGTGGCCGCGCTTGAAAGCACCGGCATGGAGCTTACCTTGGCCCGGATTTATCGCCAGACCCGGTTGCTGCCGGGCATTTTGGAATCCCTGACCACATCCAATATGGAGGTCGCCTTGTTCCCGGACATCCCGCCGGTTGTGGAAAATCTGCGCCGCCATGTGAAAGACTTTAGCGAGGCGGTCACGCTCACGCGACTATTTCAAATTATCCCGCGAGCCTATCAGGAGTTCCGTGAGACGCCGGATGACCAGAGACGATTCTTCGTTGATGAATGTGAAAAATCCATCAAGGAGCGGGCCTTGTCCGAGCCAGAGCAGGACGTCCTTTTGTTCCAAACGCTGCAATTCGTGCGCGAATTGGCGGATGACATCCCGGCGAACCAGACCGGCGTTCCCGGCGATGTCCGGGCCATTCTTGCCCGTATGCGGATGTTTGTATGCGTGGATGAGGCGGCGGATTTTTCTCCGTTGGAAATCGCTTGTATTGAGCGTTTCGCCAAACTTGGGTCGGGTGGGGTCACCATCTGCGGCGACCTCATGCAACGGGTCACAGAACAAGGTTTGAAGGAGTGGTCCGACCTTGCCGATATTTCCGAACCATACGAAGGCCGCGAGTTACGTATCAGCTACCGCCAGACGGAACGGCTGTTTTCCATTGCCAAGGACCTTTATCGCCATTCACGCGGCATTGAACCCGATTTCAAATCCGCATTTCCAAAACGCCCAGAGGATCCACCGCCGTTACTGCATAAAGGCACCGGCGAGCAAACAGCTGAGCGATGGCTCACCAATCGTATTTGCGAAATCCACGCCTTGTGTGGCCAGCACCTGCCCACGACGGCAATTCTAGTGGCCCATCAGGATGACGTTGAGCCGCTCAGACAAAAACTAAAACCCATCCTGATGGAAAACGGACTTGAGCTTGAGGCATCTCATGGTGGCCAGGCGCTTGGCGATTCCGCCCGCGTTCGTATTTTCCCGGTCGAGTTTATCAAGGGCTTGGAATTTGAAGCGGTGTTTTATGTTGGCCTCGACCGCATGGCAGAAATTCATAAGGATCTCATAGACAAATATGTTTATGTCGGCCTGAGTCGCGCCAGAAGTTTCCTAGGCGTTACCATCGAGCGGCAGTTTCCGCAGCGACTCAAGAGCATTGCCGATCACTTCGTCCAGGATGGAAGTTGGGCACTGAATCCAGATGCCTGATCTAAAATGAAGACAGGGAATGAAACTATTACGCGTGAAGATTCCCGCTATCCAGCGCGATTGGTTCAGCGCTTGGGCGCAGACGCCCCTCCAGAATTAACCGCACTAGGCAACCTCGACTTGCTGGCGCTGCCCAAAACCGCCCTGTTCTGTTCCGCCCGGTGCCCCGGCAGCGCCATCCTCCCGACCTACGACCAGGCGGCAAAGTGGCGTGATGCCGGACGATGCGTCATCAGCGGCTTCCATTCGCCGGTGGAAAAGGAATGTCTGCAAATCCTCCTGCGCGGGGATGCCCCGGTGATTCTGTGCCCTGCCCGCGCGATGCTGGAACGCTTACCGGCCCAATGGGCCATCGCCGTCGCCGGTGGCCGCCTGCTCATCCTGTCCCCATTCACCGCCAAGGAGAACCGAGTGACCACCGAGCTGGCCAGACGCCGCAACGAATTCATCGCCGCCATGGCTGACGAAGCCTACATCGCCCACGCCACCCCCGGCGGCCAACTGGAACAACTGGTCCGCAAGCTTGCCGCATGGGGCGTTCCCCTTCGCCCATACTCCAGACCCATGTCTTAGTTTTGTGGACCTGGTGATGATTCAATTTGCAGCAATTTGGTTTCAAGAGCGCCTACCTGCCGGCTGGCCACCAGCAACTTTTCAAAGAAGCTGTCACGTTCATTTTGCATTCGTTCCATGGCCATGTCTTTCGCCCGGTTGGTGATTTTCAAATCCAAATTTTCCCGCTCAAGTTCTTTCAACCGGCCAGTTTCATTTTCGGAAACTGGTTCAGATTTTTTCGTCGTTTCCCCTGGCTGCGGAACCGTTCGGAATGGTTCCCCAGCGTCGTTCAATTTGGTTGCTTTGGCTTTTTCTTCCTCGATGGCAAGTTCCACACTCTGCGGGGTGATAAAATATTTGCGCTCGTTCGGATCATAATATGCTGCCAATCTTGCTTGCCCTGTTCGGTTTGGCTGGCACCAATTTACAATGCTGCGTTCTGTCCGCGCCACGCCGGCTGCCTCAAATAATCGAACGACCTCGCGCACCGTCAAGGTGTGGTTTTCCTGGCGTTCGGCAACATGCGGAATGCTTCGGAAATGTTCCGCATTGTGCGGAAGCATTCCGAATGTTTCGGAAGGTTGCGGAACCGTACGGAAGCCTTCGGAATGATTCGGCATCGTTCCGAATACTTCGGCAGAGTGCGGAACATGTTCGGGTTCAATGTTTTGATTTGTCTCCATGAAATTAATAAAATTAACTGCTGGGGAAGGGCGGTTATCCACATTTGGCTAATATCACTTCCTCGTGCGATAATTATATCACATATGAAAGTCATCGGGGAAATCCTCAAGGAGAAAAATTTGCAACTGGACACGACCAATCCAGTATTGCAGGGAGGTTTTACACAAGTCCCGAACTTCATTTTGAAAGACCCCCTAATTTCCGTCGGGGCAAAGGTCGCTTACGCCATGTTCTTGAGTTATGCCTGGCACAACGATTCTTGTTTTCCGGGTCAGGACCGGCTGGCCGAGGACATGGGGTTGACGCGCGTGCGGGTGACCCAGTTGATTGGGGAGTTGGAGTTGGCCGGCTTGATAACCATCCAACGTCGTGGACAAGGAAAAACAAACCTTTACACGATTCATTTCCAGGTGAAGCGGATGGGCGGAAGCGCCCAATGGCCTGGGGATAAAACCCCCAGAAGTAAACAGGCTTACATCAAGAGGTAAACCTGCCGACATCTGGTGGTAAGCTGGCTGACTTCTCTCTATATAAGTATATACAGTATAAATATATAAAAAGAAAAATAGGGGGTTTGGGAATTTTAAAAAATTCAAAAGCATGCAAATCAGAACGCAGAATTTCTCAAAAAGGAAAAAATCACCACGCCACGGGTTTGTAACCTTGTCAAGCACCAAACTTTTTAATGGAATATTTAAAAATTCAATTCATTTGATCCCCACCTCCACATTCATGATGAAACCTAAAATCATCAATCAAAATATTTTGGAAATCGACTCCTTGCGATTCCAAACCATTGTGGCGGAAACCGGGACAACTTTAACCGTCACCCTGGAATTGCCGATCGAAGCGGGTGTCGATGGAATTATTGTACTTTTGCAACCACCGTTGCCGTGCATCAATTGAGATAACGTTGCTCCAAAATTGCGAATCCAAACGACGGCTTCATTGAGCCTTATTTTGATGCCGTGTCGCAAAATTATTATTGTGCGACATGGTAAATACCGCCCTGTTGAGCCATTTTTGCGTATTTTGCCGACGGATCCAAAATTTCCATTTTCGGTTTAGTTTTTGGCCAGCGGGTCTGTTGCATTTCTCAGCTTTTTCTATCCGGCACCAGCGTCAAAGTCGGGCTTGCATAAAAACAGTAAATGTGAAATACTGTAATCATGACAAAAGTCATCAACATCAATGAACGTGGCACGCTTACCTTGCCGATTGAAATGCGCCGCCGCCTGGGCGTCAGCAGCAGTTCGCAAGTAGTCGCCGAGGAAACCGATGACGGCATTTTGCTTCGCGCCGGGGTCACCTTCCCCGTCGAAGTATATTCGGACAAGCGGCTGGCCGAGTTCCGCCGTAATAATGAGGAAGCACTGGCCGGTTTTAGCCTCAAAAAGAAATGAGGGTTTTTCTCGACGCCAACATCCTGTTTTCTGCCTCCCAAACTCACAGCAGGATGAAGGCGCTTTTAGACGTGCTGTCCGCGCGGGCGGTCTTCCTAACCAACGAGTATGCGGCGGAGGAAGCACGACGGAATCTGTCAGCCAAATTCCCAGATGGAGTGAAGACGCTGGAAAGACTGCTCAAGAATTGCGAAATTATTTTACAATTGGCGACGGATGTTGAAGCCGGGTTGCCCTTGAAGGACGTGCCGATCTTGGGCGGAGCTATTGCCGGTCATGCCACTTATTTGCTCACGGGTGACGAACGAGATTTTGGCAAACTGTGGGTTACAACCATTCAAGGTGTTAAAATTGTTTCCCCACGGATGTTGGTCGAAGAGTTGAACTTGAGGTGAGGTTCAAAAGTCAGGATGAGCCAAACACCGGCCATGCTGCAAGGATTCTCGTCAATTGACTGGGAATGTCCTTTATCAAGGTCCTACATACGGGGCTACATACATGGTATGTAGGGGCGCGACCCGCGCCGGCCACAATCCGTGGCTCCACTGACAGACGAGTTCCCCCAACGTGTCGTCGGCTACCGCGCGACTTCGCGCTTTTTCCACAGGCTATCGGGATTCACTTACGCCTAACCGGCTCCGTTCACCAAAAATCGCGAAGTCGCCCGGCGTCGGCTTATCAGCCTAGCCGACGACACGTTGGGGGGACGGGTTTTATGTCCAAAAGGACAATACGAGTTCCGGGACGACTTCGCATGGCGACCACGATTCATTCGCGGGACGGAAAAAGCGCCCGCGATTTTTTACCGGTATCACGAACTCGCGCGAAGCGCGCGGGCATTGACGAGTTTCGTTCCGGTCGTGATATAATAAAAGCCTTCGGATTTCAGACTCAGCCGCTACTACCCCGTTGGCTCGCACCCAACAGCGTTTGCCAATGGTTCTCAACCGCCAGGTAGACGCCAAGGCACCGGTGCGGCGTTTAACCAGTTGCAAATTCTCACCACAACCGGGGAATGAGCAGCATGGCTGGGAGTGGCGGCTGAATCGGAAACCATGAATCAAGATTCCATTCAAATCGGCATGCGCCCGGGATGGGGACAAGATGTTCCCTTCGGGATTTCCATTCCCGATTTGCGGCAGCACATTTATGTCATTGGCAAAACCGGCTCTGGAAAGACCACCCTCCTGCGTAACATGATCATTCAGCACATTGCCATGGGGCATGGGGTCGGTTTGATCGACCCTCATGGCGATCTCGCCGAGGAATTGTTGCACCACATTCCCCGCTGGCGCACGGATCATCTGGTTTATTTTAATCCGTCCGACCTGGACTTCCCCATCGCTTTGAACTTGCTGGCCAACGTTCCGAAGGATGAACGGCACCTGGTGGCTTCCGGCATTGTTGGGGCATTTAAAAGCATCTGGCCGGATTCCTGGGGGCCGCGCATGGAATATATTTTGTACAACGCGATTGCGGCTTTGCTCGATTGCCAAAACACCTCCCTGCTGGGGGTGAACCGGATGCTGACCGATGAAAAATACCGGGAGTGGGTCATCCGCCAAATCAAAGACCCGTTTATCAAAGAATATTGGGAGCAGGAATTTGCCGGCTATGACGAGCGTTTCCGCCGCGAAGCGATTGCCCCGATTCAAAATAAATTGGGCCAGTTTTTGTTGAACCCGGTCATCCGGAATATTTTGGGCCAGGTCAAATGCAAGGTGAATTTCCCCTTCGTCATGGATCAAAAACGGCTGTTCATTGCCAACCTGGCCAAAGGCAAAATCGGCCATGACAAGGCCAATTTGCTGGGATCACTCTTGACCACTCAATTTCAGTTGGCAGCCATGCACCGGGCGGCCCAACCTGAGGAGGAACGCCAGGACTTTTTCCTGTTCATTGACGAGTTCCAAAATTTCACCACCGACAGTTTTGCCGCCATTCTGGCCGAGGCCAGAAAATATCGGTTGTGCCTCACCCTGTCCCACCAATACGTTGACCAGATTCCGTTGCCAATCCGGCAGGCGGTATTCGGCAATGTCGGCACCCTGTTTTCCTTCCGTGTGGGCAATACCGACGCCGAGGTATTGCAAAAGGAATTTGCCAACGTGTTTATCGCCCAACAGTTTGTTGATTTGGAACGGTTTAACGTTTTTTCTAAAATATTGGAGAATGGTACCAATTTGGAACCATTCAAAGGTATGACCTTGCAACCGGTTAAAAATGTAAATGGGGGGGCAGTCTCCCACATCCATAATTCGCGAATAAAATTTGCCGAGCCCCGGCACAAGGTGGAGGCTCGCCTGCGTCGCCTCGCCGGCAGGGAGTGATAGTCCTCCCGGATTTATTTCCAATTCCGGCAGGATTCGACGAAAGCGACAAAATCGTCATTTTGCAGAACTTTGCTTTTTTCCCAGACATCACGAGGCACTGGCAATGAAAAGAATT
Organism: uncultured Verrucomicrobia subdivision 3 bacterium; assembly: GCA_903875465.1. Lineage (GTDB taxonomy): Bacteria > Verrucomicrobiota > Verrucomicrobiia > Limisphaerales > UBA11358 > UBA11358. The sequence continues at coordinate 10,082 of CAIQWB010000103.1, forward strand.
GGGCGATGTCCCGGCGGAAACCCTCCACCTTGACGACCAGTTGGTCGCTCATCGCATGAAAGACGCTGCTCATGTGAAGAATGACGAAGGTGACAAACACCCGTTCCGCATCGGTCACCGGTTGTTTGAGGATATTGGCATTGGCATCCCGGACTCTGGCCAGCTTTTCATTTTTTAGAAATTCAGACCAAATCTCCCGGTGGCTGGCGGTGATGGTGAGCAAATTGGCGACTCGCCTGGTTTTGGTTTCTGAGCGCAGCGAGATTGCGGTGAACCAAAGACTGCCGATCACGCCGACAGCGCTTAAGAGATTGAATAAATTGGCGGCAACCCAGTCCCCGATTTCCATGCCGCCATTTTACCAAATTCAAACTTGCTTGGGAATATCCCGCCGGGCATTCACCAAAACATTGCGCGGCACCCGGACGATTCGCTCATCCCGGCCGCAGCCGGCCGTGGGTGGCAATTGGCCAATCGCCCCAGCGGTAATGTCAATGCCGATGATGGCGAAGTCGCCGTTGTCGAGTTCCCAAATGTCCGGGCAACCATCGCCCCCGGCGCTTTTTGCTCCGTTGGCATGGGGATCAGGGCCGATGCGTTTCGTAAACATGAATGATAGGTAACAACTGTGAAGTATTTTGTCAAATTATTTTCGGCTAATTCTGGTGTGTGACATCAGGTAATGCCCAGCGCGCCGTTTGCGCCCAAGTTATAAAAATCCTTCATGAGGAGCGGGAGCGGCGTGGCATTTCCAAATACACGCTTTCAGCACAATGTGGCCTCGCACAACAAACTATCAGCTACATGGAACGTGGACTTCGCCAGCCGTCTTTCGAAACGGTTATGCGCATCGCCGACGGCATCGGCGTTAATCTTGAGGACGTGCTAAAACAAGCACGTTCCACATTGAAGCCAAAACAGAAATAAATTGGCTTTTCATGTTAAAATAAATCGGTGACTCGGCTTCCCCGTTTTAAACGTTCGCCGAATATTCCGCCAATCAAGTTGACCGACCGTGATCGGGAGATTCTTCGCCATGTCCATCGTCACCGCTTTTTGCGATCAGATCATCTGGTGGCCCTGACCGCTGGCAGCCCGCAACAAATGTTGCGCCGGTTGCAGCGGCTTTTTCATCACGGCTACTTGGATCGGCCGCCCTGTCAGCTTGATTATTATCAAAGTGGCTCCCGACGAATGGCTTACGGCCTCGGAAACAAGGGGGCCGCTTGGGTGAAACGCGCGTTGTCACCCACTTTCCGCCAACTTCAGTGGCCAAGGAAAAGTCATATTGGGCGGTTGTTTCTTGAACACGCCCTTTTAATTTCAGACATAATGGTGTCCGTCGAATTGGGGTGCCGGCAACGACCGGACATCCGGTTGCTATCTACCAATGACTTGAATGTGCCGAAGGCCCGCGAACCATTCCAGTGGCAGGTGAACATCGGAACCAAATGCGGGGTCATCCCCGACCGGGTTTTCGGATTTGAAATCAACGGCAAACGCTGGTGGTATTTTCTTGAAGCGGATCGGGCCACCATGCCCATCACGCGTGCCAACCTTGAGCAGACCAGCATCCAACGGAAGTTGCTTGCTTATGAGGCGACTTGGACACAGGGCATCCATCGCCGGGATTTTGGCATCCACCGTTTTCGGGTATTGACCGTTTCTACCGATCCACATCGGGTCGGGGGCATGATCGAAGCGTGCCGAAAACTGAATCAAGGCCGGGGACTCTTCCTGTTTAACGACATCAATACTTTGAAATCAAATCCGGATTTGCTTTTGCCGGTCTGGCAAACCGTTCGGAAGGGTGAAAAAGTCGCTTTGGTGGATTGATCCGCTGGAGTTGCCCGGTTTGCCCGGAAAACCTTTGGCATGGTATGATCGTTTATTAGAGGCGGCTCGATTCCCGATCCGCAAGTTGAACCCCAAAAGGAGAATATTCCCATGCCCAAAAAACCGTTCGTTGATTTCCGGGACATTCGTGCCCGGATCACCATGGAACAGGTGTTAACGCATTATCAATTGCTCGACACCTTCAAACGCACTGGCCCGAACCTGTCCGGCCCTTGCCCCATCCACAAAGGCACCAACAAGACTCAGTTCCGCGTGGACACCGAAAAAAACATCTGGAATTGTTTCAGCGAGTGCAAGCACGGTGGCAACACCCTCGACTTCATTTGCCGGATGGAAAATCTATCCATTCACGAGGCTGCCATCAAGGCCTGTGAGTGGTTTGACATCCCTTTGGATGACGTCAAAAACAACGGTGACGAACCGGAGGCAAAAGCATCGGCAACCAAAGCCACCGCAAAAGCCAAACCGGCACCCCTAAACGAGGACAACCAGCCCAACCCCCCGCTCAAATTCCGGTTGGATAAGCTGAACCGGGAGCATCCCTATCTCACCCAGGAACGCGGATTGACCCAGGCAACCATCATCGACTTTGGTCTCGGCTTTTTCACCGGGGAGCGCGGCATGATGGTCGGTCACATTGTCATTCCGATTCACAACGTCAAAGGCGAGGTGGTCGCCTATGCCGGACGCTGGCCTGGAGAACCATCCGACAAGGACACGCCGAAATATAAAATTCCGGCCGGATTCAAGAAATCCCAGGAATTGTTCAACCTTGACCGGGCCAGCAAAGAGCCGGCGGACAAACCGCTGGTCATCGTTGAAGGCTTCTTTGATGTCATCAAAATTCACCAACACGGCTATCAAAAGGTGGTTGCCCTTATGGGCAGCACCATGTCGGCCGCGCAGGAGGCGCTGATTCGACAGCATTCGGAACGGCAAAGTCACATCATTATCATGCTGGATGAAAATCCGGCGGGCATGGCGGGGCGTGCCGACACAGCCGCCCGGTTGTCGCAGCATTGTTTTGTCCGAACCCACACGTTCGCCAAACCCAATGCTGAGCCGGAACATCTGACGGCAGAGGAGGTGCGAAATTTGCTACCGTTATGAACGAAGCGAAATTCCCGTTGGGCCGCATCGTCGCCACCGCCAACGCCGCGAGTGTGCTGACGCAGTACGACCTTGAAACAGGCTTGTTGCAGCATGTTGCTGGCGAGTGGGGTGACCTGGATGAACATGACAGGCAGGAGAATGAAAAGGCGCTGAAAAATGGCACCCGTCTCCTGTCCGCCTATCGTTCCATCACCGGCATCAGGTATTGGATCATCACCGAGCATGACCGCTCGGTTACCACGGTTTTATTGCCGGAAGATTATTAACACACGGCCCCGTTTCAGCAGACGGGGCTTTTTTATCCACTCAATTCACAAGGACCTCGATGGCATGCTAAAATGCTCAATCAGAGGCAGTTCGATTTCCGAACCGCCATGAACCCCCCAAAAAAAGGAAACCCCATGGACGTGCATTGCACCACCTGTGGCGAACCGTGGGATGTTTATCATCTCCGGCACGACGCCATTTTTGAAACCGACCTCACCCACGCCGAGGCAAAAGCCTGGACGGAATTGTCCCCGGCACTCCGCCTCAACCCGCGTTACCGCGATAAATTCAAAGCCGCAGGATATGAATTCGGCGGCTCTATCATGAATGTGCTCCGTTGCCCGGGTTGTCCCAAGGGGGCCAAACCCGATCCCGACCAGGCAGCGATGAAGGCCGGAATTGTCGAAATCCTTGGCGACGACGAGGACGGAATCGCCGCAATTTTTGAGGATCAAGGCCTATGAGAACACACTCCTTCCGATTTAATCGGGAGGGGTTTTTATTTGCGGTTCGATATCAATTGTGCTGGCACCTGAGGGCGAGCCAACGGCTTCAATATTCAGGCAGACCTATTGCCCCCGGATGGGCGCATCACGATCCGCACCGCTTCCGAAAAGGCAAAACAACCCAATTCGTCATTCAACCGGCTGGCGGTCGAAAGCCAGCCGGCCTTTGTTTGGGGATTCCTCCTCCAACTTTCTCGGCACTTGGATTTGCCCCGATGCCGGAATATGCTTGCCGCCACAGTAGAACATGACAACTGCCCTCAATCTCGACATTAAAAAGCTCAAGGCCCGCGCTTTTGACCGGGCGGAATGGGCCGAGGAAGCCCTCCAGCGTTACCATGCTGCCATAGCAAAGCTGGACACGGCACTGGTTCAACCGCTGCGTGGACTTTATCAATGGATGTTCGTCCCCACCACGCTCTGGCCGTTTAATGTCCAGGACGTGCTGGAAGATTGCCTGACGGCACTGGAAAATGCAAAACGCCTAAATTCCCGGCACCGACTGCTAATTGAATTGCTGCCCACACCACCGAATGATGCCGTTTGCGCTGCGGTGGCCGACCACGAACTTAATGTTCAGAAATCCACAACCATCCGCACGGCTCGCAAAACACGCCAGACACAATCCCGAAAATCATGAATTTCACCAGTCTCGACTTTGAAACAGCCAATCACTCGCGCGTGAGCATTTGCGCCGCCGGGCTTGCCGTCTTTGAAAACGGCGATCTGGCGGAAGCGCCATATTGGCTGGTGCGACCACCAAAAGGCCACGGTTGGTTTCACGAAATCTTCATTGAATGCCACGGCCTGACACATCTTGATGTTTTGGATGCCCCGGAATTTTCCGCCATTTCGCCGGAAATTTTGACCCGGCTGACCCGCGCCGATCTGGTGATTGCCCATAATGCCGCCTTCGACATCGAACATTTGCGTGCGACCCTAGATCATTTCGGGCTGCCACGACCGGAGTTTGATTATATTTGCACCTGTCAACTCGCCCGGCACGTCTGGCCGGACCTGCCCAATCATCAGCTATCCACCTTGACGGCGCATATCGGCCACCAATTTAACCACCACCACGCGCAGGCCGACGCCGAAGCCGCCGGACGTGTGTTTCTGGCGATGATGAAACTCACGAACGCAAACACACCGCGCGAATTATTGCAGAAGACAGGCATGGAGCCGAAGCGTTTATCTCGATAATGATTGACAATTGATTTTGCAAACTTAACAGTTGACCCAAATGACCTCGACATGCGAAAAGAAAGGTTCAACAAAAAATACTATCCAGAGCCTTTTCTCGGTCCCAGACAGCTACAAGGTTCCAGCTTACCAACGCGCTTATTCCTGGGACGAAGAACACCTCTCGCAATTTATTAACGACATCGAAGAACAGCCCGTTAAAAAGCCTTACTACTTAGGTCACTTTCTTTTCGAGGCAGTAGAGGAAGGGGGCAATTCGGTTTACGTTATCGATGGCCAACAGCGCATGACCACATTAGCCCTTTTTTTCGGATGCTTGATGCGCGTGCTTTCAAATCGCCATGATCAGCAAAATGGCCAATCGCCTATAAACCTCGATGCCATACGAGAATGTTACCTCGAACGCAAATATGAAATGCGTTTCGATACCGTCAGAGACGACCAAGTGCTTTTCCGAGACCTTGTCCTTAATGGTTCTTCTTCATCCGAAGCAAAAACACGTTCTCAAAAGCGCCTCAAGAAAGCTTGCGACTATTTCGCCAAAGTCATGGAAAATAAAGATACATCTACATTACTGCGATGGAATAAAACCGTGCAGGAGGCCGAAGTTACACACTTTAGGGTTCACGACAAAGTTCAGTCCACGCAGATTTTTACGCTTCAAAATAGCCGTGGCAAAGAATTAACTGAGTTGGAGAAGTTAAAGGCTTATTTAATGTATCAAGTTTATCTCCATGCGCCAGATGGGTTGGAAAACCATGCGATCAAAAGAATTGAGAGTCATTTTGAAAATATCTATCGCGAATCCGAAAGCATTAAAAGACTAGACGAAGACGCGGTGCTGCGACACCATGACCGAGCTTATTCCAGCCATAGTCCCGATAATTCTCCAACTGACAACCTAAAGAAAGACATTGATGCCGTTACCGACAACGTAAAAAAAGTCGAAACCATTGAATCCTTTTGCAAGCAACTTGCAACATCATTCAGCCATGTTATCCACCTTGAAGGCTTAATCAGCATACAAGAACTGATTGCTGACCCTATAATTCTTGATGGTGCAAATTCCTGGCCATTCCTTTTGAAGCTATATGCTATCTACGGTGACAAGATTGTTCACGAACCTGAACTGAAGCAGCTCTTAAAAAATGTCGAAATCACTCTGTTCAAATTTGCTTTCTTGCATGGTCGATCTTCAAACGACCTCGTAAATTATACAAAGAGGCTCAAAGGCGAAGATAATGTCAAGTGGCTCCAGGACGAAATGAAACGATGTTCACAATATAGCTTTCGTCACAGAGGCGATTTCAATTTGACCTTTAGGGCGTTTTTGGACGGCGACTATCATTACACAAGAAGCTTCCGTTACCTGCTATGGAAATACGAAAACTTCAAGACTTTTGACAATGACCGAAAGGTTAGTCCTGGTGACTACCTCAACGAATTCTATGAGGCGAAAATGGAAACAACCATTGAGCATGTGGCACCACAAGCGGGCAGTTACCCAGACGAATTCCGAAATCATTTCATTAACAATTTGGGCAATCTGGTTTTTATCCCAAAGGGGCTAAATTCCACACTGTCGGATAAACCGCCGTTGGAAAAAGCACCCATCTTGGCCGCCACAACTTATGGGTCAAACCATGAAATAGCAGAAATGATCGCTGAATCAAACAAATGGACGGAAGATGAGATTAAGGAACGGAAACGCCGAATCATTGTCTTCTCCCTCATGCGTTGGGCGGCTGAAACCTAAAATAATTATTCGATGATGAGTTCCGACCCGGTTTTACAGACAAGATAAAAAACAAGATTGAATTATGAATTACTACTGCAAATATTGTGGAGCTAAAAACTCCAGCGTCGCCAGCCTGACTGCCTCCCACTGTCCACGTCATCCCTCTGGCGCAAACAAGGGCTTGCACGTCTTGTATGAGGGCGGCGAGAAAGCCAAATATGTGTGCAAGCATTGTGGCACCAGCAACTCCAGCCTTGCAAGTTTGACCGCCTCTCACTGTCCGCGCTCTCCGCTTGGCGCAAACAAAGGTCTGCACGAGCCAGCCTTGTAAAGTGTCAGGCGGGCAACCCGCCATCCCCGCCAAGCCACGGCTCCCGGCTAACCGCACGGGACATGACCAAATAGAACTACCACGCGTTTCAAAATTTAACCATGCTATTTCGCTCACTCGTTTTGATAATCACTGTTTGCGCGCTCATCGAAATACGTCGCCAAGAGCGGCAAATAAGGGCGCGTTTCATCAATCGCGGAAAGCCGCCGTCTCCCGAACCCGATGACGGTTCAAAAGACGATGAACAGAACATGATAACTGCTTTGGGTGTTTCAAAAATGTCGCTTTGGATTATCACAATATTGACCGCAGCCGACTTCATTCACGAACTCTTTGCGCATGGGTAAAGCAATTAATCCGCAGATGTTCACGATACCTTATGCCCCCACGCCTCCAGCATGGCCTTCTGAGCAGATTCAATCCTTACGTTATAGGCCGTGAGGTCTGGAACGACGGCAGGAGTATGTATTTTAAGCTGATTGAGCATTGTGCAGACAGCCCAAATTACCATACTGGTGTCGGTCGGGTCTGTGGTTGTATCCAGACTCCCGCGAACTGCCCTCAACGCGCTATGGGTATATTCGCAATAAATGCGATATGCGGTATCATACGCGGTTAATAATCCTGCGACTTCAGCGGTATAACGGCCATTCACTTGTTTGCATTCAATAGGATAACCCGCCTCTTCCAAAAAGCGTTTCTTCAGTCGTTCCAAAGTTTCGTTAGCCGCTGCCTCGTTTGCTGGGTTTTTTTCGTAAAGTTTTTTCATTTCTTGCAATTCCGTATATGCTACACGAAATAAGAACCCCTTTTTTGTGACCACGGCGGAAGCCTTGATGACAACATCAATTAACGGGCGAATCATGAGCTTTGAGGCATAAACACGCATTGCCTCCCTGAGCAAAATGTAGCCGTCGGATGCCAGATTTACCGATCTGGCGGCATCGCTAATGTAGCGAGATTCTGCCGATTTTGGCGTCTGGTTCGCCAACGAATTGAGGGCCGTTCCCAAAACTGTGCTGAGTTCTTTTAGCAAGTTCAGCATTTCCAGTTCCTCTTTGCAATGTGTAGTCGGTGTTTCCATATTGGTGGTTCGCCCTTCGGTTATTCGTCGCCATCCATTACCTCATGCCATGGCTGCTACTTGCCATCCAAGGCCATGCCCCTGAGGCCCCGGAGCAAGGTCATCTACCAAAACCGGCCGAATTCGAGCGCATCAAAGTGGCGCTCGGCCAGCAGGAACTGTCGTTTGATTAGCCAATGCTCCACAAGGCCTTCCGATCATTCGGCGGGGGCTTTTATTTCCACAGGTCAGCCGGGCCGAGGGTCTGGTATAATGTACGGCGGGATTTGTTCTTTGTATCGAAAATTATTTGATGGTCACTTCCCTGTTCTCACCGAAGTGCCGTCCCGCTTCCGGCTGAGAATAACCAAAACCGGAAGCAACCCGCGCTAACGGGTGGACGGCACGAAGGAGAATAACGATGAATGCAAATTCTGTCTATGGGCAGATCACCGACCGAATCATCACCTTGCTTGAGCAAGGCACCGTGCCCTGGCAAAAGCCATGGAAAATCCGAACCGGGTTGCCCCGGAACTTCACCAGCAAAAAGTCGTATCGCGGCATCAATGTCTTTCTGTTGATCACCATGGGGTATGAATCCCCATTTTGGCTGACGTTCCGTCAGGTCTCAGCACTTGGAGGTCGTATCCGTAAGGGTGAAAAGGCCTGTCCGGTGATTTTCTGGAAGCAATTGAAAATTGCGGATGAGAAATCCGAGGAGCCCAAGAAAATTCCGCTCCTCCGTTATTATCATGTCTTCAATCTGGCGCAGTGCGAAGGACTTGATCCCACAACCGCCACTGAGGACACATCGCCATCGTGCGCATTCAGACCGGATGCCATTCTGGCCGACATGCCCCAACCACCCTCCATTCAGCATGGTATGGTCCGGGCCTGCTATTATCCGGGCATTGACCGCGTAGACATGCCTGCCAAGGAGCGGTTTGATCATGAGGGCGGATATTTTTCCACCCTCTTTCATGAATTGATCCATTCCACCGGACACGAAAAACGGTTGAAAAGGACAACTCTCATAGAATCAACCGGTTATGGTTCCAATCCATATTGCAAAGAGGAGTTGATTGCCGAAATGGGTGCAGCCTTTTTGTGTGGGCAAGCGGAGCTTGCCGAGCGGACGGTTGATCGTTCCGCTGCCTACATCAAGCACTGGCTGGAACAATTGCAGAATGACCAGACCCTGATCGTTCAAGCGGCTGCCCAGGCGCAGAAAGCAACCGATTACATTTTGGGTCGGACG
>CAIQWB010000104.1 GCA_903875465.1 uncultured Verrucomicrobia subdivision 3 bacterium
GTCCCGCTGCCGGGACCACCCTGGCCTGGCGGACGGAATCCCGTTGGGATTCGGCAATTCAGCAGCCGACGGCCCAAGCCAGCCCGAATTCCACCGAAACCAGCGAGGAACCAATCGCCGGCCTACCCGCAGTGGTCTGGTGAGACTGCCGCTGCGCGCAGCGCGCATCCTTGAATGGGCAACTGATTGGCAGCGGCTTGGGAAGCCAATGTTCCAAACCGTTTAAGCCCAATCGATGGACGCTGACCGGGCGTTTTAATTTCGGAGTTCGGGTGAAACAATTTACGGATTAGCGGATTAACCAAATCATCCATGATCCCCCAAAAAAAAACCTTCAATAATCATCATCCAGGCCAGCATGTCCCCATGGCCCGGTGTCCTTTGAACAATTTGCCATCCAGTGCTGTCTGATTTGAGTTGTTAGCCTAATATTGAAATCATGAAAAAACTATTTGTCCTGCTCGCCACGGTCGCCTTGGCCGCCCACGCCTTTGCCGTTGAAATCGGCAAACCTGCCCCTGGCTTTACCGGCACTGACATCACTGGCAAAACCATCAAACTCAGCGATTATGCTGGCAAAATCGTGGTCATCGAATCTTACAATTCGGACTGCCCCTTTTGCCACAATCATTATGCCACCGGTGCCGCCCAGGAACTCCAGGCCCAGCTCGCCGCCAAAGGCGTGGTCTGGCTGATGGTGGATTCCGTGGGTGCCGACAACGACAGCCATCGTACCCCCGCCCAGGCCCGCCAGGAATGGGCCGACTTCAAAATCAAAGCCACCGCCTGGATTGACGACACCTCCGGCAAAATCGGCCATTTGTACGGCATGAAGACCACCCCGCATATGTTTGTCATCGCCCCGGATGGTACCCTCGCTTACAACGGCGCAATCGACAACCGCCCGCAACCCGAGGGCGACCCGCGCACCGCCCGCAACTACGTCCGCGCCGCCGTCGACTCCCTCCTCGCCGGCAAACCCGTGGCCGTCACCCAAACCCGCCCCTACGGCTGCGGCGTCCACTACGGAGAATAAACCTCCCGGGCCTGGCGCACAAACATCCCGCCAAAACCGGCACCCTGAGCTCAACGACGAAACTCACCCGCTCGCCTTTCGGCTCGCGCACCGCTCCAACGCAAAATCCCTTCCCAGCGTTGCTTTCACACTAGCGGGGATTTAGTTTTGTAAGTCAAACAACGATAACAGTTTGTGTTGAATTATACGGGCCGTGACCTCATTGGAGGTCGCATAATTCCAATGTCCCAAACGGAGGCCGCAGCACTGCCCTCTCAACCTGCCGTTGGTCATTGGTCAAGGATAACCCGGTTTCCCGCCCCTGGAGGTTTTCAGGTCATAACCCCACCTTCCGGGCCTCATCGGCTCCCCAAACGAGGTCAGTTCCGTCTCAAAATCATTCAAAAATGGCCTGTTTTATGATCTTTGCTGCTATTTCGTAATTCTGCTCAAAACCGGTGGCGGATTCGCTCTCGCGTTTCCGCGGTTGGCTCCATTTGACAAAATCCCCCTTCCAGCATATACTCATCATGAGAGCGGTGTTGCTTGGGTGATGATTCGGCCCCGTCGCCATTTTCGTCTGCTCAAAGGACGAAATATCCTCGTCTGGTAGAATTTTATCTTACCCTCGGCCCCTGTTTTCATCTCAAAATTAAATTGTTCCATCGGGTTTTTAGAGGCAAGCTGTGAACTCGTATGCACCAAGTCAAACTCGGAATTGTCGGCGGCGGCACTGTGGGCGGCGGCGTGGTTGAAGCGCTGAAACGCAACGGTGAGTTGCTGTCCGCGCGCATTGGCGTGGGCTTGCAAGTCATCCGGGTGGCAGTGCGGGATCTTAAAAAGGCCCGGGAAGCCAAAATACCGTCCAATCTTCTGACTGCCGACTGGCGCGAAGTGGTTTATGACCCGGAAATTCAGATTATTGCCGAATTGATCGGTGGGACGACCGTGGCTCGTGAAATCATTCTGGCTGCCTTGAAATTGGGCAAACCCGTTGTCACCGCCAACAAGGCATTGCTCTCCGCCCACGGCGAGGAGTTGTTTGCGGCCGCCAATAAATACGGCACCAATCTTTATTACGAGGCCAGCGTCTGCGGTGGGATTCCCATCATCAAAACCTTGCGCGAAGGGTTTGTGGGCAACCGGATCAACGCCCTTTACGGCATTGTGAATGGCACCTGTAATTACATCCTTACCCGGATGAAATTGGAAGGTGCCGATTTTGCCGCCGTCCTCGCCGATGCCCAGCGTCTGGGGTACGCCGAAACCCCGCCGGATTTGGACATAGACGGACACGACGCCGCGCACAAAACCGGGATTTTAGCGTCCCTAGCCCATGGTTTTTGGGTAAAGCCCAATCAAGTCCACGTGGAAGGCATCCGCCACATTACGTCCCTGGACATTCAGTTCGCCCAACAATTGGGTTACACCATTAAGTTGCTGGGAATCGTGAAAAAGGCAGGCAACGACTGCCAGGTGCAGGTTTCGGTTTATCCCACCTTGGTGCCCAACACGCATGTGCTTGCCAGTGTGAACCACGTGTTCAACGCCGTTTTTGTTCGTGGGGACGTGGTGGGCGATGCACTTTTTTATGGCCGGGGTGCGGGAAAAGACGCCACGGCCAGTTCGGTGCTCAGCGATCTCGCCGATGCCGCCCTCGACCTCACCAACAACACCAAGGTGCGGGTGCCACCGTTTGTTTCCCACTCCTGCGACGGTTCAGTGCTTCCCGTGGCCAATATCGTCTCGCGCTATTACGTGCGGTTAAACGTCGTCGACAAACCCGGCGTGATGGCCAAAATTTCCACCATACTGGCCGCCGCCAAGATCGGCATTTCCTCGGTGGTGCAGCCTGAAGGTCATCAGGGTGAAAGCGTGCCGCTCATTCTGATGATCCACGATGCCCAAAATGGTGCGTTGGCAAAGGCGCTGGATAAGATCAGCAAATTGCCCGTCATTAAAGGCAAGCCGGTCATGATCCGCGTGGAGAGCTTTGCCTAGGTTGGTGCTCAACCTGGCCCTTGTCCCATGAATTTCTCGGAGAACGAAATCGAACGCATTGTGCGCGAGACGCTGGTCAAAATGGCCGCGCCTGCCGCCGCTTCGTTGCCCGTTCCTCCGCCAGCTAATATATCCGGCCATCCTACTTTCGCCCGGGCGGCGGTCTTGGTGGAAAAAGAACGTTTGGAACTCCGCCAGTTTCCCCTGCGACCCATTCGTCCCGATGAAATTTTGGTGCGCGTGGAGGCCTGTGGTATTTGCGGCACCGACATCCATTGTTTCAAGGCGGATCCGTTTAAATTGTGTCCAGTGGTTTTGGGGCATGAGGGCACTGGTGAGGTGGTTCAAGTCGGCAGTGCCATCCGCATGGACAGCGTGGGCAAGCCGGTAAAGGTTGGTGATAAAATCGTAACTAGTACGATGGAAACCTCTGAGGAGTGCATGATTGCCAAGTACAATCCAGCCAAGGCAAATCTGTGCGATGACCTCCGGATTTACGGATTGCTCCCGGACGAGCCTGACAATCATTTTAACGGCTACTTCGGGGAATATTTAATCATCCGTCCCGGGTCCTCTTTCTTCGTGGTCAATGACATGAGCCTGGATCTGCGAGTATTGATTGAACCCGCCGCCGTGGCCGCGCATGCCTTGGAACGAGCTAAGCGCACCAATCTGATCAACTTTCGCAGCCGGGTGATTGTGCAGGGCTGTGGCCCTATCGGGCTCATGATGATCGCCATTGTTCGTACCTATGGGGTGAACAATATTATCGCTATTGATGGCAATGCCGAACGCCTGGCACTGGCCAAACAGATGGGCGCGGATTACACCATCAATTTCCGCGATCACGCCACGCGCGACGGGCTAGTGGACGCGGTAAAAACCGTGACCAAGGGATTGGGAGCCCATTTTGCCTTTCAGGTCACTGGCGTGCCCCAAGCCGCCAGCAATATTTGGAAGATGGTCCGCCGTGGTGGAGGCATTTGCGAGGTGGGTTTTTTCGTGGATGGGGGCGAATGCTCCATTAATCCCCACGAGGATATCTGCAAAAAGGAAATAATGCTGGTGGGCAGCTGGGCCTACAACAGTTGGGAATACCCCAATGCCTACCACTTTTTGCAACGTGCCGCCCGCATCGGCATTCCGATTGAGAAACTGATCACCCACCGGTTTCCGCTGGATCGCATCACCGAGGCCTTTCAAACCAATATCCGTCAAGAAGGCATCAAAGTTGTGGTGGAAAATCCCGCCTTCCATTCCCTCCGCGCCTGAGGCGCGTCCGCTTTATCATGAGACTCGAGTTCACTAGCACCAATGGTCAGTCCCCCTGCGTCAATTTGCGCGAGGCGCTGCTGGCCGGCCTGGCCCCGGATCGCGGGCTGTATTTTCTCAAACAATTCCCGCAATTGACCGCGGCGGAAATCGCCAGCTTCGCCAGCCTGCCGTATCACGAAATCGCCTTTCGGGTGCTGTCCCAATACACGGACGGCATAGTGGAGCCGGACGTGCTGGCGGCCATGTGCCGGGAGGCCTACGATTTTGTCATTCCGCTGGAGAAGGTCCATGACCGTGTGCACATCATGCGGTTGGACCAAGGGCCCACGGCCTCCTTCAAAGACTTTGCCGCCCGCATGATGGCGCGATTGATGGGCCGGTTTCTGCTGGAAGAGAACCGGCAACTAACGATTCTCACCGCCACCAGTGGCGACACGGGTGCCGCAGTGGCCCATGCCTTTCATAATATTCCTGGTTTTCAGGTCATCGTTTTGTTTCCCAATGACGAGATCAGCCTGAGCCAGCGCAAGTTGATGACCGTGCTCAAGGGCAATGTCCGTACTGTGGCGATTGACGGTAAGTTTGATGACTGCCAGGCCATGGTGAAACGAGCCTTTGCCGATCCATCCCTTGGTCACCTGCCGCTCTCTTCTGCCAATTCGATCAACATTGGCCGGTTACTGCCCCAAAGCGTGTATTATTTTTACGCTGCCTCCCGCCTGGCCAAGCCCGGCGAACCGATGGTCTTCTCCATTCCCAGTGGTAACTTCGGCGATATGATGGGATCCGTCGTTGCGAAACAAATGGGATTGCCGGTCCGTAAGATTATTGTGCCCGTCAACGATAACGACGCCTTCCCGCGGTTCTTGGCAACGGGGGTTTATGAAAAAGTGGTTCCCTCACGAAATTCGGTGTCCAACGCCATGAACGTGGGGCATCCCAGCAATCTCGCCCGACTGGTGTCGGTCTACGGCGGTCAAATGGACGAGACGGGCAAAATTAACCAGATGCCCAATCTGGAGACCATGCGCCGGGATTTGTTTTCCAGCTCCATCTCCGACGATCGAACCCGCGAAACCATTCGGGAAGTTTGGACGAAATACGAGTTGTTGCTTGAAGCGCACGGAGCGGTGGCGTGGGCTGGTTATCAGGATTGGCAGGCGGCGGAGCCGATGGCGGGTCTGCCGACGGCGATTTTGGAAACGGCGAATCCGGCCAAATTCCCCGAGGAAATCGAGCGCACCATTGGTTTTTCCCCGGACGTTCCACCGGCCATGGAGGCGATGAACAAGCTCCCCGAGGATTATGACCGCATGGGGGCGGATTATGGAATTTTCCGGGATTATTTGCTGGCAAAGCATGCGGTGTAGATGTGCATAATTCCAACTTTTCAAACTGCCGGACTCTGACTACAATGTCCTTTCCTTTGGATCGTTGCCGGGTGATTTAACCGTCCGGCTGTTCGTTTTTTGTATGGCACTAATTGTTCAAAAATATGGCGGCACCTCGGTGGGTAACACCGACCGCATTAAAAATGTGGCCGACCGTGTCGCGAAGTATCGCGCGCAGGGCGACCAGGTGGTGGTGGTGGTTTCGGCCATGAGCGGGGTCACTGATGGCCTCATCAAACTGGCCAAGGACATCGCCCCATTGCCCAGCGAACGCGAGATGGACATGCTGCTCGCCACGGGTGAGCAGCAAACTATTGCGCTTACCGCGATTGCGCTGCATGCAGTGAACATTCCCGCGGTTTCCTTGACCGGGGCACAGGCAGGGATTGTTACGGATGGCGTTCATACCAAGGCTAAAATTCACAACATCACGCCCAAACGGGTGCATGATCTACTGAAGGCCGGCAATGTAGTTATTGTGGCCGGGTTTCAAGGTGAAACCGAGGATGGCCAGATCACCACGCTCGGCCGGGGCGGTTCGGATTTGACGGCCATTGCGCTGGCGGCTGCGCTCAAGGCCGATTTGTGCCAGATTTATACGGATGTGGATGGCGTGTACACGGCCGATCCCCGACTCGTACCCTCGGCCACCAAGCTCGCGGAAATTTCCTATGATGAAATGCTCGAACTGGCCAGCCTCGGGGCGAAGGTCATGCAGAGCCGGTCGGTGGAATTTGCCAAGAAATTTGGCGTGGTGTTTGAAGTAAGATCCAGTTTGAACGACAATCCAGGAACCATTGTGAAAGAAGAAACGAAAAGCATGGAAGACATCGTCGTGCGTGGTGTGGCGCTCGACAAGAATCAGGCGAAGGTGACGCTGGTTGGCGTGCCGGACAAACCCGGAGTGGCCGCCCGCATTTTCAAGGCCCTGGGCGACGCCGTGGTGAACGTGGACATGATCGTGCAGAACATCAGCCATGGCACGGGCATACCCGCGACGGACCTTTCCTTTACCGTTGACAAGCCGGATCTGCTCAAGGCACAGAAAGTGATTGCCGCCCTCCAAAAAGACATTGGTTTTAAAGATGTGCTGGCGGATGAAAACATCGGCAAGCTTTCCATTGTGGGTGTGGGCATGAAATCGCATACGGGTGTGGCGGGCAAAATGTTTGATGTGCTGGCCCGCGAAGGAGTGAATATTGGGATGATCTCCACCAGTGAAATCAAGATTTCGGTGATCATTGACCTGGCCAAGGGCGCGCAGGCGACGGCGGCGGTGCACAAGGCATTCATCGGTTGAACAGCATTGCGAAGCAGCGGTGAAGCCTTAAGCTCCCGCGCGGTATGCATGCCTACTGGTCGGTATTTGTCACGTTGATCGTGACACCCTTTGAGCACGTTACCCTCATCTGGGGGATCGTGCCGTTGTATGTCGGCTGGTTGTTGAATGAGAGCACCTCATCCAAGGCCAATTATCGCACCGCCATCCAGAGCGGTTTTAGTTTTATCTGGGCAGGCACCCAGTGGTTTTACCCGTATTTCGTCAAGCGCGGGCCGCATGACGTGCATTTGGATTTAAACGCCATGTTGCCTGTAAACCTGGCGGTGACGGCGTTGGTGCTTGTGCTGGGGGTGATCGCCCTGGTTAGCGGTCTGCGCAAACGCTTCCCCAAGTATGGGCGTTTTCTGGGACATACCCGCTTCAGCAATTATTTCATGATTACTGTCTACCCCATGCAGGCGCACTACTTGCCCTGGACCTGGACCCGGCTGGAAACCCTTGCCCTGTTTGCCGTGCCGGTTTGGGTAGTTATTTATTTGGGACTGATGCCATTGCGTCAGGGCAAATAAAAACGGCCTCTTGGCAGGTGCCAGGGAGGCCGTTTATTGAATATCGTTAATTGCGATCAGGCAATCGCCGTCAGGCGGACGGATTCGGTGCCGGATTTGGCGAAGAAGGCCTTCACCTTGGCCACCGTGTTTTCCGCGGAGAGGCCGTACTTGTGGCGCAACTCGTCCTGGGTGGTGGCGTGTTCGATGAACTGATCGGGCCAGCCGATGCGGATCACCGGGGTGGTAATGGCTTTTTCGCTCAGCAGTTCCAGAACTGAAGAACCATAGCCACCCACGACCGTATGGTCTTCCAAGGTGATGACGAGATCGGCAGCGTTGGCAAAGAATTCGTGGCTGCCGGCATCCAGCGGCTTGGTGAAGCGCGGGTTGATCACAGCCACATCGTAGCCGGCGGCGATGAGTTCCACGGAGGCCTGGCGGGCGATGGCGCACATCGGTCCCAGACCGAAGAGGGCCACTTTTTCTTTCCCTTTGTTAGAGAAGTTTTCGACGATTTCGGCCTTGCCGATGGGGATCAGCTTGGGCTGTTCCTTGACCGGCACGCCTTCGGCGGCGCCGCGTGGGTAGCGGATGAAGGTAGGGTGTTTTTCGTGGGTGGCGGTAAACATCATGTCCGCGAGCTCGTCCTCATTGGCTGGGGCCATAGCAATGAGGTTAGGCATGCACCGCAGGTAGGCGATGTCAAACAAACCATGATGGGTGGGGCCGTCATTGGCGCTCAGGCCGGAGCGGTCCATGCAAAAAATCACGGGCAAATCCTGGAGGCAAATGTCGTGGTGAATGCAATCATACGCGCGCTGGAGGAAGCTGGAATAGATGGCGCAGACAGGGTGGAAGCCCATGGTGGCCATGCCAGCAGCGAAAATGACGGCGTGTTCCTCGGCGATGCCGACGTCATAATAACGTTCGGGCATGGCTTTTTCCAAATGTTTAAGGCCGGTGCCGCTGGGCATGGCGGCGGTGATGCCCACGACGGTGGAATCTTTGCGGCAGAGTTTGACCATGGTTTGGCCAAACACATCCTGATAGTTCGGCGGGGTGCCGGCCTTAACCGGAGCGGAGTCACCGGTTTTGACATCATAGGGTCCGGTGCCATGGAATTTTTCGGGGGATTTGATGGCGGCATCGTAGCCTTTGCCCTTTTTGGTGAGCACATGGATGACAATGGGATGGTCGCACGTCTTGGCGAATTCCATGGTGCTGATGAGCAGGGGGAGATCATGGCCGTCGATGGGGCCGAGGTAACGCACGCCCATTTCCTCGAATATCACGGGAGAACCATGGCCGCCCCGACCATCGGCATCCAGTTGGGTGTCGGTCTTTTGCATGCCGACCTCGTTGAGGGCGCCACGAAAACCTTCCTCAGCCTTGTGGGCGAGTTTGAGGGCCAGTTCGCCCTTGGGCAGACGGCGGATGAAACCTTGGAAATCGCGGGCCAACTGGTTATAGCGCGGGTTGGTGATGAGCTTGTTCAGGTAGGCAGAAATGGCGCCGACGTTCTTGGCAATGCTCCATTCGTTATCATTGAGGATGCCGATGAACTTTTTGGTGGTGTGGCTGATGTTGTTCAGCGCCTCGAACGAAATGCCGTTGGTCAGGGCGGCGTCGCCAAAAATGCAGACGACATGTTCTTTGCCGCCTTTTTGGTCGCGCGCGGCGGCCATGCCGAGGGCGGCGGACAGGGCGGTGCCCGCGTGGCCGGCGCCGTAGCAATCGTGCTCACTTTCCGTGCGGAGGGCGAAGCCGTTCAGACCGTTGGTCTGGCGGATGGTCCGAAAGCGGTCCTTGCGGCCGGTGAGGAGTTTATGAACGTACACTTGGTGGCTCACATCCCAGACAAATTTGTCGACCGGGGTGTTGAAGACGCGATGGAGGGCGATCGTGAGTTCGACCACGCCGAGGTTGGGGCCGAGGTGGCCGCCGCCCTTGGACAGGCCGTCAATCAATTCCTGGCGGATTTCGCCGGCCAGTTCATTGAGTTGCGGCAGGGTTAACTTTTTAACGTGCGCAGGTCCATCCACCATATCAAGGTATCGGTTCATAGTTTAGGTTTCGGTCACTTCCAGCGGCTTCAACTTAAAATCGCCTGCTGTATTTTTTTCCAACTGCTGGATCTTCAATTCCGCCTCAGCCAGCTTGTCCTGGCAAATTTTAACCAGCTTGATGCCTTCTTCGTATTTGGCCAGCAAGGTTTCCAACGGGAGCTCATCGGCTTCCATCATTTCCACTACCTTCTCCAAATTTTGGAGAGCTTCTTCAAACGGCGGACTTTTGGCGGGCAACGGCTGCCCGGCAGATTTTGCAATGGCCACAGGTAGAAGTTACTGGAAAGGGTGCGGCGAGTAAAGCGGGCAAATCAGGTGACCTTTGGGGGCCCAACTGGTGGCGCGCCGGGCAGCGCACGGTGGTTTTCAATCTTTGCAGCAAAGATCCGGCTGGCCACCCTGCTGAACACGGCACGGACCCGGACCCCGGTTAAACCCGAACTCCGAAATTTAAATGGCCGGTCTGCATCAATCTCTTGGGCATAAACGCTTTGGAAAAATCTCA
>CAIQWB010000105.1 GCA_903875465.1 uncultured Verrucomicrobia subdivision 3 bacterium
GAACAATCTCAGTGGCGCCACGCCGGTCTTCTTCATCGCCTCACTTGCCCCCGGTATCGGGGCCAATTTCATGGGCAGTTTTATCGCGCCGACCAATTGCTCCGTCACCAGCCTTGCCACCGTCACCGGCCAGAGTTATTGTGGCGGCACCATCACGAACACGGTGGCTTCCACCTGTGCGATTAATACGACCCCCGCACTGGCCGTTACGCAAACCTGTCCGGCCAGCCCGACCGCGCCGGGTGCCTTGCTGACGTATACGGGGACGGTCACCAATACCGGTAACATTACGCTGACCAACATTGTGGTGTTGAACACCCTGAGTGGCGGCACCCCGGTGTTTGCAACGTTGACCCTCGCCCCGGGCGAGGGCGCCGGTTACACCGGCAGTTATCTGACCCCCACGAATTGTTCCACCACCAGCATTTCGACCGCCTCCGGGCGGAGTGTCTGCGGGATCGCCGTTACGAATGCAGTGAGCGCCACCTGTGCGATTGCCACCACGCCCGCGCTGGCCATGACCCAGAACTGCCCCGCGCTACCGACCGTGCCGGGCGCGCTGCTGACGTATTCCGGCACCATTACCAATGTGGGTAACATTGCCCTGACCAATGTGGTGGTCTTGAATAATCTCAGCGGGGCCACCCCGGTTTATACGGTGAGCAGCCTGGCTCCGGGCGCGGGCGCCAGTTTCACCGGCAGTTACCTGACCCCGACCAATTGCTCCACCACGAGCACTGCCACCGGTTCCGCGCGGAGTGTTTGCGGGGTGGCCATCACCAATTCAGTCACCACCACCTGTGCGATTATCACCGCGCCGGCCCTTAAATTGACGCAAACTTGCCCGGCCCTGCCAACGGTGCCCGGCGCGCTGTTGACCTATAGCGGCACCATTACCAACACCGGCAACATCACCCTCACCAATGTGGTGGTCCTGAATGATCAAAGCGGTGCCACCCCGGTTTTCACGGCCGCAAGTTTGGCCCCGGGGGTGGGTGCCAGTTTTACGGGCAGCTACCTGACCCCGACCAATTGCTCGGTGACCAGCACCAGCACCGGCACGGGCCAGAGCCTGTGCGGTGTGGCGGTCACGAATAGCGTGAGTTCCTCCTGTGCCATCACGACCACGCCCGGGCTGGTCATCGTCCAGGCCTGCCCGGATGTTCCGGTGATCCCCGGTGGTTTGTTCACGTACAGCGGATCGATCAGCAATGCCGGTAACATCACGCTGACGAATGTGGTGGTCTTGAACAGCCTCAGTGGCGCGACCCCGCTCCTCACCATTCCCACCCTGGCCCCCAGCGCCACCGCCAGCTTTAGCGGCAGTTACCTGGCACCGACCAACTGCACCACCACGAGCACTTCCACGGTTACCGGCCGGAGCCTATGCGGGATTGGCACCACTAGCCCCGTGACCATCACGTGCGCCATTAACACCACGCCGGTACTGAATGTGACCGAAACCTGTCCGATCCTGCCGACGGTTCCCGGCGCGTTGCTGACGTACACTGGCACGGTGACCAATGCGGGTAACATTACCCTCACCAACATTGTGGTGCTGAACAACCTGAGCGGCAGCACCCCGGTGCTTAAGGTGGCCACCCTCGCCCCCGGCGCGGGTGCCAGTTTCAGCGGCAGTTACCTGACGCCGACCAACTGTTCCACCACGAGCACGGCGACCGCCAGTGGCCAGAGCGTGTGCGGCATCCCCATCACCAACTCGGTGAGTGCCACCTGTGCCATCATCACCACGCCCGCCCTCAAGGTTACGGAAAACTGCCCGGCCCTTGCCGTGGCCCCCGGTGCGCTGCTGATCTACAGTGGCACGGTGACCAACACCGGTAACATTCCGCTCACCAATGTGGTGGTGCTGAACAACCTCAGTGGCACCACGCCGGTCTTCACCGCGGCCTATCTGGCCCCGGGAGTGGGCGCGAGTTTCACCGGCAGTTACCTGGCCCCCACGAATTGCTCCTCCACGAGCACGGCGACCGCCATCGGCGTCAGCATCTGCGGCGTGGCCACCACCAACGCGGCAACCGCCACCTGCGCCCTTGTCACCACCCCGGCCATCGTCATCACCCAAGCCTGCCCGGTGAATCCAGTCATCCCTGGTGGTCTGCTCACCTACAGTGGTTCGGTGAGCAATGCCGGCAACATCCTGCTCACCAACGTGGTGGTGCTGAACAACCTCAGCGGGGCTACCCCGGTCTTCACCGTGCTGGCGCTTGCACCCGGAGCGGTGACCAACTTCACCGGGAGTTACCTCGCACCAACGAACTGCGCTTCCACCAGCACTTCGACCGTCACTGGCCGGAGCCTCTGCGGCATCGCGGTCACGAACTCGGCCACGACCACCTGCACGATCCTGACGACCCCGGCCATCCGCGTGGTGCAATACTGTCCCAGCACACCCGGGTTGCCGGGCGGCCTGCTGACCTACAGCGGCACGGTTAGCAATGCCGGGAACATTACGCTCACGAACATCATCGTGATCAGCGACCGGCCGGCACCGAATACGGTCATCTTCACCCTCGCTGCCCTGGCACCGGGGGCCACGGCCAAATTCAGCGGCAGTTACCTGACACCGCTCAATTGTTGCGTGGTGTGGAGCGATGTGGTGGCCAGTGGCCAGGGTTGCGCGGGCGTGACCGTCACCGACTCGTACACCCGCACTTGCAGTGTGTTCACCCAGCCGGCCATTGTGGTCACCAAGGTTTGCACCGCCGGCATCCTCCGGCCGGGGGATCTCCTCACCTACAGTGGCAGCGTGAGCAATGCCGGCAATATCACCTTGATTAATGTCACCGTCACGGATGCCCAGACCCCGGGCAACCCGCCGCTCCCCGCCCCGATTGATCTCGCGCCGGGCGAATCCGAGACGTTCTTCGGCTCCTACATGGTGCCACCGGACTTCTGCGGCAGCGACACTATCATTGCCAGTGGCATGGATGTTTGCACCTACATGCCCGCGGTGAGCAGCCTCACCACCACCTGTCCCATCACCACGGCCCCCCGCATCATCGTGACGAAGAATTGTCCGTTGCTGCCCACGCCCCGGGGCGGGCTCTACACCTACAGCGGCTCCGTCAGCAATGCGGGCAATGTCTCGCTGATGAATGTCTATGTGGTGAACAACCAGCCGACGAACAACACGCCGGTCATCGGACCGCTCACCCTGGCCCCCGGCACGGTGGTCAATTTCACCAACAGCTACGTCGCCCCGACCTGCTGCTGCCTGATCATTGACACTTTGACCGCCCGCGGCGCGGATCACTGCACCGGCACCAATGTCACCGACACCTCCACGGCGGTTTGTCCGCTGCTGACCCTCCCGGGGATCGCCGTGGTGGAATATTGCCCGGCCAACGCCATTCCCATGGGCAGCCTGTTCCTGTTCAGCGGCTACGTCACCAACACCGGCGACGTCGTGCTGACCAACGTTTACGTCTACGGTCCATTGGGCACCAACCAGACCGTCCTCGGTCCGATCCAGCTCGCTCCCGGGGAAGCCGCGACCTACTTCGGAACCTACACTGCGGTGTTTAACACCCGGGCCGTGACCGTGACGGCCCTCGGTCAGGAAACGTGTGGCGGCACCCTGGCCACCAACAGTGCCAGTTGCCCGGTGGTCACCACCCCAGTTTTTGCCCGCGGCAATGGCACCAATAGCATCACCTTCCCCACGGCCACCGGGAAGACCTACACGGTGCAATACAAGAACCACCTGTTGGATCCCACCTGGACCAACTTGTCCACCATCCCCGGCACCGGGGCGAACCAGACCATTACGGATAGCACCAGCGCCGGCCAGCCGACCCGGTTTTACCGCGTGATGATCGCCCCGTAAACCGCCCTTGCTCAAGGACCGCGACCCGGCCGGAGAAAGGTTTCTCCGGCCGGCTTGGGCGACGCCCTTCAGCCTTTTATTTTTCCATTTAAAGCTGCCAAACCAAAACCAGTATTTATGAAACAATTGCTCACTTTATTCGCCGCCGGCCTCAGCCTTGGGGTCTTCAGCCTTGCCGCCCAGACAGATGGCATTCCGAAAATTCATTTTGACGAAACCGTTTATGACTTTGGGAGTACTTCCCAAGTCACCACGGTCTCCGGCATTTTCCACTTCAAGAACACCGGCACTGGTGTGCTGCATGTGGATCCGCCCAAACCTTCCTGTGGTTGCACGGCGGCGCAAGTCATCCCGGACACACTGCCGCCGGGAGCCGCCGGGCAAATTCCCTTCACCTTGAACCTCGGCTTCAATCGAGGCCGGCTCGTCAAGCACATCGCGGTGCACTCGAATGATCCCCTGACCCCGGAGGTTGCGCTGACCATCCAGGTGGACTACACCCCGCTCTACAATCTGGATCCACTGGCCATTTCGCCCAATATTGCGTATGGCATGCAAGCCACGAACGAATTCTCGACCCTCACGCGCACCGATGGCAAACCCCTGCAGATTCTCCGGCTCGAAACCTCCAAGCCGTGGATCACTGCCACGGTGGAGCCGGGCGGCGGAGCGGAAGCGACGAATGCCCGGATTCGGGTGTTAATTAACCGTGACGGGCCGCCGCACCGGTTTAATGAATACGTCCACATTTACACCGCCGGTCAGCCGACGATCCCGGCCTCCAGCATTTATCTCTATGGCGAGGTGTTGGGCGAAGTTTCCACCACGCCGGAAGCCCTTTATTGGAGCATCAACGACTCCACGAACACGCCGGTCCAGCGGCCGGAGTCCCTGATCATCCAGCACGTGAACATTCACTCCGCCAGTGGGCAGCCGCTCGCGTTGAAGAATCCCCAAAGCACCATCAAAGGGCTTAACGTAAAACTCGTGCCCCAGGCGGATGGCCTGGCCTACGATTTGATCGCCCGGCTGGACAACGTGCCGGCCACCACCGTGAGCGGCAATGTCTCCTTTGAAACCTCCGTGGCCGCCCAGCCGCGCATCGAGGTGCCGGTCATCGTCAATGTGTTTAAACAGTGACCGGCAGGGAAGCGCACCGATGGTTCCTCCGCCGCCGGTGGCGGGCACAACCCCGGGTTGGCCGGTCACCGGCGGTGCCATGCTCCGGCCGGCCGGGCCGGTGGGGGAAACACCCCATCGCTGCGGCCCGCCGGACCGTTTAGGCTATTACTTCATTCAAACCAAATCCCCTCAAACTATGTCACTCATGTCGCTGCTCGTTACGCTAATCGTTGTCGGTGTGCTCCTCTGGCTGGTCAATACGTATATTCCCATGGATGGAAAAATTAAACAAATTCTGAATGTGGTGGTGGTCATCTGCGTGGTCATCTGGCTCCTGTCCGCGTTTGGCGTCCTGGGTCATGCCCATGACCTGCGGGTGCCCCAACTGCGATAATATTCCCCGCCATGAATGCCCGTCTGGCCATCGCCGCGCTGCCCCGCCCGCGGCCCCATATCCTGGTCGTGGATGACGACCTTTACACGCGCGAGCTGAGTGCTGGCGTCCTCATCCGTTCCGGCTACGCCGTGGATACGGCGGGCGATGGCCGCGAAGCCTGGTGGGCGCTGCACCGCGAACGCTATGACCTGCTCATTTCGGAGCCGCATACGGCCCGGGACCCGGGGCCGGACTTGCTCCAGCAAATGCGTGAGGAGGCCATGCGCCTGCCGGTCATTCTTGCCTCCCGCCGGCCCCCGGCGGAAGGGATTCACCCGCATCCGGGCGGGCAAATTCAGGCGGTGGTCACGCATCCGTGTTCCTTGAATTTGTTGCTCCAAACCGTGCAAACGGTGTTGAACGGGAGCTGGCCGCGATAAACACGGAGACGTGGAGCGGCGGGGTGGCGCATCCCGGTGACCGGCGCCTGCTCCCGCGCCTGGCCGTGGTGGTGGCATTTTGGCATCCCTTGCCGTTTCACTTCATTGTCATGCCGAGATTTTGCATGAGGAACGCGTAAGCGTCCGCCCGTTCGGCGACCACCTGGCTGGTGGTGGGACCGGAACCGTGGCCGGTGTCCAGCCGCACCCGTAACAGCACGGGCGCGGGGCCGGCCTGCGCGGCTTGCAGCGCGGCGGCAAATTTGAAGGAGTGGGCGGGCATCACGCGCGCGTCGTGGTCGCCAGTGATCACCATGGTGGCTGGATAGTGGGTGCCCGGGCGCACGTTGTGATACGGCGAGTAAGCGCGCAGCGCCGGGAAATCCTCCGGGTTATGCGGCACCCCGTAATCGCCCACCCAGCCGGCCCCCTGGCCAAACTGGTCAAACCGCAGCATGTCCATCACCCCCACATAGGCCAGCGCCGCCCCATAAAGATCGGGGCGCTGGGTCACGCAAGCGCCCACCAGCAGGCCGCCGTTCGAGCCGCCCTGGATCGCCAGCTTGGGCGTGGACGTATAACCCTGCGCAATCAGCCATTCGGCCGCGCTGATGAAGTCGTCGAAGACCAACTGCTTGTGGGCGCGAATCGCCTGCCGGTGCCAGGCTTCGCCATATTCACCCCCACCGCGCAGGTTGGCCACCGCGAAGATCCCGCCCCGCTCCAGCCAGACCAGCCGGGTGGCGTCAAACCCCGGCAGCACGGAGATGCCAAAGCCGCCGTAGCCATAGAGCACGGTCGGATTGCTGCCGTCGAGGTGGATGCCTTTTTTGTACACGAGGGTCAGGGGAATCCGGGTGCCATCCCGGGAGGGATAAAACACCTGTTTGGTTTCCAGGGTGCGGGTGTCGAACGCCACGGTGGGCGCGCGGTAAACTGTGCTCGTGCCGGACGCCAGGTCCAGCCGGAACAGCGTGGGTGGGGTGACCATGTCCGTGAAGGAGTAAAAGGTGTCCCGGTCCTCCGCCGCGCCGCCAAACCCCCCGGCAACGCCCCGGCCCGGCAGCACCACCGCCCGTTCGCGCCGGCCATCCAAACCGTAAAGCGCCACCTGGCTGGCGACATCGTGCAGCGACCGCACAACCAGGTGGTGACCCACCAGCGTGACGCTGCCTGAGTCGACATCCAAGGTGTCCGGTCCCTGCGGCACCACTTCCCGCCAGGCGGGGTCGCCCGGGGCGGCCGGGTCAATCGCCACCACCCGGCCCCGGGGTGCCTGCGCCGTGGTCTCGAAAAACAGCCGGCCCTGGTCGGCGCCCACATACAGGTAATTGTTGGCGAACCCCTCCGCCAGCGCCCGGGCGGGCGCATTGGATTGCTGGAGGTCGAGCACATAGAGATTTTCCAACCCCTTGTCCCCCACCTCGCCTTCCCCCGCCCGGAGCACGAGCCAGCGGCCATCCGGGGTGAGGTGCGGCTGGAACTGCCAGTCGCGATGATCCGGCCGCGCATACAATTGGCGGTCGGCCGTGGGCGGGGTGCCGAAAACATGCTGGTAAATCGCATCGCCCAGATCGCGCACGCGGAGTTCCTCGCCGGGCGCCGGGGCCGGGAAGGCGCTGTAATACACGCTGTGACTGTCCCGGGCAAACACGGGTGAGTAATATTTGGTCCAACGTAATACGTCGGCCCGGTCCTGGCCGGAAGCCAGGTCGCGGAAATGCCAGTCGGTCCAGTCCGATCCGCCGTGCGACACCCCGTAGGCCAGGGTTCCGCCATCCGGACTGACCACATAACCCACCACGGCCAGGGAGCCATTCGTCGCCAGCGCATTGGGATCAAACGCCACCGTGGGGGTGCCCTCGCGCCCGACGCTGGTGAACAACACGCTCTGCGGTTGCAGCCCGCTGTTATGGGTGTAGAAATAGTGTGCTCCCTGATGGAAGGGCATCCCGAATTTCTCAAAATTAATGACTGCGGACAACCGCTGTTTGAGCACTTCCCGGACGGGGATGGCGGCCAGATAATCATCCGTGAGCCGCGACTCCGCCGCGACCCAGGTTCGTGTTTCCGGCGTGTCCAGGTGTTCCAGCCAGCGATAGGGATCGGCGACCGGCACGCCGTTATAGTCGTCCATCACCGGATCGCGCCGGGCGGCGGGATAAGCGCCCAGCGGCGCCGCCCCGGCCGGGGCGGCCAGGCGCAGCAGCAGGGCGGCCAGTAAAAAGCTCCGGGCCGCGCGGCGGCAGCCGTGGGCGGTGGAGGAAGCACCAAGAATGCATAATCCGCTTACCATGGCGGCAGCTTACCGCCGGCCGGGTTCGCGTGGCAAGCAGAACGGGCATACTTTGGAGGGGCCTCCCCCGGGCGCTTGGGCTGTCGGCATAACGTTAGCCCTGCCCAAACCCTGGTTTGATTCCCCCTGCCATTCCATCCCGCCGGATATACTGTGCGGCCATGCGCAACGCGGTGAACCGGGTGGCCACAACCCCGTTGGGGTTGAAGAACCCGGCGCACGTTAACCGAAGGTAGGCCCGCTGATGGGCAACCTTGGGCTGGAGGGCGGAAGCCCGTTGGGCTTCAGGAAGGGGGACATGGCGGCAGCAATGGGTGGTTGTCGACAAATGCAGGAATTCGAAAACCAGCACGAAAATCAGTCCCAAACATACTTCTCATCCCATTCAATTTCATGTTTGCGGAGGAGTGCCCGTAATTCATCTTGAAAACTCATTTTCTGGTGAGGTTCCTCCTGTCCGGCGATGTACTGCTTGACCTGCTCAAGATTGGACTGGCTCACGCTGAAATCCGCATAGCCACCCTGCCACTCAAAACCGGCATAATCCCGGCTTTGCGCTTTTAACCAGCCATTTGAAACACGTTTCAACTCCTTGACCCAATCCGCCTGAGTCATTGTCCTGCCCAGCCGCGCCAGAATATGCACGTGATCCTCCACCCCGCCGACCAAAAGGGACGGGCACTCAAGAGCATTGGAAATTCCGCCCAGTTGTGCATGCAACGCCTCGCGGAGCGCTTGGTCGCGGAGAAACGGACGCCGTTCCTTGGTGGAAAATACCAAGTGGATATAAACGGCAGACAGGGATTGCCGGTAAATTCAAGTCGCGCTGAGGCGTTGGACGGGTTTTTCGAAGAGCATCCGGTGGGTTTCGGCGAGGATGGCGGGGATGCGGTCGGCAAAGGGGCTGCCGCGCAGGGCGCCGGTGAGGTCGAGTTCGGCGAGTTTGGCGGCGTTTTCGCCGGGGAACCAGTGCTCGGCCTGGCCGAGCAGGTTGTACCGCATTTTGCCCCAGGCGGTCAAATCCAGGGATTTGGCGTAGGTCCAGAGGCGGAGGATTTCGGAGATATTCACCTGGCCGGGCACGTCGCCGAAATTCGGCAGGCCCTCAGACCAGCGCTGATGCCAGTCGGCCCCGACGACGCGGTCAATTTCGGCCCGCAAGCGCTGTTCGATGGGGGCGATGGTCGCGGGAATGCGGTCGTAATGGGCCAGGGCTTTGATGTGTTCGTCAAAGTCACTGGGGCGGGCGGCGCCGAGGCTCAGGGTGTGGACTTCCGGCCGGGCCAGGCAATAGAGGTCGTTAAATTCCATCGGGGACAGGGGGGCGCAGAGGTCCACGAGTTTTTGGGGCGGTTCGTAGAGCTTGCCGCCTTTGTCGTTCGGGCTGATGATGAAGACGCCCATGTCGTGCCGGCGGGCGGCCAGGACGGCGTTCCAATTCAGGTCATTGACAAAATACCAGTGGAGATTCACGTAATCGAACTCGCCGGTGTGGATGGCGGCCTCGATGATGTCGGGGGTGGCATGGGTGGAAAAGCCGATGAAGCGCACCCGGCCCTCTTTCTGCAACTGGCGCGCGGCGGCGACGCAGCCATTTTTGCCCACGGACCAGTCGAGCAATTCCTGGTTGTTAATGCCATGCAAGGAGAGCAATTCCACATGGTCCAGTTTCAAATAGGCCATGGAGGTCTCGAAGGTTTCCAGAAATTCCTTCGCGGTGGCCTTGGGGGCGACCTTGGTTTGGACAATGAGCTGTTCGCGGGGCAGGGTGGGGAGCACTTTCCCGAGCTGCATTTCGGAGGAGCCGTAACCGCGGGCCGTTTCGATGTGATTGATGCCGAGTGCCAGCGAGCGGTGGATGGTGGCCTCGAGGTTGGCTTGGTTGGCCTGGGGGATGTCCTTGGGGTCCACATCCTGCCATTTATACTGGTAACGCATGCCCCCGCAGGAGAAGACCGGCATGGACAGTTCAGTGCGGCCAAAGCGGCGATATTTCATGCGGGCGAACATAGGTTGGCCCGGGAGGAATGGCAAGCCGGGGGGTAACAAAAATTTAAAAAATCGCGCTTGCCATCGCGGCCGGTGCCACGTATAGTTCATGCTCTTTTGCAATTGAATTAAGATTTTTTATATGCGTCGCCCAAAAGGTATTAAAACGAAGAAGGCCGCGGCCAAGCGGTTCAAGATCACGGCCACCGGCAAGGTCCTGCGTCGTCACGCGGGGATTCGCCATCTGGCCCAAACCAAGTCGCCCAAGCGCCGCCGTGCCCTCGGCAAGGCTGCCGTGGTGGACTCCACCGACGCGTACCGCATCACCCAGAGCATGCCTTTCAGCCACCGTGGCTAAGCCGGCAGTTTAACCTTTTAACACTTTAACATTTAGATCCAATGAGAGTTACAAACGCACCAGCTTCCCGCAAACGTCGTAAACGGATGTTGACCGCCGCGAAAGGTTTTCGCATGAAGCGGTCCAAACTGTACCGCTACGCCTCCGACGCCGTGGACCACGGCCGCCAGTATGCCTATCGTGATCGCCGCGTGAAAAAACGCACGTTCCGCTATCTCTGGCAGATCCGCATCAATGCGGCCGCCCGTTCCGCCGGCCTGACCTACAGCCGTTTCATTGAAGGCCTGAAGGAAGCCAAAGTGGCCCTCGACCGCAAGGTCATTGCCGATATCGCGGCCACGGACGAACCCGCTTTCGCGGAATTGGTGAAAGTGGTCAAGGCTGCCCTGAGCGCCAAGCCCGCCGCCACCCTGGCCAAGGCCTGATTCCAGTCGAAATTGATTTCAGCGGGCGACCAGCAATGGCCGCCCGTTTTTTATTGCGGATAACCCGGTCGAGGGCAGGGCCACGACGGTAAGACTCATTATCCGGCAATGGCCCGGCGGATGGCGGCGAACATGTCCTTGCCGGCTTCCGGGGCCACGGGGCGTTTGGCCTTGGCAGAGGCGTCCTCCACGAGGTTTTGCGGCAGTTCTTTCAGAAAGGGCGAGGGCTGGCAGGGCAGGATTTGGCCATACTTTTTGCGGCCGCCGCAATGGGTGATGGTCAGGGTCAGCATCGCCCGGGTCACGGCCACATAAAACAACCGTCGTTCCTCGTCCAGCGTGCCCTCGGTCTTGGAGCGGGTGTGCGGCAGGAGGCCATCTTCCAGGCCGATGATGTAGACGTGGGGGAATTCCAGGCCCTTGCAACTGTGCATGGTGATCAGGGTGACGGCGTCGCCGGTGCTTTCCTCCTCTTCGGCGCGGTCGGAATCCAGGGTGATGTTTTCGAGAAAGGTTTCCAACCGCTCGGCCAGGGTGCCGGTGGTCACCAGCGTTTCCGCCTCCTTGCCATCCATGGTGGCGATGATATCGCGGAGATTGCGGATGCGGCTCTCGGCGATTTCGGGGTTTTTTTCCGAGCGTTGCAAATCACGGTAATAGCCGGTTTCCTCCAGAAAACTTTCGCACCAGGTCTGGAGCGGCCGGGCGGCGTAAGGGGTGAGGAGCAGGGGGGCGCGGGTCCGCTCAATGAATTCCACAAAGGCCTCAATGCTTTCCCGCGACTTGGTCTGAAAGGTGGAGGTGACCAGGGGGTTCCGCATGGCCGCATACACCGAGCAGCTGCGTTCATGGCTGGCCAGGAGGAGTCGCTCCATGGTGACATCGCTCAGCCCCCGGGCCGGGGTGTTGGCGATGCGCAGCAGGCTGACGTCATCGTGCGGATTGATGAAGGTTTTGAGGTAGGCGCAGAAATCTTTGATTTCGCGCCGGTCGAAAAAGCTCTGGCCGCCAATGAGATGGTAGCGCACCTGGGCGGCGCGCAGGGCGGTTTCAATGGGGCGCGACTGCTGGTTGGTGCGAAAGAGGATGGCGTACTGGCCCCAGGTGGCGCGGCGGGTGACGCGGGCAAACTGGATTTCCTCGATGATGGTGCGCGCCTCCTCCTCGTCATCGGCAAAGGCATGCAGATTGATGCGCGTGCCGGTGCCTTTCTCGGACCACAACTGCTTGGCGCGGCGGCGGGTGTTGTTTTTGATCAAGGCATTGGCCGCGTCCAGAATGGTGGAGGTGGAGCGGTAGTTTTGCTCTAATTTGACAATCTTGACCTCGGGGAAGTGCTTTTCCAGGTCCAGCAAATTGGCGATTTCCGCCCCGCGCCAGCCGTAGATGCTCTGGTCATCATCCCCGACCACGCATAAATTGCGATGCTCCTTGGTGAGGAGGTGCACCAGCTCAAACTGGGCGGCATTGGTGTCCTGGTACTCATCCACCATGACGTACCGATACTTGGTGCGGCAGGCTTCCAGAGCATCCGCATGCTCGCGAAAGAGTTTTAAGGTCAGCAGGATCAAATCGTCAAAATCCACGGCGTTGCAGGCGCGCAGGGCGGATTCGTAGCGTTTTTTGACATGCTCGGCCATGGCGGCGACACTGGGATCGGCAAAAATGGCGGCGCGTTCCCCGCCATTTTTATAGCGGCTGAGCAGGCCCAGGATGGCGCCGGGATCGGTTTTCTCGCCCTTGGCGGAAATTTGGCTGAGAATTTTTTTAACCGCGCCCAACTGCTCGGATTCGTCGTAAATGACGAAGTTGCGCTTGTAGCCGAGCTTTTCGATATGTTCGCGCAAAATGCGGACGCAGAGCGAATGGAAGGTGCAGATGGTGGGGCGTTTGGGCTTTTCCTCGCCCGGCCGCGCCTTGGGGCGGGGGATGAGCTGGTTGACCCGCTGCTGCATTTCGCGCGCGGCCTTGTTGGTGAAGGTCACGCCGAGGATGTGGTCCGGGGAGATCCGCTTCTCGATCATGTGGGCGATGCGGAAGGTGATGACGCGGGTTTTGCCGGTGCCGGCGCCGGCGAGAATCAAGACGGGGCCGTGAATGGTTTCCACGGCCTGGCGTTGGGGTAAATTGAGTGAACCAAGGTTCAACATCGGAGGCGGAGTTTAGTGGCTGGGGTGGGTAACGCAAGTCCCGGTGCGAGCCGGGAGCTGGGTAAATGACGCGCGTGACCTTTTTTGCCTTTGGCTGACTGGCAAACCTTGGCATAGTACCCGCTCAATGGACCAAACGGAAACGGAACTCATAGCCGCGGTGTTGCGAGGCGACACGGCGAGTTTCGAGCCTTTGGTGGCCAAGTATTCGCCGCGGGTGTTTGCGACGGCGCGGCGTTATGCCCGGCGCGACAGTGAGGTGGAGGACATTGCGCAGGAGGTCTGGCTCAAGGCCTTTGATAAACTCAAAAGTTTCCGGGGTGAGGCCCCGTTTGAACACTGGTTGATGCGCCTGACCGTCCGGACGTGTTTTGATTTTTTGCGCGGCCACAAGCGCAACCGCGAATCTTCCTTCACGGATTTGAGCGAGCCGGAGAATGACTGGCTGGAGCGGTTCGTGGCCGCGCCCGAATCCGCCAGCGAGCATGCCGATGCCGCTAAATTGCTGGTGGAGCGTATTTTGGACAAACTGTCGCCGGCCGCGCGACTGGTGATCACGCTGCTGGAAATCGAGGACCGTTCGGTGAAAGAAATTGCGGAAATCACCGGTTGGTCCGTCCCGTTGGTCAAAGTCCGGGCGTTCCGGGCGCGGGCGGAAATGCGGAAAATAGTGGCCAAAATGGCCCGGGACAAGTATCTGTAACCCGTGCCGGCAAGGGCGCGTCTGAATCTTTGCAGCGCCGAAACAACGACTTCATATGAACCTGGTAAAACTACAACAGACTTTGATCGCGGCCGCCCGGTTGCGGGCGCCAGACGAGCGCGTGCCGCTGGCGTTTGAAAAGCGCATCACGGCTCGCATCGCGGCGCGGGCGGTGGCCGATCGTTGGGCGCTGTGGTCGCAGGGTTTGTGGCGTTCGGCGGTTTCGTGCGCGGCGATCGCGCTGATTTCCGGGGTGTGGTTCCTGGCGACGCGTGACAACACCAATCCCAACGACCTGTCGCAGGATTTTGAGACCACCTTGCTCGCCTCGGTGGATCAATCCGATCTGCCCCAGTGAACGCTTGGAATTTAATTCTGGCGACGGTGGTTATCTTCGGCACCGGGGTGATCACCGGCGGGTTGCTGGTGGACCATGTGGAGCAACCCCATGCCAAGGCCAGCCACCACGCCGCCCCCGTGGGGGTCCCGGTGGCCGCTCCGGCCAGCACCAACCGGCCGCCGGTGCCGCGTTCAACCGACCTCTTCAACTTGCACCAGCCGGAAATCCTGAGTCAGGATTTTGTGCAAAAGTTGGATGACCAGCTGCAATTTGCCCCGGCCCAGCGGGACGCCATTCACAAAATCATCGCGGATGGCCAGTGCCAGAATCAAGCGCTGTGGACCAATTGGGTGGGGCAGTCCAAACAGGTGCTGGGGGAAATCCGGCAGCACATTCGGGAGCAGCTTAATCCCGATCAACGGAAGCAGTTTGAAACCATTCTAAAGCAAATGCATCCCGCCGGGCACCGGACCTCAAGCACGGGAACAAATGCCATGGCCATGCCGGCCACCGCCACCAACGCGGTCGCCCCAGTGGCGACCAACGTGCCGGCCAAGTAAGGTCGGCGGGCTTAATCGCCGTTCAAAAGCACGGTGATTTTTTTGCGCAATTCTTTCGACACTGCTGCCACCGGCTGATTGGCGTCAATAATTTCAAATTCGTAGGATTTTTGCAGTTGCCGGAAGGCCTCCTGCATGCGGGTTTGGTAGGCTAGAAAACTATCGAACAGGTCCGGGGACAAGCCCAGGTCCATGCCGCTTTCCCAGTAATCCAGCGTGGCGCTCTTGGCCAGATTGCGCTGCACCAGTTCGCCGGGTTCCACGGAGAGGTAAAAAACGCCGTCGGGCTCCAAGGCCACGCCGTAAAGGTTTTTGAGCCAGGCCTGGTTCATGCCCCGCACCATGTCCCGGGCCATTAACGTATAAATGTACCGGTCTGCCAGGACGATGAAGCCGGCCCGCAGCGCCGGTAAAATGATGTTTTCCAATTGATCGGCAAAATCCGTGGCGTAAAAAAGTGCCAGCGTGGTGCGGCTCAAAATATTGCCTTCCTGGGCGGTTTCCAATTCGGCGCTCACCAGGGTGGAGCGCTTCAAGCCCACCTGGACGGTCGGGTGCCCGCGCGTCTCGAGCCAGCTTACCAGTTGGGCGATTTGGGTGGAACGGCCGGAACCATCCGCGCCCTCCACGGCGATCAGCCTGCCCACCAGTTCTTCTGGATTGACCCCGGGAATGCCGTGACCATAAAAGCGCCGGCCGGTTTGCGCTTTGGGGGAATATTTCTTCATACGCCAGCATCCTCCTCAACCAGCGGTTGCGGGGTTTCGACTTTTTTGGTTTTCCGAACGGCTGGCGGCAGGGGCAGCGGTCCCTGGCGTTTGAAATTCGCCAGGTCGATGTTTTCCTTCACCAATTTCCGCACCAGCGTTTGCTGGATCTCGGCCCGCTCATTGGCGTCCATCACCATAAACTTAAATTCGCGGCTCATGGCGAGGTACTGCTCAAGAATCCGGCCCTGAAAAATCCGGAAGCTCTCATAGGGATCCGTGGAAAGGTGCAGGTCCATGCCGGCCTCAAAGAATTTGAGCTTGGGGCGACCATCCAGAATGCGTTGCAGGGAAACTTCCAGGTCCGCCTTGAAGAAAAAGGTGAGGTCCGGCAGGGCCGCAAAATTATAGAGGCCGCGCACCCATTCGGGCGGGCAACCGCGCACCACATCGCGCGCGAATGCGGTGAACACATAGCGGTCGCACAAGACCACGTAGCCGGCGCGCAGCAACGGCAGCAGATGCCGCTCGTAACGGTCGGCAAAATCCGTGGCATGAATCAGGCTGAAAGTGGTCGGGGTGAGGAGTTCGCGTTTTTTACCTTTGCTGGTGGCGGATTTTACCAGCTCGGAGGAGTTCCATTCGCTAAAGTACACCTTGATGCCCTCGGCCTCCAGCCAGCGCTTGAGCAGATAAATCTGCGTGGACTTTCCCGAGCCGTCCAGCCCCTCCACAGCCACCAGCCGCCCTGGATAGCCCAATTCCTTAAATGTCTTCATCGCCATAGCCGTCAGGGGGGCAGTTTAACCGAGTCGCCCGCCGGAACAAGCGTAACTTCCAACCCGGGCAGTTTCCTTTTGCGTTTTGGGCGGCTTGGCGGTTTAATATCCGCACATGAAAATCGTGTTAGCATATTCAGGCGGCCTCGATACCTCGGTGCTGCTCTCGTGGATCAAAGAAAAATACGACGCGGAAATGATCTGCTTCTGCGCCAATATTGGCCAGGAGGATGAACTGGACGGGCTGGAGGCCAAGGCCAAAAGCACCGGTGCCTCCAAAATTTACATTGATGACCTCCAGGAGGAATTCGCCCGCGACTTTATTTATCCCATGATCCAGGCCGGGGCAATTTACGAGGGCCAGTATTTTCTGGGCACCAGCATCGCCCGTCCGCTCATCGCCAAGCGCATGGTGGAGATTGCCAAAAAAGAAAAAGCCCATGCCATTGCCCACGGTGCCACTGGCAAGGGGAATGACCAGGTGCGCTTTGAACTCACGGCCGCCGCGCTCGCGCCGGATTTGGAAGTCATTGCCCCCTGGCGCGATGAACGCTATCGCAGCGAATTTCCCGGCCGGCAGGAGATGATTGATTATTGTGCCAAGCACAAGATTCCCGTGCAGGCCAGTGCCAAGAAGCCGTTCTCCATGGACCGGAACCTGCTCCACATTTCCTATGAGGCGGGTATTTTGGAAGATCCGTGGTTTGACGCCGGCGATTTGAAGAATCGCAGTTACTTCACCACGCTCTCCGTGCTCCCGGAAGACGCGCCGAACAAGCCGGAGTTTGTGGAACTGGACTTCGTCAAAGGCGATTGCGTGGCCGTTAATGGCCAGAAGCTCAGTCCCTTGGAAGTCATGCGCACGCTGAACAAACTCGGCGGCAAGCACGGCGTGGGCCGCGTGGACATGGTGGAAAACCGTTACGTGGGCATGAAATCCCGCGGCGTGTATGAGACCCCCGGCGGCGCTATCTTGCAATTTGCGCACCGCCAGATTGAAAGCCTGACGATGGACCGCGAGGTCATGCACATCCGGGATTCGCTGATTCCGAAATATGCCGAGCTGGTGTATTACGGCTATTGGTTCGCCCCCGAACGCCTGGCTCTGCAGGCCCTCGTGACGGAGAGCCAGAAGAACGTCACCGGCACGGTGCGCGTGAAACTGTACAAGGGCAATATCCTCGTGGCGGGCCGCAAATCCCCCGTGAGCCTGTACAATCCGCACATCGCCACCATGGAAGCCGATCCGACCAAGGCTTACAACCAGGACGATGCGACCGGCTTCATCCGCCTGAATGCGCTGCGTCTGAAAGTCGCGGCCAAGGTGCACGCGAAGAAAAAATAATGCAGCTCAAGTAGCGCCAGCAGCGTGAACGATCCAAGCCCGCGGCCAACGCTGCGGGCTTTTTTCATTTTTCATTTGCGGTGGCTTCCCCGCCTGTGTCATTAGTATTAAAAATGATGTCATTACCTTACCAGCAGGCCGGGGGGACGATGGCAATCCCGGGGCGACACTTCACCGGACTTTCAATCATGGAGCGTGACCAAATCATGGGACGATGAAAAGCCGAGGCGAAACCAAAAAGAAAGCGGCAGTCGCGGGTGACCCGGAGGCATTATTGGCGGAATTCATCGCCAAATTCACGCCGGCGCACGCCCAACTGATTATCGATTGCCGGGCCGAACTGCGTCAACTCCTCCCCGGAGCGCTGGAGCTGGTCTATGACAATTATAATTTCTTTGTCATTGGCTACAGTGCTTCGGAACGCTCCTCGGATTGTATTCTTTCCCTGGCAGCGGCGGCCAATGGCGTGGGTTTGTCGTTTTATTATGGAGCCACGCTGCCGGATCCTGACCATCTATTGCAGGGCAGTGGCAGTCAAAATCGCTTCCTGCGCCTGCCCACGGTGGAGGGTTTGCGAAACACCGGAGTGTTGGCCCTTATTCGGGCGGCGGTGGCCCAAGCCCGGACGCCTTTGCCGTCACAGGGTGGTAGCCGGACGATTATTAAATCCATTTCGGCCAAGCAACGCCCACGTCGCAAGACCTGATTTTGCGGCAACAGGTACCGGCTGAAAGCGCCTTGCGGGGGGGAGGGGAGGGGCGCCGGGCAAACCGCGCAGCAGCCGTTGCCGGTAGCGGGGCAGAAAAAGCATTTAAAACCGTTGACAAAAATATAATTACGCCCATAATAGCGACTATAAAGGTCGTACTTAAATCGTTTAATGCGATAAAAAAGGTCATTTTAAGTTGGTTTTAATAAACTAATGACAATCAATATGATCGGTATTAGCGTTGATAAGCCGGCTGGTGCACTGGCCGATTTGATGAGTCGAAGGATGGCGATGCCAACCTCGGTGAACGGATGGTGTCAGCGCGGCGAAGCGCGAGGATTGTCGACGGGACTAACGGGGGCACTGCCCCAGCCAGGGCCAGGCACGGACGGGCTTAACCCGTTTGCGGCACCACCATGGTTGCGCGGGTGGAAGGCAAGGGTGGGGAACAATAATTTCACCAAAACTTCACAAATTTTGGCAAGTGCTTGGCAATTAACAAGATTTGCCAATTGATTATGCTGCGGCTGGGTTTGACATTTCGCACGGAAGAATTTAGGATTTTGGAGGTAATGCGGTCGTTAACGGTCGTCTCAACGATGGCCGTACAGGGTAATCGTCAAACAAGGTACACATGAGGAAATCCGTTTTTAAGCCCGTGGTGGCTATTGGGTGGACTGCCGTATGGCTATGGTTGGCACCGGCACTGGTTGCTGCCCCCACGATGACCAGACATGCATTGGCCGCGCCGTTGCCCCAGGCGGCAAAGCAGCTCGGCCCCATCACCTCCTTGCTGGCGACGAATCAGTTGCAATTAGCGATCAGTTTGCCCCTGCGCGATGCGGCGGGATTGAAAGTGTTTCTGGAAAACCTGCAAAATCCGGCCAGCCCCGATTACCATCAATATCTCACCCCGGCCCAGTTCACCGACAAGTACGGACCCAGCCAGCAAGATTACCAAACGGTAATTGATTTCGCAGCCAGCCATGGCTTGCAAGTCACCGGCCTGCATCCCAACCGGTTGGTATTGGATGTGGCCGGATCGGTGGCCGATATTGAAAAAACCTTTCAGGTCAAGATGCGGGTTTATCCGCATCCCACAGAATCCCGGACATTTTATGCACCCGATACCCAGCCCACGGTGGATGGTTCGCTGCCGGTTTCCTTGCTGAGTGTGAGCGGGCTGGACAATTATTCGCTGCCGCAACCGGCCAGTCTGCACCATGTGGACACCGGAACTTCCGGAACCACCGGAACCACCGGAACCAGCGTTAGCACGGGCGTCACCGGTGTGACAGGTGTCACTGGGGCCAGTCCCCAAGGAGGCAGCGCGCCCAACGGTTCCGGCCAGTTTTTTGGCAAGGACTTCCGGCTGGCCTATGCCAATGGCACGACCCTGACCGGGGCAGGGCAGACGGTGGCATTGCTCGAATTTGACGGGTATTACTCCAACGATATCGCGGCCTATGAATCGGCCGCAAGCATCGCCGCCGTGCCGCTCGTTAACATTCCGGTTAACGGGGGGATTGCCACACCGGGCGCGGGTAATGATGAAGTGTCACTGGATATCGAAATGGCGGTCGACATGGCACCCGGACTGTCCAAAGTCTACGTTTACGAAGCGGGTCCGGGCACTTCCTGGCTGACCCTTTTAAGCCGCATGGCCAATGACAACCTTTCCCACCAGATTGGCTGTTCGTGGTACAAACCCAATGGTTTGGCGGACCCGGCCGCCGACCAAATTTTTCAACAAATGGCCGCTGAAGGACAAACTTTTTTAAGTGCTTCTGGTGATTATGATGCTTACAACGGTTTGATCAGCTTCCCCGATGATGACCCTTACATCACCATGGTGGGGGGCACGACGCTGACCACGGCAAGCCGGGGTGGCCTGCGGACGGCGGAAACGGTATGGAATAACGGATATCAAGCCAGCTCCGGGCAATATTTGGGAACTGGGGGAGGAGTCAGCACGCAGTATCCCATTCCCACCTGGCAAGCGGGAATTAATTCTTTTGGGAATAATGGCGGGGCGACGTTTGCGCGCAATGTGCCGGATGTCGCGCTGACGGCCGATAACATATATATTAAATATGGTAACGGGCAGAATACCGTGGTCGTTGGCACCAGTTGCGCCGCGCCCTTGTGGGCGGGTTTCATGGCGTTGGTAAATCAGAAAGCTGCGGCAGCGGGCCTGCCACCGGCGGGTTTCATTAATCCGGCGGTTTATGAGCTGGCGAATGAATCCACGTACAATTCAAACTTTTTCGACATCACCACGGGAAACAATTTTAATGCCGTCAGTCCCAATTTATTTTCGGCAGTGACCAACTATGATCTGTGCACCGGCCTGGGCACGCCCAAAGGCACCAATTTGATTAATGCCCTGGTCAGCCCCGATCCCCTGGCAGTGGTCTCCAACACCGGGTTCAAAGCCGTGGGAACCCCTGCGGGCACTTTCAACATCGCTGCCCAAACTTTTACCATCACGAACGTGGGTACCGGGGCGCTTTCTTGGTCGATTATCAACACCTCCCTGTGGCTGAATGCCTCCAAGACCAGCGGCACTTTGGCGGTGGGCGGCACCGACAGCGTGACGATACTTTTAAACGCGACGGCGAGCAATTTGCCGCCGGCCACTTACACGGCCACCCTGTCATTTTCCAATGTCACCAGCCATGTGGGGCATTACCGCTATTTTGCCCTGACCACCGTTGATCCCTTGCAGGTCCTGCTGCCCAGCCCGTTGCTGTTTGCCGGCCCCCCCGGCGGTCCCTTAACGCCCGGCTTGCAGTCCATTATTTTAACGAATCCCACGGCCAGCACCTTGAACTGGAGTTTGAACAATCCCTCGGTTTGGTATACTGCGGCCCCACTTACGGGCAGTTTGCTGCCGGGTTCGCAGGCGGTTGTCACGATTTCACCGACCGCGGCCGCGAATAACCTGGGCGACGGAAATTATTTTACCACCTTTGCCATCACCAATCTGGGCAGTCGCTATGTCCAGTTGGTGCCGAGCACCCTGGCGGTGGGGATAGTTCAGAATGGCGGCTTTGAAACGGGGGATTTTACCGGCTGGACTTTGATTGGGAATACCCATGACGGAACCAACGTTTACAACGCGGTGGTTAACACCAATTCCCTGAATGGTGGTGCCGGGCTAAATTTCGTTCACACGGGTAACTACGGGGCCTTTCTCGGGGACACGAACCTGGCCACGCTCGCCCAGAGTGTGCCAACGACCCCGGGCCAAAAGTATTTATTATCCTTCTGGCTTACCAGTCCGCAAAGCGGGACGGGGCAGCAATTTTTTGTGGATTGGAACACTAATGCCGGGGCAGCCAATCAGATATTTTTTGTTACCAACCCGCCCGTGCTGGCCTGGACCAATCTGACCTTCACGGTCACAGCCACGGGCACAAATACCACGCTGCTCTTTGGTGCCGCGAATCCGCCGGATGGTTTTGGGCTGGATGACGTGGTTTTAAAAGCCATTAGTTCCCCCGGGCTGGTGAGCCAGCCCACCAATGTGACCGTGCTGGTGGGAGGCACGGCCCAATTTGCCGCCACGGTCACGGGCGCGGTTCCCTTGGTGTACCAATGGCGCAAAAATGATATTAATCTGGCGAACAATCCCCAAATCGCCGGAGTGAACACGCCCACACTGACGCTGACGGGGGTCACGGTGGCCAGTGCGGGCAACTACTCATTGGTGGTAACCAATGCCTATGGGGCGGTGACCAGCAGTGAGGCGGCGCTCACGGTGTTGGATCCGCCGGTGATCACCGCGCCACTGACCAATGAAACCGTACAATGTGGCAGCGATCTGACCCTGGCGGTGAATGCGACGGGGGCCGCGCCTTTGGCTTATCAATGGAGCCTGAATGGCACGCCGGTGGCCGAGGCCACCAGCAGTAGTTTCGCCCTGCTAAATGTGCATCAACCCAACCCGTTGGTGTCGGTCACAGTGACTAATCAATACGGCAGCCTCACCAATGCCATTTACTTATATGTCGTCGATACGCTGCCGCCGGCGATCAACCTTAACGGGCCGAATCCGCTCTACGTGGAATTGGGCTCGACTTACACGGAACCCGGGGCGACGGCCAGTGATGCCTGTGCCGGGGCAGTTCCGGTGGTGGTGGCCGGGGCGGTCAATGCGAGTTTGGCTGGCACGAATCTAATCACGTACCTGGCCGATGACGGCAGTGGCAATACCAACAGTCTGGTGCGCCAAGTCATTGTGCAGGACACCACGCCGCCGACCATTGTGTGGAGTTTCACGAACTTGATGCTGGCTGCCGGCTCCAACTGCTCGGTGGCGCTGCCGGATGTAACCGGTACCAATTTCATTCTGGCCAGTGATGTGTCCGGGGCGATCACGATAGCCCAAACTCCCACCAATAATACGTCGCTTGGTTTGGGAACGAATTGGGTGGTGCTCACCGTAACGGATGCCTCCGGCAACGCGGCTTATGTTACCAACAGCGTGGTCGTGAGCGACGCGACCCCGCCGTGGTTTGCCTTGCAGCCACAGGGCTTGACTAATTCTGCGGGCACGTCCGCCGGGCTTAGTGCCGCCGCCGTCGCCTGCACACCGGTGACTTATCAATGGTATTTCAATAACACCGCCTTGCCGGGCCAGACGAATTTCGCCTTGAACTTGCCGGCGGTTAATTCCAGCAACACGGGTAACTATTTCGTGACAGCCAGTGCGGCCGGTGGTGCCACCACTAGTTCCGTCGTGTTTTTGAGCGTCGTTTTAAATAACGCGACCCTCGGACTAGCCTCCTCCTTGAATCCCGCAGGCTACCGTTCCGATGTGGCGTTCATCGCCCAAATCAGTCCGACCAATGCGACGGGCACCGTGCAATTGCTCGCGGGCACGAACCTTTTCAATCCGCAAAGTGTGGCTGGCGCACCTTGGGTGACGAATGACCTTAACACCCTGCCTCGTGGCACCAATTTGATCACGGTGATCTATTCGGGCGATGCCAATTATTCACCGGCCACCAACACCCTGTGGGAGATTGTCACCAATCACCCGCCGGTGGCCCAAACGGTGCAGTTTACCCGAACGGCGGATCAGCCATTAGTCATTGCGGTGGGCGATCTGGCAACGAACTGGGTGGATGTGGATGGGGACACCTTGTCCTTAGTGGCAGTGGGTGTCAGCACCAACGGGGTGGTCCTGGCGGAAACTGCGGGAACCCTCACCTATTTTAGCACAAACAATGTGGCTGATCAGTTTTATGGCACCATCGCGGACGGCTTTGGCGGCACTAATGTGCAACTGATCAACATCGTGGTCACCGCGCCCACGAACTCCCTGCCCAACATCACCGGGATTGTGGCCAATTCGGATGGAAGCTTTAGTTTAACTCTGACGGGGGCGCCGGGACTCACTTATGTCTTGGAAACCTCTACCGACTTGGGGGCGGCAACCACGTGGCAACCGGTGGCCACCAATGTGGCCGGGTTAAACCCAGTGTGGAATTTTACGGATGTGCAGGCCACTAATCATTCCCAGCAATTTTACCGGCTAAGACTGGTGCAATAAGTTTGGTTTCCACGGGATAGTGGCATGACATGTGCTTTTGATATTTCACAATACGGTAAGTGCCGTATGTAATTTGATTACAAACATTTGAAATGCGCCATAAAATACGGGGTGTTCAGCCAGTGGGCAGTGATTCCCCCGCGCGTTAGTGAGTCGAGTTCGGTGTCGCGAATCGCTCATGTGGGTGAAAAATTTACATTGACAGGCGTTGGCCTTGGTTTAATTAATATAACATCACATATTTGGACTATGGCCACCTGGCCGGTAAAGAACAGGCATAGATATTTTTTTCATTGCCTTCCCCCCGGTCTGGAAACCTTGGCGGCCACTGGGCTCTGTCAGCCCAAGTAAAAGCAGCAGACCATACTATGCAACTAACAAATCC
This sequence comes from uncultured Verrucomicrobia subdivision 3 bacterium, assembly GCA_903875465.1. Lineage (GTDB taxonomy): Bacteria > Verrucomicrobiota > Verrucomicrobiia > Limisphaerales > UBA11358 > UBA11358. The sequence continues at coordinate 24,095 of CAIQWB010000105.1, forward strand.
TTACGTAACCATGAAACTCCAACCCCTATTTGAACACCCAGCACGCCAGCCCCAGTCGGGCAACCGCCCCTCGTTCGCGTCGGCTGGTTTTACTTTGATTGAACTGCTGGTGGTCATCGCCATCATTGCCATTCTGGCGGCCATGTTGCTGCCGGCTTTGGCCAACGCCAAGAAAAAGGCGCAGGGTATTCAGTGCATGAACAATCACCGCCAACTGGCTTTGGCCTGGCGCATGTATTGTGATGACGCGAGTGATGTGGTGCCTTATGCCAGTACCTTTTCGGCGGGTTCCCGTGGATCAGCCAACAGCGTGCTGATTGGCCAGGGGGCAACCCCGGCAGACGACTATGCCTGGCTCGGGATTCACATGGATGTGATGAGCGGCGGTAACCGCGCCAGTTGGGATCCCACGCTCGACATGCAAAAGCGGCCGCTGTGGAAGTACGCGCCCAATACAGGGATTTACAAATGCCCGTCCGACACGTCCCAAGCTTCGCTGAATCAAGTGGTGCATGACCGTATTTTGACCATGTCCATGAACTTGTATGTGGGTGGCTTTGCCCCGGCACCGGGCGCATCGACCCAGCTCGGCACGGATGGCGGCTGGACGTGGGCGGATAATTACAAAATTTTCCACAAGTCCTCTTCCATTTCCCCGCCCTCCGGGATCTTCATCTTTCTCGACATGCGGCAGGACACGGTCAACTGGAGCAATTTCATGAGTGATATGCACGGCAACAGCCCCACCGACCCGAGTCAGTACCAATGGGGCGATTTGCCGGGCTCTTACCACAATAAAGGTGGCGGTCTTTCCTTTTGCGATGGTCACGCGGAGCTGCATAAATGGCTGGATTCCCGCACCTGTCCGGCGCTGGCTCCCAACGGAACGGCTCTGAACACGAGCACGCTGGATGCGAAAGGCAGCCAGGACGTCGCCTGGATGCAGGACAAAGCCTCCCGTCTTAATTAAATAATGCCGCGCTTGCTTTCAACACCCCGCATGATGCAGTTGGTAGGTGCGCCGATTCAACATAACGAAACGAGTTAAATTTTGAGTCCGGCTTGCAGTTTCAAGCACACTGGCAGGCCGGCTCAAATCATAAAAATTTCCTGACTGGGACGCCTGATTAAAAATCACGAACCGCAGGCAGGAACAGTCCAGTACATTAAAGTAACGTCAATTAACCCCGAAAAATAACAATGGAGATTCAAGCCCAATGAAATTAAAACTAAACCACAACCTTCGGCTGGCCGGCAGCTTGATGGTGGCCTTGACCGCAACGGTATCCGCCAAAGCGGATTACACGTCCACGGTATTATCCCAAAATCCGGCTGCTTACTATCCTTTAAATGAATCGATAACCCCCTCGGTCTTTGGGGTTACCAATTCCGGTTCGCTGTCCACGGCTGCCAGCACCTATGTAAATCTGCCACCCCTCAACCAGCCTGGCCCCTTCCCCGGCAGTGTATCGGTGGCTCTGGATGGCTCCTCCCAATATATCACCACCCCCTGGGTGGCGGGACTCAACACGTCCAGTTTCACCTTTGAAACCTGGGTCAACGCGGCGATCGTGCCGAATTTTGCCTATGTGGCTTCGGCGGTGAATGTGAACAGCCCCCGGTCCGGTTGGTATCTGGCGCAAGACAATAACAGCACTTTTGGTTTGGGTTCCGCCTACGTGCTGCGCTTTTTTAATCAAAACAGCACCACACCCAGTATCACGCTTTCCGCCAAGGTACCCCCGGCCGGAACTTGGGATCATCTGGTAATCACCTTTGATGGGACCACGGCCTCTTTCTACACCAACGGGGTGCTGGCCCAAAGCGGTGTTCCCACTGCCAATGCCACCACGGGTTTGCGGTTTGTGCCGGACGATAACCAGCCGTTTACGGTGGGTTGCCGTAGTTCCCTGAACTTTTTCTGGGCGGGCAACGTGGCGCAAACCGCCATGTATGGCACCAGCCTTTCGGCTGCCAAGGTAGCGGCCCATTATGCCGCCGCCACGACGGCCCCGGCCACGTATTCGGCCACGGTGCTGGCGGATGCGCCGTTGCAATATAACAAGTATATTGCCCCGCCGCAACCTGCCGCGCTCAACTTGGGCGCCACCGGTTCGGCGAACACCGGCTTGTACCTGGCGGATGCGGGCGTCGGCGCCCCGGGGCCGCAATCCCCGGCGGAACCTGGCTTTAGTGTGACCAACACCGCAGCCACTTTCGATGCGGGTGGTGGCTCGGTCTTGCTGCCTGGTTTTAATTTCAACACCAACACGGTGACCATCTCCGGGTGGGTCAACGCGACCAACGCCCAAAAGCTGGCGGCGGGCATTGTGGTGTGTGATGCCGGCGGCACCTATGCCGGTATCACCATTGACGGTGTGAGTGGTGGCTTGGGTTTGGGTTATGTTTGGAATAACGACCCGCTCACCTACAACTGGAGTCCGAGCGCGGATGCTGGCTTGCCGGCCCTCCCGGACTCGCAATGGGCCTATGTGGCACTGGTGGTGCAACCCACCGAGGCGGACCTCTATTTGGCCACGCAGGATGGCACCTTCTCCAGTGTGACCAATTATTTCAACCACATTAATCAAACGTTTTCCGGCAGCACCACCATTGGTACCGACGCCGGCCAGGCAACTTACAGTTTCAATGGTGCCATTGATGAAGTCGGCATCTGGAACCGCTCGTTGTCCTCCGGCGAGTTGTACACCCAATTTGGTGCCGCCCTCGGTAATGTGGCGCCGAAAATTTTCGGTGATCCCCCGAGCCCCAGCCAGCCGATTGTGGCCGGCGATACGCTGGTGCTGACCCCGAACATCGGTGGAACTCCGAGCTTGAGCTATCAATGGTACCTGAATGGCAACCCGGTTGCCGGGGCCACCAATTCAGTTTACACCAAGCCGAACTTTAGCATCGCCGGTGATTCTGGCGCTTACTATGTGGTGGTGACGAACCTTTATGGTTCCGCCACGAGCGGCGTGGCCACCGTCACGGGCCAGATTGCCACCGCTCCGGTTATCGTGGCTGGTCCGGTGGGCGGCACCATCTATCCTGGTGGCGTGCTTAATCTGAATGTCGTAGCCACCGGTGGTGGTCTCAAATTCCAATGGAAAAAAGGCGGCACCAACATCGTTGGCGCCACCAGCGCACAGTATTATGTGGCCAACGTGACCAATGTTAACGCGGGTTCCTATTCCGTCACGGTCACCAACACGTTGGGAGCCACGAACCTCGGGCCGGCCTTGGTTGTCGTTCCGACGCTCACGACGGGCAGCTACGCGCAAGTTGTCGATGCCGATGGTCCGGAAGCGTGGTGGCGTTTGGATGAATCCGCAGTCACCAATGGTACTATCATGCAGGATGGCACGGGCCGCCACTCCGGGGTTTACACCAACTTGGGTGGTTTGACATTGGGTAGCGCCGGTGCGATCAGCGGTCCGCTGGCCGGCACCGCTGCTAAATTCAATGGCGACGGCAGCTACGGATATGTCCCTTACTTCGGCAACCTGAGCAACCAGAAGTTCTCCTTGGAGCTCTGGGCCAAATTGCCCTCGGCCCTCAGTGGCTTGGTCGCGGCTTCCTCTGAAGATAGCAGTGGCGACGGTTACGGCATTGGCTCCGGCACCTACTGGGTGGGCTATGCTGGTGGCAAAACCTTTGGTCAGGCTCCGGGCGGCGGCTCCTCCCCGAACAATGTGAGTTACGACCCCACCATCTATCCCGGGGTTTGGACGCACATCGTCATTGAGTACAATCCCTCCGGCAATTCCAGCTATCCTTACCAGGTTTACATCAATGGTAAAACGGACGGTTATATTTGGGGCGGGGCGGCCTTGAATAACAGCCAGCCCTTCATCATTGGTGGCTTGGGCAATGGTCCGTCCTCGATTCTGACCCGCGCCTTTAACGGCTCGGTGGATGAAGTGGCCTTCTATACCAAACTCCTCTCGGCCACCCAAATTCAGGCGCATTATGCCGCCGGATATTTCGGCGTGCCCCCGACGATCACCACCCAGCCCCTCTCGCAGAACGCTTTTCTGGGCCAGTCGGTGACGTTCTCGACCGCTGCTGCCGGCGCTCCGACCATCGGCCTCCAATGGCGTAAGAACGGCGTGGCCCTTGCGGGTCAGACCAACGCCACCTTGACGGTCAGCAATGTGACCTATGCCTCCGCCAGTGACGCTTATAGCGTGATTGCGACGAATGCGTTTGGCTCGGCCATCAGCAGTAACGCGGTAATCACCGTTTACTATCCCGCGACCTATGCCAACCTGACCAACGGTCTGGTGCTGCACCTGTCGTTTGATGGGGATTACAAAGATAGTTCTGGACATGGCAACGATGGCACGGCGGTCGGCTCGCCCTCAATTGTGGCCGGCAAAATCGGCAGCGGCGCCCTGAGCGTCAACACCGACACCACCAATGCCATTTACAACTACGTCACCTTGGGCACGCCTTCCGACTTGCTCTTCGGATCTGACGTGGACTTCTCCGCGGCCTACTGGGTGAAACTGCCTTCGGGTTATGCGCAAGGCGACTTGCCCATCCTCTCCAGTTCCAGCACTTCTTATGGCGGCACGGGCATCACCCTTGCGCCTTCCTATCAACGTGGTGGCTGGTCCTGGTCCATCTACGACTCGACCGGCACCGGTGCCGGTCTTTATGGACCGGACAATCAGATTAATGATGGTGCATGGCACCACATCGTCGAAGTGTTCACGCGTACCAATAGCTGTGCCACTTATCTGGACGGCGCGCTGGTCAGCACGGTGCCGATCAGCGGCATCGGCAGCATCGACTCTGGTTTGACGTTCAACGTCGGTCAGGGCGCCTCGGGCACCTATTCCGAAAGCGGTGGTTTCCTGGTTGATGACTTGGGCATCTGGAAACGCGCACTGACGGATGTGGAAGCCCGCAGCATCTATGTGGTCGGCCAGAATTATGGCAAGTCGTTCAACACCTTTGGTCCTTCGACGCTGTCGATCAACCCTGGACCCAATGGCAAGTATATCATCGCCTGGCAGTCTGGCACCTTGTACCAATCGCCCTCTCCGAAAGGTCCTTGGACGCCCGTGCCTGGCGCAACGATCCCGACCTATACGGTTAATCCGACGGGCACCAATGTGTTCTTCGGTGTCGGTCAATAAGCCAGCCAGCTTGCTGGCAAGCATTTAAAGTCTAAACGCGAGGCGGCCGGGATTTTCCCGGCCGCCTTTTTTTGTTTTGGTGAGCGGCCTGAGTGGTCAGCTCAAATCAGGCCGGCACGGCTGGAGGGGCGAAGTCTGGATAGGATGCCAATGTGCTGGGGCAACCGAACGAAGCCAGCGATCCGGCTGGCAACCCCAAGTCTACTCGCCCAAGTGGGCGCGCCAAGGTGGCAGCACCCCCCACCTGGGGCCGGTCCGTCTAGGAACCGGCGATGCCTCAGCGTTACGGGCATTTAATTCCACTGCCCGCCCGCAACCGACGCCGATTTATTGCAAGCCGTCACGCAACTGGAGCTCGCCCCCTTTTTTCAGGTCCAGTTCCCGGGTAATATCACCGTAACGCAGTACCGCTTTGGTGCCGTTCAGCGAATGCACGGTGGCAGACACTAACTGATGGTTTTGCCAGGTCAGATCCACCTCAAACCCACCACGGGCCCGCAAGCCGCTGACCGATCCATCGGGCCAGGCCGCCGGCAGGGCCGGGAGCAATTCGAGGGTGCCGTTCTGGCTTTGCAGGAGCATTTCCGCGATCCCAGAAGTGCCGCCGAAATTGCCGTCAATTTGGAACGGTGGGTGCGCATCGAACAGGTCGGGATAGGTGCGTTTGGGGCTGAGGAGAAATTCCAAGATGTGAAAGGCGTGGTCGCCATCGTGGAGGCGTGCCCAGAGATTGATGCGCCAGGCGGTGGCCCAGCCGGTGGCCTGGTCACCCCGGATTTCCAGAGATTTTTTTACGGCTGCGGCCAGCTCCGGCGTGGCGCGCAAGTCAATCTGGGCACTGGGATAAAGTCCATAGAGGTGCGAGACGTGGCGATGGTGGATGTCCTTGGCTTGCAAATCCCAATCTTTGAGCCATTCCTGAAGCTGGCCGGAAGCGCCGATTTGGAGCGGGGCCAGACGGGCGCGAGCGGCGGCGAGCTGCTGGCCGAAGGCTTGGTCCTTCCCCAGAATGCTTTCCGCCTGCAAGCAATGGTCAAACAGGTCGCGTAATAATTCCAAATCCAGGGTGGGGCCGGCGCAGATGCTCGTTTTGCCTTCGGGGTGGGTGTTTTCCGGCGAGAGCGAGGGACTGGTGACCAGCCATTGATGCGTGGGTTCCGGCACCAGGGTGTCGAGGAAGAATTGGGCGGCCCCTTTCATGGCGGGGTAGATGCGCTGGAGGTAATTTTTATCCTGGGTAAACAAATAGTGTTCCCACAAATTCTGGCAAAGCCAGGCCCCGCCCATCGGCCACATGCCGGAGTTGGGTCCGTCGATGGGCGCGGCCGCCCGCCAAAGGTCGGTGTTATGATGAGCCACCCAGCCATGGGCGTGGTATTGCACTTTCGCAGTGCGCGCGCCGGAGGTGGTCAAATCCATGACCATGGCGGTGAGGGGTTCCACACATTCGGACAGGTTGGCGGTTTCGGCCGGCCAGTAGTTCATCTCGGTGTTAATATTGATGGTATACTTGCTCCCCCAAGGCGGGTTCATGGAGTCATTCCACAGCCCTTGTAAATTTGCGGGCTGGCCACCCGGGCGGGAGCTGCTGATCAACAAGTACCGGCCAAATTGGAAGTATAACGCGGCCAGCCCGGGGTCACGGCCCTCGGCGAAATGGGCGATGCGCTCATCGGTGGGCCGGGCGGCGGCGGGGCCATTGGTCCCCAGACTCAGGCTGACCCGGTGGAATAGTTTTTGATAATCGACGATATGATCTGGAAGGGTGGTGTCGATCCCATCCGCGGCCCGACCAGTGAACCATTTGGCCCGGGCACCGTTGATTTGTTTCTGGGTGAGGGCCACGGGATCAAAGGTGACTTCACGGTAATTTTTATAACTGGTGGCCGCGGCAATCAACAGGGTGACACTATCCGCATTGGTCACCGTGATGCTGTCCGGGCCCGGCTGGAGGCTGCCTTGCGTGGGCAGCACGCACACCCGGGCCTGAAATGTGAGCGCGCCAGCGATGCCGCCGGATTCGCCATTGACCCCGGTCAGCAGGAGAGTGGCGTCATTGGTGCAGCCAGCCAGCGGGTGGTCCGTATTGATCTCCACACTCACGGCCGCCTTTTGCGGGGTGTGCATCCCGGCGGTGAAGGAGATTTGCCCCGGCTGGTCCGCGGTGAGCTTGAGGACCATGACCTGGTCGACCGCGCTGGCAAAAGTTTCGCGCGTGAAATGGACGCCGTGGCGGGTGTAATTGACCCGGGCCACGGCGGTATCGAGGTTCAATTCCCGGCGGTACTCGGTGACGTCGTTGGTAGGAAAGTCCAGGAACAGGTCCCCGACGGATTCGTAAGGCATTTGGCGCACGGGGTGGGCCATCATCTGCTCGCTGATGATTTTTTCGGCGGTATCGTACTGGCCCGCGAAAATAAGCTGGCGCACCTGGGGCAGGGCAGCAAAGGCGTTGGGGTTGTCGGGCGTGTAGGGCCCCCCGGCCCAGAGGGTGTCCTCGTTGAGTTGCAGGTGTTCGCGCGCCGGACCGCCAAAGATCATGGCGCCAAGCCGCCCATTGCCAATGGGGAGTGCCTCGGTCCACACTTCTGCAGGATGGGTGTACCAGAGGGTAAGCGGGCCGGGGGCTTCCGTGGCCGCCAGCCGGCTGGCGCTGGCCAAAGGCATAAGGGCGGCCAGCAGGGGTAACCAAGCTGGGTGTTTCAGATGAGGATGCATGCGCTTATATGCCACGGTGGCGGTGGCGGTCTCAAGGCAAATCAGTGCTGGGGAAACTTGCCCGAACCATGGACCAACAACCCATGATTCACCGGGCTGGACGCCACCGGGCGATGCGCCGATTAATGGCCGCGCCCGTCAGTTTTGGCGGCCTTCTGGGGCCGGTGAAAACCCTTTCCTGTAAAAGTTTGTGACTACGCATTGACATTTGCCCGGGCGCATGAAAACTATTACGCAGTCTCCTGAATCAAATGGCAGGAAGACATACAACCATTGTGGCTGAAAAAGACGATTATTTATTGGACTTGCTGGTGGACCTCGGCTTTGCCAATGCCGGACAGGTCGCCAAAGCTCGTGTGGAATCCGGCGGCAACGGCATCGTGGATTACTTGGTGGCCAACAAGGTCATCCGCCCCGGGGACGTCACGCAGGCGAAGGCCGCGCAATTTGGTGCCGAGGTGGTGCAGCTCGCCTCCATGTCCATTCCCGATGACGTGCTTTCAGCCATTCCCCGGAACATCGCCAAAAAGTACCGGGTGATCCCGGTCTTTAGGACCGAGGGCAAGGTGGCCGTGGCCATCGCGGATCCCTCGGATCTGAATGCCATCGATTCCCTCACCCATTTGCTCAATGCGGAGATTGAACCGCGCGTGGCCTCGGAACAGGATATTGACGCGGCGCTCCAGCGTTACTATGGCGGTTCCAGCGAGTCAGTGATGGAAAAGGCGGTGCAGGAGCTGACGATGAACGAGGTGCAGGCGACCGTGGGTCCCCTGGCCGATGACGGCGGGGTGGTGGATGCGGATGGTCCACTGATCCGCCTGGTCAACCAGATCATTATTGATGCCTTTAAATTGCGGGCTTCGGATATTCATTTGGAACCGCTGGCAAAAAGATTCCGGTTGCGCTACCGGATTGACGGGGTGATGCAGGAAATGAAATCGCCGCCCAAGCGGTTGCAGGCCTCGATCATTGCCCGGTTAAAACTTCAGGCGAACCTCTCCATTTCCGAACATCGCATCCCGCAGGATGGTCGTATTCAAACCAAGGTGGGGGCCAAGCTGATTGACTTGCGCGTATCGTGTTTGCCCACAAATCACGGCGAAAGCATCGTGATGCGTATTTTGGACAAGGAAGGTTTGAAACTGGGGTTGCCCGAGTTGGGTTTCTTCCAGGATGACCAGAAAACGTTTGAACGGTTAATCGCCCTGCCCGACGGTATTTTGCTGGTCACCGGACCCACGGGCTCCGGCAAAACCACGACCTTGTATTCCTGTCTGCACTTCATCAACCGGCCCGATCGCAAGATCATCACCGTGGAGGACCCGGTGGAATACATCCTGGGCGGCATTAACCAGGTGCAGGTGGCGGACGCGGTGGGGCTGAGCTTTGCCATGGCGTTGCGCTCGATTCTCCGTCAGGCGCCCAACGTGGTGATGATCGGGGAAATTCGTGATATTGAAACGGCGAGCATCGCGATCAACGCGGCGCTCACCGGGCATTTGGTATTCTCCACGCTGCACACCAACGACGCGCCGGGGGCGGTAACCCGTCTCGTCGACATCGGGGTGAAGCCCTTCCTGGTGGCCTCTTCCACCCGGTGCCTCATGGCGCAGCGGCTCGTGCGTAAAATTTGCAAAAAGTGCATGGGCCCGACCCAGCTGACCGACGCCGAGATGCGGACCCTGGGGATTACCGAAAACGATCTGAAAACCGCCACCCCGCAGAAAGGCCGGGGTTGCAATAATTGCAATAACACGGGCAACCGGGGCCGTTTCGGAATCTTCGAGATTTTCGTCATTGATGACGAGTCCCGCAAATTGATTTACGAACAGGTGCCCACTTCCGTCCTGCGCGTGCGCGCCCGCGAAATGGGGATGCGCACCCTGCGCGAGGACGGCGTGCGGAAAGTCCTTGCCGGACTGACCACGGCCGAGGAGGTCATACGTTCAACCGTCGGTGACGCGGAATAATTTTTTTATGTCATATTCAATGTCCGATCTGTTGCAGTTGATGATTTCCGAAGGGGCTTCGGATTTGCACACCCGGGTGGGGTGTGCTCCGACCATCCGGGTGCATGGCACCTTGCACCGGGTCGAAGGCCCGTCGCTCAAACCCGAGGATTCGGAAGAGTTGATGCGGAGCATCACTTCGGAAGAGCACATTCAGAATGTGCGGGAAAACGGCGGCGCGGACTTTGCCTTTGCCTTCGGTGAGGCGGCGCGTTTCCGGGTAAGCGTGTTCAAGGAAAAGGGGAATTTCGGCATGGTGCTCCGCCAGATTCCCAGCAAGCTGCTCACCTTCGAGCAGATCGGCCTGCCGGAAACGGTGAAGGAACTGCTCTTCAAACCGCGCGGCCTGATTCTGGTCACGGGACCCACCGGCTCGGGCAAATCCACCACCCTGGCATCGCTGCTTAACATCGTCAACGAGACCCGGGACGAGGTGCATTTGATCACCATTGAGGATCCCATTGAATATTATCACCGGCACAAACGGGCGCTCATCACCCAGCGGGAAATTCACGTGGACGTGCCGAGCTTTGCCGAGGCCCTGCGCCGTGCCTTGCGTCAGGACCCGGACATGATTCTGGTCGGTGAAATGCGCGACTTGGAAACGATTGAGGCCGCCATCACCGCCGCCGAGACCGGGCACTTGGTGTTCGGCACCCTGCACACGACCGGGGCGGCCAAGACCATTGACCGTTTGACCAACGCGTTTCCCACCAACCAGCAGGAAACCATCCGCATTCAGCTCTCCACGGTGCTGCAGGGGGTGATCTCCCAATTGCTGATTCCGCGGGTCGACAAGCCCGGCCGGGTGGCCGCCTTTGAGATCATGGTGAACACCCCCTCCATCGCCGCCTTGATTCGTGATAATAAAACCTTCCGGATTCAGTCCGACATTCAAACCGGTTCCAAATACGGGATGGTAACCCTGGATGCGTTTCTGATGGAAAAATACCAAGCGGGGATGATTGCGCGCGAGGAAGTAATTACCAAGGCGCAGGATCCGACCACGATTCTGGCGAAATTGCAGGAATTGGATCTGGCGGCGGCGGTTAAACAAGGCAAGAAATAATTTCCCATCATGGCCGAAGAAATTTCCAATCCATTATTGTCCCTGATCCGCAGTCACGGGCTGATTGACGATTTGCAGTACGAGGAAGTCGTCAGTGAACTTGAGCGCAGCAGCACGCCCGCGATCCAGGTCCTGCAGGACTTTGGGATCATGAAGATTGATGACATCCTGCATGTCATGGCCAGTGCGGTGGGGGCGGAGGTCGTTTCGCTGCGGGACCGGGAATTTGAGCCGGCCGTGGTGGCCTCCCTGTCCAGCAATGTGGCGCGGATGTACCGGTGCGTGCCGGTGGCCAAAAAAGACGGGGTGTTATATGTCGCCCTGGCCGAGCCGCTTGATCCGGCCCGGGCGGACGAAATTGCCTATTCCGCGAAGTGCGACGTGCAAATCTGTGTGGCCGATCCTTCAGAGATCGACAAGGCCGTGGAACGGTTGTACGGCCAGAGCGAGGCCGAGAGTTTTAATGAAATTTTAAAGGAACTGGGTTCGGATAAGGAAATTGCCCGGGAAGTTTCCGAGGCCGGCGAGGGCGCGAACGACCAGCAGGTGACCGAGCTGGCCAACGAGGTGCCGATCGTCAAATTCGTGAATGTCATCCTCCAGCAAGCCGTGCAGGACCGGGCGAGCGACATTCACTTTGAACCCTTTGAAACGGAATTTCGCATTCGCTACCGGGTGGACGGTGCCCTCTACGAAATGGCCCCGCCGCCGAAGCACCTGGCCCTGCCCGTGATTTCCCGTTTGAAAGTCATGGCCGGCCTGAACATTTCCGAACGCCGCATGCCCCAGGACGGTCGCATCACGGTGTTTATCGGTGGCCGGCAGATCGATTTGCGTATGTCCACCCTGCCGACGGCTTTCGGTGAATCCGTCGTGTTGCGTGTGCTGGACCGGTCCTCCGTGAATTTGGAAATTGAGGCGCTTGGCCTGCCGAAATCCGTTTATGAGTTTGTCGGTGAGGTGATTCTGCGTCCCAACGGGATTTTCGTGGTAACCGGGCCAACCGGTTGCGGCAAGACCACCACGCTGTATTCGTGCTTGCGCCGGGTGAACACCATCGATTCGAAGTTGCTCACGGCCGAGGATCCGGTGGAATTTGACATTGAGGGCATCATGCAGGTGGCGATTAATGACGCCGCTGGCATGACCTTCGCCAAGGCGCTGAAATCCTTTTTGCGTCAGGATCCGGATATTATCATGGTCGGTGAAATGCGTGATTTGACCACCGCGCAAATCTCCATTCAAGCCTCGCTGACTGGTCACTTGGTGCTGAGCACGCTCCACACCAACGACTCTGCCGGCGCGGTGACCCGTCTGGTGGACATGGGTGTGGAACCCTTCCTGATTTCCTCCACCCTCATGGCCGTGCTCGCCCAACGCTTGGTGCGGACGGTGTGCAAAAACTGTCGCACGCCCTTCGAGCCCACCGAAAACCAGCTCGCCATGCTCAACCTCTCCCCCCATGATCTGGGTGACAAGGTGTTCCATTATGGCCGGGGCTGCCAGGTTTGCCACGATAGCGGATACAAGGGCCGGAAAGGGATTTTTGAACTTCTGGTGGTCACCGACCAGATTCGGACCCTGATCAATGAGCGTGCGCCGACCGTGGTGGTGCGCCAAAAAGCCATCGAGCTGGGAATGACATCATTGCGCGAAGATGGCTTGCGTGGTATCTTCGATGGTGCTACAACCATAGAAGAAGTCGTTAAATACACGTAAACCCCTTACTACCATGCCTAAATTTAATTACGTAGCCCTCGATCAACGCGGGAATGAGACGAAGGGCACCTTTGAAGTGGCCAGCCAGAATGATGCCATCGGCCGGGTCAAGGACATGGGTTTGTTTCCCGTGAAAATCGTCGAGGCCGACAAGGACACGGGCAAAGGCAAGGGGGGCAAGAAGGCTGCCCCGGCCCCCAAGGCGGCGGGCAAGGGTGGTAAAAAGGGCGTCAATATCAATATCAAGATCCCCGGGATGGGGAGCGGGGTGAAGCCCAAGGTCCTGACCACCTTTACCCGCCAGCTTGCCACGCTGGTGGATGCCGGGTTGCCGCTGCTCCGGGGCCTGCGGGTGTTGGAAAAGCAAGAGAAGAATGCCGCCCTCAAAGAGATTTTAGGCAAACTGGCGGTTTCCATCGAAGGCGGCAGTACTTTTTCCGAAGGCCTCGCCCAGCATCCCAAGGTTTTCAACCGGTTGTTTGTGAACATGGTCAAGGCCGGGGAACTGGGCGGTGTATTGGAAGTTGTCTTGAAACGTCTGGCCGAATTTTCCGAAAAAGCCCAGAAAATCAAGGGCAAGGTCAAGGCCGCACTCTTTTATCCCATCGCGGTGATGTTCGTGGCCATCGGCATTTTGCTGTTGTTGATGGTGTTCGTCATTCCGAAGTTCAAGGAAGTGTTCGCCGGGATGGGGGTGCAGATGCCCGGGTTCACCCTGTTTGTCATGGCGATGAGCGATATGATCAAGAACAACATCCTCGAAACCCTCGGGGTGGTGGTCTTTATCGTGGTGGCGTTTATGCTGTTTATTAAAACGAAATTTGGCCGGCTGCTCTGGGATAAGACCCAGTTGAAATTGCCCGCCGTCGGCCCGGTCATCAGCAAGGTTGCCATTTCCCGGTTCACCCGGACCTTGGGCACCCTGGTGAGCAGCGGTGTGCCGATTTTGCAGGCCTTGACCATCGTGAAGGAAACCGCCGGTAATGTCGTGATTGCCAACGCCGTTTCGAAAATTCATGAGAGTGTGAAAGAAGGGGAAACCATCACTGCCCCGCTGGAAGGTTCCGGGGTGTTTCCTCCCATGGTGTGCTCCATGGTGGACGTCGGTGAGCAAACGGGCGCCATGCCCGAAATGCTCATGCGTATTGCCGATGATTATGATGAACAAGTGGATAACTCCGTGGCGGCCATGACCTCGCTGCTGGAGCCCATCATGATTGTGTTCCTGGCCGTCGTGGTGGGTAGTATCGTGATCGCGATGTTCCTGCCCTTGATTGCCATGATTAACAGCTTGAGCGGTGACGATTCAAGCAAAGGCGGCGGCTAACCTAGAGTAGTATTTCAGCAGGGGAACGCTGGCAGACCTTGGTCGCTGGCGTTTCCCTTTTTTATGGCTTGATGGGACAAATGATGTGTGAGACGCCGCCGGAAGCTGCCGTCGAGCACACGTTCGCCTTTGAAAAGCCTGAAATCCACCTTTTTTAGTGGCTAAATTCCCGGGAAATGTAAATACTAGGGGAAAATGTTGACAAAGGCCCACTGATTGTGTAAATACAAAGTAAACACATTGCATGGGCGTTCTATTTACAATTGAACCTTTGATATGGAGTTTGATTGGAATAATCCGCCCTTCGAATTGGATGGTTCTTTGTCTCAACGGGAAATTGAGGAATCGTTTGAAGATGCGTTCGCCATCCGGTTGCTGCCGGACTCGGCCCGCTTCGCGGTGCAGGCTCGGTTTTTTAATCTGGGAATGACCGCGGGGGGCACCGGAATTTTTAGTGTGTATCGGACCAATGGTCGCTTGATCCGGGTATTGCATGCGCGGGTGTTTGAGCCGGAAGAACGATTTTTTTACCAGCGCAAAGTGGATCAAACCCTGGCCCAATAAAGCCCGGGGCGCGGGAAGCAGCCGAAAGTAGAAGCGGTGCACGATGCAAACTTTTGCCAACTGGGAAGAAGTGCCGATCTTCGACAGCGAAGTGGCAGAAGCGGTGTTCTGGGCGGAGAACCGCCCCGACTTGCGCCTGATGTCGGCGGCCACTTCTGGCACGAGTGAGGGCTCGGAGTCGGTGACGATCACGCTGCGCATTGACCCGCGCATGCTGGCCCGGATCAAGCGGTTGGCCCGGTCGCGGTATTTGAATTACCAAAGCATGATCAAGCAGTGGTTGAGTGAACGGATGGAACAAGAATTGAGGGACAAATGAACGTGAATGCCATGACGACAACTGCCAGAGTCAATTCCGCCGCACGCGGGCCCATGGAAGTGGGTGCCTCGCGCGTCAAGTTTAGTGCCGCCGGCGGAGCGACTTCCCAAGCTGATTTGCAAATCGCCAATAAACTTCCCCTGGCTGGCTCCCTTGGGGCGGCGAAGGCGTTCACGCTGATTGAGTTGTTGATCGTCATCAGCATCATCGGCGTCCTTTCGGCCTTTGGGATTGCGGCCATGATCGGGGTGGTGAAAAACAAATATATCAGCACGGCCAACGCGGAAATGGCGCTGATCCAAGCCGGGCTCGAACGGTACAAGGCGGCCTATGGCGTTTATCCGCCGAGCAATCCTAATTTCTCCCTCCCCCGGACCGATCCGAATTTTTCCATCGTCAATCCGCTCTTGTTTGAACTATCCGGCGTGACATTTAATAACGGGGTTTACACCACCATGGACGGGGCCAACTCGGTCAGCACGAACAAGATCCTTGCCTCATTTGGGGTGGCCGGCTTCATCAATTGCTCCAAAGGTTCGGCCGAGGACGGCGTGGCGGCCAAAGTGTTTCTGCCGGGCTTGAAGGCGAATCAAATTGGGATGGTCACCAATCCTGCGGGCTCGGGTAATCCGGCAGTGGCGATCCTGAAAACCTCGGTGGGCGGCCCTGACTTGAAGTATCAGCCGCTAGGAGCGGTGGACTTGAACCCCTGGCGCTACAACAGCATCAATCCCACAAATAATCCCGGCTCGTATGACCTGTATGTGCAGTTGGTAATCAATGGGAAAACCAATCTGGTATGCAACTGGAGCAAACAGGTTCAGATCAACCGTCCGCTACCCTGATAATGATATGTGTCGCATCTTGAATTACCAACTGTGCCGCACCCAGCAAACGGTGTCCGTGGACTGGCATGATTGTGCCTGCATGATCCCCGTCATGGTCCAAAGTCCCAAATTAAAACTACCATCGCTTAATTTGCCCGCGTCCCCAGTTTCCTCCCCCAAAGTCATGTGTCGCTCTATGAAGCATTATAATACCAGTGCCGGCTTGCCGGCGGGTCGTTCCTTGTTTGGTGGCGGTCTGGCCGGCCGGCGGTCGCTCGGCGCGTTCACCCTCATCGAACTGCTGACGGTCATCGCCATTATCGCCATTTTGGCGGCGATGTTGCTGCCCGCCCTGGCCGCGGCCAAGCGGGCGGCCCAGAAGGCCAAGGCCAAAACGGAAATGAGCGCACTGGTGCAGGCGATTGAGAGTTATGACTCTGCCTATGGGCGGTTCCCGGTTTCCGCCGCCGCCCAGAACGCCCCGATCGTCAATCAATTGGGTGATTTCACCTATGGGGCCACCTTCGGCAGCCCGGTCGGTACCACCACCGTGGGCACGCAGGTGAATGGGAACGTGATTGCCAACTCGGAAGTCATCGCCATTCTCATGGACCTGACCAATTACCCCGGCACCCTGAACGCCACGATTAACACCAATCATATCAAGAATCCCCTGCAACACCAGTTGCTGAATGCCACGATGGTCAGTGATGCCAAGCTGCCGGGCGTCGGACCTGATTTGGTTTATCGCGATCCCTGGGGCAATCCCTACATTATCACCATGGACTTGAATTATGACGAGCAGTCCTGTGATTGGTTCTACGGCAAGAGCACCGTCGCCGCACCACAGGGCGGTGGGCAAAAAGGCTGGTATGGCTTGTATAATAATGAACCCGGAGGGACGACCGATCATTTCCAGTTTCACGGCAAGGTCATGGTATGGTCGGCGGGACCAGATGGAAAGATTGACCCCAATTCCTCGGCCAATTTGGGTTTCAACAAGGACAATGTGATTAGCTGGCAGTAATTGCTGTGAAGATTTCGCACCACCCATCGCTCCGGACCGTTCCTCCATTCAGCCAATGGCCGAGTGGGGGAAGTCTCTCGCGTCGCAAGGTTGTCCCGGGCACCCACTCCCCCGCCGCTCATTGGGATCCCAGGCGGTCCTTCAGGGAGGAGCAGGGTACGGGTTTTACCCTCATTGAGTTGCTGGTGGTGATTTCCATTCTCGGGTTGATTGCCGGACTGGCCGTGCCGGCGGTGAAAAACCTGGGCAAATCCAATGTGCGGTTGAGCGCGGCCCGGCAGTTGCTGGATGCCGTGGGGCGGGCGCGGCAGCTCGCCATGGTGGAGCGCACCACGGTCTACCTGATTTTCGTGCCGACTAATTTTTGGAATACCACCTACTATTCCACCCCGCCGACCACGGCCGATTTCACGAACCTCTGCGACAAGCAGCTTACGGGCTACACCTTTGTGACGTTGCGGTCCGTGGGCGACCAGCCAGGGCAGGGGACCACCAATTATCTCGGCGCTTTCCAGAGCCTTCCCGATGGCAATTTCATTGCGCAATGGAAATTTTATCCGCACGACCTGCCCTACCCGCAGCAGACCAATATCACCGATATTGTCTCCGGCAAGGTCTACACGGTGCCGGGTTTCAACCGCACGGTGCGCAACCGCATTCCCTTTCCCAATGTCAATTCCCCGGGAATCACGAATCTGCCCTACATCGCCTTCAATTACCTGGGCCAGTTGACGACCGAGCAACTCGCTCCGAATCCAGTGCAGCAGGATGAATACATTCCCCTGGCGGCCGGCAGTGTGTTCCCGGCACTGGATCCGAATACGCGGGCTTACACCGTCGGCCTGGACCCGGCGGTGAAGGAGGTGCCCCCGGGCAATAGTGTGGGTTCCAGTTACAGCCTCATTCACATCGACTGGCTCACCGGCCGGGCCCGGCAGGAGCACCAGCAGGTGCAGTGAGGACCGGATGTTGAGGGATGAGCGAAGCCTAAAGAATTTCTGATGAAAATACGCACCACACATTGCCGGATTCAGTTGGCAGCCTGCGCCCGGGCCGGGCGCGCCGGGGCGGAACTTTCAAACTCCCCGCTGCAAACTTCAGTCCCGCCACTGCGGAACCAACCTGCCCGCCGCCCTGGCGTGGCGGGCTTCACGATGGTGGAAATTGCCATTTGCCTGGCCATTATCGGTCTGGCGTTGGTGGCGATTATCGGCGTCCTGCCGATTGGGATGAACGTGCAGCGGGATAATCGCGAGGAGACGGTCATCAACCAGGATGCCACCATTTTGCTGGAGTCCATTCGCAGCGGCGAGCGCGGCGGGACCGATTTGACGAACTATGTCTATGCGATCACCAATTATGCGACCACCTATAATGGGGCCGGCCTGCAAACTGGATTCCATGTTTACGGATATACGTATCAAGGCTCCGCGGTCGATGCCACCCCCATTCCGTTTGCCCTGACCAATAATGCCCGCATCATTGGACTGTTGAGCACCCCGGAATATCTGAATGGGGTTACGCCCCTGAACAGCCTCTTGGGCGGTGGCACCAGCAACCATGTATTTGCTTATGTTCACTCCATGAGTGGACCGGCCGTGGAAAAGCCGCCGCAGGATAATGCCATTTTGGTCGGTGATTCATTTACCTACCGGGTGCTCGCGGTGAACGCGCCGCTGGCCACGGATACCAACCTGGTGTCCCTGACCCCGGCCCAGCAGGCCTACAGCCGGCAGCTGGCTGCCAACTTGCATGAGTTGTCCCTGACCTTCCGCTGGCCCGTGCGGCCGAATGGCAACATCGGTTCGGATGGCCCGCGGCCGCAAACCCAGCGCACGCTGATTGCCGGAAACATCGCCCCCGCCGACGATGACGGGCAAAATTTGTTTTATTACCAATCGCAAACGTTCACCAACCTCCCGTGAAACCCCGCCTGAACATGCCAAATTCATTGGAACTTAACCGCGCTCCGGGCGGGCGGGCGGGGTTCTCGTTGATTGAAATATTGCTGGTCACGGTGTTGTTGTCGCTGATCATGCTGGCCCTGATGTCGGTGTTCAATACGACGCAGAATGCCTTTCGAGCGAGCATCACGCAGACCGATGTCCTGGAGGGGAGTCGCGCCACGATGGATCTGATCAGCGGGGATTTGCGGCAAATGTATCCGTCGGGCGGATCCAATGCCTTTTTGGCTTTCCCCAATTCTGAGCCTTACTTTTTGGCTGGGGGCTACAATCCGCCGTCCGCGCCGTTGAATTTTTATCTGAGCTCTCCCATCTCTACGATTGCGCAAAGCTTGATCGGAGTTTCCAACGGCCAGTTGCGCACCAACCAGGTGCAAAGCTTTTTCATCCTGAGCCGCCAGAATGACATTTGGCGCGGAGTGGGTTACGTGGTGGATCCTAATTCCGACAAATATATTTTTCCTTTATACCGCTACGATTCCTTTGGCTCTTCGATTCTACCAGCCCGCCCCACCGCCTTTCAGCTGTTCACGAATTTCCTCTATGTAACCACTTTAAGTCCCGTGCAAAAGAATCTGGACTTCAGCACCAACGTGAATCACCTGCTGGACGGCGTCCTCCATTTAAACCTGCGCGCCTATGGCACCAACGGGGTTTGGCTGACGAACGGGTATGGTCGTGGCCAGTCGGTGGTGGTGCAGAATGCCCGGTTTTTCCCGCCGGCGAGCGGCGAAGTGGCGATGTACATGTGCAGCAACACCCTCCCCGCCTCCGTGGAAATTCAAATGGCGGTGATGGAGGATCGTTCGTTGCAGCGCGCCTCCTCCATGCCCATGAACAGTGTGGTGCAGAGTAATTACCTGGCGCAGCAGGTGGGCAAATTGCACCTGTTCCGGCAGCGGGTGACGATTCCCAATGTGGATCCGGCGGCGTATCAATGACAGCGGTTTTGAATTTGCAGAATGAAAATCAGATTACATAAAAACACCGAGGGCATTGCCCTGGTCATCACGTTGATCATGCTGGCGGTCACGCTGGTGATGGCAGTGGCGTTCCTGGCCATCAGCACGCGCGAACGCGGTTCGGTGACCAGCAGCACCGATGCGAATCATGCCCGGCTGGCCACCGAGGCCGCCCTGGCGCACGCCGAGGCCCAGGTCATTGCCAGCATTGTCGCCACCACCAACGCCTATAATTTTGGGATGTTTGTCTCCACAAATTTTATCAACCGCTATGGCTTTGACCCGGGTGCGGGCGCGAATCCCACCAATGTGAATTATGATTATGAAGCCGCCGGCGGGTCGCTCTCCCCGTCGGAACTTCAGCAGAATATCGCCAACTTGGAATATTTGCCCCGCGCGCCCGTGTTTGTCCCCACGAACCCGCAGGGGAACACCGATTTCCGATATTACTTGGATCTGAACCGCAACCACCGGTTCGATGACACGGGCAACATCACCAACATGATGTTTATTGCGGACAAGTTCACGACCAATGGCTTGATCTCGGCCGTGGGCGATCCACAGTGGATCGGCGTGCTGGAGCATCCCGACCAGCCGCACGGGCCATTGAATCCGTTCATCGCGCGCTATGCCTTTATCGCGGTGCCGGTGGGAAATACGCTGGATATCAATGCCATTTATAATGACGCCACGCGGCCCGACCAATTCATGCAGCCGGGGAAAGACGGCTTTATCCGCAACGAGGGCGTGGGTTCGTGGGAAATTAATCTGGCGGCTTTCCTGGCCGACCTGAACACGAATGAATGGGACGCCGTGAATTCGGACGGCATTTATAATTACCAGACCGCTTACAATCTCAACAATCTGGGCGGCACCGCCCTGCCCAATACCGGCGGGGCCTTTGATGATGCCTTGTCCATGTTGCGCTACCGTTATGCGGACGGGATTTTTAACCAGCCGTCCCTAAATTCACTCTATTATAATTTCCCGAATTTGATCGATGCGGGGAACCTGACCACGGCCCATGGCAATACCATTGACGAGTACAGCGATGGTCCGCTGATGACCAATAGTTATTTGCCCTTGGTGCCGAACAACCCCAACGCCTATTACCATCCAGACCAACCCTGGCCCGGGGCGGATAATACCAACCACTTTTTCGGGCTCTCCGATTTTTTCAATCCGAACATCTTCCGACCCGCCGGCTATGTGGCACCGACTATTCCGGTGTTTACCGACCGGCTCTTGTTTGCCGGGACAAACATTCCGGCCGGCGCGACCGAGCCGCCGACCTACGATCGCTACACCTTTTACCGGATGCTGGAGCAACTGGGCTCGGACAGCGCCCCGCAAGTGGGCAAGCTCAACATCAATTACAACAATGTCGATGTACTGGGGGATGTGCTCCCCGCCCTGGCCGGGGCGCAAGGTGCCAGCCTGAATCTGTGGACCAATGCCCAGACGTTTTTCACCACGGCAGCCGATCTGATGTTGCGCAGTTATTCCACCAACTGGGCGCTGGCCAATTATTTCGCCTACACCAACACCTTTGGCGCCATCACGACGAACGCCTTCGGGATTCATAACATTCCGGTGCTGGTGAGCGGGCAGTTTGTTTACACCCCGTCGGTGCAACGCTTGCTGCAACTGGCGGCGAATATTTACGACGCCACCACGAACAACCCCTATCCCTCGGTCTTCCGGCCGCAATTCACCAACTATGGGGGGGATATCTATATTGTGGGTTACACGAATGTGGCCTATGTCACGGGCTTAAATGACCCTAGTCTGGCCCAGCCCTATGACCTTGCGGCAGTGACGAACAACCCCAGCCTGGATCTTTACAAGATTAATATTTACGGAGTGCCGTGGATTGCGGGAGCCAAGAAAGGCCTGCCAAATTTCAACGAGCTGAAAATGCAGAACACGGCGCAGGTCACCCGCAAGTTGCAGTTTACCCGGCCCACCCCCAACCCCAGCAATGCATCCGGTTACAAAACCAACCAGCTCTACATTGTGGGGATCACTAATTATGTGGGGGTGTCCCTCTGGAATTCCTATGACAAAGATTTTACCGGGGTTTATGGCAACGACGGCATCACCATTTATATGTCGGATAACCTGCGCATGGTGCTGACCAATGACCAGGGGTATTTCTACAGCCAGATTACCAATTTACAATTCTATGCCAGCATCGGCCTCTGGCCAGGCTCGGCTTGGACCACCGCCACGGCGGATGTTCCCGCCCCCGTTCCATCCTCGTTTATTGCCACCAATTGGTCTTATGCCTTTCTGCCGGAGTCGGCTTATCAATTTCAGAATAATAATTTTGTGCCGAATTCAAATCTAAACCCGCCTTTCGAAACGAACTATGTCGGCACTCCGCCGGTGCCGCAATTGCCGAATTTCGGATTGTCGACCACCAACTGGATTCAAGCCTTCGTTCTGGATACACCTCCCAGTGGCAAGACTCCTGACGGTTATCCACGGGTGATTGATTATGTGCAATTAAGCGGTCCCTCGCGCACCCGGAGCCTGAATGCGGAGCTGGCCGATCCAGTTTATCCGGATAAAACGGCCGCCCGTTACATGTGGAGTACCAATGGATATTCAGGCGCAGCCGCCCCGCCTTATGGTGTGGTAAACCAGATCGTTGTCTCGCAGGGCGGCGCCAATCCGCCTCCGGGCGGGCAATGGGCACCCACGACGCCGAGTCTGCCGACCACGGCAGCGCAAACCGCCTTTTTCTCAGGCTTTTGGGCGCCCATTTGGAATTATGCCGGGATCCGGCACACCAACAATGAATTGGCCGTGCAAGCCCCATACACGCCCACTCGCACTATTTACGATTACACCCTCTGGCAGGCGAATGATCCGCTGGTCCATTATCTCGCCAGTGACTTGAATTACATCGATGCGAGCACCACCGGATTGCAAAAATCAGATACAGTGCCTGCCAACATTAAGGTGCCCGGAGCCAATCTGAAGCAAATCGGGGAACGCTACCAACCCTGGGGCTTGTCAGTGCAAATGGCCAAATTGTCCGGCGTGGATACAAATTCATTTAACCTGGCCTACAAAGACCCCATGGTGCGGGTTTCGGACGATTGGGACTTTCCCACGAATCTCTTCCCCAACATTGGCTGGCTGGGCCGGGTGCATCGCGGCACCCCGTGGCAGACGGTTTATTTGAAGTCCACGGATATTTTGAGCCAGACCAACTTGTTTACCTCCGGCACTCCCACGATGAATCCAGGACTTAAAACCTGGATGGTGTGGAGCGGGGACACCGTGAATCCGTTCGACGCCACGAACACCTCCCCGGCGTATGACCGGTGGCTGTTTGACCTCTTCACGGCCGCGCCGAATCAAAATGCGACACTGGGCCAGCTCTCCGTCAATCAGCCGCATCTGGCCGCCTGGTCGGCGATTTTCAGCGGGCTGCCGGTGCTCACCAACAAGGCGGGGACGAACCTCACCCTCTTTGAAATTGCCGGCACGAACGGACCCAATTCCTACCTGGCCTATATTTGGAATTCCATTCTATCGACCCGGACCAATCTGAACCTGTTTCCGAAACAGGTCTACCCCCATTTGGGCGATGTGCTGGCGGCTCCGGGCTTGACGGTTCAATCTCCCTTTTTATCCGCCGCGCAGAATGATCCCGTGCAAATCCAACGTCACACCCTGATCACCGATGAGATGTATGAATGGCTCCCGCAACAGACGCTGGGGCTCCTGAAGGTGGGGACGCCGCGCTATGTGGTTTACTGTTATGGCCAGGCCTTGAAGCCAGCCCCAGGCGGCACCCTGGCGGGCGGCACCTATGCCCTGATGAATACGAATTACACTGTGGTCGCGGAATCGGCGGTGCGGGCGGTGGTGGAAGTGCAGGGGGCCACGGGGTCGCGGCCCAATGTGGTTTTGAAGAATGTAAATCCGTTGCCGCCCGATTGAGTTTTTGTTTATGAATGCTCGTTATTTAAAACGGATTTTGCTGGTGCTGGCGGTGGTTCTGGTGGCTTGGCTGTGGTGGCCGCGGGCAGCGGTCAAGCCGGTGGCGGTCCGCCGCACGGTGGTCGCCGCCCAACCGGCGGTGCCGTTGGTTCCGGCGGCTAAGCAGCCGGCGAACTTGTTTCTGCATCCCACAGTGGTTTCCAATACGGTGGCCGGGGCCGCCGCGACCAACAAATTTGCCCGGCGGTTGACGAATACGTCGCGCTCACTGCATGAATTGATGCATGAGCCGCGGGCGATTTTGCTGGCGAATGCCTTGCTGGACACCCGCTTGCCGCTGAATCTGACCATGCCCAAAAACTTGCAGTCCCGGGGTGAACCTGGTGCCTTTATCGTCCAGGCCAACGGGGCGATTGGTGCCGATTTTCGCGCCCTGCTGGCGGCCTCCGGTGCCGAGATCGTTTCTTACATTCCGAACAACGCCTATCTGGTGCGCGCCTCGGCGGGGCAGGCGGCGGCGATATCGGCCAGCGGGTTGACGGCGGCGGTGCTGCCGTATGAGCCGTACTACAAGGTGTCAGCGAGTTTGCTGGCGCAGGCCACTCAGAACCAGCCGTTGCCGGCGGAAGCCTTGCTGAATTTGGGAGTGTTCAAGGCAGACGCGGCGGCCACGGAAGCGGCGGTGGAAAAAATGGGCGGGGTGATCGTGGCGCGGGATGCCTCGCCGTTCGGTCCGATTTTCCGGGTGTCGCCGCCGGCGGCGTGGACCGCTCTGGCGCAGTTGCCCGGGGTGCAGGTGGTGGAACCCACCTATCGCCGCCGCGAGGCCAATGACTTGGCACGGGTAACCCTCGGGATTTCCGCGGACACCCTGACGAATGCCAGTTATCTGGGACTGAATGGCAAAAATGTAACAGTGGAGGTGAACGATTCCGGCATCGACCAGACGCATCCCGACTTTTCCCTTACCGGCACAGCGGAGACCGGACCTGCCGGGGGCTCCCGCGTCATTGGCGATTCACTGGGCAGTTTGGTGGACACGGACGGTCACGGCACCCATGTGGCCGGTATTATTGCCGGCAACGGCTCGGAGAGCTACTCGGTGACGAATTTGCCGAGCGGTTCGCTGACCAATGCGGATTTCCGGGGCAAGGCACCTTTGGCCACCTTGTTTTCGGTGGGCTTTGAAAATGGGAATGACACGCCTTACAACACCGCAGTGCGCAGCGCCTTCACCGATATCTCCGACATTTCTGATTATTATTTGCAATCCATGGCAGCCCGGACGAATGCCCTGATTTCCAACAATAGCTGGACGTATGCCGGGGATAGTTATTACGACCTCGCGGCGGCGAGTTTTGACGCCGCCGTGCGCGATGCCCTGCCGATGGTTCCGGGGTCGCAACCGGTGTTATTCGTCTTTGCCGCCGGCAATAGCGGTGGGGGCAACGATGACGGCGCGGGCGGGAATCCCGACTCGGTGGAATCACCCGGCACGGCCAAGGACGTCGTGACCGTGGGGGCGCTGGAGCAATTCCGGAACATCACGAACATTGTCACGGATCAATTTGGCAACTCGAACGCCGTCTGGCAGGCCGGGACGGATTCCGGCACCCAGGTGGCGGGCTATTCCTCACGCGGGAATGTGGGCGTGGGGGTGGAGGGCGATTTCGGGCGGTTCAAGCCGGACGTCGTCGCGCCGGGCACCTTTGTGGTGTCCACCCGTTCGAGCCAGTGGAATGACAACGCCTATTATAACCTGACCAACACGGAAACGACCGATTATCCCGCCGAGGTGGTGGACACGAATAGTTTGAATTATTACAACGTTCCAGTGCCGCCCAACGCGGTGGGCGTGACCATCCAAATCAATCCGAACAAGCTCTCCCCGAATCCCTTTGTCAACCTGCCGATTTACGTGGAGCAGGCCACCTATCCGATTCCCCCGACGTATGATTTCCTGAAGTCGAACAACGTTGTGAACATTCCTCCGGATGGTCCAGCCGGTTACCTCGGCCAAATTGTGGGCAACGGCTTCTGGTTTGCCATCGGCGACAGCACGAACATCCCGGTGAATTATGACGTGCAAGTCTCGATTTTAGTGACCAATGATGTCGGGGATTATTACCTGGTGCTGAGCAATCTGAACGCCACCCTGGCACCGTATTACCGTTATGAAACGGGCACGAGCATGGCGGCCCCGGCGGTTTCCGGCATGCTGGCGTTGATCCAGGACTATTTCACGAACACCTTGCAATCGATCCCCAGCCCGGCGCTGCTCAAGGCCATGCTCATCAACGGGGCGCGCGTGACGGGCGGGAATGATTTTGCCGTGACGAACAACCCCAATTTCCAAGGCTGGGGGCTGGCGAATTTGCCCACCTCACTGCCCGCGGCCCTGACCAACCAGGCGACTCACCCCACGACCACACCGTTTTTCTACCTGGATCAAAGCCCGACCAATGCCCTGGCCACCGGGGATAGCCAGACCTTCAAGATTACCGTGGATTCGGGGGCGAATGCCGATCCGCTGCGCTTCACCCTCACCTGGACCGATCCGCCGGGCGACCCGAACGCGGCGATCAAGCTGGTGAACAATCTGGACATCGTGGTGACCAACCTCGACAGCGCTTATGGCAGCAACACCACCCTGCATTATGTCTATTATGGGAATAATTTTGCGACCGCCGGCAATCCGCCCTTCAGCCTGGCGGCCGGGACGAACGGTGCCCCGAACCTGGATGCGGTGAACAACATCCGCAACATTTACCTGCCCTCACCCCTCTCCACGAATTATACGGTGACGGTTGTGGGCCGCAGTGTGAATGTGAACGCCGTTTCCGCGCAGACGAACAATGTGGTGCAAGATTATGCCCTGGTGATTTCCGCCGGGGACGGTTACGTGAGCAACGCCCTGACGGTGGTCGCGGGGCCCGTGGTCAGCAGTCTGAATCAGGACACCACCTACGTGGCGACCACGAATGCCCCGTTGATGAACCAGACGGCTGGCGAGAACACGCCCTTGCTGGGGACCAACTCCGTGGTTGGCGTGAACACCAATTCCGCCCTGGGCAGCAACAGCGTGGTGACGCTGGGCATGACCAATCAATGGCATTTTTACGTGGTGACCAACACCCTCGGCTACGCCAACGCCGCGTTCCTGACCTTCTTCCCTTATAACCTGTCGGTGCCCCGTATGGGGACTCTGGCCGGCACCACCGCCCAGGCCGTGCGGCCGGAGGGGGACATTGACCTGTACGTCGCGAGCGAGCCGGGGCTGCTGAACCTCGATCCGACGGTAATCTCCAATTGCGTGAATGGCGTTGGCGGCGACGCCGCGTCGCTCGGCCAGGGCGGCACGGAATTTGTGGCGTACTCCAACTCGGTGCAAAACCAGGTGTATTACATCGGGGTGAAATCCGAGGATCATCAGGGCGTGAATTATGGCTTCCTGCCGGTGTTCAGCGCGTATCCCTTCAGTACCCTGAATCCGGATGGCAGTCAGTCAGTGTATGGCTTGACGCTGCCGGCGAACATCCCCGATGGCAATCCCAAGAAACCCGGGGTGGTGAATGTGTTTGCCCTCGCTCTGTACCCGATGACCGTTAACGAGGTGATCGAGACCAACGGAATCTGGCACCAAAATTACGGCGATCTGGCCGGGCAATTGTCGCATGCGAGTGTCATCGATGTGCTGAACAACCATGATGCCTATGGCAACACCCTCGGGTTGGACCCCATCATCTATTATGATGCGATCAACAATCCCATTAACACGCCGATCGGCCCGGTTTCGGTCTTGAACCCGCACCCATCGGACGGGCCCGGGAGCCTGGTGAATTTCCAAGGCCAGCCCGCCGTGGGGCCATGGATCCTGACCGAGACGGACAATTCGTACACCCAAACCGGGAGCGTCTCGGTGTTCGGCCTGCGGATTTATCCGCACAACCCGGCGGACAAGGGGATCCATGTCTATATCTCCGGGCAGTCGTCCTATAATGATTATGTCGATGTGCCGGCGGGCGTCACGAATTTCACCTTGAGCGTGACCAATCAGACCCTCCCGCCCACCCTGCCGCCGCTGGAACTCTACGAGCGTTTTGAAGCGCAGCCCACGCCGCAGCCGCAGCCCACGGTTTATGACGAGATGGCGGTTTGCAGCAACGGTGTGCCGCCCGGCGGATCCATTTCCGTTTCGCCCACCTCACTGCCGCCGTTGCAGCCGGGGCGCTATTACTTCACGGTTTACAACCCCAGCACCAGTCCGGCGACCAATGTTTACATCATTGCCAAGTTCGATTACGCGGCGGTGCACGGGTCGGCCGATTTCCTCAGCACCGGGTCGGTGCCCTTGAACGATGATGCGGTGATGACCAATACCCTGGTAATCACGAACACGGAAAAAATTTATTCGGCCGCCGTTGGGGTGGTGCTGGATCATCCCCGGGTGTCGGATCTCACCCTGACGCTGCTGGATCCCACTGGCCAGCGGTACATACTCTTTGAAAACCGCGGCGGCCCGAACGCCCAGAATCTGGGCCATCTGAATATTACCACGAACTTCTTCGGCACCGTGTCGGCGGGCGATCAAAAGGGCAACACCAATGCCATCGGGCCGGTCCCGACCCAGGGCACGATCATCATCAATTATGATTTTTACCAGGTGCCGGACCAAATTGATGTCTATTACGATGGCGTGGATATTTTCAGCAAGTTTGTGAACAACGCCGGCCAGTTTGTGATTCCCTACGGGCCGGGCACGGGGACTAACATCACCATCGTAATGGACCAGGGCGGGGACCCGTCCGGGCCATCGCTCTGGACGTACACGCCCTCGGTCGTGAACGAAAATTACACCTACCTGACGTTTACCGATGACACGAATCTGGCGCAAATCCTGATTAAGTTTGCCCTGCCGCCGTTTGATTTGACCGATTTGGGCACGAATTACACCCTGAGCAATTTCGAGCTGACGACGAACGGCAATTATCTTGCCCCAACGAATATCTACGATGCCTTTGGCGGCTGGCTGGTGCCGACGAACATTGCCGGTGTGGGGACTAATTTTATTACGCTGACCAACAACGAGGTGAGTGTGGTGACGGATCCGGCGTCCTCCTACGACGGTAGTAATTTCCTGGCCCTGGCGAATGGGACCATCACGCGCCTGCTGACGACCGTGCCGACGCGCCAGTATTCCGTGAGCTATTCCTACCGTGGCGCGGGCATTGCCGGTTGGTGGCGCGGTGAAGGCGATGCCAACGACAGCGCCTATCCGGAAACCAACGGCAACAACGGGCGCTTGATCGGGCGCTTTAACTTCCCCGCCGGCGAGGTGGGCCAGGCGTTCCAGATGGCGGATACCGGCCATAATTATCAATTTGCCGGGACGAACAATTACGTCCAAATCCCGCAGTCACCCTACCTGGATGTGGGCACTGGGAGCGGCTTGACCGTGGAAGGCTGGATTAACCCGACCAACCTGTACACGCAAGCGCCCTTGCTGGAATGGCTGGCCCGGGTGCCGACCAATTCCGCGATCACCAACATATCTATTCTCGCCGGGCCGTTTTTGAATCGGTCAAGCAGTCACTATTATTATCTGCTGGCGGCCACCAACTGGACAACTTCCGAACGCTGGGCCACGAACATGGGCGGGCATCTGGCCACGATCAATGATGCCAATGAGCAGAGTTGGGTCTACAGCACCTTTGGCAACTATGGCGGCACCAATCGCAACTTGTGGATCGGCTTGAATGATGCCCTGGCAGCAGGCAACTATGTCTGGACCAGCGGGCAGCCGTCCGGCTATCGCAACTGGCGCACCGGCGAACCCACGGATTTGAACGGCGACCATTACACCCTGATCCTGGGGGCCGCGAATACCACCCCCGGCCTGTGGGTCACCGCAGCCGCCAATGGCGCCCAGACCGGCGGTCCGGCAACCACCAATAATTACGGCGTCGTCGAAGTGGATGCTCTCCAACCCAACGGCGTGCAATTGTGGGTGTCCGTCACCAACTCGCCCGCCACCGGGGCGGGTATTCTCAACAGCAACGGCTGTTTGTACGCCAATCTCGTCGACGCCACCAATGGCGCTCATGAAATCTGGTCCACGCCCGGGTTGGTCCAAAGCAACGTGTACCAGCACGTCGCATTGACCTATAACACCAACTCGGGCGTGGCCACGCTCTACTACAATGGCACCAATGTGGGTTCCACCAACCTGGGCGTGTTCATTCCCAAGACCACCGGCGACGTGCTGCTCGGCAAGGACATGAGCCTCCTGGCGAATAATTTCTTTTCCGGTGCGATGGACGAAATGAGCATCTACCGCCGGGCGCTCTCGGACGCGGAAATTGGCGCGATTTACAACGTGTCGGCCCAGTCCACCAACAACCCCGGCACGAATGGATCCGTGGCCGCCTTGGGCAAGTTTAATCCCCAGTATCACCCGGCGATGAGCCTGGCCATGGCCACGGTGACGCTGGACACCCGCACGAACCTGATCTTTGGCGACAACACCAACTGGCAGCGCGTGACCTACACCTTCATCGCCACCACCAACGCCACTTTGTTCCAGTTCACCGGCTTGGAACCCGGCATATTGCTGGATGACTTTACCGTGAGCGAAGCCGCGCTGGGTAATCTGTATTACCATCCCGAGGAACCGCTGTCCGGCTTGGTGGGCGAGAGCGCCGCTGGCACGTGGACCCTCGAAATTCAGGACAACCGGGTAGGGGCCACCAACGCCATTCAAAGCCTGGTCAGTTGGGAGTTGAATCTCGTGTTGCAGACCAATACCCCGGTCCCGCTGACATTGTATCCCCAAATGCCCGGTACCAACACCATTCCTCCCGGCCAGACTGCCTACTTCACGGTGCCGGTGCCGGATTGGGCACATTTTGCCACCAACCTGCTGGTCTCCGCCAACGCCCCGGTGAATATGTACTTCAACCAGACCAATTTCCCGAGCGGGACCGGTCCGGGCGATGTCACCCTGCTGGCGAACCAAACCAGTGGCCCTGGTCAGCCAATCATGATGACCAATGGCCTGTACCCGGCGAACCTGCCCCTGTACACGAATCAGTCCTATTTCCTCGGCGTTCAGAACATCAGCACGGTGCCGGTGACCGCTGTGGTGGAAGTGGATTACGATATCACCGCCTTGACCAACAGCGCCCCGCTCACCGCCACCCTGGCCACCAATGAAGCCGTCCGCTACTTCTCATTTGACGTCAACTCCAACGCCTATGCGGCCACCTTCCAGTTACTCAAACTCTCTGCCAATGCGAATTTGGTGGCGAGCTTTGGAACGCCGCTGCCCACCCCCACCACGGCGGCCTATGGCAGTTTCAATTCCTCCAACGCGGATCAGAGCATTTACGTCCTGACCAACTCCACCCCCGTGCCGCTGATGGCCGGTCGGTGGTATCTGGGGGTTTACCGCACTGCCCCTGGCCCGGTCACTTACAGTGTGCTGGCCAAGGAACTGGACACGCCCACACCCACTGTCATTAGTCTGACGAACAACGTGCCCTTTACCTTCACGATGGGCCCCGGTGCTGCGCTGACGAACTTCTTCCTGTTCTCGCCCACCAATTACGCCCGTTTGGCCCCCGCCATGCATTTTGAGTTGTACCATCTGTCGGGCAATGGCGATTTGACCGTGCAAACCAACGGCCTGCCCTTGACCCCGCCGTTTTACCAAAGCAGCCAGGAACCCGGCCAGACGTCCGAGTACGTCACCGTGCGCACGAACAGCGCCCTGACCAATCTCACCGGCCTGTGGTATCTGGGCGTTCCCAACCACGAGCTGACGAACCTCACCTACACCATTCTCGCCGCGGTGGATACGAATGCCCAATCGGCGTTCCCGGGCGCCGTGGGCACGGGGTCCGAAACCCCCGGCGGCCGTGGCGGTACCAACATTTATCATGTCGTCAATTTGAATGACGATGGTCCGGGCAGCTTGCGGTACGGCCTCAATACGGTCGGCACCAACCCCGCCAGCATCCTGTTCGATGTGTCCGGTAATATCGCGCTGCAATCCCCGCTGGTGATCACCAACGCCTACCTGACCATTGCCGGCCAGACGGCCCCGGGCGACGGCATTACCCTGCAAAATTTCCCGACCCTGTTTTCGGGGGCGCACGATGTTATCATGCGCTATCTGCGCTTCCGTCCGGGCAACACCGGCACGAATGTTACCTCCATCCTTTACGACGGTTTTAATGGGCCAACCTTGAGTTCGGAATGGCAGGCGACCCTGCCCAGCCCCGCCTTGAATGCAAGCTCCCAGGCCACCTATGTGGGCGCGCCGAATTACGGCTTTGAGACCCTCACCACCAATACCGTGTTACGTTTGACCAACACGCTCACCGACCTGACCCGCCGGGGCTGGAGCACGGCCTCCAGCTTTACTGGCAGTAATTTTGTTTACGATGTCCGCTTCAACACCCTCGTGCAATCCGCCGCGACCAGCATCGATGGATTCCTCGAAATCTGGCTCATTAATGCCACCAATAGCAGCCTGTACGACATCGTTTCGCCCTTTGGCGGGAGCTATGATGCCAGTAAAACCTTCTGGACCGGCAGCAGTATTGACGGCAGTGGCGGCAATGCCTCTGGTACTTATAATTACCAAGACAACACTTGGTACCACTTGGTGTTGAAAGCCAATGGCAACCAAAACATTCACGCCTCCCTCACCGCTGATGATGGCACCGAATTGGCTGGCGCGGACTTTAGCCACACTGCCGCCGCCTTCGGCTCCGGCTTTCGCTTGGGCTTGTCCCAGTCGGTGGGTTTACCCGGGTCACCTTATCCCGTGGATGCTGCGGTGGATTACGCGTCACTGACCGGCCAGATCACCGAAAATCTGCCGGCGAATGCCAACTTTGGTGTCGGTGACTCACTGGCTTTTAGAAATGCCCGCAACATCATCATCGACCACGTCTCCGCCTCCTGGAGTACGAACGCCCTCGTGGAAGTGCTCAATTCCAGCAATATCACCGTGCAGTGGTCGGTGCTCGCCGACAGTTTCCACAGCACCAATGGCCTGGCCGGGCAGGGGTCGGTGCTGCGGTTTGGTAATGGTGCTTTGAGTTTCAACCACAATCTCTACGCCAATAACTACACCGCCAATCCGCTCTTGGGCGATAATCTGGGCCTGGATTTTGTCAATAACGTCGTTTACAACTGGGGCATTCTCCCCGGTGCCAGCATCACCAACGACCCGGTGGCCGATCCCAAGGGTTTCACCAACCTCCTTAACTTTGCCGCCAATTACTATCTGGCCGGAACCGCTTCCGCGACCAATTACATCGCCTTCTGGGGCGGCAACATCAATACCTGGATATTCCAGACCAACAACTTCATTGATGCCTACACCACTCAACAAACCGTCGGGACCAATACCCTGT
This sequence comes from uncultured Verrucomicrobia subdivision 3 bacterium, assembly GCA_903875465.1. Taxonomy (GTDB): domain Bacteria; phylum Verrucomicrobiota; class Verrucomicrobiia; order Limisphaerales; family UBA11358; genus UBA11358. The sequence continues at coordinate 57,132 of CAIQWB010000105.1, forward strand.
TCATCTTGAATGGATCCGATACTGGCTGGAGCATGTTCACCAACCAGTATACTGGCTTTGGCCTGCCGTTCACGCTGCCCACGCCGGATGGCACTAATACGGTGTTCCCCTCCGCGCCCGCCGAGCCCGCCTATCAGGCTTATGAGCGCGTCCTGGATTTTGCCGGGGCCCAACTCACCCGCGACCGGGTGGATTTGTCCACCATCAACCATGTGCGCACCCAGTCGGGTCGCTTCATCGATTCCCAAGACCAGGCGGGCGGCTGGCCCGGCCTGAGCAGCCAGCCTGCGCCCCTCGACACGGACCAGGACGGCCTCCCCGATTATTGGGAGACCACCTTTGGCCTCAACCCGACCAACTCCGCGGATGGCGCCAGCCTGGTTCCGAACACCGGCTTCAGCCAATTGGAAACCTACCTCAACTGGCTGGCCAGCCCGCATGCTGTGACCATCAAGGCCAGGCCGGTCAGTGTGGACTTGTTCACCCTCGCCGGTGGCACCGGTCGTTTGTCGTTCTTCGTCACCAATGCTCTGAACGGATCGGTGCGGCTGACCAATAATGTCATCACCAATTATTTCCTGGCGAATGGCATCTATACCAACTCCGTGGTAATCCGGAGCAACAGCCTGGCCATCTTCACGCCCACGAATACCTACACTAGCTCCCTCACCAATCCGGCCGGCTTTGACTTCTATGTCACCAACCGCGACACCCTCGCTTCCCTCGGACCGGTGAGCGTCAGTGTGGTGGTCAGTGCCACCAATCTCGCCTCGGCCCCTGTCCTGATTGATCTGACCAATGGCGTGCCTTACACTCTGACCAATGGCAATCCCGGGGCCGTCCTGGCCAGCATGTTCCGCTACACCCCCACCCATGCCTCGCCGGGAGCGCTGGCTTTTGAGTTGTACGCCCTCAGTGGGAATGCCGGACTCGTCGTGCAAACCAACGGGCTGCCCGTGGCTCCCAATTACTTCGCCAGCAGCACCAATGGCGGGACCAACGCCGTATTGATCCTGGTGCAAACCAATGCCGACTTGACGGATATTGGCAGCCGCATCCTGCCCAACCTCAATGGGCAATGGTACCTGAGCGTGCCGAATTACACCTCCAATAACCTCACCTATACCATCTTGGTCCAGGAGATTCCGACCGCCCCGACGATCATCGACCTGACCAACAACGTGCCGTTTACCTACACCGCTGGTCCCGGGCCCGACCTGACGAATTTCTTCCGCTTCACGCCGACGGGTTCGCCCAGTTCCGTGCTGTTCCAATTGTATAATCAGACGGGCAATGGCGACCTCACCGTCCAGACCAATGCCCTGCCGTTCGCCCCGGTCCTTTACCAGGCCAGCCAGCAACCGGGCAATAGTCCCGAGTCGATTCTGATAACTACAAATGGCGGACCCGCCAGCCTGAATGCCCGGTGGTACTTGGGCGTGCCTAATAACGAGGCCACCCAGATTACCTACACCATTATGGCCGGGGCAGTTCCCAATCTTTCGGGCACTGTCACGCCGGGTACACCCCTGACCAACTCCGTGCCGCCGAACAGCACTAACTTCTACCTCGTCAATGTGCCCATCACTGCCGATTGGGTGACCAACACCCTGCTGTTTGCCACGGGGCCCTTGAACGTTTGGTTCACCACCAATACTCCCCCAACCACCGGAAATCCAACCGATGGCTTGCTGCTCACCAACGCCACCAGCGGGCTGAATGTCTTTGGCACCAACCTCACGAACCAGGTATTTGGCCAGGCGCAATTGGTGCCCGGTTCCTTCTATTATTTGGCGCTGGTCAACACCAACCTGAATGTTCCTGTGACCAATGCCGTTCAAGTGGACTTCCATTTGGTTCCGCCGGCGGCCTCGGCGCCGACCGTCATTACGCAATCCGCGACCAATATCACCGCCTTCGCCGCGACCTTGCAGGCCTCGGTAATTCCCCATGGCGGCACCACCACGGTCTGGTTCGCCTATGGTCTCACCACGAATTATGACTCCTTCTCCACCACCACCGTGCTGAGTAGCAATTTGTACAGCACCTGGCCGCTGGCAACGGTGGTGGGCAGCTTGTTGCCGGGTAACACCTATCACGTTGAAGCGATTGCTACCAATAATCTCGGCACCAACTACGGTGGCGATGTGACCTTTACCACACCGCCCGCTCCCCCGGCCGTTACCACGCTGGCCGCCAGCAATATTGTTGCCACGGCCGCCTCGCTCTGGGCCCAGGTCAATCCGAATGGTGCCGCCAGCACCGTCTGGTTTGAGTATGGCACCGACACCAGCTACGGCTTCACCACCCCGGTCACTGTGCTGGGCAATAACCTGAATCTTTCGCAAGCCGTGACCTTCGGCATCGCGAATCTCCAACCCGCACTCCTGTATCACTTCCGTGCGGTGGGTGCGAACCCCGCCGGCACGAACTACGGTCCGGATGTGTCGTTTACCACCCCGCCGGCCGGGCCATCGGTGCTTACCACGCCCGCCGTCAATGTCACCGCCACGGGTTCCACCCTCCAGGCTTTGGTGGTGCCGAATGGCGCCGATACCACGGTAAGGTTTGCCTACGGCCTGGACACGAGCTACGGCAGTTATTCGGGTAACGTCCTGGTAAATGGCAATCTGACCGGTCCCCAACCGGTGGGCCTGAGTGTGGGCAACCTCCAACCCGGGCTGGTGTATCACTTCCAAGCCATCGGTATTAATGCTTATGGCACCAATTACGGTGGCGACCTGACCTTCACCACCCTGGCGGCGATCCCCGCCGTCACCACGCTCGCCGTAACGAATCTGACCGCCACCAACGCCACCTTGCCGGCGCTCGTCAACCCCAATGGGCTGGCCACCGCCGTGTACTTTGCCTATGGCACCACCACGAATTACTTCGCCACCACCACTCCGGTGCCGTTGACGGGCAGCTTGACCGCGTCGCAATTAACCAGTGCCCTGCTGTCCGGTTTGCTGCCCGGCGTGGTTTATCACTATCAGGCGGTGGCCACCAACGGCGTGGGTACCAACTACGGCGGCGACCAGAGCTTCACCAACCCGGTTTCCCCGGTTGAGATTGCCAGCATCGTGGCCACCAACCAGGGCGGAATCAATGGTTACCTGCTGACCTGGCTGGCGCCGACCAATTACCAGTTCAAGGTCCAGTGGAACGCCGCGCTCGGCTCGGTCACCTGGATCAGCTTTACCAACCTGGTGAGTTACACCGGTCCGGTCTCAACCACGAATGGGCTGTTCACGTATTTCGATGATGGCAGCCAGAGCAGTGGCTTGGGAGCGTTGCGCTTCTACCGGTTGCTCCTCAACCTCCCGCAGGTCTTCACCACCCCGCCGCAATTGCCCCCGAGCGGTGCCGTGTATCGGGTCAATCCGCTGACGCCCTGGACGGTGAATAATGCCGCCACCGATTCCAACGCTCTCGCCGTGCTCAGCTACACGCTCACCAGCACTGTGACCGGCACCAACCAGCCGGTCATTGGCACCAACAGCGGTATCATTACCTGGACCCCAGACTTGAGCCAGGTCGGGCAAACCGCTGTGCTGACCACCGTGGTGACCGACAACGGAGCCATCCCGCTCAGTGCCACCAACTCCCTGACCGTGATCGTGAATCCGATCCCGTACTTTTATTCCGTGAAAGTCAATACGGAGGGCGTGACCCTGCAATGGTCGGGAGCCGCGAGCAATCAGTTCCAAGTGGGCTATACCACCAACCTCGCGAGCCCGTGGACCTATGTGCCCATCGCGCCGCCGTACCTGACCTCGTCTTCGACGAACTTCACGTATCAGGATACCAACGCCGTGCTGGGAACGAAGTTCTACAAGCTGCGCCAGTTGCCGTAAGCGGTGGCATGGCGTGGATTTTCGCTAAGGATCGGTGCCGGCAATGACTGGCCGGTAAAATGAATCCGCCGGCCAGCTCTTCCTAGCTGGCCGGCGGTTATTAAGCCTTTAACCCGAACTCCGAAATTAAAATGGCTGGGATGCGTCCAGATCTTGGAGCCGAAACGCTTTGGCAAAATCGCCGCATACCCGCAGTGGTCTGGTGAGATTTTTCCAAAGCGTTTATGCCCAAGAGATTGATGCAGACCGGCCGTTTTAATTTCGGAGTTCGGGTTTAACCAGGCTGGGTGCCTGATTTCCCTCGGCCTTACGGCAGCAAGTTGTCCACCGCAAGTTTTTTCCGGAGCTTGCCGTTATCCGCTACCATCGCGTAACGATACTGGCCTTTGACCACCAGGGTGTGAAATTCGCCCCCGGCGGCTTCCACCATCAAACCACCCGCCGCAAAATCCCACAGGCTGATGCGCCGCTCCACGTACGCGTCCAGCCGGCCGCTGGCCACGTAGGCCAGTTCGAGCGCGGCGGAGCCCATGATGCGCAGTTTCTTGGCCTTGCGTGCGAGCCGGTTCACATGCGGCAGGCACTTTTCCAGACTGCTCTGGCTTTTGGAAAACCCGATTGCAATGATCGAATCCTCCAGCCGCGTGTGGGTGCTTACCTTTACCGGCCGGCCGTTCAGGCGCGTGGGCCCGCCCCGGATCACTGTCCAGAGTTCATCCGCAAAGGGATCGTAAATGACGCCCACCACGGATTGTTCCTGGTGTTGCAGCGCGATGGAAACCGCGGCATGGGGAATGCCAAATGCATAATTCACCGTGCCATCGATCGGATCCACCACCCAGCGATATTCCGCCCCCATGTCGCCGGTGATCCCTTCCTCGCCTAGCACCGGGACTTGGGGGAAAGCGCGGCGCAGCGATTTCTCGATGAGCTTTTGGCAGCGCACATCCAGTTCGAGCTTGATGTCATGCGGATCGTCCACGTTGACGTGTTTGGGCTTGTACCAGTTCGCATGCATGACGGCACCCGCCGCGCGCGCGGCACTGACGGCGGAGGCCAGGGCGGATTTTAGATTCAAATTCACGGTTGTTTTATGCCAGCAGAAATGCCGCGGGTCGAGATCAAAGGACACCCCGCTAAAGTTGGGGTGTGGTTCAAAATTCGGCTGAGGCCCCGGTTTGGGGGCGGTCAGGGAATCACTTCCTTGCGTTCTCCCACCGCTTCGCGTTGTGCCCGGCTCTTGAGCGGCAGCAGGCGGTTTTCGGCGGCTTCCAGCGTCTCCAGCAAATTGGCCGCCTCCAGCAACCGGGGGGTGCTCACGTAACTCGCCCCGGCGGCATACAGTTCCTCCACCTGGCTGAGCAACTCCGCATGCATCATGATCATGGCGTCCGGGTTCAGTTCCCGCAACTGCCGCAGCATTTTCAGGTTGTCCGCCCCCTTGAGTACTGTGTTCGGCAGCGTGCAGATAATGTACTCCGCCGCCGGCACCCCCGCATGCACCAGCACGTCCCGGCTGGTGATGTCCCCGTACACGGCATGCACCCCGCGTTGATGCAGCCGTTCGTGCACCACGGGATTAAAATCAATCACTACGATTTCCGGCAGCAAGTCGGGGCGTTGCCGGTGGACCTCCTCCATGAGCGAACTGGCCGTCCAGGAAAAGCCCAGCACACAAATCCGCCGGTGGCGATGGTCCCCGCCGGCCGGTTCCGGCGTGGCCGGGAGATCTTTCAGCCCGAGCCGGTTTAACCAGGGCACGGCCCCGCGCAAGATCGCGTCATTGGCCAGAATCGCATACGTGGACCCAATCGCCAGGAAGGCAAAGGCAAACGCCGCAATGCCAATGGTGTTGTCCGAAACATCCCCGCTCGCCTTGCCGAGGGCCAGCAGCACCAGCGAGAGCTCGCTCATCTGGCTCAGATTGATCGCCGGCAGCAGGCTCGTCCGATAACCCTGGCGCATCAGGTAGAGGGCCGGGAAAACGGTCAAGAGCCGGCTGGCCACCAGGAACAGGCTCAGGCCCAGGGCCCAGAGCATGAAACTCCACGTGGGCACCGGAATTTCCATGCCCAGGCCCACGAAAAACAGGGTGATGAAAAAATCCCGCAGGCTGGTCACCTTGGCGACCACGTCCAGGGTATAAGGAAAGGTGGAGACCATCATCCCCGCAATGAGCGCGCCCATGGCCGGGGAGAGTTTCAGGTAATCTGCCAGGCCGGCCAGCGCAAAACACCACGCCAGCGCCCCCACCAATACCAGCTCCGGCAGCCGGGCAATCGAGCGAAACACCGGCGGCAGCACGAAGCGGCTCGCGAGAAAGGCCACCGAAACCAGCACCACCACATGGCCCAGCGCCACCAGGATCAGCCCGGGCGCGGGGTGCTTCAAATTGGGCTGGAGGGCCAGGAACAGAATCGTCGCCATGTCTTGCAGCACCATCACGCCCACCGTCACCCGCCCGGAAAGCGTCTCCAGTTCACGCTTGTCATACAGGATTTTGACGATGATCACCGTGCTGCTCATGGCCATGGCCACGGCCAGGTACAAGGCTTCCAGGTGATTGGCCGCCGGCCCAAATAAATTCAAGACCAGGCAGCCCAGGCCGATGCCGCCGAAAATCTGCCCCAGGGCGGTGAGCGTAATCACCCGGCCGGCGCTCAGCATTTTTTTCAAGTCAATTTCCAGCCCGATCATGAACAGCATCAGCGAGAGGCCGATGCCGGAAATGGTTTCAATGGCCGTCTTGTCCTTGATCCAGCCCAGCGCCTGGGGACCGATGAGAAACCCCGCCGCCAGATAGGCCAGCAAGAGCGGCTGCCGGGCCAGTTGGGAAATCACGGCCACCCCCCAGGCGGCGATAATGCAAATGGCGATGTCGGTTACGAGACCTTGTTCCATGTCTGCAACTATGATAATTCAGCCTGCGTTGAGCGTCGAGGAGGGATTCGGGCCGGCGAATAATCCCCAAAAACTCACTTGCCTTTTGATCCAGCTTGTGAAAAATTTCACATACTCTTATGGCACATGTCAAACTGCACATTCCGGGACCCGTCGAGGTGAGCGAAAAAACGTTTAAAGCGTTTTGCTCGCCCATGATCGGTCATCGCGGCCAGGGTTTCAAAGACCTCTACGCCAAAATCCAACCCCAACTCCAGCAGTTGCTCTACACCAAGCAATTGGTCTACCTGAGCACCTCCTCCGCCTGGGGTGTGATGGAAGGTGCTGTGCGCAATCTCGTCCATAAAAAAGTGCTGAACTGTATGTGCGGCGCCTTTTCGGACAAATGGTTCGATGTCTCCAAGAAATGCGGCAAGCAGGCCGAGGCCTTGCAGGTCGAATGGGGTTCCCCCATCCGCGCCTCGCTGATTGACGCCCGGCTCGCCACCGGTGAATTCGATGCCCTCACCCTCATTCACAACGAGACCTCCACCGGCACCATGAGCCCGCTGGCCGAAATTGCCGCCCTCAAACAAAAATATCCCGACGTCATGTTCATCGTGGACGCCGTCAGTTCGCTGACCGCGCTGCCCATCAAGTTTGATGAACTCGGCATCGACGTCCTGCTGGCTGGTACCCAAAAGGCTTTTGCCCTCCCGCCCGGACTGGCCGTGTTTGCCGCCTCGCCGGCCGCGCTGGCCAAAGCCGCCACCACCAAGGACCGGGGTTATTACTTCGACTTCGTCGAGTTCCAAAAGAACGCCGAGCAAAGCATGACCCCCAGCACCCCCAGTATCAGCCACGTGTTTGCGCTGGCCTCCAAGCTGGACGAATTCTTCGCCGAAGGCCTGGAAGCCCGTTTCGCCCGTCACGCCCGCACCAATCAACTGACCCGCGACTGGGCCGCCAAACACGGCTTCCTGTTGTTCCCGGAACCAGGCTATGAATCTGTCACCCTCACCTGCGTGAGCAACGGGGCCCGCCCCGGCGGCCGCGTGGTGGATGCTGCGAAGTTGCAAAAACTCGTCAAAGACCAGGGCTTCCTGATCGATGGCGGCTACGGCAAAATCAAAGGCACCACCTTCCGTCTCTCCAACATGGGCGACGAAACCGAGGCCACCATGAACCAGCTCTACGCCGCGCTGGACAAAGCCATGGCCCAACTCTGACCTTTTTATACCATGCCAGCCGCATTGGATCCTGAAAATGGATTCAATGCGGTTTTTCTTTTCCATCGAATCACGCCGCCAACTCGCGCAGGATTTGCCTGCGCTTTTTCTCGACGCCTTTCCGCCGGACGGTTGGGAAGCCATTCTAAAGGATAGTGCGCCCCGTGTCGCGCTGTCATCCTTACTCGACGCCCCGGATGCCGGGTATCCCCAACCCCAAGGCGACTATCAGGCCTTGAATGAAAAATCCTTGTGGAGCAAACCGTGACCTCGCGCGGCTCGGATGAATTCGAATCTCTGGCATGCCTCCACAAATGCCGCCTACCCGGCTCAAGGTAAACCCAAACTATAAAAACGGGCGCGATAATTGGTCCATTGTGGATCACTGAAACTCACTGCATCGTTGGTCAGCGTCAATTTCTGGAGTGGCTGCCAGTCTGGGTGCGCCAGGTTCGTGCAGGTTTGAACCGCCAGCGTCTGTCCAGCCGCCCAGTTGATGTTGAAGCCGAACGAACTGATTGCCCCGCCATAATTGCCCTCGCCGACGGAGATCTGCGGCAACCAGGGAGTCACCGGGATACCGGCATTGAGGGACCAGTCGTCCCATCCGGTGGTTGTTGGCAGGTAATATGCCACCACATTGTCATCCCCTGACCATGCGGATGAATCGACCACGGGAGGGCTGCCTTTGAAATAAACACCCGTTAGGCTGGTACTGTAAGTGAAGGCTCCCGGCCCCAGCTTGGTGACCCTGGCGGGAATGACAATGTTAGTGAGGCTGGAACAATCAGCAAAAGCCTCCGAGCCGATATTCTGGAGCCCGTCTGGCAGGATGACATAGCTCATGTTCATACACAGGTTAAATGCACTTTGGCCAATGCTGGTGACATTGCCGGGAACGATAACCCCCAAGAGGCTTTCGCAATCAAAGAACGCAAATTCACCAATGTTCGTAACGCTCAGCGGAATGTTAACCTGGGCCAGCTGGCGACATTCGTAAAAAGCCAGATCCCTTACGTCCACGACTCCATTGGCGATCATGACATTTGTCAGTTCGTCACAATATCCAAACGCATTGATCCCGATGGTGCGCACCGTTCCGGGAATGGACAGGTTCGTAATCCCGGAATTTAAGAAGGCCACGTCGCCGATGGCAGTGACGCTGGCTGGAATGGTATAATTGCCGCTGGCACCAGCCGGATACCCAACAATCGTCGATTGTGATTTGTTAAACAGCACGCCAGCCACGCTGGAGTAAGCGCGATTATTCGCTGCCACCGTAATCTTAGTGAGTGAGCGGCAGCCGGCAAATTCACTCAAGCCAATGGCGGTGATGCTGCTGGGAATGGTAATTTCGGTTAGTGCCGTATCACTGAAGGCTTCGGCACCGAGGTTAATGACGCCCTCCGAGATCACGGCGTTGGTCAAACTGGCGCATTCCGCAAATGCGCCATCATCGATATTTGTCACTGTTCCGGGAACGATGATGCTGGTCAGCAGGCCTGAACCAAAGGCTGCTTTCCCGATGCTGGTAACGCTGGCCGGGATTAAGTAGCTGCCGGCCAAGCCGTCGGGATATTGAATCAACGTGGATTTGCTTTGGTCGAACAACACTCCGTCCAGGCTGGCGTAATTGGAGTTGTTGGCCGCCACCGTTATGTTGGTTAGGCTGGAACAGTAATCAAACGGCGCCACGCCAACGTTCGTGACGTTTATGCCGATCGTGATGCCAGTGAGGTTGGTGCAATCGTAAAATGCATAGTCACCAATGCTGGTGACAGTATATGTGGCAATCGTGTCCGGTATGGTCACCGCGCCCCCAGTGCCCCAATAACCGGTGATGGTGATGCTTCCATCATTGGTTGTGCAGGTGAATTGCGCTCCCGCCAATCCCGGCAGTAACAGCAAACCGCACCAGGCAAAAACCCGCATCCAATATGTAAGCACTCCGCAACCATAACCAGAATAAAGGGTTTCCACAAGCTGCCGAAGCCAGCTTATGGCTTTGCCCAGCCCTCGAAAGTCAAAATCCAACCATGCCTGCCATCATTGGCCGTCGTTCGCTTGGTTCTGGCAGCTTAAAGTTTCTCCGAATTTTGAAATGTGGAGTTTGCAAGTTTGAAGTTTTCCCCCCATCCCTCCTTGTCACCCCTCACTCTTTTCTGCCATCCTTCCCTGTGTCGTCTCAAGTGCCGTCCAATTATCGCCTGGTTCAATTAGCCTCCGGTGCCCACAGCATCCATTCGCTGGCGCATCGTGAAACCTTTCACCCCGTTATTGGACCGGTGCTGGAGGCCGAGGCCCTCTATGTGAACCAGCTTCGCCTCCGCGAACGCCTGGCCGGCCATGTCGGTGAATTTGTCATCTGGGATGTCGGCCTGGGGGCCGCCGCCAATGCCGTGACTGTCCTGCGCGCCACCGGCGGGATTCCCGCACACATCCGCATGGTGAGCTTCGATTGCACCCCTGAGCCGCTCGAATTCTCCCTGCAAAACGCCGCCGCCCTGGGTTACTTTGGGGGGTTCGAGGCGCACCTGCAAACCCTCCTGCGCGACCACCACGTCCACTTTGCCAATGACCGGCAGACCGTGGACTGGGACCTCCACCTCGCCGATTTCCCCACGCTGCTCAACCAGCCGGCGGCTGCGGCCCTGCCCAAGCCCCATGCCATCCTCTTCGACGCCTTTTCCCCGGCCAAAAATCCCCATATGTGGACCCCGCAACTGTTCACCCGGCTGTTCCAATTGCTGGACCCGGCCCGTCCCTGCGCCCTGCCGACCTATTCCCGCGCCACCATGCTGCGAGTCACTCTGTTGCTGGCCGGCTTCTACGTGGGCGTCGGCCACGCCACCGGCGAGAAGGAAGAAACCACTCTGGCCGCTAATTCCTTGTCCCTGCTCGCGGAACCTTTGCCCCCCAAATGGCTCCAACGCGCCCGCGTCTCCTACAGTGCCGAGCCCATGTGGGACGCCATCTACCGCCAGGCCCCCCTCACCGAGGAATCCTGGGCCAGGCTCCAAGCCCACCCGCAGTTCACCACTAAGTAATTTAACACCAAATCATTGGCTGCCTGGCTTTATGCCCACTTCCTGGCCACACACCTGGGTTAAACTGGAACCATGAGCGAGATGGTGTTTCAAGTTACGGAAGATGAATCCGATGGCGGCTGGATTGCCACGAGATCTGTCTGCCAGCGAATTGGAAAAGGCCTTGCGCCTCGCTTTTGGCTGCCAGTTTGTCCGGCAACTAGGATCTCATCGACGCCATACCACCTAAATTCACGGCCAGTCACTGGTGTACTGTAACCACCCGTCCGGCCCCCGCAATTGCCGCTTTCCCCGTTTGGCAAAATGAATTAAACTCCCCGGGTGAACTGGTTTACGGACCGCCAATATTTTTTGCTCGCCGTGCTGGTGTACGGCGCGAGCACGGTTTATTCGGTGTCCCTGTGGCGGAAAGGGTTTCGCAAGGACAACCGGGTTAATTACTTGCTGTTGCTGGCGGGGTTCGGCCTCCATGTCACGGCCATGATCCTCCGCGGGTTCAGCTTGCGCCATTGTCCGGTCAACAATCTATTTGAAGCGACGATGTTTGTCGGCTGGACGATTGTAACGGCTTATCTGATTATAGGTTTGGTGGCCAAATTGCGTTTCCTCGGAGCGTTCGTTTCGCCGGTCTTGTTCTTTTTGGGAGTGTTTGCCCTGATGCCGGCCCTGGATCCGCCCCACGGACCCACCCCGGAGTTCACCGGCGCCGGGGTCAGTTTGCATGCCGCCCTGATTTTGCAAGCCTATGGGGCCTTCGGGCTGGGCGCCATTTCCGGGCTGATGTACCTTTCCCAGGAGCATAATCTTAAATTTCACAAACTCCGTGCGGTTTTTTCCATGTTCCCCCCGATTCAAAAACTGGAACTCATCAGTGCCCGCCTGTTGCGCAACGGCTTTATCCTCCTCACCGTCGGGCTGGTGATCGGGGCCGTGGTTATGGGCCAGCACAAGGACGGCTATTTTTCGGACGTCAAAGTCATCTGGTCCCTGCTGGTGTGGGCGATTTATCTGACCCTGCTGCTCATGCGCTGGAAATTTTCCCAGGGCGGACGGCGCTTTGCCTGGGGGGCGGTGGCCGCCTTTGCTTTTGTTCTGCTCACGTTCTGGGGCACGAACCTGCTTTCCCCGCTGCATAACCACCATCCATGAGCGTTGTTGTCATCGGTTTAAGCCACCGCTCCTGCCCGGTGGCCCTGCGGGAACAGTTTGCCTTTGCGGAGGGAAAAATTCCCGAAGCCTTGACCGCCCTGCGCGGCGCGGGCATTGCTGAGGAGGCCGTGATTCTCTCGACCTGCAACCGGGTGGAAATCTACGTCTCCACCCCGCTGGAACCCGGCATCGCGTTCCCAGCCTTGAAACAATTTCTCCTGCAATTCCATGCCTACTCGGGGGAATTGGGCGAGGAAATCTACGCCATCGCCGAACCGCGCAGCCTGCATCACCTGTTCAAGGTGGCCGGCGGACTGGACTCCATGGTGCTGGGCGAGACCGAGATTCTGGGCCAGCTCAAGAAAGCATACGATCTCGCCCTCCAACACAAACACACCGGCGCGCGGTTGAACAAGGCCTTCCAACGGGCGTTTTACACCGCCAAACACATCCGCACGGAAACCAACATCCAGCGGGGCAGCATTTCCATCGCCTCGGTGGCGGTGGAGCTGGCGGAGAAGATTTTCAGTTCGCTCAATGAACACGAAGTGCTGGTGATCGGGGCGGGGGACACCAGTGAAAAAACCGCGCGGGCCTTGATGTCGCGCGGGGCCCGCGGGGTGGTGTTTGCCAACCGCTCGCCGGAACGCGCGCAACTGCTGGCGGCCGAACTGGGCGGTCGCGCCGTGCCGTTCGAGGACTGGCCGGCGCAATTTCAGCAGGTGGACATTGCCATTAGCAGCACCTCCGCCCCGGATTACATTCTGAATCGCGAACGGCTGGAGCCCTTGATGAAAGCCCGCCGCCACCGCCCGCTGCTCCTCATCGACATTGCCGTGCCGCGCGACATTGATCCGCAGGTCAATTACGTGGAGAACGTGTACCTCTACAACGTGGACGATTTGCAGACGATTGCGAACGATTACCTGAAATCCCGGCAGGATGAAATCGCGCGCTGCGAGGCCATCATCGCGGAAAAGGTGCAGCCCTTGCTGTCGCCAGTGGTGCGGGCTTGATCGGCGCGGAAATGTTTGTAACCACCGATCGCCGGTGCGGCTGCAAATGAACCTCCAAATTCCCCGCGCCAGCATCCCCGGCAATGGATCGTGGTGCTTCGAGCTTTTCCCCCTGTCCGCGATCCGTGATTGAAACCTCCCTGCGGGCACTTTCACCCCTCTGACCCTCACAAAAATTGTCCTGCCAAAGCCAAAATCTGCCCGTCTTGTTTCCTTTTCATCGGGCGCGAATTATGGCATTTCTGTGCCTGACATTATGGCATCCGAACGTCCCATCATCATTTGCTCGCGTGGCAGCGCGCTGGCCTTGGCGCAATCCAACATGATTCTCGCGGCCTGTCGCGCGGCCTTTCCACGCCGGCAGTTTGAACTGAAAATCATCCGCACCACGGGCGACAAGTTGCAGAAAGCCTCCATGGCCAAGGCCGACCCGGCGTTGCCCAAAGGCTTGTTTACCAAGGAATTGGAAGTGGCCTTGCTTAAGGGACAGGCCGATCTGGCGGTGCACAGTCTCAAAGATTTGCCCACGGAATTGCCGGCCGGTTTGATTCTGGCGGCGACCCCGCCCCGCGAGGATGTGCGGGACGTGCTGATTTACCGGGCGCTCGCCCCCAAGGTCAAAACCACGGGGCGCGGCAAGGGTGCCAAAGCCCCCAAGGCGCTGCGCGGGTTCGCTCCGCATCTGCCCTTGAGTGACTTTCCCCAGCGCGCCACCATTGCCACCAGCAGCACGCGGCGCAAGGAACAATTGCTGGAGTTGCGGCCCGATCTCAAGATTGTGGAGATTCGTGGCAACCTCCCGACCCGCCTGCAAAAAATCGCGGAGAATGGCAAGCTGGACGCCACCATCCTGGCCTTGGCGGGGATGACGCGCTTGCAGTATAAAATATTGCCGGATGGTACCTTGACCGGCGAGGCGGTGCCGCCCGGGCTGCTGGCCACGGTATTGAAGGTGGAGGAAATGCTGCCGTGCGTGGGGCAGGGGGCCATTGGCATTGAAATTCGCCATGACGATCCGCGCATTGCCGAAATTTGCGAGGGGTTGAATCATGCGCCGACGTTTCACTGTGTCACAGCGGAACGCGCTTTTCTCCGGGGCATGGGCGGTGGCTGCCAGAGCCCGGTGGCCGCTTATGCCGAGATCAAGCAGCGCAAGCTGTCGATCAAAGCCGTTTCCTATCAGGGCGCGGAGCCGAAGTATGGGATGGGCGAGGCGAAGTTATCCCAGGCCGCGGAACTCGGTCGGGCCCTGGCGGAAGAGTTGAAGTGACGCCGGAAGCCCGGAATTTTTAACCCGAACTCCGAAAGTAAAATGGCTGGGATGTGTCAAGATGTTGGAGCAGAAACACTTTGGAAAAATCGCCGGCATACCCGCAGTGGTCTGGTGAAATTTTTCCAAAGCGTTTATGCCCAAGAGATTGATGCAGACCGGCCGTTTTAATTTCGGAGTTCGGGTTTAAACCAAAGCGAGTGCCAAACCCACCTGCCATCCCGCAGGCTTGCTGGAGTGAGTGCGGGGGGCTATTGTTTTTCCCATGGGACTATTCGGCACTGCCACCGCCTGTTTTTGGGGAGATTTCACCGGTTTATCCTTGAGCCGCCGGGCCCCAATCCCATGTTCAATGGCGGCCATTTGCTGCCTGGCCATGGCCGCGCCCGCCCGGGAGCCGGTTTATGCCCGGCACGGGATGGTGGTGGCCCAGGAGCCTTTGGCGGCGGACGTCGGAGTGCAAGTGTTGCGCGCCGGGGGGAATGCCGTCGATGCAGCCGTGGCGGTGGGATTTGCCCTGGCCGTGACGTACCCGTATGCCGGAAATATCGGCGGCGGCGGCTTCATGACCGTGCGCATGGCCGATGGTCGGGTGGCATTTATCGATTTTCGCGAGAAGGCCCCCGGGCGCGCAGGGCATGACATGTATCTGGACACCACTGTCGGCAACTCCAGCACGAGAGGCTGGCGTGCCGTGGGAGTGCCCGGCACGGTGCGGGGTCTGGAACTGGCGTATCAGCGGTATGGGAACCCCAATAAATCCTGGGCCAGTCTCGTGCAGCCCGCCATTCAATTGGCCGACCAGGGTTTCACGCTGTCCGCCTCGAATGCCTTGTTTTTTGTCAAAGCCGGTGGGAAATTGCTCCACGATCCAGAAGCCAGGAGTAGCTTCAGCACCAACGGGGTGTTTTATGGTGCGGGGGCGCTTCTGGTGCAGCGGGACCTTGGCCGCACCCTCACCCGAATCGCCTCCGAACCCGATGATTTTTATCAGGGCGAGACCGCCCGATTGCTGGCGGACGCCATGGCCGCCAACCAAGGCCTGATCACGCGCGAGGATTTGCGGGCTTATCAGGCGGTGGAACGCAAACCGTTGGAGGGTGATTACCACGGTTACCACATCATCACGGCCCCACCACCGAGCTCCGGCGGGGTTTGTGTGTTGCAAATGCTGGGCATGCTCGACGGGACCGACTACGCGAAGGCCGGCCCGGGTTCGGTCCGCAGCTATCATTACCTGGCCGAAGTCATGCGGCGGGCTTTTGCCGACCGGATGGAATATTTGGGCGATCCCGACTTCATGATGCCCCGCATGTCCGCCCTCTTGGATCCGGCTTACTTAAAGGCGCGGGCAGCGGGGATTTCTCCCACCCAGGCCACGCCGACTGCGGAGGTCCGCCCGGGCCAATTGCGCAGCACCGAAGGGGCCGACACCACGCATTTCAGCATTGTCGATCAGGCGGGCAATGCGGTGGCGGTCACCTACACCTTGAATTTGGGCTTTGGCAGCGGGGTGGCAGTGCCGGGCGCCGGATTCCTGCTCAATGATGAGATGGATGACTTTGCCACCCGGCCGGGTTTTCCCGACTCTTTCGGCATTGTGCAGGGCGAGAAAAATGCCATCGCCCCCAACAAACGCCCGCTGTCCTCGATGTGCCCCACCATTGTTTTGAAAGACCACCGGCCGTTTTTGGTGTTGGGTGCCCCGGGTGGCGGGATGATTCTTACCGCCGTGCTCCAGGTGATTTTAAATGTCACCGATTATGGCATGGATGTGCAGTCGGCCGTGGATTTTCCACGCATTCATCATTTGTGGAATCCCAACCCCACCAATGATTACTTGCAAGTCGAGCGCACCATGCCGGCCCCAACCATCGCCGCCTTGCGGAAGCTGGGCTACCGGATCAACGACCAAGAACCCATTGTAGCCGCCCGGGTGGAGGCGATCTTGGTGGGCCCCAATGGCCGGATGGAGGGGGCGCATGATTGGACACGCGGGGATGGGAAAGCCGTGGGTTATTGAATGGAGGACTGCGGGTGTTTTTGGGCAGGTTAAATGGAGCTGAATGGCCGATGAAAGCCGGTTGGGGGTTGCGAATTGGCAGGGAAACCAGCCCGATGGAGCGATTACCTCTCAGTACGGCCCTAATATCTGGGAGGGGGAATGTACTTTCAGCCCATGGCGCGTGGGCCAAAAAAACTCACACCAGACCATCCTGGCCTAGCGTAGCGATTTCAACAAACTCGCCGCGATAAGAGCGATGGACATCCCGACGAAAAATGTCAATAACGCAAATTTAGCCGTTCGCCGTGTCGCCTGCCAATAAATCTTACCCGGCTGCTTCGGAGAGGCCGTTTGAAAAATCCGGCGCAGAGGTGGCACGAGAAACCAAGCAAGCAGGCTGCGGGTGAGGAATGCGACAGCCATCCCGCCCGGAATGGGCGCGAAAACCATCAGGAAACTGGGAATAAAACTGCGGGTGCTGATATGCTCTCTCCAAAAGTCATGCAGTTGGTGAGTCGGATACATTTTCCTGTGGAAAAACCATATCAATTGGAACAGACGAAGAGAAAAGAACAGCCAGCTTCCCAGGCAAAACAAGACGAACACAAGCTCCCACAAATTGCGACGTGGCGAGTCTCGCACGCCTTTTGGAAGTTCCTTACTGATGGTGCGCAGATAAAATAGTGGCGCAAGCAAACTAACAATGACAGGAATCAAAAGCAGGGCAATCCCCTTCAGGATGATTTTAAGAACACTTTTTCTCGATACGAAAACTTCAAACGCGGCATTGTCGGATTGGGATACGCAGTCATCGTAGCGAAAGTTGGTAAAGGTCCCGGCGAGCTCCACCGGAATCTCAAACAAATAATCCACTTCACCAGCTGGTGCGGCAACCAGCCGGTCGCGAATCGTAGCGAAGGCCGGCGGCATTTCTCCTTCCGTGCGTAAATCCTGATCACCCCGCCCTGAATCGTGACTGACACTCCATGTTTTGAACCCGTTGTTCCACGCGGCAGCTTCGCTGCACATCACGTGTTCTTCAACTGCGCAGGTGATCACTTCGCACCCCAGGGACAGATTTTTCAGCACGGAATCCCGCACGTATTGATTTTTTAGCCGGTGGTTTTCGACAAGCAGATACCAGCCTCCCGGCAATTCAGCGGCGGTGACCGGCGATTTGGGATAATGTTCACACCGTCCCGCAGGACGAAGGCCCAATTCCGTACGCACGACTTGCGGAGATTTGCCCCGTACTGCCAGCCAGGAGAGTGAAGCACCCATAAAGTAAGTTTTGCATCTTAGGATGAGCGGCCAGGAGACTCAAGAATAATGACCAACCAGCAAGCGGACCAAAATCAATTCCTGCGTCTGCTGGCGCAGCTAACCCAGGCAGGTTTGCGAGCGAGGAGCGACGCCGCCAGACCGGCATTGCCACCAAAAAGCAATGAGGCAGGAGCCTTTTCAATTTTTAGACAGGCTCCAATCAGTTTGCCTGGGTAGGTGGCAGCCCGGTTTATCAGGCCATAAAAAAACGGCGCGAAGGTCAACCTTCGCGCCGCCCCAGTTCCTCCACTGGCAGAGGGTAAGACTATTTCTTCGAGGCCTTTTCTTTCTTAACCGGCACCGTGGCGATGGTTTGCAGAATGCGGCTGGCAATCTGGTACGGGTCGCCCTGGGAATTCGGACGACGGTCTTCCAAGTACCCCTTGTAGCCGTTGTTCACGAAGCTATGGGGCACGCGGATGGACGCGCCACGATTGGCCACCCCGTAGTTGAACTTGTCGATGGATTGCGTTTCATGCAACCCGGTCAAACGGAGGTGGTTGTCCGGTCCATAAACGGCGATGTGCTCGTTTTTGTACTTGTCGAAGGCCGCCATGAGCTCTTCGAAATACTCCTTGCCGCCCACTTCGCGCAGTTGCTTGGTGGAGAAGTTCGCATGCATGCCGGAACCGTTCCAATCCACGTCTTTGCCCAGCGGTTTGCAGTGGAAATTCACGTCCACTTCATATTTTTCGCACAGGCGGACCAGCAGATAGCGGGCGATCCAGACCTGGTCAGCGGCGGTTTTGGAACCTTTGCCGAAGATTTGGAATTCCCACTGGCCCTTGGCCACTTCGGCATTGATGCCTTCGTGGTTGATGCCGGCATCCAGGCAGAGGTCCAGATGCTTTTCCACGATTTCCCGGGCGATGGAACCCACGTTCTTGTAGCCCACGCCGGTGTAATATTCACCCTGCGGATAAGGATAGCCGCCGCCGAGCGGGAAGCCCAGGGGCACGCCGTCCTGATAGAGGAAATATTCCTGCTCAAAACCAAACCAGGCATCCGGATCATCCAGAATCGTGGCCCGGCCGTTGGACGGATGCGGGGTCACGCCATCCGGCATCATGACTTCGCACATCACCAGCACACCGTTGATGCGGGTGGTGTCCGGATACACGGCCACCGGCTTCAGCATGCAATCCGACGTGCGGCCTTCGGCCTGCCGGGTGGAGCTGCCGTCGAAACCCCACATCGGGAGTTCGGACAATTTGGGAAAGCTCTTGAATTCCTTCAATTGGGTTTTGCTACGAAGGTTGGGGACGGGCGTGTAGCCGTCCAGCCAGACGTACTCAAGTTTATATTTGGCCATGGATATTAATGTTGATGTTAATTGTTAACTACTGCTCAGCCTATTATAGCAGATTCAATGCCGGTTTACCCGGAGTTGGTCGTGCTGGAATCTTAAGATAAAGAGCGCGACGTCACAGGCAAGCGATTTTCGCATTTTCCAGAATTTGTTAAATATTGTTAAAATTTGCCGGGGGTCCGCTAATGCTGCGGCTTTTTGCGCGGGCTGTCATAAATACCGCACGGAGAGGCTGGTTAAATTGAATCAGTTCCCCGCAGCAGCCGGCCCTCGGCAAAATCCAAATCCTTCTGAATCCGCCGCAGCACGGCGTCATTGATCACCCGTTCATTGCGCAGGCGGATGATCGCCCGGCGTTCAATGACCAGCGCCTCGCGCAGCAGGTTATGGTAGTCCCGGGTGTGCAGCGGCGGATGCGGTTCCCCCGGGTGCGGGGTGCACACCTCCAACTGGCGGATGCGGTCCTCATACTCGCCCCGCAGGCGGTCGACGGCCACCGGTTCGCTGGTGCCAGCCAGTTCATTGAGCCGGGTCAGGGCCGCGTGATTGGCTTGCAGGCGGGCATGGCGTTCCTCCCGCTCATGACTGCGATCATTCGCCACCCGGAGCCAGCGGATCAAGGGCGGCAAGCTCAATCCCTGCACCACCAAAGTGGCCAGAATCACACTGAAGGTCAGGAACAAGATCAGGTCACGTCCCGGAAATGGCCTGCCATCGGGCAGGGACAGGGGCAGGGCCATCGCGGCCGCCAGGGAAACCACCCCGCGCATCCCCGTCCAGGCCACAATGGCGACCGCCCGCCAACTGGGAGAAGGGTCAGCTAGCCGAATCCGCCGGCTGAGCCGCCGGGGCAGGTAAGTGGCCGGAAAGACCCAGAGAATGCGCGCCACAATCACCGCCAGGCAAATGCCCAACGCATCTCCCACGAGCGTCAGGCGGGGTTGCCCCGCCAGCCGGCTCATCACCTGTGGCAATTGCAGACCGATCAAAATGAACACCAGTCCGTTGAGCAGGAAAACGAGCGTTTCCCAGAAGGGCACCACCTGCAAGCGCACCCGGGCATTGATCGCTTCCGGCGCGCGCCAGCCAATAAACACCCCGGCCGCCACCACGGCGAGCACGCCCGAAAGATGCAGGCGGTCGGCTGGGAGATAGGCGGCGAAGGGGGTGAGCAGGCTCAGCGTGGTTTGCACCGGCGGATCGTCGAGGCGGGATTGCACCTGCACCGCCAGCCAGCCAATGCCCAGGCCAAACAAAATGCCGCCACCGCTCGTGATGAAAAACTGCTCGCCCGCGTGCAGCAGGGAAAAACTGCCCGTGGTCACTGCGGCCATGGCAAATCGCAATGCAACCAGGGCTGTGGCGTCGTTCACCAGGCTCTCGCCATCCAATATGGTGACGATACGTTGTGGCACCCGCAGGCGCTCGGTAATGGCCGTGGCCGCCACGGCGTCGGAGGGGGAGACGATCGCCCCCAGCACAAACCCGGCGGCCAGCGGCATGCCGGTCAGCCAGTGTGCCAGCCAGCCCACGAGCAGTGTGGTAAACAGCACCAGCCCGAACGCCAGCAGCGTGATCGGGCGGAGATTGGCGTGGAAATCCCGCCAGGAGGTGAACAGGGCCGCCGGGTAGAGCAGCGGCGGCAAAAAGAAGAGAAACACCAGTTCCGGATCCAGCCGTACTTCCGGCAGGCCGGGAATCAGGGCAAAGACCAACCCCCCGATGACCAGCAGGATCGGGTACGGCATTTCCAATTTGCGGGCCAGCAGCGCCAGCCCGGCAATGGCCACCATCAAAACCAGCACGGTATCAACGACTCCCATTTGCCGCCAGCATCGCAAAAACCGGGGAGTTTGGGAAGGCTGGAAAGGCCCGGGAAATCGGCCAGCGGCTTGACCGGTCGGAAACAAATCAAAGCGTCGGCCACCCCCGTTAAGGGGTGGCCCCGGTTCGCGGTCAGGCTGCGAGCGCGGCTTTTTGCCCTGTTTCCCCTTGTTTTCGGGCAGCCGACCCCTGCCACCCTTGATGTTCGTCGTCGCCAACCCCGGCTCCCGCTGTTGCCTAGGCCAAAATTTGTCTTGGATTTGCCAAGATAGGCGGTTCCCACCCGGCGCAGGGGTGTTAGTGTGCATCCAGTTACCACCCATGAAAATCACCGCTCCTCGTGAGACTCATCCGGGCGAAAACCGTGCGCCACTAACGCCGGACGCCGTCGCCAAACTCGTCAAACTCGGTGCGCAAGTGGAAGTCGAGGCCGGCCTCGGCCTCGCCGCCGGCTTCCCCGATGATGCCTATGTCAAAGCCGGGGCGAACCTTTCCACCGACCACCACGAACTCCTCATCACCGGCGACATCGTCCTGCGCTTGCGCAAGCCCACGCTGGCCGAAATCGACAAGCTCAAGCCCGGTTCGATTCATGCCAGCCTCCTGGATCCCTTCAATGAACAGGAACTGGTCCAGCGATTTGCCCAGCGGGGCATCAGCGCCATCAGCATGGAATTCATTCCGCGCACCACCCGGGCGCAGAAAATGGACGTGCTCTCCTCCCAGGCCAACCTCGGTGGCTATGAGGCGGTGATCCTGGCGGCGCGGTATTCCAATAAGATTTTTCCCATGATGACCACGGCTGCGGGCACCATCCTCCCCGCCAAGGTGTTTATCATCGGCGTCGGCGTCGCCGGGTTGCAGGCCATCGCCACCGCCAAACGCCTGGGCGCAAAAGTCACCGCCTACGACACCCGGCCGGTGGTCGAGGAACAGGTGAAATCCCTGGGCGCCCAATTTCTCAAGATTGATCTCGGCGAAACCGGCCAGACCAAGGACGGTTATGCCAAAGCGCTCACCGAGGAGCAAATCCAGAAACAGCGCGACGCCATGAAGAAGACCTGCGCCGATTCCGATGTGGTGATCTCCGCCGCCCAAGTGTTTGGCCGCAAGGCCCCGGTGCTCGTCACCACGGAAATGTTGAATGCCCTGCGACCCGGCGCCGTGGTGGTCGACCTCGCCGTCGAAACCGGCGGCAACGTGGAAGGTGTCGTGTACGACCAGGTGACGGACCGGAACGGCGTGAAAATCGTGGGCATTGCGAATCTGCCCGGCCGGGTGCCCCTGCATGCCAGCCAGGTGTACGCCGCCAACCTCGTCGCCCTCGTCGAGGAATTCTGGGACAAAAAAGAAAAGACGTTTGTCCTCAAACTCGACGATGACATCATCAAGGGCTGCCTGGTGACCCATGGCGGCAAGATCGTGAACGAAAAACTCCTGCCCAAAACCGCCTGATATTTTATGGAATCCTCTTTTGCTGATGTGGTTTTTATCTTCGTCCTCGCCATTTTTGTGGGTATCGAGGTCATCTCCAAGGTGCCGTCCATGCTGCACACGCCCTTGATGTCCGGCACCAATGCCATTCACGGCATCATTCTGTTCGGCGGCATTTTGGTGCTGGCCGATGCCGCCTCGCCGCTCGCGCAGTTGCTGGGATTTGTCGCGGTGGTGTTTGGTTCCGCCAATGTGTTTGGCGGTTTCATGGTCACGGACCGCATGTTGCAAATGTTTAAGAAAAAGAAAAAATGAGCTCAACCATTGCCTATATTATTATTGGGATTTCGGTTTTATTCATCCTCGGCATTAAGTTGCTGGCCTCGCCCAAAACAGCGCGCCTCGGCAATCTGGTGGCGGCCGGGGGCATGCTCATCGCCCTGATTTCGCTGCACCAGCCAAACGGGGACTATGTGTGGTCGCAAGGCTGGACCTTCAATTACACCCTCATTGTGATCGGCACGCTCATCGGTTTGGTCATCGGCGCCATTGGTGCTTACTCGGTGAAAATGACGGCGATGCCGCAAATGGTGGCCCTGTTCAACGGCCTGGGTGGTGGCGCGGCCGCCCTGGTGGCCAGTTTGGAATTCATTAATATCAGGTCGGATGCCGAGCTGACCGCCGTGATCGCCGTGCCGATGTTATTTGCCACGCTGATTGGTTCGTTGTCATTTTCCGGCAGTGTGATTGCCTATCTGAAACTGGAGGGCAAGTTTGAAAAGCCCATGACCTTTCCCGGGCAGAACCTGTTCAATGGGCTTATCCTCGTGGTGATTCTGGGGCTGGCCATCTTCTTGGGCGGCCATGTGAACACCCCGGCCTTCATCGGCTTGTTTGTGCTGGCACTCTTCTTCGGTGTGGCCATGGTCATGCCCATCGGCGGGGCTGACATGCCGGTGGTGATCTCCTTGCTGAATTCCTTCACCGGCCTCGCCGTGGCCGCCGATGGCTTTGCCATTCATAATAACGCGATGATCGTAGCCGGCACCCTGGTGGGTTCCTCCGGCACCCTGCTCACGCTGCTCATGTGTCATGCCATGAACCGGCCGGTCAGTAACGTGCTCTTTGGCGCCTTTGGTTCCGGCGGGGCGGCCGCCGGCGGTGCCGCCGGCGATCTCGCCGGCAAAACCGTGAAACCCATCCAGGCGGACGAGGTGGCCGTCCTGCTGGCCTATGCGCAGCAAGTGGTCATTGTGCCCGGCTACGGCATGGCTGTGGCCCAGGCGCAGCATCAGGTGCGGGAACTTTCGGATGAACTCGGCAAGCGCGGCGTGGAAGTGCGCTTTGCCATTCACCCCGTGGCCGGGCGCATGCCGGGGCACATGAATGTCCTGCTGGCCGAGGCCAATGTGCCTTACGATCAGTTGTGCGAAATGGAAGCCATTAATCCCACCATGGACCGGGTGGATGTCTGTCTGGTGATCGGCGCCAACGACGTCGTGAATCCCGCCGCTCGTGAAGACAAGAGCAGTCCGATCTACGGCATGCCCATTATTGACGCCGACCACGCGAAAACGGTGATCGTGATGAAACGCTCAATGGCCGCCGGGTTTGCCGGCATTGAGAATCTGTTGTTCTACAAAGACAACACGCGCATGCTGTTCGGCGATGCCAAGGCCTCGTTGAATGCGCTGGTTGCCCAGGTCAAAGCCAGTTGATATCCCAGGGTTAAGATCATTATGAAAAACAAAGTTGCCATCCTGGCCGCGCAGCCGTTCCTGCGGGGCATGAGCGACGCCCATCTGGAACTGCTGGCGGCAGATTCGCTGCCGGCGGAATTTCAGCCGGGCGAGCGGATCCTGAATGAAGATGGGCCGGCCAATCGCTTTTACCTGGTGCTCGAAGGCCAGGTGGAGATTGAATCCCCCTTGCTGGACACCGAGCCCCGCCATATTCAAACCCTGGGCGCCGGTGACCTGCTGGGCTGGTCCTGGCTCTATCCACCGTATTGCTGGCATTTCGACGCCCGGGCGCTCACGCCCGTCAAGGCGATTTGTTTTTACGGCAAGCACGTGCGGGAAGTCTGCGACGCCAATCATGATTTGGGCTACGAATTGATGAAGCGCGTCTCGGGCATCCTCATCCAGCGCCTGCAATCCACCCGCCGCGAACTCGCCGAGTGCCGGCACCCGGCCCACGGCAGCTGACGCCCCGGAAATCATTTTCAAAACAAGTAATCGGGCCGTTTTAATTTCGGAGTTCGGGTTTAATTACGTAAACCAATCTTATCCGGATCCATGTAATAGGGTTCCCTGCTGTTTTCGGTGGCATGTGAATCGAGCTGACCATTTGAGCGGTTGGGGAATTGCTGCTTCAATCCCAACGGGACTGCGCCCGCCAGCCCAAGGTTGCGAGGCACGAGCTACCTTGGGTATTCCCCCCCCCAACGACCGCCAACCCCAACGGGGTTGTGCCCGTTGGCAGGCACAGCCCCAGGGCACAACCCTGGCCTGGCGGACGGAATCCCGTGGGGATTCGGCAACCCAGCAGCCGACGGCCCAAGCCAACCCGAATTCCACCGAAAACCGCGAGGAACCTGTCATAGTAAGGCAAGGGGTTGCGCCTTGGATCTTTTCGCAAAAGACCAGGCAAACGCCGCTATTTTTTGCATGGTTCTGGCTAACTCCCGAGTTTTTCTCCGGCCAGCTGGCTCAAAGACTCATGCAGCTCAACGGCTGAAACATTGCTTTCAGACGGTTTGTGCCTGCGATACCAGTGCCGCAAGGCAGGCCGCAAATCAGGGGATAGTAAATGATGAATAATTTCTTGAACTCTTTCATCTTGATCCCCGTGGATTAATCGAAACCAGCCGTAAGCATCCATCAAGGCCAGGACTGGCCGCTCCATTTCAGGCAAGGAGGACGGGATCGCCATTACGCGATGGTAAAATTGCTCAACCTCCCGAGATTGAAAGTGCACGTTATTTAAGTTCCACTAATCGGTGCCTCCACCCGGGCATTAACCCCCATTTCCAATTTCAACGCTGCCAGAAACCCGGCCGCCTTCGCCAGGGTTTCCTCATATTCCGCCGCCGGAATGGAATCCGCCACAATCCCCGCGCCCGCATGAAAATGCGCCCGGCCATCGCGGCAGACTGCCGTCCGTATACTAATACTTAACTGGCTTTCACGATTGAACCCCAGGTAGCCATGGCAGCCGGTGTAGGGACCGCGGGCGACGGGTTCCAATTCATCAATGATTTCCATCGCGCGGAATTTCGGCGCCCCGGTGATGCTGCCGCCCGGGAAACTGGCGGCCAGTGCCGCAAAGTGGGTGACGTCCCGGCGCAGCCGGCCTTCCACCGTCGACACCAGGTGCTGCACCTGGGCAAACCGTTCGAGCCGGGCCAGGTCGGGCACCTGCACCGAGCCAAATTCACAGACTTTCCCAAGGTCGTTGCGCAGCAGGTCGGTGATCATCACCAACTCGGCGAGTTCCTTGGCGCTGGTCTGGAGTTCGTAGGCCAGTTGGGCATCCCGCGTCGGATCCGGGTCGCGCGGACGGGTGCCCTTGATGGGGCGGGTGAGAATATGCGAACCGCTCAGGCGCAAAAAGAGTTCGGGGGAAGACGAGGCAATTTGAAAATCGCCACCATCAATATACGCGGCGAAGGGCGCCGGGGAGACTCCCGCCAGGCGCTGGAATAATTCCCAGCCGGAAAACGGGCAGGGTGCCGACAAACGTTGAGAGAGGTTCACCTGGTAGATGTCGCCCGCGTGAATGTACTGCCGCGCCCGCTCCACTGCGGCGATGAATTCGGACCGCGTGAGATTGGAGACGACGTTGTCCGCCCCTGCCGGCCGGTTTTGCCGCGCCGCCCGGAGTGGCACCGCGGGCTCGGTTTGCAAGGCCGTTTGCCAGAATTCCAGGCCCGCCCGCGCGCGGGCCTTGCTCCGTGAACCGTCCGGGCACACGCCGGTGGCCACCACGCTCACGCGGCCCAGATAATGGTCGAAGACCACCAGGCTGTCGTGGAAACCCACCTGGCAGTCCGGCAGTTCCAAGTCGTTCACCGTGCGCCACGGCAGCTTGGGTTCGTTGAAATGCTTGAGATCGTAACCCCAATAGCCGAAGCACCCGCCGAGGGGAAAGGGCAGGTCGATTTCATCCAGGATTTCGCAACGGGCCATCAGCGCATCCAGGATTTTCCATGGGTTGCCAAACTGGACCTGCAGTGTGGCGCTCGGCGGCATGCCAGCGAAAATCTCGCAGCGGGGACCAAGCGAGCGGAACACCAGGAAAGGATTCGTGGTCACCAGGGAATAGCGGGCGGCCGGCGAGTCGAAGGCCGAGGTGCGCAATAGCACCACCCCCGGGCCGGCCCCCAGTTGGTCGACCAACGACTCTGGTGTGTGTGCGGTGGTAATTTCCTGGATCAGCGGGCGCATGGCTTTAGCAAAAAGCTTTCGCCGGGATTTCCGGCGGACTGACCCGGCGCTGATAGGCGAGGATGCACTCCACCACTTCCCCGGGAGTTTCGGCAAAGGTGACCAGCTCCAGATCGCCGGGGCTGATCAGCGCGGTTTTTTCCAAATGGCTTTTCATCCAGGTGAACAGGCCCTGCCAATGGTCCCGGCCATAGAGTATCAAGGGCATGTTTGAAATGCGCTGGGTTTGCACCAGCGTCAGCACTTCGAAAAACTCGTCCAGTGTGCCAAAGCCGCCGGGCATGAAGACGAAGGCGAAGCTGTATTTCACAAAACAGACTTTGCGGGAAAAGAAGTAATGAAAATGCACCGGAACATTCGCATACCGGTTGCTCGCCTGTTCGTGCGGCAGTTCAATGTTGAGCCCCACCGATTTGCCACCGCCTTGCGCCGCTCCCTGGTTGGCCGCCGCCATGATGCCCGGGCCACCGCCCGTGACGACCGCGATGTTGTGTTTGGCCAGTCCCCTGGCAATGTCGTGGGCCGCGTGGTAATGCGGGCTGTCCACCGGGGTGCGCGCGGAGCCGAAAATGGTCACGGCTGGACCAACCTGGGACATGGTCTGGAAGGAGTCCACAAACTCCGCCATGATGCGAAAGATCCGCCAGGGATCCTCGCGCGTCAATCGGTTCGCATCATTCATGCAGGGAACATAGTCCGGGATGGCAAGGGTGACAAGCGTGGAGGGTGGCCCCCAAGGACCGAACCCGGGGAAGTTTCTCAGCCCCAGCGAAACCTCAAAAATCAAACTTCTCCGGGCCCTCGACCCGTTCGGCGGGGCAAAGGGTGGATGGGGTCGGGATACCGGCGGACCATGAGTTGTGGTGAAGGTGTTTCTCCCTCGGAATGGCGGTTTTAAACCCGAACTCCGAAATTAAAATGGCTGGGAGGTTCCTCGCTGTTTTCGGTGGAGTTCGGGTTGGCTTGGGCCGTTGGCTGCTGGATTGGCGAATCCCAACGGGATTCCGTCCGCTAGCCCAGGGTTGTCCCGGCAGCGGGAC
>CAIQWB010000106.1 GCA_903875465.1 uncultured Verrucomicrobia subdivision 3 bacterium
GCCCGGATGGCGACATCTATTTCCTCCGCCATCTTCCCAATCCAAAGGCCAAACCAATCGTTCTCCTCCACTGTCCGGTCTTCTGACATATGTCTCCTTTTGCTCGCACACTAAATTCTCCTTTTGAAAACTACACGACACGCCTCCCTTTAGGCCTTGCATACCGCAACTTGTAGTAACCTTGTCCACTTCGGTATTATTACGTTGGTTGCCTCGAGGGCGATAGTGTTGGTTTGTTCGGCGGGGGCAAGCTGGGACCAGACGGTGGGCAGCGGGTGGGCTATTTGATGGGTTTGGAGTCGTTAAGCCGGGCAATTTCACTTGGGATCGTGGCCATGGGCCAACGGGTGGAGGAGTTGGCGCAGTTGGAAGTGGCGCTGGTGCGGCTAGTTTGGCAACGGCAGCGGTGAGGCTGCCCGTCAGCAACTTCTCCACTGAACCAGGATCCGCTGCAATGGTGTCACTGACCCGATATTCGGAGCTGGTTTCCCCCAGTTCTAATTCCACTGGAAACAGCGAGGAACCCCATAGGGGAAATGCTGCGCGCCGCACTCCCCGCCGTACGCGAAAATCCACGGCGCAACCGCTGGCCTTTCTATTGCATGGATCCGGCCAAGTATGAACACTCAAAAATTAACTTACATGGCGATTTATCAATAAGTTCGCGGTTCGAGTCCGCGCCGGGGCCCCGGTGGCTTTTTCGAGCTGCCAAGCCCACTCTGCCGAGGATGGTTGATTTGGCTCACTTTTGCTGCATTTTGGCCGTGGCTTCACCCCGGGAATGGACGTGCATTTTCTTGTAAATGCGGCTGATAAACATATTCACGGTGCCGATACTGATGGAGAGCTGGTCGGCGATGGTTTTATAGGCGTGGCCCTGGATGATGAGGTTGAGAATTTCCTTTTCCCGGGTACTCAAACCCTCCATCTGGTCGTTACCCGCCGGGGGCTTGGAAAAGTAGCGCACGACTTGATGGGCCACCGAGGAGGTCATGGGGGAGCCACCCTGATGGGCGAAGGTAATGGCACCAAATAATTCCCCCGGGATGCTGCGCTTGAGGAGGTAGCCGTTGGCACCGGCTTTGAGGGCGGCAAAAATGAGGTCGGTTTCTTCGTAAACGGTAAGTATTAAAATGCAGATCTTCGGGTCTGCCTCCTTCAACCGCCGCACGCACTCAATACCGTTCATACCCGGCAAATTGATGTCCATGATCACCACCCCGGGAGCGTCCCCGGGCAATTTTTTAAGGGCTTCCTCGGCACTGGCGTAGCTGCTCAGGCAGGCAAAACCAGGGGCGGCGGAGATTTTTTGCGCCAGGTCCGCGCGCAACCAGTCGTCATCTTCCACGATGCTGACGTTGATGCGCGGGATACCGGACCCGGTGGCAGTTTTGGATTTAGGGGTGGGGTTGGCCATGATGAAAATTAATGGTTAGGGGGCAGGTTCTTGCAGCGTAGCGGGCAGCGAAACGGTGACGGTGATCCGCGTGCCGGCACCCGGGCGGGAGGCGAGATTGATTTTTCCACCCAAGCCCGCAACCCGGTTCTGCAAATTCGACAAGCCATTCCGCCGGGGCACGGAAGCGGGATCAAAGCCCCGGCCGTCATCCTCGATAGTGAGGTGCAATTCCCCGGACTGCACCCGCATGGTTATCACCACACTCCGTGCCTGGGAATGTTTTAACACATTATTTAAGACCTCTTTCACCACGAGGAACACATTGAAACGGAACTCGGCCGTCACAGCCTGTTCAGGAAGGTCCACGGGGATGTCGAGTTGACAGCGCATGGTGGTGTGGCGGAAGAAATCCTGGGCAAAATGCATGACGTAATCTGCCAGGCGCAGCAGGGAATCATTCACCGGGTTGACGGCCCAGACGGTTTCATCCAGCGCCTCGACCATCGCCCGGGACGTTGCGGAGATGGAGGCAAGGTGGGCCGGAAAATCAGCGGTGCTGCCGGGGGGCTGGCTGGCCAGGAGATTTAATTTGGTCACGCGGGCCCCGAGATCGTCATGAATATTGCGGGCAATGCGCGCGCGTTGCTCCTCGAGGGCGCTCTCGGTTTGAAATACCCGCACCTTTTCCTCGGCGCTCTGGCGCTCGCTCATTTCCCGCCGCAGCGATCGAGTGCGCAGGCGCACCGTGCGGCGCAGGAAATAAATCCACAAACCGGCCAGCAACAAGATGCCGGCCAGGGTGCCCATGGCCACCACGGTGCGCCGGGGCGTCCAAAAGGGTGGGAGTTGCAAACAGGTGATATCGGCTGGAGAATTTAATTCCAACTCGCCCTTGCCACCATTGCGGGCCTCTCCCCCCAGCCTTTGGGCCACCACACCGCACAAAGACAAACGGCTGCCGGGTGGCGGCAGGCGGGAGCTGGGGGCGTTCAGCGGCAACACCGCCGGGAGATTGATCACACCAGCTTGCAACCAGAGCACCGCTCCACTGGGGGTGGTTTGGATTTCCACCAATCGGCCTTCGATACGAGCCCAGCGCCCGTCGTTCTCCGGCTGCGACAGCTGGTCCAGGCTCAAACCCACCGGCACGGGCAAGGGGGCCTGGCCGATTTTGCGAATCAGCGCCTCCCGCAGCAGTGGCGAGCCGGTGCCCAGCTCCGGTAAACCAACCGCTTCCACCAGGTCACCCGCCGTTAGGGGCGGTGGGTTTTTGGGGATGATCCGCAGGGCATTGGTGCCATCCGTAAAATACCACTGGTTCCCCCCCACCTGCAGCAGTTGGCCGCGCACGCGGGTGGTCTGGTAATAATTTGGGTTGGGGTCAAACCGGGACAATTCCGAAATCATTTTGAGTGGGGCGCCAAAAGGGTCGGGCGCGGCACTTTGATCCACCGCCAGGCATGAGCTCGCCGGCACCCACAGAAAAACGTCCTTGGTGATTTGTCCGGCCACATTGCGGCCGGGAATCACACAGCCACGAATCCGGACAAAAGCATTGGAAAGTCCGGTAAAAAAGTTTAAGTCGCCATTGACCTGAAACATGGCGGTGACCGCGCCACCTTTGACTGCCACATGCAACGCCCGCACCTCCGGCTCCACGCTGGCGACCATGCCCTGCAGTTCCACCCACAAGCAATCCATGCTGCCGCTGCCCAATTGCTCGTAATCGGGATGCAGCGGCGGGGGAAACTGACCGGAGCCCAAACGGATCGCCTGCGTCACTGCCACCACGGGCGCAAAGCCACCCGGTTCGGTGGTGCCGGTGACTTCGCAAAAGCTGCCCACGGCGGGTGGCGGGCCTTCGGGTAAATGAAAACGCGCATAAATCGCCGAGGTGTCGTCCTGAAGGATGCCCTCGGTAATTTCGCGATGGGCGGTGATGATGCCCCGCAAATGCACCGGATAGCCGCGGGCCGCTTCCTCCGGTTTTAAGGCCCGCACTTGTTCTGCTGAGGTTAGTACCGGCAGGGGGTGGTTGCGGTTATCGTCTGCCAACCGCGTCAGGGGTGGTGGGGTGAGCACCACGAGGTCTTGGGGGGCCGCCACCAGCAAGCGACTGGGCACCCGGTGGTTGCGCGCATCCCATTCCGCTTCGCAAAAGCCGGTGGCCCGGATGCGGCTGCCAGCGGTCAGGCCCGCCGGCAGGGAAGTCTGCGCGCCGAGATAGACATTCAATAGGCCCCCCCCCGAGTTGATTTCCAGTTGCCAGCTGCGGCCAGTAAAACCAATAAACTTGATGATGCCTTCGGCGGTGGCCCACAAGTAATCCTCGTTGCCCGACAGCGGCTGCCCGGCCTCCACCTTGGCAGGTGAGGTCCGCTGCCAGGTTCCCGGGGCACTGAGCGTCGTTACGGTGGCTGTATTTTCCCCAATAAACAATTGGGCGCCATCATCCGATTCCAAATTAAAGGTGTAATCTCCGGATTCCGTAATCTTCAAAAAGCCCGTAAAACAAAGGCCATAGTAATTTTCTCGCTGACGCGGGGTCAGGGTAAGGTTGGACGTCACGCCGGAGTGCACAGGCACCAACTGGCTGAAGTCAGGCAGGGCATCCCAGATGCCTTCAAAATAATCGTAACGCAGACCGGGCTCAAAGCCCATGGCCGGGTTCCCCGCATCCCGCAGCCGATATAACATGCCGTCGGGCAGGCGTTGGGGTTGGGCGGATGATCTGGTATAACTGATATTCAGTAACTGCTCCCTTAAGAATTGAAAATAGCGGACCTCCAGAGGATGCATCCCCGGCGTGAGATGCACGGTGGCATGCGCTGACTGCACGCCATGCAGACCGTCGTTGTCGACCAGTTTCGCTGGCAGCAAGGACACGCAGCCGCCGCCCAACTGGCCCGGTCCTTGAATGGCCACGAGTTGTCCAGGTTGCAGAAATGGGAAGCGGGACAAATCGAGCTTGATGCCGGCATTGCCTGTTTCGTCGTGTAAAATGAGCAGCGACCATTCGGGGAAGCAGGCGGCGACGCGGCCGGACAGCGCGACCAGCCGGTTGGTGGCGTCCGGCCACCGGGCCCAGTCCCGCACCTGTGCCAGATGGCCAGCCGAGAGGAAGCTGGAGGTGTCCGGCGGACTGGGCTGCGCGGACAAACTCCCGGTGAGGGCCAGCATCCAGACGCCCAGCAGCAGCAGGGGCAGGCAATGGCCACACCAACCTGGGATTGGGCGGGCGGGTAAGGCTGCGTTGGTCAGGGCCATTGGGGCGAAGTTACTCCGCCAAGGAATCACGGCCAAGCGCAATTATTTAATTCCCCTTTTTGCAGGTCGGCACCGTCGCGCCCGCGTACATATGTTTATCCGTATGGTGCTGGCGCCCACAGTTGTTAAGTTGGTTCTTAATAACTCCTTGACCACAGTCATTTACCCGCCGGCGTCGGGTCCTAGGGTTATTTGAATTGTGATATGATGTGTGCAAAATGGCAATTTCTGCGCTGGCTGCGCCGGCCTTTGTTCGGGCACAGTTGCCGAGTGCCCCAACCTGACCGCCACCCAGTAATGCGTGTGGGGACAATTCCGCCCCGATGGGTCGGGGCGGCCGGCCCGGCAGGAAATGGCTGATTTATGAAGCAGCACCTGCACTTAAATTTCCGCCGGCCACGCGCCACCAGGCACGGGGGTTTTACCCTCATCGAATTACTAGTCGTTATTGCCATCATTGCCATTTTGGCGGCGATGTTGCTGCCGGCGCTTGCCCGGGCCAAGCGGAAGGCCAAGGACATTTCCTGCATCAACAACCTCAAACAACTAGGGCTGGCCAACACGATGTATCTGGTCGATTCCGCCGGCAAATGTTTTGATTACAGCACCCCTTGGATTTTCCAATTGGTAAATTATTCCATTAAAACCTTGAACACCCTGCCGTGTCCCGCGGCGGATTTGAATGCCACGGCGGTTGCGGGATCCACCGGGACAGCCACCGTGGCCCAGAACTGGTACGACTGGCGTAATTTTAATGTCACTGGCGTTCCCGTGCAGAACTACAATGGTGGGTACACTTACAATGGCTATCAATATTCGGGCGATGTTCCAGCGGGCGGCGGTTTTCCACCCGCCAGCACCCTCGCCCGTTCCTATGGCCGGGAAACGAGCATCGTGTTTCCAACCACCACGCCGGTCCTGACAGATGGTTTCTGGGAAGATGTCTGGCCTTTGGAATCCGATCCACCCAATAGTGATTTGAATTCGGGCCACGGCGCGGCCATTTACAGTCAATACGGCATGGCCCGACTTACCATGCCGCGCCATGGCTCGCGTCCCAATACCGTGTCCAGCGCGTTTGCCATTGCCAATATCATGCCCGGGGCCACGCAGACAGTATTCGCCGATGGTCATGCCGCCCCGGTGTTCCTGGAGCAACTCTGGAACCAAACTTGGTGCAAAAACTGGACGGCCCCCGCCCGCCGCCCCGGCCTGTAACTTTGTCGCAATTAATCAAGCCAATCAACCAATCGGGAACCTTCCCAACCACACCGCAGGAACTCCAACTTATGAAAACCAAATACCTCGCCCTCCTCGCCAGCGCCGCGCTCCCAATGGGAGCGGTGGCGCAGAGCAACCTCATTCTGAATCCCCGCTTCAACCTGGGTAATACCGGGGGGGTCCCACTGGATTGGTCCAGCAATGCCGGTGGTAACTATAACTATGCCGACAGTGCGGCGCCTAGTTACGGCATTGGCGGACAGATCTTTTCCCTGGGTTGGTGGGACGGAGCGGGCACCTGGCAAAACACCGGCGCGGCGATTGCCCCCGGCACCAGCTACGCTTTGTCGGTTACTGCCGAAGTTGGGCAGAGTCCGCTGACAGGTCTTACCCTCTCGTTCCAGGATGTGAGCACTGGCTGGACCTGGCTCGCGAGCCAGACCTTTGCCTTTTCCACGGCCGACCAGACCGATGGAAATTATGAGACATTCACGCTCAACATACCGCAGAGCGGACTGGGCAGTGTGGCCGGTGATACCATTGGCGTTGGCGTGAGTTTGAGCGAAAACCCCAACAATCAATATGGTTGGGCGCATCTGGACAATGTGGCGTTGGTGGTGGTGCCCACCCCCGAGCCTTCCGCGTTCGCCTTGTTGGGGCTGGCGCTTTTGGGAGGCTTCGCCCGGTGCCGCCGTAGCGAAAAAAACGCAACTATTTGCCCGACCGTTCGCTGAGGTTGAAGTCCGACCAAATCTTTTTCTGTGAATTCAAAAACTATGAAAATTCAACCTTTACCAGGGCCATCGCGCCCATGCTTTGGCCTCAAAGCCGGAGCGCTGATGCTCACCGCCGCTGTGGCGCTGGCCAGTTCCGCCACCGCCCAGAGCGCCATCGACAACAACAATCTTATCCCCAACGCCGGTTTTGACACCGGCAGCGCCGCTTGGTCCACCTATGCCGGTGGGGCCTATTTTTATAACACCACGGTCGGTTCCGAGACGGACAGCATTTTATCCATCGGTTGGTGGAGCGGGGTGAATGCCTATCAAAATATCGGGTCGGTCCTCCAGCCCGGCACCGATTATGTGTTGACCATGCGGGCTTTGGTGGGTTCCTCCCCGGCGACCGGGGTGACCTTGTCCCTCCAGGATGTTTCCCAGGGTTGGGTCAACATCACCAATGCGACCATTAATTTTCCGGACCAGTCCCAGACCTGGCGGGTTTTTCACTTGTATGTTTCCTCCAATTCGCTCGCGGGCAATGTGAGCGACTCCATCGCGGTCAGCGGGGGGCTGTATGAAAATCCCAACAACCAATACGGCTGGATATGGATCGACTGGCTTCAACTAGCACCTGCCCTTCCGTACTTCACCGCGCAACCCCAAAATCAGACCAACTATGCCGGTGCGGCTGCAAGTTTGACGAATGCCTGCATCGGGGCAGTAACCAATTCGGCCGGACCCGGTTCAGTGCTCACTTACCAATGGTACAAGGCTCCCGCGACGTTGCTGCCAAATGCCACCAACGCCACGCTGACCTTTCCGTTGTTAAACGCCACCAACAGCGGCAATTATTATGTGGTGGCCACCGGACCTTATGGTTCCACGACAAGCAGCAATGCCACCCTGGTGGTGCTGCCCGCCAATCCCCCGATTATCACCACCCCGCCGGTCGCGCTCAACGCAGACGTCCATCAGACGGTGAATTTTTCGGTGGGGGTTTCGGGCACGCCCCCGTTTCATTACCAATGGCAGCTGGGCAATACCCGCATTCCGGGAGCCACCAACGCCACCCTGACATTGAATAACATTTCGGCTGCCAGCGCGGGCACCTATGCGGTGACTGTGACGAATGCCTTTGGCAGTGCCACAGCCAATGCCGCCCTGACGGTTTACTCCCCGGTTCCCGGCACCTATGAAGCGGCGGTGCTCAATCTCCAGCCGCAGGTTTATTTGCGGTTCAACGACATCAATAACACCAATTGGGTCTTTAACGAAGGCTCGTTGGGCGAGGTGGCAGATGCCACCGTCGAAGGTGGTGCCGTGGCCACCACGGGTCCGCTGCCGCCCAGTTATCCGAACTTTGAGGCCACCAATCCCGCCGTGCAATTTGACGGGGCGGACAGTGATGTGGTGGTGCCGGCATTTAACAATGCCACCATTACGGGGAACACGGTGACCATGACCGCCTGGATTTACTGCTACGGACCGCAGGCAAATTACACGGGCGTGGTGTTTGAGCGTGGTGGCGGTGCCTCCGGCCTGCAAATCCAGACGGACAACAACGGGAATAACATTCTCGATTATGACTGGGGCAATAATAATTTTTACACCTTTGCCAGCGGTTTGACTATTCCGCAGTATCAATGGTGTTTCGCGGCCCTGGTCGTGACCCCGACCAGTGGCACGCTTTACCTGCAAGACGGCACCGCCATGCTGACCGCCACGAACGTTGCCCCCCATGCCTTGAACGCATTCACGGGTGCCACTTATGTTGGCTGGGATGCAAACGGGGCCGCTGCGGGCCGCCGCTTTAATGGCATGATTGACGAAGTCACGATCTTCAACCGGGCGCTGTCGCCCACCGAAGTGAACACGCTCTACTCCGCCGCCACCGGCGATCCGGCCGGCATTGTTTCCGGTCCCACTGGCCTCACCAATTATACCGGGCAACCCTTCCAGTTATCCATTGTGGCCGCGGGTGCACCGCCGCTGGCCTTCCAATGGTACAAAAACAATGTCGCCATTCCCGGGGCCACCAACCTGGCCTATGCGGTTGCGTCCGCCTCGCTGGCGGACAGCGGTAACTATTATGTGCATGTGCAAAATACTGCGGGCAGCACCAATAGTGACATCGCCAAGGTTCTGATTCAGGCCTCCGCGCCGGTCTTTACCGTGCCGCCGGCTGCCGTCACGATTTGGGCCGGGGTGCCATATACGTTGACAGCCACCGTCAATGGCAGTGCTCCCTTGAACTATCAATGGTTGAAGAACAATGCGGTCATTCCGGGGCAGACCAATGCCAGCCTGACCTTCGCCGATCCGGAACCCGGGGACACGGCCAATTATGCTTTGCGAGTCACCAATCCGGCCGGCCAGACCAATAGTCCGGCGGCCTTGGTGACGGTGGCGGATCCGGCGCAGGCCGATCAGACCCTTTTTGCCACCAACACCACGGCCACCTGGACGCTGCGGAACAACTACCAGCCGATTCAGGGGGTGTGGTTTCAGACCGGTGCCAAGAACCGTATCGTAACCCACTTGGGATATTTCGATTCCACGGGCACAGGCCTCCAGACCAATCACTGGGTGGGCATTTACCAAGGAGCTCCAGGGGGTGGCGCGTTGCTGGCGTCCGTGTCCGTGCCGTCTGGCACCGACGTGCCTTTCCTCAACGGCTTTCGCTGGGTGGCCTTGCCCACGCCCTTTATCTTGCTGGCTAATACGAATTATGTGCTGGCGGCCTCGGACAATAATTGGGATTTGTGGCCCGATGTTTTTACCCCGGAGTGGAACCCGGTGTATGTGGGTAACACGGCGGGCACCACCCGGTATCCGATGTATGATTCGGGCCTGAATGCCTGGCCGCACGAGCCCAATACCCCCATCAACACATGGGCGCTCAATGGCACTTATGGCATATTCAATTTGGGAGCGTTTCCCTTCACCCTGACGGGAACTGGCGCGGCGCGGCAATTGAACTGGACACTGGGCATCTTGGAATCGGCCACCAACGTGGCGGGACCTTACACCCCGGTCTCCGGGGCCAACAGTCCGTTCACAATGCCGGCAACCGGACCGGAGCAATTCTATCGCATCCAATATTGATGGTGGAGGCGGTCAACTAAACGGAGGCCGGCCTTCCTGCCGGCCTCCGTTATTTTTAATAATGTTCTTTTGCAACGGCTGCCGGCGGATTAGGTTCCCCAGGCCACGGTCCACTATTTGAAATTTGCGGCTATGCCAGCCGAAAAACGCCAGCCGGTAAGGGCCACTGACCAGCGGGAGATCCCCGCCGGCCGGGGGGGGCGATTGGTTGCGTGGCTGGTCCTGGCCATCTGCAGCGCGACAGCCTCCATGGTTTGTGCGCAGACCGCGATCACGCAAAATAATTTAATTCAAAACGGCGGTTTTGACAGTGGTGGCACGGCCTGGACCACGGCCGCCAATGGGGTTTACTTTTATAATGACGGTACGGAGAACATTCTTTCCTTTGGCTGGACGGACGGTTCTACTTTTTCGCAAAACACTGGCGCGACCATTCAACCGGGAATGGACTACGTGTTTACCATACGGGCCCAATGTGCGCAAAGTCCGGTCACTGGTTTGCAACTGTCGCTGAGCGACGCCACGGCGGGTGGCACCCTGTTTTCCAACCGCAATTTTATTTTCCCCGACCAGACCCCGACCTGGCGAACCTTCAGCCTCCTGGTGTCTTCCAATTTGTTGAGCCGGGCGGCGGGTGACAGCTTCAGTGTCGGTGGCCGGCTCAATGAAAGCCCCAACTCCCAATATGGCTGGATCTGGGTGGACTGGGTGCAACTGGCATCCGCGGTGCCTTATTTTAAGGCCCAACCGCAGAGTGCCACCAACTATGTGGGGGCGTCCGGTGGTTTAAGTGCCAGTGCCATCGGGGCCGTCACCAACACTACCGGTCCGGGGTCGGCAATTCAATACCAGTGGTACCAGGCCCCCGGCATCCCACTGGCCGGGGTCACCAATGCCAGCCTGTTTTTTTCCACATTGAGTGCCACGAACAGTGGCACCTATTACGTGGTGGCCAGCGGTCCTTTTGGCACCCGGCAAAGCAGCAATGCCACCCTCGTTATTCAGCCAGCTCCCCTGCCGCAATATACTGCGGCCGTGAATCCCAACCAGGCGCTGGTGGATAATTTTGTGGGCTGGGGCACTTCCTTGTGCTGGTGGGCCAACGTTTGCGGGGGTTATCCCAACCGGAATGCCTATGCATCCCTGGCATTCACGACTCTGGGGCTGAACATTGTGCGTTACAACATAGGCGGGGGCGAAAATCCCGGCCTGACCAGTACCCTGAGTTTTCGCGCCCAAATGCCGGGCTTTGAGCCCACGAATGGGGTGTGGAATTGGAATGCCGATGCCAATCAGCGCTGGATGCTCCGGCAGGCCGTGGCGCTCGGGGCAAATCATGTGGTGGCCTTCGCCAATTCGCCACCCTGGTGGATGACCGTAAGTGGCAGTGTCACCGGTTCTGCCGGGGGAACTGGCAATAATTTGCAGACGGGCTATGAGAACACCTTTGCCCAGTACCTGGCCACGGTGGTCAGTAATCTCACGGTGTTGGACGGGGTCAAGTTCGACCTGGTTACGCCCATGAATGAGCCAACGGCCAACTATTGGGTTTATGGCGGCAACCAGGAAGGCTGCCACATGGACGCGGCACAACAAAATCGTGTCGTTAACGATCTGCGCGCGGATCTGAACAGCAGCGGGCTGGCCGCGGGCATCGATGCCTCCGAGGACACTGACGAGCAGGACACGGTCAACTCAGTAGGGTCTTACGATGCCACGGGCCAGGCGAATGTAACACTCGTGGCCAGCCATACCTATGGCGCTAATAATCCCGGCGGATTGCAGAGCCTGGCGACGGCTTTGGGCAAACCCTGGTGGATTTCGGAATACAGTGAGGGCGACGCCACGGGCATGACCATGGCCCGGCGCATTCATGACGATATCACACAGGCAGGTGTGCAAGCCTGGGTTTACTGGCAGGTCGTGGACAACTATGGCGGCTGGGGAATGCTGTATAATCCTGAGGACGGCACGGGCAATAGCGCTTACACGTTTAATGAAAAATTTTACGTCATGTGGCAGTTCAGCCATTTCATCCGGCCGGGGTGTCAAATTATTAATGCCGGTGACGACAATTCCCTCGTGGCCTACGACCGGACAAATCATAATTTAATTATCGTAGCGCAAAATGACACCACCAATGCATTTAACGTCAATTACGCACTGGGGTCGTTTGCGAGCACCGGCAGCCGGGCCAGTTGCTGGCGCACTTCCTCCCATGAAAGCGGAGCCCCGCTGGCCGCCCTGACGATCACCAATCAACAACTGGTGGCCTATCTGGCGCCGCTCTCGGTGACCACGCTGGTGCTCTCCAATGTTTATGCCACGCTGCCTCTGGCCTGGTATCCCTTGGAAGGCAACGGGCTGGATGCCACGGGCAACGGGAATAACGCCACACTGGTGACCAATCTTACTTTTGTGGCGGGACGCATGGGCGCCCTTGCCGCCCAATTTAGTGGCAATACCAACTCTTACATGGTTATTCCCCGCTGCCTGAGCAATAGTTTCACCATTACCTGCTGGGTAAGGACCACCGCCACGGGGGGAGCCAGCCAGTGGTGGAATGGCAAAGGGATCGTGGATGGGGAGGTTTCCGGATCCGTCGCGGACTTTGGCCTTACGCTGGTGGGCAAAACCGCTGGTTTTGGGATGGGCAATCCGGATACCACGATCGTTTCGACCAACGCGATCAACGATGGCCAGTGGCATCATCTCGCGGCCGCCTGGAATTCCTTTACCGGTCTCATGCAATTATATGTGGATGGCCTTTTGCAGGCTGCCACCACCGGACCCACCGGCGCGCGGACGGCGCCGCCCAGCCTCCGCCTGGGCAGCTTGCAGGCGGCTTATGCGGGTGGTTTTCTGACCGGCAGTATTGATGACGTGCAGTTGTTTGGCTGGGTGCTGAGCCCCGCCGAAGTGGCGGGCACCATGAATCACGCGCCGGTCCTGGCCCCCGTGCCGGACAGTACCGTGCTGGCGGGGCGCACCCTGCTTGTGACTAATACCGTGACCGACCCGGCTGTGCCGGCGGAAACGCTGACCTGGAGTTTGCTGGGTGCGGCGTCAGGCGCGAGTATCCGGAGTCTCAATTCCACCAACGGGGTTTTTAGCTGGCGCCCGGCCATGGGTCAGTCGCCCAGCACCAATAGCTTTAAAGTGGTGGTGACAGATAATGGCACACCACAACTTAGTGCCACCCAAACCCAGGTTGTTATTGTGCAGCAACCGGCCCCGCCAACGCTGGTTGCCCCAGCCCTCGGACATGGTAGTTGGTCCTTCAATATCACTGGTGCCAGCGGGCCGGATTACGTTATCCAAGCAACCAGCAGTCTTAATGTCACCTCCCACTGGCTGCCGGTGCTCACCAACTTCAACGCCACCCCGCCGTTTCAATTTAACGAGAACAGTGCCACGAATTTTCCAGGCAAATTCTACCGCGTCCTGCTGCAACCCTAAAAACTCGGCGGCCATGCCTATGGGTAAAGGCAATGGGAAGAGCTTGACGCCGCTAAATCAGGGATGCCGGCCTTGCCGCCACTATTTCAGCCGGCAATAATTCATGAACTAGATTGGTGACCCCTTAATGCCGGTGCCTGAGAAATAGTTTGCCAGTACGAACGGCATTTGCTTAGTTGGCTTTCATTTAACCCATGAAACCCATCAGATTCCAAATGGTTTTGGCACTTGTTGTGGCAATTACCATCCCGGGTCGGTGGGTAATGTCCCAGCCAGCCACCCAGTCGGGGAGTGATACCCGGGCCC
The DNA here is from genome assembly GCA_903875465.1 of uncultured Verrucomicrobia subdivision 3 bacterium. GTDB lineage: Bacteria > Verrucomicrobiota > Verrucomicrobiia > Limisphaerales > UBA11358 > UBA11358. The sequence goes on from CAIQWB010000106.1 coordinate 13,480, forward strand.
AGCCCAGCTTACTTACCGTGGAGGGCCGGGTGGAAGTATCCCCGGCGGGTAGTACGATTTGGTCGGCCGGGCAAACCAGCCAAAAATTGAATTTCGGCGACCGCGTGCGCACGGGCTTGAGGAGCCGGGCGGTCGTGCAGTTTTCCCCGCTCTCCGTGCTGCGGGTCAATGAATTGACCACGTATGCAGTGCGCCCGCCATCAGGTCCCGGGAAAACGGCGGGACTCGATCTCAAGTCGGGTTCCGTTTATTTTTTCAGCCGGGAACGGCCCGCGAGTGTGGAGTTTAGCACCCCCCTCTCCTCGGGCGCGATTCGGGGGACGGAGTTTCATTTGTCTGTGGTCGCAAGTGACGGGAGCAGTGTGGTGGCCTTGATTGAAGGTGCGCTGTCCATTTCCAACACCCGGGGTTCGGCGGAGCTGGTCTCGGGTGAGCAGGCGGCGGTTGAACCGGGGCGGGCTCCAAAAAAGTCGGCGGTGATCAATGCCGTGAATCTCATCCAATGGTGCCTTTATTATCCTGGGGTGCTGAATGCGGATGAGTTGCATTTTACGGATGAGGACAAGGTAGCGCTGGCTGACTCGCTCGCCGCGTATCGCAGTGGCGATTTATTGGGAGCGCTTGATTCATACCCGGAGGGGCGCACACCAGCAACGGATTCGGAAAAGATTTACCTGGCGGCTTTGTTGCTGGCCGTCGGGCAGGTGGACCATGCGGCAGCGCAACTGGCGGGTTTATCCGCCCCTTCGCCGCTGGCCCAATCCCTGGGTGAAGTCATGGCGGCTGTGAAGTTTGAACCCTGGCAGAGTGCGGATCCGGCCAAATCGGCGACGGCCTGGCTGGCGGAATCGTATTATTGGCAATCCCGGTCCCAACTGGATGCGGCGTTAAAAGCCGCGCGGCAGGCGGTGGTCCTGGCACCGCGCTTCGGCTTTGGCTGGGCACGCGTGGCGGAATTGGAATTCAGTTTCGGCCGGGTGGCAGCCGCGCACGCGGCGCTGGACCAAGCCTTAAAATTGTCTCCGCACAACGCGGAGGCGGTCGCGCTGCAAGGCTTTTTGCTGGCGGCACAGAACCAGGCGGCTGCGGCCCGGCAGCAGTTTGACCAGGCGATTGCCCTCGACGGGGGGCTGGGCAACGCGTGGCTGGGACGCGGCCTCATGCGCATCCACGCTGGGGATGACGCGGGCGGCCGGGAGGATTTGCAGGTGGCCGCCACCTTGGAACCTTTGCGCTCGGTCCTGCGGAGTTACCTGGGCAAAGCATTCAGCAACGCGGATGACAACCGCCACGCGCAAAAGGAATTCGCGCGCGCGCGTGCGCTGGATGCAAATGATCCCACGGTATGGTTGTACGAGGCCTTGCTAGACGACCAGGAAAGCCGGGTCAATGACGCGGTGAACAACCTCGAGAAATCCCAGGAGTTGAATAATAACCGCAGTGTTTACCGCTCGCAGATGCTCCTCGACCAGGACCGCGCGGTCCGCGGGGCCAACCTGGCCCGGATTTACCAGGATGCCGGTATGGGGGATGTGAGCCTGCGCGAGGCGGTAAAGGCGGTGAATTCCGATTATGCGAATTATTCATCGCATTTGTTCCTGGCGAACACTTTTTTCAACTTGCGCGATGCCAATGGCATCAATCTTCGGTACGAGACCCCCTACGTGAGCGAGGATTTGCTCGCCAATTTGCTGGCACCGGTCGGGGCTGGAACGCTTTCCCAACAAATTTCCCAACAGGAGTATGCCAAATTGTTTGAGCGCGACGGGGTGGGGATGAGTTCCGACTCCCAATATGCCAGCCACGGGGACTGGCGGCAGGATGCCTCGGAATATGGCACTTATGGCAGCACCAGCTTTGCGCTGGAGCAATTTTATCAGAGTGACCACGGTTACCGTGCGAACAGTGACATGGAGGAATTAACCTATGATTTCCGGTTGAAGCAACAACTCACTTCCCGGGACAGTGCCTACGCGCAGGTCACCCTGGCCAATTCATCCGGGGGCAACCAAATTCCCTATTTCAGTCAGGATGCCGCCACGAATTCGCCATTTCGCTTTCAGGACAAGCAGAACCCGCTTATGCTCGCGGGGTACCACCACGAATGGGTGCCGGGGGTGGACACCCTCCTGCTCCTCAGCCGGTTGAATGACACCTATTCGGTGACTAATCCTGGTCTGCCATCCTACCTGATTACCCGCGATCAGCCGGGCGGAACCGTTGACGGCCTCCTGCCGTTTCCTGCCAGTGAGAATTATCGAAGCACTTTCAACACCTATTCGGCCGAGCTCCAGCAAATATGGCAGGCTGACCAGTGGACCACCATTGCCGGAGCGCGATTGCAGTCCGGCACTTTCAAAACTACTGACTTTATCGATCCCGGCATCACTGTCAGCGGGGTGGTTCCCCCCACGGCGCAGGATACGTCGGCTCATTTTGAACGGGAAAATATTTATGCATATGAGCAATGGCAGGCCTTGGATTCACTGCGCTTCATTGGCGGCGTGGCTTACGACCGGCTCCTCATCCCCCAGAATTTTCGTTATGCACCAATATCCGCCGGTACCGAAATCCATTATCACGCATTGCCCAAAGCGGGGTTGATTTGGGTTCCGTGGCAGGACACGACAGTTCGTGCGGCCTGTGCCGAAGCGGTGGCTGGGGCTAGTTTTGACCAGGATTTTCAGCTCGAACCCACCCAGGTGGCGGGCTTTAACCAGGCCTTTCGCAGCCTGCTTCCCGAAGCGGTGGCCGGCGCCAACGCCGGGGCAACCTTGACAACTTATGGAATTTCACTCGAACAGAAGCTACCCACCCGCACTTATCTCGCCGTGGAAGCCGGCCTGTTAAAATCAACCGTGCAGCGCCAGGCTGGCACCTTTGAATTCGATTACAATACTTTTGAATTGGGGCCTGCCACCATGCTGGAGCAGCAGCGTTTTTCGGAGGAAAACCTGACTTTTTCAACGCATCAACTCGCTGGTCGTGACTGGTCTTTGGGGGCCAGTTACCGGGTGAGCCGTGCCCGGCTTGATGACCATTTTCCCGAGATTCCCGACGCGGTGGCGGAGGTGAATAATTTTGCCAACCGCAGCCGGACCTCGGCCACCCTGCAAACTGTGGGCATGCAGGCCATTTACCAGAATCCCGCAGGCTTCTTCGCTCAATTGGAAGGGTTGTGGACGCATCAAGATAATGACGATCCCAATGCACCGGCCGGGGAAGCCTTTTGGCAGTGCAACCTGCTTGTTGGCCAGCGTTTTTTTCACCGGCACACCGAAATCACCCTCGGTATTTTAAATTTGACCGATGTGAATTACCGACTGAACCCGCTTAATCTCTACCAGGAAACACCCCGCGAACGAACGTTTTATGCCGAGTTCAAATTCCAATTTTAGCGTGTTCGGGGCCGCTTATTGCTGGTACACCACGACTTTGACCGGGCAGTTGGGATTGACGGCGGTGGTCGCTGCGGCGACAAAACTGTAGCCCAGCAGCCCACTGCCGACCGGATCACTCACGGTGATTTGGGATTTATAATTGATGGCATTGCCCGCGGCAGTCATTACCGGGTAGAGCAGGGGATCGTTAAAGACTTTGAGGTTCAGCCAACTGGTGACTTGGAGCGCCGTTCGCAGGGACGCTCCGCTGCTTGAAGTGGAAAACAGGTAATTATGGCCGGTAGGGCACAAGAGGAAGGTGCCCGACTGGGACACGGCCGTGGCGGTATTAACCTGCACCCCACTCAGCACATTGCCCGCGAGGGAGTAACCCGACAGGCCCTGGCCCAAGGATAGCACCACGCCGGGTTGAACTATCGTGGGTGGGTCGGGTATCACCCGGCTTACTTGCAACATCCGAAAATATAGTTGGTTGTTTGTAAATAAATTCAACGGGACGATCATATAGCGCCCCAGGGTTGGCATCGCTGCATTGGTGCCGGTCAAGGTGGAGTCCAAAATCGGATAATTCAAAAGGTTCCATTGGGCGATATTGATGAAATTGGTGGCGCCCGTGACCACGTTGGTATTGTGGGTCAAATTGGTGGCCACTTCCACGGCAAAATCCCTGGGGGTTCGCAACCACCGCAACACCACGCTATTGGTTTGAAACAGGGCCGCGCTGAGGGTGGGCACCACGCCGTCTCCCGGCCGTTTGCCCGTGACACCAAAATCCGCGAATGCCGCCGTCGTCAGGCTGCCATTTTTAAAGGAGGTTGCCGTCAGACCGACATAGACGGTGGAGCTTAAAACCACGGTTAAGCCGAAAGAAACGGGCCAGTTTATGCCGTCATTTCCCCAATAAAATGCCACGGCATTGCCCGACCGGGTCATCCGCAGCCAAGTGTAGGAGCTCGTATTCGGCTGGCTGATAATGGTGGCGGCCGCCCCGTTGGTGTTAGTGCGGCGGCTGATTTGAATTTGGTTGGCCCCGGCGGCGGGGGTGAAATTAACCAGTGCCATCGGGCTGCCCGCATCCAGGGAGTTCCGTGCCATCAAGCCGGCCACGGCATTGGCACTCGTGTTATCCAAACGAGTAAGCTCCACACTCATGTCAAAATCTCCCACCACCTGCTGATAGACGAACTTGCAGTGGTCCGCCGTGCCGCCAATTCCCGAGCCGCTGGTCGTCAGAGTAAACGTGTCCTGGAGGGCGGAAACCACCTGCCCGGCAGGATTGGGGTCATTATTGGTGCCGATGGTTGCGGCGGCGTAATCACTGGTATAACCCGTTGCCGTTGCATTGATAACGCTACTGCCGCTGGTGGCGGTTACGTTGGTTGCCGCCACCGCAAAAAATTCTCCGACGGGATTTGCCAGCGACAGCACCACCGTTTGGCCATCGCTTTGCAGCACGGCATTGGTGACGGTGGCCAGCCCCCCGCTACTCCCCTTGCCATAAACCAGATAATTGGAGGTTCGATTGGCTTGGGCGACGTTTACCGGTTGGTCGAAATACAAACCGATGGTGCTGCCGTCCAGGGAGTTAATCGCCAGGTTCCCATCAACATTGGTCGGTTGGGACCAGGCAATTCCCATCAACAGAAGCCAACTGGCCGCGGCCATCAGAAAACTTTTTAGATGCAACAATGCCCGCTGGCGATGATTGGTCATAAGGTTGGTAGGATAATTCATGTTAATCTGCCTCATAAATCCCGTATCTTCAACTGTTATATTGGGGGGATTTGGTAAACGAATGACTTGTCAGGTTGGGGAAACTGGCTTTACCTTCGGACATTCAGTTCAAAACAAGTGAATCACACCCGTCCATTTAAAGCCGGACTCGCTCGTTATGGCGTGGGCATCCTGCTGGCGACCGGGCTGGGGTTGCTCCTGCTGGCGGCGGACAATCTCCAACCCAATCTGGTTAATCTCAGTTACGATTTGCCCTTTCGCGGCCGGCCCGGGCAAGCGCCGGACGACCTGGTAATGGTGTGGATGGATGAGGATTCCCATCGCGAACTCACCCAACCCCGGAATGATTCGTGGGACCGTGGCCTGCATGGACAACTGGTGGAGCGGTTGACGAAGGAGCATGCCCGGGCGGTGGTCTTCGACATCGTATTTAGTGAAACCAATGCAACTCATTTGCAAGGGGACGAACGTTTTGCCCGGGCCATCAGGGAAAATGGCAAAGTCATCCTGGCGGCGGAATATGCCAAGACGCCCGATGGTTCCCCCACCATGTATCGTGCCTTTGATGCCTTAATCGATGCGGCTGCCGATTGGGGATTTGACCAGGTGTCGACCGACCAGGATTTTATTGTGCGCCGGCACCTGCATGTGCCACCTGATCCAGACGGGGATAATTTTTCCAGCATGACCTGGCAGGCGGCCCACCTGCTGGGACAGCTAGACACGCAAAAACCTGAAAATCGTTATGTGGAACATTGGATGAACTATTATGGGCCGCCGGGAACGATTCCCTGGGTTAGCTTTTATCGTGCCCTCGTGGCCGATGAATTCTGCCCTGCAGGTTATTTTAGTAACAAAGTGGTGTTTGTGGGGGGGAACATCAAGACCGTTTTTTCCGGGCAGCGCAAAGATGAATATCGCACTCCCTACACGGTGCGAGGTGAATTTGTGCCTGGCCTGGAAGTGCAGGCCACGCAATTTTTGAACTTGATGAGGGGCGACTGGCTGTCGCGGTTATCCCCGCGAGCCGAACTGGTCGTGGTGGTTTTCTGTGCTGTGCTTTTTGGCGCCGGCCTGGCTTGTTTCCGACCGCTGGTCGCGACGCTGCTGGCTGCGCTCGGGGCCGCTCTGGTCACTCTGCTGGCATACTATCTTTTTTGGGGCCAGCGACTTTGGTTTCCTTGGCTGATTACCGTGATGGTGCAAATCCCCGTGGCCTTGTTCTGGTCCATCCTTTACAATTCAGTCGCTTCGCTGATCCAAAACCGGCTCCTCGCACAATCCTTGGGCCTCTATCTCTCGCCCAAACAAGTGCAGCGCATCCTGAAGGAGCCGGGCCTGCGCCAGCCCGGAGGGAGCAAGCAGGTGGCGAGCATTCTCTTTAGCGACATTGCCGGCTTCAGCCGCATTTCCGAGCAACTGGACCCGGCTGACCTTGTACAATTGCTCAATAGTTATTACGAAACCACCATCCGGGCCATTCATCAAACCGAGGGCACAATTGTCGACATCATTGGTGATGCGATATTCGCCATCTGGAATGCCCCCGAGTTGCAGTCTGATCACCAGGCTAAAATGTTGCAAGCAGCGCTGCTGTTTCAGCAAAATTTGTCCCAATTTAACTGCAAGCAGGGAAGCATCGCCCTGCGCACCAGAGTGGGCTTGCACACCGGCGAAGTCGTGGTGGGTAATGTGGGCAGCTCCGAGCATTTTGATTACGCGGCCATTGGGGAGAATGTTAACCTTGCCTCCCGGCTGGAAGGCCTCAACAAACAACTCGGTACTGACGTGCTGATGACCCGTGCCGCCCTGGGGGTTGCCCGTGGTCCGTGGCGCTTGCGCCCGGTGGGGAAATTTCGGTTTAAAGGCTTTGTCCAGGTGGTCGACGTGATTGAATTCATGGTCCTTCCTGATGCGTCCGGCCCACTGCCTCCTTGGTTTGAAACCTTTGCCGCTGCCCTGGAAACCTTTCAGCAAGGGCAATTCGCGGCGGCGGAGGCCGGCTTTCGCCGCACTTTGGAATTGCGGCCCGAGGATGGGCCCTCCGCTTTCTATCTTCACCAAATTCAGGAATGGCAAACGCACACTCTGCCCGATGGTTGGGCGGGGGAAATTAACCTGACCGAGAAATAGTCCGTCCGTTTAGCGCAACCGCAATCCCATGGGCAGGGTGTCGCCCAGAGCGCGGGCCGCCTCCGCTGATTCCAAGGCCACGACTTCCGTGAGCAGTCTGACCCACTGGTTGGGGGCACCGGCGAGGGTGAGTGCGGTTGCGGCGTCCGCGCGCAAGTTTTCGTCCAAATCCCGCGTGCGGTCGCCCGTCATTCGGCCAAGTTGGACCACGGCAAAGGTGGCCCCGTCCATGCGCAACCATCCGGGTTTCAGCAGCATGTCCAGCCACACGGCAACCTGTGCCGGAGCGACGGTTTTGTGACTGCTGCCGTAGAGCGGCACGCGCGCGCCGAGGCGTCCCAACGCCCAGACCCAGGGACCGGCGGCGGTTTCCGGGGATTTCAGCCGCTGGCTGATCCAATAACCCAGCACGGTTTTTTCTGCCGGGTCGAGATGTTCCAGCGAGGCGGCCACGCGCACCATTTCATCCAAGCCTTCGGGCTGAATGCCCTTGGGCCGGAATCCCTCTGCCGAAGCGGCCAGCGGAATGCGCCGGGCGAGCTGGGGTTTTAAATACGCCCATAATTCGTTTTGAGCCGCTTCCCCCAAGCCACCGGCCAACCGGCGCCACATGATCCAGAATTCGCTCCAGACCGGGGTTTCGGTGTGAAACTTGATCAGTTCCCGAAACCGACGGAAGGCCTGCTCGCAACGCCATTCATCCAGGGGATAACCAAAACCGGGGCGCAGGCTGTATCCCGTGAGTTGATAAAACACCCGCTCATGTTCGAAGGACCGCAACCGCCGTCCTGCCCCCGCCTGCAGCAGGCTCCATAATTCCCGCAGCCACGGCAGCCGCCAGGTTTCGCGCGGTCCGATCGCTTTTTCCAGCGCACGGAGCATCTGCCTGGCCTCGCGGGCCTCCACCGCTTGCGGCTGGTTGCCGTACACGCGCTTCACCAGCTCGCGCACCTCGTCAAACCGGGCTGGCAGGGGTTCGGTCACCGTGGGGCTATCCGGAGCCGGCGTGCCGCGCAAAACAAATTCGAGCCGCCATCGTTCCTCACGGGTGCTGGCCACACACCAGAGCTCCAGGGTGCCCAACTCGGTCAGCACAGCGCTCAAGTAGACTGGCTCATGGCCGCGCCAGGCCTCCGTGCTTTTCAACAGGGTGTGGATGGGCGGCAGGGCGCGAAATGACTCATCACTATCCAAAATGGTGACGATATCCCCCGGCTGGTCGACGCGGTCGGCCGCGGTGGAAAACAAGGGGAATTGCACGGGCTGGCCCAATACCAGCGAAAAGACCTGGCTTTTGAGTTCCACCGGCTGGCCTTCCTCATGTCCGCGCGGAATCAGGCAGAGGGCGCGCGGGGTGGCGGTTTCCTTGTCCGGGGCCAGTCCGATATACAAAGCGTGTGCCGCCCCGCCGGTGATGCGCCGGGCCAGACCGCGCCGGGCCAGACCGTAACCGGCCGCCCCCCGCGCCACGGACGCCTCCAGCGAAGCATGCGGCAGCACCCGCACGGGCGGGCAGCCGGGCCACCAGGCGGAAACCTCCCCGACCAGGCGGTCGGCGATGGCCGGCGAATTGAACACACCGCCATTGAAGAGAATGGCATCCGGGCGGGGCAGGGCGGGGTCGGTGGTGGGCTGCTCCAGCGCGGTGAACGCTGCGGCCGCGTGCTGCCGCAGGAATGCGGCCAGGTGCCGGGTAATGCCTGGATCCTGGGCATACGGCAGGCCCAACTCCTGCAGGGCGGTGCGCGCGGCTCGGCGCGGCGTTTCGGTCGGGGCGCAGGCCGGGAAAAATCCCTCGAGAATCAAGCGCTCCGCGTCGGCCCGCAGGAGCTCCGCCGACAGCGTGCCGCGCAGCAACCGGCTGCCTTCCGCCAATACTGATATGCGATGCCGTCCGGTGGCCGTCACGCCGAGCAGCGCTTCCTTGGCTGTGCGCGCCGCCTGCACGAGCTGGGTCCATTGAGCGGCGCTGAGCTTGCGTCCTTCTGCTAGCCAGCGCTCTTCCACGTGCCGGGCCAGGGTGGCGTCCATATTATCGCCGCCCAGCAACAAGTGGTCGCCCACCGCAATGCGCCGCAAGGCAGGGATGCCGTCCAGCACACTCGTTTGAATGAGTGTGAAGTCGGTAGTACCGCCGCCCACATCCACCACCAATATTAGTCGGGTACCCCGCAGGACTTCGGCGAGGTCATGCCGGTGCCGCGCGGTGAAATCGTAGAACGCTGCCTGCGGTTCCTCCACCAAGGTTAATTTTTCCAATCCGGCCGACTTTGCTGCCTGCACCGTGAGTGCCCGGGCCACTTCGTCAAACGACGCAGGCACCGTGATGACCACCTCCTGTTGGCCCAGCGGGGCTGCGGGATGCGCATTGTCCCACGCGGCGGCGAGGTGGGCCAGCAGGCGGGTGGCGGCTTCGACCGGGGAAATCTTGGCGATGTCCGGGGGTGCACCCCACGGCAAGATGGGCGCGGACCGGTCCACGCCAGGATGCCCCAGCCAGCTTTTGGCGGAGGCCACCAGGCGGTCCGGGACACGGGCTCCCTGCCAGCGGGCAAAGGCCCCAGCTATGGGTCCGGGCGACTCCCCCCACGGCAGCCGGGTGGCGCCCGGCGGCAGCTCATGCTCACCGGGCAGGTAAAGGCAGGAGGGCAGCAGGGGCAGGGCCGCGACTTCGCCCGGTTGTTGCAACTGGGGGATGGGCAGGTTCTGGATGGACGCGTCCGGACCGAGGGCCGGTTGAACATACGCCACCGCGCAATTCGTTGTGCCCAGGTCGATACCAATGATGTATTCAGGCAAATTCATGCCACGGCAGGGGCGGTTTGCCTACTCTTTCATCCGCACATTGAGTTCCAGTTTCCACTGGCCGGGGCCGCCTTTTTCCAGGCAACGCAACTCGAGGGTGCCAATTTCCGTGACCATCGCCTGCAAATTTACCGGTATTAGTTTGCCCTCCTGCACGGCCTGGGCGGTGAGGGTGGTTTCAATGGGGGCGACCTCTTCAAGCTCATCACTGCCCGCAACGTCCTCCAACATCGTGCCTACCTGGTCCTCGCGGCGCACTGAACTGGCGAAGAAACGGAAGCTCGTGGGTTCGCCCACCACCAGGCCAAATTCCTGCGGGGGCACGTCCGCTTGAGTGCCCTCTTCCATGCCGAAGGGGGCGACGCACAACGCCTTCACCGGTGGTTCCATGCCGGGGATGGCCGGCATGGCCGTTTCGATGCCCACATAATAGGCCCGGGCGGTGCCTCCGCGAATGCGTAGTCCATGACCCCGCCGCACCCAGCCGTAGTAAGCGGCCCCACGCGCCACGGCCAAATCAAGCTCGGCCCCTTCCAGTTCCTTGACGGGCTGGCTGCCGTCGGCTGCGAGCCAGGAATTAATCACTTCCAAAACGCGTTCCTTGAGCGGCGTGGCCTTGAAGGCGCCGCCATTGAACAAGACAGCCGTGGGGTGGATAAACGTTTGACCGGTGACGTTCACCGGCGCGTCCTGGGCCGCGCTCATGGCCCTGGCCTGCCGGGTGAGAAATGCGGCGAGATGGCGGGTGACGCCCGCGTCCTGGGCATAGGGCAGGGCCATTTGGGCCAGTCCCGAGCGACGGCTGCTTTGGGGTAGGTCGGTGATGGACGCTCGGGGAAAAAAACCGTCGGTGAGAATGCGGGTCAGTTCCTCGCGGGTCAACTCCGCCTTGATGGCACCGCCCAAGAGCGAGGAACCCCGGCCCGGAATCACCAGTGGATAATGTGCCAGACTGGCATCGGCATACAGCGCCTCTTTCGCCTGACGGCAGGCATGGGTCAGGGCGTTGAACTGCCAGGCATCCAGCTTCTTGCCACTGGCGGCAAGGCGCTGGTTAACGGTGTGCGCCAGCGCGAGATCCATGTTGTCGCCACCTAGTAAAATATGATCGCCTACGGCCACGCGCGTCAGGCCGACGTCCCCGTCCTTGGCGGTGACCGCAATGAGGCAGAAGTCCGCCGTGCCCCCGCCGACATCCACCACCAGCACGACATCGCCGGGTTTGACTTGTTTCCGGAAGCCCTCGCCCATTTGTTCCAGCCAGGCGTAGAAGGCTGCCTGCGGTTCCTCAATTAAAGTGACGTTGGGCAGGCCGGCCTGCTCGGCCGCGCGCAGGGTAAGATCGCGGGCGGCGGCATCAAACGAGGCGGGCACCGTGAGCACGACGTCTTGTTGCGCGAGCAAATCCGTGGGAAATCGGTGATCCCAGGCGGTCCGCAAATGAACGAGATAATAAGCCGCGGCGTCCAGCGGGGAGATGCGCTGCCCATCCTCCGGTGCCTGCCAGGGCAGGATGGCGGCCTGGCGATCCACGCCAGAGTGGCAAAGCCAGCTTTTCGCCGAGGCCACCAGTCGCATCGGGACTTTGCTGCCGTGCGAGCGGGCAAATTCGCCCACGACAAACTTCGACTGTTCCCGATTCCACGGCAGCGCCAGTGCGCCAGTGGGAAATTCGGCGGCGTTGGGGAGATATAAAAACGAGGGCAGTAACAGTTTTTCGCTAACCGTACCCACCGCTGTGACTTGGGGGATGGCGAGCATAGTTTGGGCGTTGCCGCGCGCCGTGGCGTCGGCCAGTTTGAAATACGACACGGCGCTGTTGGTGGTGCCGAGGTCGATCCCGATGGCGTAGGTGGACATGGTTGATTTTATCAATGGATTTGCCCGTCTCGCTTACAACTCGACTTCGGCCGGGGCCAACACGCCTGGGTCCAGGGTTTCCGAAACCGCCGGCAGGTGGACAGAAGTGACTTGCCAGCCGTGGTGCCGCAGCGTGCCGGCGAAGGGAGGCTGGCCAGCAATATTGCCCGTCAGGCGGATGCGCTGGGCGTCGAAACCTGCCGGTATTTTAATGGTCGACCCCTCGGCCTCTTTGAGCACGGGTTCGAGGGTTAGCTGGTCGGTAAGGATTTTGCGGCAGCCTGCATGAACCACCCGGGCGGCACCCCCGATATCTGCGTCCGAATAGGCGGCCATGTCTTCCTGCAGGAAATCAATGAGGCGTCCCTCGCGCTGGAGCAGGGCGAGCAGGGCCAGACCGGAGGCATGGCGGCGTTCAGGTGGCAATTCCACGGGTTTGGGTTTGGCTGGCACTGGCTCCGTAACCCGGGCAGGCGCGGGTTTTAGGAGGGTCTCGACCTGTCGGCAAAAGTCCGCACTACCAAGTACGCGGCTGAAACAGGCCAGCCCGGTGCTGAGTCGTTCCCAGAAAGATGATTTTGATTGGATGGGTTGCTCCATAAAATTCAGAAGCCATTATGGCTTTATTTGGAAAGCAGGGCAATTTTGATTTCCAAGGAAGCGGTGGGTAGGACCCGATGTCGCGTATCTAACTACGTTGAAACCCTTAATTGTGCAAGTGGTGGTGGCGATCATCCTCAATTAGGGATGCTCGAAGGTTAGAGAGGTGATGAATAGGTTTTGGTAATTGCGAATGCAATGCAAATACATAGCTTGCGCAATAATTCCAGTGAGTGATCTTGGGTTATTGTGATTTAAACCCATGAAAACGGACATTTCCATGGTTTTAAAACTTGGCACGGTGATTGCTAAAGTAGATTCGTGCAGTTTGAAACATTAAAAACCTTAAAAACAAAAACGAATATGAAAACCAA
>CAIQWB010000107.1 GCA_903875465.1 uncultured Verrucomicrobia subdivision 3 bacterium
ACTCGGCGACTGGCCCATTAACCGCGTCGCCGAGCTGACCCCAACCGTTTGGCAAGCCGCCCACAAAAAAGTCTCCTGACATCCCCCGCAGTTTAGTGCGGCCCGCCCACCTGGCCTATACGGGGTTAGCCACACGGATACTTACAAACGTCGAAGAAGCCAAATTTTGATCCCCCAAGAGTAGGGCTTTAGCAAAATGTGAAAGGGCTTGGCTCTTTCCCACTCCATTTTTTCCAATGACAATGGCAATTCGCTTTGGCAAAACGCTGTCATGTTCGAAGCTAAAATCAAGAATGTGAGAATTCTGAAACGCCAGAAGCTTGAACTCAAGTCTGAGTCGATTAGATATGCCTGCCAAAGTCTCCTTTTCAAGTCCGCCTAGAATTGATCCCGCGTTGTGGAATGCGAAAAAAGTTTCAGCATTCCTCATAAATGCCAACTTGAACTGGCGACTGGAGGTTGCATCGACAAACCAATTCGGCAATCTGCTAACTCGCTTGACAGCGACGAGATCGTTCATTGCCAGCAGTATTTCCTCTGCTGAATCCGGTCCACACTTATTTACTATTTCACGATATGCGCGCATATCGTGGTGCATGCTGTAGAATGGTGGAAACTCTTTGGCTGGCAAAATGTGACTATTTGGTTTGCCCACCTTGCGTTCAACATGTTCAACTGAACTGTTCTCTGCGGTTTCCCCAAGAAAGGCAAGGTGGACTTCGCCAGGGGTTAGCTCTCCTTGGCTGTTGTAGGCTATGTAAGTGAATCTCGTCCTGAACGCGAAATCATTCCAACTGTCTGCCGAAGGTGAAAAAACAATGGCTGGTAATTCAAGATCGCGCCAACGCTCCGAGTGAGTATTGGAAAAGTAGATGTGGTATTTTGTGCCGTCCATATCAGTCAATTCATTCAGTCTTCATCAATGTTGGCCGAAAATTTTGCATTCACTTGCTTCTGCCAAGCCAACACGAGTGCACGTTTTCCCTCGGAAACAGCTTGAATGATAGGCTTTAGCGCTTCGGTTTCGACGCGGTGAGTTCCGATATATCCGGAACGAATCAGTCCGATCAGATCTGCCTCGCGTAAATAAATGCCGCCAAGGCTTTCAAAGCCGATGCGTATGCCTCCTCTTGGTCCTTTTGCATTTGGTGAATCCAAAATGTGGTTCAGATGATTGAGGGGAACGATAAATGACGCATGAGATTCACCGTCGCCCTTTCGCTTTACGAATTTGAAAAGGAACGGGCTTCGGAGCAGCCTGTAATCGTCGATCGTTTCGTCGAGGGTTGGCAGTCTCATGCGCGCCACTTCCAATTCAAACTGGCTGTCCGGACGAAAAATCCAGTCGCTCTTAGCTGTAGCCGGGTCAGTATGAGCGGTAAGCATCTTGTATTGTACCATCACGGTGTTTCCAGCCACTTCGTTGATGTAAATGAGGTCCACCCCAAGCATTTCCTCCAGCGGTCCTTTGTTGGCGGTAAAAACCTCAAGCCGCTCGCTTTGAGCCGAGAAGATGGCCTTGCCGGTCAGGTGCTTTTCAATCAATTCAAAACCGGGTATCACGCTTGCGTCCTTCGCTATGACATTATCCTCCAGTACATGTACAGTGCCGTTGCCTTCATTGCCATCGCCATCGTCATCTTCGTCGTTATGTTTTGAACCCGCATGGCTGTTATCAAAATGGTTCAAGGTTGAATCTGAGCCGACTGGCACATCCAATTCCTTCGGAAAATCAGACTTGCTCAAGCCAAAAGCCGCTATAGCCATTTTTATAGCATCAAGTTGCTCCCACACAGCACCATTAATTTGCCGAAATTTCGGCACATGGGCAGCGGCCACCTCAATCGCACTTTTGTTCTCTGGGTTCTTGGCCAGAGCCTCAATAATTGCGATACTGAGTTTTGGGCTCAGCCCAATTGCAAAAAATGATGATGTCAACTTTTCTGCCAACAGAGTTTTGAAAATCTTCCCGTCCAATCTCTGCTGGAGATCATCAAACGAATGTAGCTCTAATTTCTTTAATTTTACAATTGTGACTCGTGAATCAAACGTTCCCACCGCAGTCTTGGATTTCACAACTCCCACGTAAAACTTGCTGGTTGGCCCTTCTAGCATTGCAGCAATGCAAAGCGAAGGTAATTTGACATCACTAAACGCACCGTGATTTTTTACCACGGTAAACCTATCCATTCCGCTTGTGGTCCCACGCAGCTTTGCCTCAAAGCCGTCATTAAACCGCAGTATTACGAGCGGTCTCGATTCAAACCAATTTGGCAGCTTTTCAAACAGGCTCATGGCGCTTCCTTCTCAATCGGCGTGACGATCCAGCGCGGTACATTACCACCGCCACCGGAACTGCCGCCGTTGCCCGAACGCCAGATATGCAGATTGCCGGAGTCCAGATCATCCAGCCCTGTATAAATTTCCCTCGCCTTATGGGCCGATTCGACTCGTTCAGTGCTATTTTCCATCACATCCCCAAACCGCACAGGCGTCACTCCTTTGCCGTAGAACGATGGGAGTTTGGCACAAACAAGATTAAGCTGGAGGTTGTCGATTATTGGTGGAATTGCAGTCATTTTGAATTTGACGCGGGAGGTATTTCGTTTTTTTTAATACTCTCCACATGAAAGCTGAACGACTGCTCTTTCACGATGGGTTCTTTACCGGACCAGTCAAAGTTCCCAAAGCATGTTTTTCCGTGCGGCCATTTATCACCAAAAACATCAGGGAAGTGATGCATGTTTAGCTGAGCCGATTTTCCTTTCATCATCCATGCATCAGACGGGCAAAACGGGACGAAAAATTGAAAACGGTAATTCGCTGTGGCGATAATGCACCAAATGAATGGATATTCATCGTGACTTTTGCGCTTTAGAAGCAGCACCTTTCCATCACCGTATGGCATCGGCCCTGGGGTGAAAGCGAACAACACTGGGAACATCGACATGTTCGCAAGTGCCCTTTCCATTAGCCAGTCAATTGCCGGCTTACATTCATTCAATAGCTCCGGCGGACACAATGAACAAGCGGTTTTTATCAGCGCCTTGGCTGCGTTTATTGGAACAAAAGGCTGGGATGGTGTTGCGACAGGCATAGTGAATGTAAACGGGCCGTCGAACTTCAAATGCGACTCCAAATCCTCAGTAACAATTCCAATCTCAAGGCCTTTGCTGCCCATCCCAATCCTTACGTTTTCATTTTTGTAGGTCGGCACACCTTTTTTACCCTTCATTTGAGACACGCTTCGCATCGGCCCGAACCACTTTGCCAAATCATCTTCGTATTTATGCGCCAGAAACTCATTGCATGTGTCGCACTCATTCATTGAGACGAGGGACTTATTTGCGAGAAACTCAGGCACTGCGTGGGCAACGTTTTTGAAGGTGACTTCCGGCTTGCCTAATCCGCAGAATCTACAGATTCGACCTTTTTCATCCTCGGGGTCAGATAGTTTGACTGGCCGACCTTCATTGAGTGAACTGTCAAAAATTACTTGATAGTGCTGGTCATAAAAAGCAACTGCCTCTAGCTGTGTTTTTGAGAGAGTCATTTGTTTGTCATTTATTTACCGGCATGATAATTTTGATGTGTTGGATGATGATCGGACGATTTGCCCTTGGCAATCTGACGATTGTGACTCTTGGCCTGACGATTATCTGACGATTCATTTGGTTAAACCCTTTTGTAATAAACGTCCCGCGTCAACCGTATCCTGCTGGAGTTGCTGGCGTTGAAAACGGACGTCCTTCGATTCACCTGGCGCGGGAGGCCCCAAGACAAAGCTGGCGGCGCGAACCGGAGCCGAAGCTTGTTCGTCTCGGAAATGCTGGTTGAGGCAGGCCACCGCGTCGGCACACGCGGGATTACCGGTACGGACCTCCCCGGTAAAGCCATCCACAGCGGCGCTGGTGCCCCGGTCGTAATGGAGCAGTGTATAAAGAATGTCAAAGGCATCCTTCGGTGCCTGTCGGCGGGCAAAGGCCCGTAGTTTCAGGGCCAGGAATGGTCCGGCTTCGCAAACGCGAATGGGCAGGTTTTCCTGGGTTGCCCCGTAAAGGTCCACGCCCGTCACTTTGATCTCGCGGGCGGAAGCCAGGGCGCGGTTGATGCCGGGCATAATGTTCGCGGACGCATCATCCACCATGGCGGTTCCCTGCGTGGCCGGCGGCTGTTCGGTGAGGAAATCCACCGGGATGGTGAAATCGCCCATGGTTTTTACAAACCGTGGCCCGCCGAATTCATCCTTGGAGAGGCGGAAGCCCTGAGCTTGGAGATCCATGGTCAGACTGCCGTACTGGCCCAGTGACGCGCCAATGGCAATGCCGAGGTCGGCATCCAGCGTGACTGGACGCGGCAAGTTGCGCGGTGTGGCAAGGTCGCCACAGATATATCGTGGCACCAGGCCGCCCACGAGCACAAGATCGCCGTGCCATGCCCCCAGCCCGGCCCAGACCGTTAGAAACGCACTCTCGGCGGTGGCAACGCCATGGGGATTGTATTCCCGGTGGGTGGCATGTTTCATGGGAGGCAAAATCCTTTCCACCCACGCAGGGCGATGGCTTGTTCCGGCCCGCGCAGGCCAGTGGTTTGCAGATCAATATAGATTTGCGCGTCGCTGGCAAGCGGCAGGTCTTGGACGGTCTGGGTTTCAAGGAACACGCCTTCGTCGTCAGGCTGGAAGAGCCATACCTTGCCGGCGTCATTGACGGGACGCAGGCCAAGGCGTTCCAAGGTGGCCGCCTCCGGTAGCCGCTCCACATAGGCGCTGGTCACGGCCGGTTCCGTGTAGGGATGGCGCAACCAGCCGGCGATCCATTGCGTGAAGGCGATGGGCACGGATTGTTCCCTGGCCCAGATTGCCAATTGACGAGCGGTTTCGCTAGGGCTGCCACCGAACACATTGTAACGGGCAACCGTGGTGCGCCGGTTAAAATCATCCGCCTTCACCCAGGCATCAATCAGGCCGAGCGGGTCCTTCACCCGGAACTCGCGCGGGCTTTGCTTTTCCACAAACCCCTGACTGATGAGATGCTGGACAATTCGCGACACCAGTCCCGAACTGGCCTTGGTACGCCTGACCAATTCATGCTGGGACCAGGTGCGGTCCCGGTCGGTGAGCAGACTGCGAACAATCCGCGCGCTTTTGCCGACAAAGATATTGCGCGGTTCAAGTTCAAAACGGAAATCGCGGCCCGGCAACGGGCGGCGGTCCACCAGCAAGCCTTCGGCCCGCAAATAGACCCGACCATTCAAATCAACCGCTGCCAGCCGTTTTTGGCGGCAAAAATCCAGAATGCGGGGGATTAATTCCGGGGCCACCAGCAGAGGCGGGAGCGGGTCGCTCCAGGTGTTGAGGATGAATTCCAACTCTGGAATGCTCGGTTTTAGCGAAAACAAAGGCTTGAACCGGCGGGTTTGGGCATCCAGCTTGAACTCGGCCCACGGAAGCCGACCATGGGTGGAGTCGCCCGACGGCACTACCCATGAGACCTCGACGTCATCCTCCAGCAGTTGCCGGAAGTGATCAACCAACTCACTTTCGTAACGAATGATGGCACTTTTACTGGAATGGGCGGCTTTCACTACTCAGTAAGAATTCACATTCCCAGTAAATATTCAACTATTATTACTGAAATACGCATATTTCACTATGTGATAAGAATTGTCATTATCAGTAAATTATTTGGATTTCAGGGTGATCCAGATGGTTTCCAGTGATTGGCGCATTGCCAGGTTCGGTCAATAAAATTGATAGCACGGCGAGCGAGCAAGGGCGCGTCAGGTATTTGGTGGATACGTAAGGGAACCGAGCTGGCGAATGTATGGCGCTTTTCACTCATCAACGTTCCTCCAGAATCAAACCCAAGGCTTTTCGCACGTTGCCAGAACTCTCGATCCAGGCGGTGAGTGCGCCAGCCAGGTCGGGCTGGCCGATCTCACCGGCTTTGGGATTGGACCCGCTGGTCGTGGACACCGGGGGCACGTAAAGCGGAATGCTCAAATTGCCATCCTTGGCTAGGATTTCAGCCAGAGTGGCCACTCGGCTGAATCCGGTTTCATCCTTGAACTGTTCATACGCCTGGACGATCCGCTCAATGTGCTCGTCGGTCAGAAAACTTTGAGCCCGTTCGCGGGTAACCTCGTTAATGGCGTTGATGAACAGGATTTTGCCCTTCCGCGCCTTGGGTTTGGCCGTGCGGCAAATGACGACGCAGGCCTCCATCGGCGAGTTGTAGAACAGATTTGGTCCGAGCCCGAGCACGCATTCGATGGCGTCGGCTTCCACGAGCTTGCGCCGCATTTCCGACTCTTCCTGCCGAAACAGGACGCCATGCGGGAACAAAATGGCGCAGCGCCCGGTTTTGGGGTTGAGGCTGCATTGAATATGCTGCCAAAAGGCATAATCGGCCCGGCCCTGGGGCGGGGTGCCGTAGAGGTTACGGCCCCAGGGATCGGAGGCGAAAGCGTCGCGATCCCATTGCTTGATGGAATAGGGCGGATTGGCCAACACCACGTCGAAACGTTGGAGGCGGTCGCCCTGGATGAGTTTGGGTTCGGACAGGGTATCACCCCGGACGATTTGAAAATCCTCGATGCCGTGGAGGAAGCAATTCATCCGGGCAATGGAGGAGGTCATCAGGTTGCGTTCCTGCCCGTAAAGCCGGACGTTGCGCCATTCTTTTTTGAGCTTGCGCAGGTGGGTGACGCAGGAGAGCAACATGCCGCCGGACCCGCAGGTGGGGTCATAGATGGATTCGCCCGGCTGGGGCTCCAGCATCTCGGTCATGAGATGCACCACCGTGCGATTCGTGTAAAACTCGGCCGCCGTGTGCCCAGAATCGTCTGCGAACTTCTTGATCAGGTATTCATAGCCATTGCCCAACTCATCTTCGGGCAGATTGGCCACGGTGAGTTCCAAGGCGGAGAAATGCTCGACCAGATCCCGAAGCATGGCGTCCGAGAGCCGGTCCTTATTGGTCCATTGGGCATCCCCGAAGATTCCGTACAGCTTGTCCGGGTTAGCGGTCTCGATGGCGCGCATGGCGGATTGGATGGCCGGCCCCACGTTCCGGGCTGCCTGCCGCACTTCGCGCCAATGAGCATCCGCCGGCACTTGGAACCGATGTTGCTCCCGGCCGGAGGCGTAGAGCTTGTCCCCGCCCGATTCCGCTAGGGCAGTCTGGGTCTCCTCGTCGAACACGTCGCATAGGCGCTTGTAAAATAGCAGCGGAAAGATGAACTGCTTGTAATCGCCCGCGTCGATTGTCCCGCGTAAGAGCGTGGCCGCGCCCCAAAGGTAGGATTCGAGCTGTTGTTGGGTGATGCGGGTCATTGCAGTTTTTGGTCAATGTAATGAAGCAAAGTTCTGGAAGCATTGATTGCGAGCATTGCTTCAGCAGGCTCAAGCAGTTCCTCGTTTGCATGGGCGAGACTGCCGTGATTGCGAATGGGATTCAAAGCGTCGCATATGACACTCATAGCCTTAAACACTTTCCCAATCTGTTCTTTTTGTGTTCCAAGATTGGCAAACTTGGGATGTTGCTTGATGAGCGTATTTACTGAATGCGTTAAACCCGGGTCTGAGTTTTGAAATACGAGGTTGGCGTCGGCACAAATCTGATTGAGATACCCGTGCAATGCGGTGTGCGCCCGATCCACAGCGCTTACAGGTCGTTTCTGTGAAACAAGCTGTTGGGCGTCACCCAAGGCCTGTTCCACTGCGCTGCTGGTCAGTTTTGGTTTTGGGGAGGCCACTGGCTGGGGTGTGGAGTCGTCAACGAATTCAATCCCAATAAAACGAATATTCTGCCCTAATTCATTAAGGATATTGGCAATTTGTTCATAGGAATTACGGTGATGTTCGATATGTGTCGAGAATTCAAACTTAAGATATTCATCAAACCCGACCTGCCGATATAGCACCGCAAAGTCGTCATTGAAGTCGTTGGCCCCTTTATAAACAGAAAATCCGTCATTCTGCAAAATATGGGCGGCATCCTCATGTCCATGACTTGCCAGAAGCTTGACGGCGATATGCCGGGTCTTTTCCCAAACCTCCAAACTGAGCAGTGGTTGCTTATTCTCAACCCAGTAATGCTGCGATCCCGGGCGGCTAAAACATTTAAGCATTGGGGGCATTATGAAGTTTTAACATTTTGTGATCAGGCCTTCTTTCAGAAGCATGCTCGCCAACTTTTCCTCCGCTGAAAATGCCGCCTCAGCGCTGGTCTGTAACTTTTTCATGGCCTGGTCCACGGTTAACACCACCTGCTCGTTTTTCGGTTCCACGTAGCGCGGGATGTTCAGGTTATGGTCATTGGCCGCAATTTCTTCCAGCGTCACCACACGGGCAATGCCTGGCACGTCCTGATAAGCACGATACCACTGGTAAATGCGCTCAACGTGTTCCGGCAATAATTCGTTCTGCGCCCGGCCGGTCTTGAACTCCTTGGAGGCGTCAATGATGAGCACTTTATGCTTCCGGTCCTTGGCTTTGCGCTGGCGGAAAACGAGAATGCAGGCGGCCAAGCCGGTGCCATAAAACAGGTTGGGTCCCAGGCCAATCACGGCTTCCAGCAGGTCCATGCCCAGGATTTTCTCACGAATCTCGCCTTCCTTGCCCATGCGGAATAAGGCTCCGTGCGGCAGAACCACCGCCATGCGCCCGGTCTTGGGGGCCATGGAGCAGATCATATGCTGCACAAAAGCGTAATCACCGCTCTTGGCGGGCGGCATGCCGGCGAAATTGCGCCCAAACGGGTCACTGGCCCACACTTCCTCACCCCACTTTTCCAATGAAAATGGCGGATTGGCGATGACGCAGTCAAATTTGGCGAGATTGTCGCCCGAGAAAAAGGCCGGGTTGCGCAGGGTGTCGCCCCGAACGACTTGGAAATCTGATGCGCCGTGCAGGAATAGATTCATGCGGGCGATGGCGGAGGTGGTCAGGTTTTTCTCTTGGGCGAACAATTTGCCCCAAAGGGTGCGGTCGTCGCCATGGTTGGCTTTCACATGGTGAATGGCCTCCAGCAACATGCCGCCCGTGCCGCACGTGGGATCGTAAATGGATTCCCCTTCTTTGGGGTCAAGGATGTTCACCATCAGCCGCACGACGGAGCGCGGGGTGTAGAATTCCCCGGCCTTTTTATTGGTGGCGTCGGCAAACTTTTTGATCAGGTATTCATAGGACTGGCCGAGAATGTCCGCCTGCGCTGCCTGGTTGCCAAGGTTGATGCCGGAGAAATGCTCGATGAGGTTTTTGAGCAGCGAATCTGGCAGCCGGTCCTTGTTGTTCCACTGGGCATCGCCGAATATCCCATAAAGCGTTTCAGGGTTGGCCTGCTCAATGCCCCGCATAGCTTTTTGGAGTGCCTGGCCGACATTCATGGCCACGGTGCGAACATCGCCCCAGTGGCAATCCTCGGGGATTTGAAAGCGGTAGTTCTGGGGAAAATTGGCGTATTCCTGGTCGCCGCCCGATTCCATGAGGGCCGCCTGATATTCCTCGTCATGAACATCCGAGATACGCTTGAAAAACAGCAGTGGGAAAACGTAGGTCTTGAAATCGGCCGCATCCACCGTCCCGCGCAAGATATTGGCGGCTTCCCACAAATGGGATTCCAGCTGACTCAATGTGACCGCCTTGTCAGCCTGAAACAGCCCACCCTCGATATTCAGCTTCTGATTTTTGCCAAGTGCCATGCAGTCCGGCAATCGTAAGCCGGTCCACGCCAATGGCAACGGAAAAATGGGATTTACCGGGCCTATGGTCAAAACCGAGTTCCCGTCCTTGCCAACGTGGCAACGACAACGGGATTACCGTTGGCAATCAGATCGTTTAGTGAGTGTGATCGGCTTGGATCATATACCTGGGTCTTTTAAGAGTTTTTCGACCCTTTGAACACATTGTGAAATATTTTCGCGTAGTTCATAAATCCAGAAGCGGCAAACCTCCCAGCCGAGACTTTTTAACTGGAGGTCGCGCCAATGGTCATCGTCATTGCGCCCGCCACCGGCAGTGCGGTGAACTGATTCGCCATCCACTTCGATGTCTATCTTTCTAGGCCCAAGCACAGCGAGATCAAGAAAACGACCGGCAATCGGGTATTGTGGCGTCGTTTTGATGCCGGCTTTTTGCAGAGCCTCTTCAAGGGTTTTTTCCCACGGCGATTGATATTGGTTGCGTTGCCGTCGGTTGGAATTGCCCGTCCCTGGCATGGTGCGGCGCGCAAGATTCTCGATAAATGGCACCCCACAAGCCAAGGCCCAATCGCGGTTGCCCACAACGTGGAGCACTGCACGCGCTCGTGAAACAGCGACATTGAAGAGATTGGGGTTCTCTCGTAGGAATATGGTGGAACCGTCTGGCAACTCGGGTCCCCCACAAAGGCTGAACAGAATCAAATCGCGCTCGTCGCCTTGAAATCCGTGCGCAGTGGATGCGAGGAACCGAACTTGTTCCAAGAAGTCAGGAGGCAGGGAATTGCCGGCGTCCAATTTGTCTCTTAGACGAATCATTTGCTGGCGAAAGGGGGTCACAACACCGATGGTTCCGCGATATCCGGACTTGGCGAGCACTTCCAATTCCCGACAGATGGCCTCAATTTCCTCCAAGCACCAGACGCCAGTCTGGCCAGGCTGCATTTTCCCGACCACATGCGTCCAATGGATACCTGGCGACATGCCGGGCGGAATTTTTAAACGGTCAGTAACGGTGACAACATGCAGTGATTTGGAATAGAATGCCTCGTTGCAATAGTCCGCGATGAGATCATGTGAGCGGAAATGAAGGTCCAGGGAGACACGGGCTGATTCGGGAACGCTTTCACTGTCGTTGGCGAGCCCAAAGGCACTGTTGACGCGATAAGTGAACCGCTGCAAGTTGGCATCGGTGAGCGCATACTGCTGCAACAGTGTTTGCTCAACCGACGCATCAAGCGTGCTGACATGTTTCAGTTGATTTGGGTCACCGGCAAGCACAGCGTGCCGACTGCGTGCCAACAAGGGGATTGCGGAGGCAATGTCACACTGGCTGGCTTCGTCGACGATGACAAGATTGAAAAGACCTGGTATTAGAGGAAGGGCACTGCGAGCCGAAAGATTGGAGACCGACCACAACGGAAAAACCCGAAGGATCAATGGAAAGTGGCGTTTTAGTTCTTTTGAAAATCGGTCCTGCCCCCAGTTTTGAATTCCGGCGCGCAAATTAGCGAGTGCTTGACGGTCCGCTGGATTAAGAACGCTTGGCAAACCACCAGTTGCCCAGGACATCCAGTCCGTGGTGAGCTTTTCAATGTCACTTTGAATCCGGCTGAGTCGTTGATTGCAATCTTCAGCCTTTGGCAATACGGCCAGTCGCTGCTCGCAGTTGCTTAAAAGCTTGGTCAAGTTGGCTGATTCTGCCCAAGTTTTCCAAACGGTGAAATATTCCTCCCATGATTCAAAACCAGCATTGGCATCTGGAGTATTGCGGTTGGCAAACGATATTGGAAGTTCAAGTACTACCTGGCGTGCGGCTTTGCGTCGTGTTTCGACCTGGTCGCGCCGAATCATGAACCATAATTTTTGAAAAGCACCAGTAGGCCTGGCAAGTGCGAGGCGCAACTCGGTCTCCAAAGCCTGGATCTGCGAACTGGTGACATTGGCGGGCCATTGGGATAAGACTTCGTCTGATTGGATTACGAGGGGCAGGGACTTCCTTAAGGCATCCAATTGGCCATTAAGGGTCTCATATTCGCTGCGTGCGACCGTATGGGCAGCAATTTGCTGCAATTCAGTTTTCTGCTGAGCGAAGAGAGCCACGAACTGTTCTTGAAAGGCCACACCCTGAGCCTCGTCAGGGCGGCCCGGGCGAGCAAGCAAACTTTGGAGTTTGCCAAGGTAATTTTGGCGCTGCGCCAGCTCTCGACTGGAAGATTGGATTATTAAGTCGGCCCCCTCGCTAGCTGCATTGAGGCGCGGCAGGACAGCTTCCAACGACTGATGGTTCTTGCTCGCGAAAAGGGCCGATTTGCCTCTAAGCAATTGGTTAAAAAGAATGGCCGCCACAACCTCTGATTTGCCGGTGCCTGGCGGTCCGGTCACCACCGAAATCTTTTCTGACAAAGCGTTAACAACGGCCGTGCGCTGTCGAGGATGCAACATTCGCACTTGAGCCAGGTCATTTCTCCCAAAAGTGGCGGCAACGGCAGGAGAATCTACGGCTGTTCCTGGTTTGGTTGCCGGATGGGCAGGCGGTTCGTGAGGGAATATTGCCGCGAGAGCAGTTTGGTCAAGGTCTTCATCCGAGTATTTCTCAGTGATGTCGCGCAAATCTCGCAACAGACTCCGCGTATATTTGAGCCGGGGGCCGAGTGTCAAAATCGCCGCATTGTAAAGGCCGGGTTCTGATGCCTTCCAATCTCTTGAGGAATTCAGCAGCATCGGATTGATTGGCTCGGCAAAACGATCAGTGTCGTGAACGTAATGGGAGGCATCCAAGGCAAGTCGGCCCATGTCCAGAGAGGACGGACGCCTGGAGGCACCATTTTCATCGTCAGGGTCAATATCTGTGATCAGTCCTATGGCGCGGAGAAACGCCTCGCGTTCGCCTCGCTTGGGGAATTGAAACTCAAGCCAAGCACCATTAACAGCAATCGGGCCATCAGGTTCCAGGTGGAGGACCCCAGAACGCCAATCGGCCTGCATTGGCTGGACAAATAGCGGAACCACGAACATGAAAGCTTCTCGTTTGACCAGCTTAAGTGGATAGCCGACATAAACGCACTCGTCCTCCCCCCTTTTCACACGGTTGCGTTGGAAAAGGGATTGTGCACGTGCCAGAGAGACGGCGAAACCACCACCAGCAGCTAGCCGTGACCAGGGAACCTCCATTGCGGCCACCCACGTGTCATCCTCATTTTCGACATAGGCACGTAATTGAGGAGCCTCTTCCTGCAAAAGACAATCCATGTAATATCGGCAGAGTGAGCGGAATTGAGCCCACCGACCAGCAGGAGCAGAGGGTGGCACAATCACTTGGGAAGAAATAGGTGTGGTGCCTTGAAGGGTGGCTTGTGGATGAAAGGCTTTTAATTCCTTTGTGCTAGACGGAAGTGCAACTGAGATGCCTGGCGGCAATTTAAGCAGTCGCCATTTGGTGCCTTCAATTTGAACAATGCCATCTTTTTGAAGATGACGGAGATGTTTCACGATCTCATATTCGTCGATCTTGAGGCCTGCGCGTTTCAGGCTGTCATGTAGCTCTACAGCGGTCTGGGGGCCTGGAGCAAGAGCAAGTGCCTGTAAGAGGGATTCACTCATCTTCGGACTCTTCATCTGGCGGTGCAATAGGGGGCATCACATCCGTTGAGGCTGAGGATTCAAGCCAATCCCCAACAAGTCCAACAAGTGTTCGAGCTTCAGACCGTAAACTCAAGCCATTTGCAGTTTGAAGGGCATCGCGAATCTTGCTTGCAAGAAGATTTTCCTCCGGTGAATTTTTATCAACAACCAATAATTCCCTTGCTTGGACATGTCGCCTAGCGCGAAGTAGTAGTGCCAAAGCTCGCAGGCTGTTCATAAAAATAACCCGAACATTTTGTCGTCTAACCTGTTGGTCAAACACATCCACGCATAGTTTTGAGGTGGAAACAATATGCTCGCGAGGAACGTCTTTCAATATTTCCGGGCGCTGATACAGGACATAAACCAGCATTCGTAACCAATTATTGTTGAGCGATTGCCAATATTCAGATTTCTCCTGGATAGCTTGAAAAATGCGCCTGCCGTGGGCTGAAGAATTAAGTACACGTCCTGCTGCAAATAGATAATTAGCGTTTGATACCGGATGCATCTCGTTAGCTAAAAAGCTCTGAAATCCGTCAGGAGCATAACCTGCCATGCGGCCCAAAATATATATAATCGTGTTTTTCTCCTGTAATATGGCATTTCGATCCTGTTGCAAGAATTTCAAACGCGACCATAATAACTTGGCAGTTTTTCGTATCTGTGACTCCTTGCTCGTTGAAGGGTTCAGAATTTGTGGCTGGCCCAAGTAAGTTGCCTCCATAAACTCACAAGGAGCCTTGGTGCTAAAACACAAGAGCAAGTTGACAGGAGCAGTGTCACCTCCTGCTTCAACAATTCCTGTTTTTATTAATCCAGCTTGGTGAGGCAAGATTGATCTTGCAACACGAGCCTTTAGCTCTGCCAAGTTGGCCATACGTTGCTCGGGGTTTCGATGATCCAATGCGTATTCTAAGAATTGATCGCATGCATTAAGAAAATCATCAAGCAAAGGTCTGTGGGCATAGAGGATTCCGCAGCGCGGCCAACCAAATTTTACCATTTTCGGGGGCCATTGTTCTGTCGGTTTGCGCGAAATACGTTCCATGCTGTGCCAGTTCAGCATCAAGTGTTGGCCGGAACCAAAAACTTCAAACTGCCCGGCTGATGGTTCGATTCGAACCCGAGCAAATCCTCCGGCGGAGCGCGAGCTAATGTTAAGGTCCACCCAAGCGTTATGTTCAGCGCGTGCCGGTAAATCGGTTGAAAGTTTTCGGAAATCTGAATCGCCTGATCGTTGCAACCAACTTGCAAGGCATGATGTGCCCTTCTCGATGAAAATCCGTTTAGGGATCAACTGGTGAAAATCGCGTCCGCCTTCCACTTCACAATCGGTGGGAATAAGGGATAGCCACTTTGGCTCAAGTTGTTCAGTAAGGGTAAACAATTCTAAAGAGGACAATACATCAAGATAAGTTGGCCAATCTTGGGCCAGACGCCATGCAAATAAGCAGGAGCCACGTGCAATGGCACTGAGGTCTGGCTTTGGCCAGTCGATGCCTGGAAGTCGCCGTTGCAAAAATTCGATTGTGGCCGCTGCTAATGGACCGCAAATCAGAAAATTTACTGGTTTACCAATAGCGTTTGAAATTGCTCCCAAGTGCGTTTCAAGCGGAGTTAAATCTGGGTGTACACCATGAAATGGCGCTTCAAAATCCGCTATCAGAGTGTCGGTTTTCACGGATAGCAAACGGCTTAACCGACGTACAGGAACGTAGAACGATTTACCAGCTTTCGTTTGTTGTCTAAACTCAAAGACGGAGATTTCCACACCATGCAGTCCAGCATCCAACACTACCAGAGTATTGCTCGCCCTTAAGTCATTGGCATTTGCTTCAGCCCATGACATTGCCGCAGCAATGGAGCGCCAGACTAGTCGTGCCCCTGTGGGCAATCGTGAAAGCAGTGATTCCTGAGACTCCTCTGGTAATTCATTCGGAATGGAAAGTACAACGTGTGTCGCAGAGGGATCAACGTGCAATTGTTTCAATATGGTTGATGCCTCTTCGGCAAGGCAATCTGATGGTGCGGGTTTATTAAGGACTGGAAGGCCGTCTTGAGGCTCCCATTTTGGTTCCTGCCAATGGTCACGTGCGATGAGGCTCTGCCAGACCGTGCCAAGCAACAAACGTCCACCTGGCATCGGCGGATCAGCTCGATTCCAACCACTGACCGGGGCCATTGCTAAAGGAGGCCAAGGATGGCCAAGACCTCGATCATTGCGCAAAGCTGCGTCTCCTGCGAGTACCTTTTCTCTCCTGATCAGGGGGAGCAGCACACAGGTGGGTCGCTCAGGATAGGCACTTCCATGCAACGTCTCGACACCGGCTAGATCCCGGATGCATGCCGACGAGTTAACACCGCCAAGATCTAATCCAACGAACATCATAATGCCAATTCCTCCATCAGAATGGCTAGCAGTTCAGGAAATTCCTGGAACCAGAAGGTCCCCCCGGCCGGAGCGGCCAAATAATCTAGCCGCCCATATCGTGGGTTTTCATGCTTGGTTTCACCCTTTCTCTCACCACGAAGCAACAGGCTGCGTATATTTAAGCCAGGTAATTGTTGTGCTGCGTGGTCAAGAGTCGATTTGAGGCTGGCAATCATGTCGTCTCTTTGGTTCTGTTCCGTTTTCAGGCTCAAAACTGAATAAAAGCAGAGCAACGATTGTGGCCGTAATGGTCTGTCGGCCGGATAAACTACCAGGGCAAGGTCCGCTCCAAGACGAGGTAAGAATCCTTCCAAACCTGGACATAGGTGCGAATGTGCAGGGTGGACCAGAAACATTCTCGATTTTCCGTCACGATGTGACCAACGACTTGAAACTGAGAGGGCGGGCAAATAGCTGCCGGCTTGGTGTTCGACTTTTAGATACGCGTTCAAATCCCCGTCCAGCTGCCATTTGCAGAGGCTATCATTCCCGTTGCACGAAAGAAATGAGGTAACCACGCCTCTGACAAAATCGGCCCATAAACACCGGCTCCAGGCCCAGATAACGTCCGTTTCTTCTTCTTCACGACGGAGTTTGTCGTATTGAATCCAAAGTGGGTTATATCGGCGGTCTTTCTGCAACACATAATTGGGTCGGGCAGCCCCAACCAATTTGCCGGCACCTGCCAGAGGTGACCAAGCATCGAGTCGTTCACAGTTCCGTCGCAATTCAATAACGCTGCGAACTTTAGAATGCGCCCGCGCACGTGCGTTCTCACGTTCGTAGGCACGGGCACGGTGTTGACAGAGGTTGATAAAATCACGAATGACCCGATTTTCAGCGGTGTCAACCGTTTCTCGCCGCGTAACAGCCAGAATTTCCTGGCGAGCGCCGGCCTTTTCCAAAATAGTTTGCCCTGGACGCCGGATTAAGTCGCGCATACAAATTGAATCAAGCTCCTGAACACGACCAACTGAGACAAGCTCTCGTTGCCTCACCAGCATCCGGCGAGGCCGTTCGCAAACGTCACGGATTGCGGCGAAGTGGGCGCGGGCAATTTCGACAATCCGAGCGGTGCGCGGTTCTTCACCTGTGCTCACTTTTTTCCAGCGCCGCCAAATCGCGCCCCAGTCAAGGCACGCAATTGCTTGACCGGCAAAGTTTTGAAATTCGGGGGATTCGTGCTCATATGTCAAGGCGATGGCCTCCCTAAAGTATCCGCACAGTAAATCAATCGTGTCGCGCAGAGAAACCTCTTCGAAGTTGTGTGCCGCTGGATCTTCCCAAGCGCTAGACCGGCGAAGCGTCCCATTAACTGGGATGGCGCATTCCTCCAGTCCAAATCGCAATTGCCAAACGCTTTCTTGCTCATAAGGGAACGGGGGCATTGACAGCACACCTGGCCTGCTGCCTGCTGGGGTGTTTGAATTAGGTACAACTTGGAATGTCAGTGTTGCTGGTGGATGGCGATGCCCAGGGAATGTCGGCAATTGTTCATCGCCGCGACGAGTGAAAAAAGTCAAAAGCTCAGGATTGAGCGGCTTGGATAACTCGCAATCCTCCAATGCTAGTGCAGCTCCGGATTCCCCCCGCGCAGTAGCCAGAGACCAAGGGTATGGGAGTACACGAGCCATATTAACTTAAGATCGCTTCACTCCGAACCATTCAAAAAGATGTGGCTGACGTGCCTTGTTAAAGGCTTCAATGAGGTCGTTATCTTGCAAACTCGAAATCGTTTGACCCACTTTTTCGAGACACCGTGCATTGGCATCATCCTGGGTGTCAAGCCCGCGCAATTTCGGGATGATTTTTTGTTCCATTTGGTCTGCCATCGCGTCCCGCAAGCAGCCGGCATTAGTCATGGCATTTGGATAATTGGTGATATAATCCAGGATGGCGCGATAAACGCGGTGACCGAATGGTCGATTAACCGATTCCAGAGTTTGATTGAGGCCTGTTAAGATTGCCCGTTCCTTATCTAGCCCGGTTCCACCAAAAGATTTAACCCATTCTTCCCATTTTGCTCTTTGGAGGAAGTTTGTCGTGAGATCGATAGTTGGAGCGGGAGCGGCTTTTAAGTCTTTGGGTGCGCCGAATCGCAACACATTCGCACGATCAATAACTTTGTCGGATAGCGACTGGGTGGACTCATCCTCATTCATCGTACCGACAAAGAGAACGTTAAAATCAGGAAAAATGAAACGCGCCATTTCAGTTGCCGGAAGGCTGCCGGCATCCACTAACAATGAGACCTCACGACGCCGTTGGGCATCTTGGACATTACGACCGCGGCGTTGTTCCAAACGACTCAAAAAGTCCGAGAAGTAATACTCAATACGGGCAAGATTCATTTCATCAAGCAACAGCAATAGCATCTGATCTTTGCGAGATTTTATATCCAGTCCCGGAAGGTCCTCATTCGAGAACCGTGACATTTGAGCAAGGGCCCGAGCAAGTTCCGTTGCTTTGTACTTTTTCTCAAGGTAATTATAAAATCCCAGCAAATCTTGAGGCCCGGACCAGCCAGGCTGGACAGCAAGGCTCATAAAATTCATCCCCATGGCCTCAGCATAAGCCATCGGAAGTGCACTTTTACCTGTACCACTTACCCCTGCTAGCACAACCAAAGGGTTAATCTGTGCTGCTTTCAAACTGGTATGGAAGGCCAATTGAACCCGTTCAGGATAATGGAGTCCTTTAGCCAACAAATGATCTCTCAATCGATTTAGAGCTGTAGCCTCATCCATGGTGGCACTATGATTGAAGTTTGATTTGAGAACGGGTTGGGCTAAATCCTCAAGGGATTTATTAATATCTGTGTCTCCTAGGGAAACTTTTTTCAACTGAGAGTTGAGGTTTTCAACCAACACCTTATAAACCTCCAGTGTCTTTTGCAGCCCAAATAATTCTGCCTTGGCCGCATTGCAATCAGCGAGAGCCTTGTCGCGGGAATCTTCCGCGTCCCGCTTTTGCTTTTGGACAACAGCAAGTTTCTCTATGGTCTCGTCCAACTCTTTGTCTTTGTCGTGTTGCTTAACAAGTAACTGATTATATTGATTCTGAAGGTCGCGTTCAGCTTGCTGTAGGTTTATTACATTTTGGTCTAATGCAGCCTTGTCCTTTTGGAGATTGGCAAACTCGCCACGAAGGCGCTTATTTTCTTCGGTCAATCTTAACAGTTCCAAATTCGCTACGTTGCATTCCGATATTGCCTTGTCCCGAGAAGCCTCTGCGTCTTGATTTTGCTTTTTGTGTATTTCCAACTTTTCAAGAATATCGCCCAAATCCCTCGTTTTGGCCTCGTGGTTTTGAACAAGAGCATCGCACTTGCCTTGAAGGTCTCTTTGCTTCTGCTGCAAATTGCTGATGCTTTGATCCAATTCAGTTTTGCCTTTTTGCAAGTGGGCGACTTCATCAAGGAGCCGCCCTTTTTCCTGATCCATACGCGAACAATCCAAAATTAATTTATCTGAATCATGTTTGACCTGATTTAGGCGTTGCTCATCCTGAGCCAGCTTGGATTGAATTGCGGCCAATTCCGATTTGTAGCGCTCAAGATCCAGCATCATTTGCTGAATACGTGCCGCAGCCTCCGGGTTGGCATCGTTCCACTCCTTCAGAATCCTCAGGTGGCCAACTGTGGCTTCTAGCTGGCCGATTTCACCACGACACTTTTCTATGTTTTCAGTGGCCTGGCGCAATTCATCGCGCCGAACGGGAAGAAGTGCATCCAATTGGGTTAGTTCGGTCCATTTCGGCAGGAATCGCTCCGCGTAACGCAATTTGAACAAAGCAAGGACGGCGACAACACCAGCAAGTAGCGATAGCCCCCAAAGAATCCAAAGTAATAATTGTGTGCTCAGCATTTTATTGTCCTCTTAATTCGTGCCGATCATTTTGTACCCGTTGGCTGGGGATTTGGCCGTTGGGCGTCGAATTTGCCAATTTCTTTGAGAAGCTTATCCTTTGCCGTTTCCAATTGGGTAATGGATGTTTGCAATTCAGCCACTTCGCGAGTTTGGTTATCCCGCTTTGCTGACAGTTCCTGCGACAATTTCCTGACGCCAGCTAGGTCGTCATTAACTTTTTGTAATTCGGTCTTAGCGGTATCACGCGCGACTTGCGTAACTGCCGCATCCTTACGGGAGGCTTCCGCTTGCTTTTTCAAGTCTGCAATCTGTGCAACCAAGTCCGCCTGCTGACGTGCGCTGCCTTCCTGTAAAGCTTGGGTTTCAGCGAGGAGTTTGCGCGCCGCAGAAAGATCTTCCTCGGCCTTCTTAGCGCCGTCTAGGGCAACCTGGGCATCTGCTGCATCTTTGCGCGCGGCGGCCATCTCCTTTTTGAGTTCTGCAATTTGGGCAACCATGTCGGTTTCCTGCTGAGCGCTGCTTGCTTGTGATGCTTGGGTTTCAGCTAGCAATTTGCGCGCAGCGGCAAGATCCTGTTCGGCTTGTTGAGCCGCCGCCTTATTAACCTTTAATTCGGCCGTCTGTTGGTCCATTGACGCGATTTGGTCTTTAAGTGTTGCCAACTGCAAGCGGAGTGCGGGTATATCAACGTTCAGCCCGTCACGGATTTGGCGCAAGCTGTCGGTATCTTTTTGGAGTTGGTCGACGCGTATTTTTGCAGAAGATACATCGCTATCCAGCTGTGCACGGCGAGCTTCCGCACTGGCAAGCCCATTGGTGGCATCGCTGAGTCGCCGCTCCGCTTCGGCGGCTAACTTCATTGTGGCCTTTGCATCGATATCTGATTTTGTCAGGTCCTCAAGCTGGGCTTTTAATCGCTCAATATCGGAACTTAATTCAGATTTGTGTTTTTCAGCCTCCTGGAAGCCTTTGTTGGCGTCGTCTAATCGTTTGCTGGCAGAGGCGAGGTCTGACTCGGTCTGCTTTTGCTTGGCCGTCAAACTATCCACGGCGGCTTCGGCGGCGCTTTTTTCTTCAAGACGCTGTTGCCAGTCGGCGAGGCTTGGTTTCAGGATGTCGACCTGCTTCTGCAAGGTATCATGTTGACTTTGGAGTGCGGCCAAGTCCGTGCTTGCCTGAGCCGTTTGCGCAGCCAGATCATCACTTTGCTTCTGAAGGTCACCAACATGGCCCAGCCTGACGATAATAATTCCCGAAAGCAGCGTGCTACCGGCAAGAGCTGTGATCAAACCAGCTATTAACCAAGGTTTTATGACTGGATTCATGATTTAGGCCATCCAATTAACGATTAAACAGGGCTATGACGGTTGGATAAATCAAACACCGCTGCGCCAGCAGGCTGCAAACGGCAAAATTTTCAATGCGAATATTGGTGTTTGCAACGGGGCCTCAAAGGTAGCCCGATGATTTCCAATAACTAGAATATTCATTTTTCGAGTTTCACGCGAACGCTAAGGTTGCGCAAGCAGGAAACTTTTGAAGGTTTGGCTGGAATTTGGCCTTTCTTAAATTGTAAATACCATTAATGTCAATATAGCAACTGGGGACAAGTGCCGCATCATTAATATTCCAACTCGAATATCTTAAAGCCGGGAAGGCTGCATGAAGCAATCTTGGGCTGGCAAACGCGGATTTATTGGCAATTAAACCAAACCTGTCGTTTCACGAAGGAATCGCTCCAGCTCGGCGACAGCAAACATTGGCTTGTACAAAGCCCTGCTCGGTTTCAGCAAACCGCGCTGAACGAGCCGGTCTAAACTCGCGGGGCTGATGCCCAGCACGGTCGCAGATTCACGACGGTTGTAGGCGAGTCTAGGCAAGGAGGTGTTTTCTGGCTGAGCGTCATTCAATTTTCTCATTTTTGTGATTTGTTGCACAGGACATTAAGACTGGCGTGTTCCAACATCATTGTACCAATGGAAGGAAATGTACACATGACTTGCGTGAGGTTGGCTTTGTGGCCGTCAGGGAAAACTGGCCCCCGATAAACAAAGAATGCCCGGACTCAGTAATTCAAGAACATGGCGGTCAATGGCTAAATCGGTTAGGGCGAAGAAAATTGGATGCAAAAGGAGGTAATGCTCTCCGGACGCCGCCGGATCATCGAGTGATGCCCAGAAACGAATTCCACCATAATTGAGCCGTTTTGTTTCCAATCAGAATGCTTAAAGCACCTAATTTCCCGTGAAATTAATGCGTTTTCAGACAAAATCGGAGCTCGTTTCCCGTTTCCATGTATAGATCAAAAAACAGGAAACGAAAACCGCAATCAGTCGGAACATGACTGATAATGGCCTTACTGTGGCCACCCGGCCATTTGCTGGGTCCGGTAGGATCGGCTGAATACCAGCAGTTAAAAGGTACTTGAAGGCTTGGTGTGGGTCCTCCCCGCCTCGAATCGGTTGGTGCGCAGGAAAACCTTAACAAGGTGGGAAACGGCATGGGGATGGGCTGAGAAGACTGAGGCTTTTCACGGAAACCAAACTGGTCAATTCCATCACCCTGGTTTCCAACTAGTTGAATTAAAATCGCTGAATATCCCATGTTTTTTGGGTCAAAAAACCGGGTATGGGGCTCGTTTCCCAGTTGTAACCCTAGACATGGAAACGAGAAACGGTCCAAAGACCTTCAGTCCGCGTAGGGTTGGCGAGAGTCTGGGGCCGACACCAGTTGGTAGCGGCGGCCCTTGCCCATTTTCAGCCAGCCTTCCTTCATGGCGCGCGCAGCCAACTTGCTGACTGTACCCCTGCTGATGTCCATCTCGGCAGCCAAGTCGGAGCAAGTATCAAGTCCCTCCTCAATCCAGCCTCGGAAAACCAACAACGGGTCGGCTACGGCAAAATTCACCTGCACGCCATCGGTTCCCATGGGTTCATAATGCCATTCCAAGTCCGGAGCTTGCGCGCTGGTCGTATTACGGCATTTGGTGAACCGGGCCAGAAAACGTGCCCCCTGGCTTCCGTGCTTTTGCTCGCTGGCCTCGGACAGGGACATGACCCAGACCGCCGCGTCCTCCCTGCGGGATGTGCCGCGCATTTGTCCGTTGCGGCCGGCATGCGCTACGATGATTACGGCGATCCCGCGCCGCCGTAAATCCAACAGCCAAGGTAAAATCATCTCCCATGCGTCAGCGTCATTTTCCTTCACTCCTGAAAACAAACAAGAGAGGTTGTCCAGTATTAAGACCTCGATTTTCATCTCCAATACATACTGGAGCAATGCCTCCTGGACGATTGGCAACGCGAGATTTAGGACTGCCCCAGTGCGCTGAAAGACCAGTTCATGGTGTAGAAAAACTAAATTTTCATTGGCTTTTTGGGTGAGCGCCCGGTAACGCCGTTGTGATAAGTCCAGGGCCATCTCACCGTCCACGTACAGGACCCGGCGAGGTTTTAACACAGCCCATGGGCCGAACTTACCGCCTGCCGCCACGGCCTGAGCCATATACATGGAGAGCCAGGTTTTGCCGACCCCGCGCGGAGCAAATATATAGCCGAGGTCACCTGTGCGGAGCCATTCACCAACGATAAATTCGCGTGGGGTTATAGGCAAACTGTTCAGCTCGACTCCAGTCACGGCGGCGGAACTGAAAATTGTCCGCCAATTAGGCCGGACATCCTTTGGAACGTCTCCCCCGGTGGTGACATCGGGCACGTCCAGTATTTTGAGCTCGTTGATCAGGGTGCTTTTCATATTGAAGACTCCAAAGGTTTGA
Organism: uncultured Verrucomicrobia subdivision 3 bacterium; assembly: GCA_903875465.1. Lineage (GTDB taxonomy): Bacteria > Verrucomicrobiota > Verrucomicrobiia > Limisphaerales > UBA11358 > UBA11358. The sequence continues at coordinate 23,405 of CAIQWB010000107.1, forward strand.
AATTTAAGAAATAGACGGTTTGGCGGCGGCCATCCGCCCGCGTGCCTTCCGGCATGCGCACAAATTGCGACCGGGTCCAGGTCGCCCGGTCCGCGCCCAGCGCCACCGCGTATCGGAAGAACTTCGCCACCTTGGCTTCCGGCTGGTTGGCTACATAAAACCAGCCGTGGAGGCTTTTTCCCCCACTGTGGACCACACATACCAGCGGGGCGAACCGTCCCAAGTGCATTAGTATTGCCGCATGGTCATCGGGCGCACCCTGGTCGAACTCACAAATCAGAAACCGGCGAGGCCCGGTGTTGCCCAGTGAATGCTTTGAAGGGCGGCCATCCTTGGTGACGCCAGTGACGGCGGACATGGGCGATGGGACGATGAACTGCAAATTTCCTAGCTTTCCTCGCCAATCAAGGCGCGGCAGGGTGTCAAAAACCGATTGAGATAACCCACAGCACAGCAGGGGATAGTCTGGAAATAAATGATCAATAACCACCTCCGTGAGGACGGCGACGTCCTCAACGCGGAAGGGGGAAGCCTCCCATAAATCGGCCAAACCGCCACCATCGTGGATAATTGCTTCGATTCGGGATGAGTCTGATTTTGGCCACGCCGGCGGCGGCGGTGGCGGCGATCCCCGTTGACGACCTGGTTGCCAAGAGCACTTTGCTGAGCTCGCAATTGCCTCATCAATTTCCCGCCGGCTGACCGGTCGGCCACAATCCGCAGTAACAGCGCTCAGAAGCTCATGCATTTGGTGCTTATCGTGATAATGGGTATGAAGCTGTCGGGCTACACGGAATAACCAGAGATGCACACCCTCACCATGGCGCGGCGGGCTGCCGAGCAGATCACGCAAAAATTGGGGCAAGGCACTCGTCACAGTAGTGGGAGCTGATCTAGGCGGTTGAAGTCGTCTGGGTTGCCAGGAGTTTCCGATGCGCTGGCCGATGACCCTGCAAGCGGGAAATTGGGTTTGCTACAAATTGCAGCCAACCGGTTGTAACGGGCCAAAGCCCTTTCCAAATCGGAATCACTCCAACCCTGCGTGCCCCAGGTCTCCGACGAGGGCATCACCTCCCGATCCGGGAGATCGCGACCAAAAACACGTTCAGCGGGGTGTGTCTGGATGATGACTGTTTCGTAGGTCGTATGGCTATGCCCACGCTTGGCTTTGAGGAATAGGGCGACTTTGCCATGGCGGCGCATCTGCTTAAATTCAAATCCCCCAGATTTAAATTCAGTGGCTAGCACCTCAACCATAAAATTGTTTGGATTCTCCATAAACAGTTGCAAGTAAATGGATTATTCCATGCCACCACGCTGAAATCGGAGCAGAGCTTTTTCCACACTGGGAAGATGGAATAGGAGCCGGCGACCGCCGGGGAGACGGATTACAGGGATAATGCCCTCTTTGATGCCTGTGCGCAGCGAACGAGGGCTCAAAGGCACGGCCTTAACTAGGCCAGGGAAGTCCGTGATGCCCTGCGGTAGGGAGGGGCTAGCCGTTGGCTGGGGCGATTCCGCAGCCAAATTATTTAGCTTTGTGCCGTTGTCTGTTGTTGCCTGTGTTTTGTTTAGTAACTTGTTCGTCATGCGGGTATTCAACCACATGACTTCGGCGGCAATGTTGGACCTAACCCTTGATTTTAAAGGCGTTTTAGCACCTCTAAACGGCAATCTTTAGGTAATCTTGGAGGTCAACACAAATTTTTTAATCTGGTGACTGAGAAGCTATCCGTTGCTCTTTTCTGCGGCGGTTGGCGTCAGCCAATTTGGCGCTCAGCTTTTTTTTGTATTCTCTCTGGAGAGCCAATAGAGAGTCCAATTCATCCTGGTTCTCCGGGCAATCGCAGCCTTCTCGTTTGAGAATTGACCTTAACTGACGTTCTCTTACGTTAAGCGCCTTGCAAACCTGTTCCCGGGTTACTGCTTGCCTAGCACGCTGCGCGAGGATTTTTGTTTGTTCTGCAAGGTTATTTGCCGTGACTGATTGCACCTCAAGTTGCTGTTGAGCAAGCAACTCTTGCCTTTTTATCCATGAGGGAGACTTGGACTTTTCGTCGGTCGTAAGCGGGCTTTTTAAGCATTCAGCCAGAAAAACAGTCTGGATTTGGTCACGAATATAAAAATCCGCGCGAAAGCGGATTTTTTCAACCGTAGCCGGGGGTAATGTAGGCACTTCATCCCTCTCACCATGACCTGGTAGTTTGAATACAGATTTTCCCGTTGAGATCACATTGTCGATGTTAAGCCACAGCTTTTGAAGTTCCGGAGTGCGGTATCTAAACCATAGTTCAAAAACTCCTACATCATTTAGCCATTGTTCCCAAATCTGGGTACCATTTGGCAATGAGTCAATATCGGGAAAGTGGTGCTTTTTCATTTCAGCCACATCCTCAGGATGGTCTGCGATTAGCGACTGGGGATAGCCCCACCTGACTGGCCAAACTTCAAATCGATCACATAAAGGTGGTGTTGAAACCTTTTGTGCGTAGCTGGTGCAAATCGGTAATAGTTCAAGCGCAAAATCGTTAGCTAAAAAGCGCCATGGATTGTCGGTGGAAATGGCATGGAATTGAAAACTCTCGATCTTTGAATCGGGCTCAAATATGACGTTTGCGGATAATGTTTCGCTCATGCAACGCTTCCTTTCTGGTGTGGTAATTCAACAATATTTTCGACTTTGGCCGGCTTCACCGCGAACCATGACTGTGCCTCCTTCCGGGTGGCCAGACCTTTGTAATGTGCATGTATCATGTTTGGCGAATTCCCGGCTTGTTGTGCGGTCAGGTTCTCGTTTGCGTGCAAAGCAAAATGGTAGCTGCAAAAGGCGTGACGCAACCCGTTGGTTTTCCTCGTAACCTTTGCCTCGGCGCAAAGCGCTGCAAAGCGCTGTTGGAACGTGACTTCGTGGAGATCCCAAAGTTTTCCGGCAGTGACAGATCGGAATTGCTTAAGCCAGGTGGCCAGGGCAGGACAAGTCGTTACCAGGCGGCGCTGACGGGTCTTGGCCTTGCCGGCAGTGATTTCAATGTGCCCCGGTACGCGCCAGACATCCTGCCAATCCAGCCGCAATATTTCCGCCGTGCGAAGGCCGGCCAAACCTGCAATAGCAATGATCGGTAGCAGGGATTTATCGGCCTTTTCCAGAAGTTGCGTGAACTCAGCGGTTGTGTAAATGCTGGTCTCAGCAGTATTGGCAATCTCTGGATGCATGGCATCTGCCTCGTTTAAACGATGCGTTGCCAGGAGGTAATCCTTACGAACCGCCCATTGGAGGAACTGGCGGATAGCGGCGCGGTAATGATTGCGGGATTTGGCAGACCCGGCAGCCCGCTTATTGCGGGCGCTGGTTTTCACCATGGCAAGTGAGCCGATGAAAGTTTCCAAGTGGCCTTGAGTAAGGTCACAGACAGGCAATTTTGGAAAGGTAGCTGCAAATCGTTTAAGCTGCAAACCCCTGTTATAAGCATACTTGGACGAAAGTTGTGAGCGCTGGCCATCGCTGGCTACAGTTTTGGGCTCAGCAGCCAGTAAAAACTCATCGACGGCCTCCTTCAGGTCCTTTGTTTTGATCGTTACTACCATGGTTAGGTACCCATTGAGAGCTTCGTCGAGGCTGCGGCTCCCTAGCTTGGCAATCGCTTCGCAATACGCGGAAACTGCGGCCAGGAGGGAGATGCGGTTTCCGGTGACGCCAAAATGGGTTTGTAGCCGCTCTAGGGCGGCCAAGGCATCGCGCGCCTGGGCCGGATGCAGGGCGGTGACTTGCGATCCCTCGTACAAATCCTTTGCCATTTTATCCGCGTGCTTCTTCGCTGCGGAATAGGTGCCAAAGGAAGCCATCTGCCTTTTGCCGGCTACATGCCAGGCAACTCGGTAAGAATTTCGACTTTTTTTTCTGCCGTAGATGGTGGCAAGTGCCTTGCCACGGAATCTGACGGTCATTGGAAATTTCACTTTGGGAACCTCAGATTCGGTCGGATTCTGTGTCGAAGTTGTGTCAGAGACCTCAAAATCTTCATTTTCCTTAGGAAAAGTGGTGCGCATAGCAGGACTTGAACCTGCACACCTTTCGGCACTACCACCTCAAAGTAGCGTGTCTGCCAATTCCACCATATGCGCAACCGGTCAGTGAATTAACCACAGCGCTGGTCCGGAAGCAAGGCTTTTTAACTATAGCAAAAATTACCGAGTTAGCGCAAGAAAAATTGCATTAAGAATGCATAGGCACTGCATATGCAATTTTACCGTCGGTGATCTTGGGTTATTGTGATTTAAACCCATGAAAACGGACATTTCCATGGTTTTAAAACTTGGCACGGTGATTGCTAAAGTAGATTCGTGCAGTTTGAAACATTAAAAACCTTAAAAACAAAAACGAATATGAAAACCAA
>CAIQWB010000108.1 GCA_903875465.1 uncultured Verrucomicrobia subdivision 3 bacterium
CCTTGGGCGAGCGGGCGCAATCCCGTTGGGATTGAAGCAGCAATTCCCCAACCACTCAAATGGTCAGCTCGATTTGCTTGCCACCGAAAACAGCGAGGAACCTCCCAGCCATTTTAATTTCGGAGTTCGGGTTTAATGCCAAGGCAATCTAGACAGATCAAACTTTAAGGTTTCCGGGTGCGAATGCGGGTGTTTACGGCTTGGCACAGGGCGGCGGCGGCGTGGGGTCGGCCCAGGGCTTTGGCAACTTTCGCCATTTCGGCCAGCTTTTTGGATCCCAGTAGTTGCGTAATCCGGAAGGCCAGGTCTTCGATGCGGTTCACTTTTACCGCGGCGCCTTGTTCGAGCAGGAAATCACTGTTGGCGGCTTCTTGTCCTGGTATGGGATTCAAAATGAAGAGCGGTCGGCCCATGGCCAGGGCTTCGGACGAGGTAAGACCGCCGGGTTTGGTAATAATCAAATCAGCCACCGCCATGAGCTCGTGCATGTTTTTGGAAAAACCGAGCACATGGGTGGGGTGCTGGCGATCCTGGGTGGCTAGTTGGCTGCGTAATTTTTCATTCCGACCGGCCACCACCAAGGTTTGAAACTGGCCGGGAACTTTATCCAACTCGGCCAGTATTCCAGCCACGGGGCCCATGCCAAAGCCGCCGCCCAAGACCAGCAGCACGGGCTGGTCATCCCGCAAGCCATATTGCTGGCGCACGGTTTTGGGTTTGGGCTGGGATAAAAATTTGGCGGCGATGGGAATGCCGGTGGGCACGACTTGGTCGGCGGCGGCTCCCCGTGCCACGAGCCGGGCCTTGGTGCCCTCGGTGGCGACGCAATACAAGTCCACACATTCGTCCATCCACAGCGCGTGGGCCTCAAAATCGGTGACAATGCTGACCACCAGTGGCGGCACCGGAAGCGCCGATTTCTGGCGCAGCAAGCCCAGTGTTTCGAGGGGCAGATAATGCGTGCAGAGAACGACATCCGGCTGGAATTGCTGGAGGTGGCGGATAAATTTATGACGGGAATGGCTGGGGAAAAGGCGGCGCATCTGGCTCATGGCCCGGGCGACCTTGGGGTGGTCCGTTTTGCCAAAGATCAGGCCCCATAATTCCGGGGCTTTTTCGACCAGGGTCACGTAGCCGTCCTCATGAATTTTTTTATGGAGCGGCGAAAAGAATTTGATGAGATCCAAGCGCTCCACGACGTCCTCCGGATGCGCGGAACGCCAGGCTTCCTCCAAGGCGGCGGCGGCGGCGACATGGCCGCCACCGGCAGTGACGGTGGCAATGAGAATACGCATGATGACAAAAACTAACGCAGCGGCGGGCGTTAGAGAAGCGGGAATTTACGTTAGGCCCCGGACTCTGGGCTTTAGGCTTTGGAGGGGCTCAGCGCTTGAGGGCGAGCAGTAAAACACCGGCACCGACGAGGAGGATGCCGGTCCATTCGCGGGCGGAGGGTCGTTCGTGGAGGAAAATAAAGGCGAAAACGGCCACCAAGAGCAGGCTTAACTTATCCACGGGGGCAACTTTGGAGGGGTCGCCGATTTTTAAAGCACGGAAATAACACACCCAAGAAGCCCCAGTGGCCAGTCCCGACAAGACGAGAAACAGCCAGGTTTTGCTGGAAAGCAGCAAAGGATTGCTCCACTTGCCGGCATAAACCACAAATCCGGCCAGCGCCAATAAGATCACCATCGTGCGGATAAGGGTGGCCAGGTCGGAGTCCACTCCGGCCAGGCCAATTTTGGCAAAGATAGCCGTCAAGGCGGCAAATCCCGCCGAGCACAGCGCCCAGACTAACCAATTGGAATCGTTGGCCATGGAGCTGATGAACACCGCCTCAAACACCCGTTTTTACGGTCCAGCCGGCTTGAACGAGGGCTTTATAGCCACCCATCACCGAAAGCACGCGGTGGTAACCCATTTGCTGGGCGGCGTCGCAAGTGAGGGCAGAGCGGAAGCCGCCGCCGCAGTACATGAGGATTTCCGTTTGCTGGTCGGGGTACAATTTTTCCAAGTCGCGTTCCAAGATTCCTCTGCCCAAGTGGAACGCCTCGGCCACATGTCCAGCCTGCCATTCATGGTCCTCGCGCACGTCCAGCAGAACGGCCTGGGGATTTTGGGTCAGGCGGGCCCGGGCCTCGGCCACGCTGATCTCCGTAATGCGCGTTTTGGCCTGATGCGTTAGTTTTAAGAAACCTGGTGAATGATCCATGAGGTGAAAGTAATGGCTTGGCCGGGGCGGTCAACCAAATTTACCCGGGGGTGTCGGGTCGGGGGCCGACGTGATTTATCCTGATGGTCTGGTGCGGTGGACCGGCTTCTGGCTGAAAAATCACCTGGTTCTAAAAGCGCAACTGATCGGGTAAAGCGCCCGCCCCCGCGAGTTTTTTTGCTTTTTCATTTTCGTGGCTTGCCAATTTTTGGAATTCACATCAAACTATAACTAAAGTTTATTAACTAGGAATTAACGATATAAGGAGCACATGAGCAAAGAGGCTAAACTGGAATTGGATGGCAAGGTATATACCCTGCCCACCGTGGAAGGGAGCGAGGGCGAAAAAGCCGTGGACGTTTCGTCTTTACGCGCGACCAGCGGCTACATCACGCTGGATGATGGTTATGGGAACACCGGTTCGTGTTCCAGTAAAATCACGTTCATTGACGGGGATTTGGGAATTCTGCGTTACCGGGGTATCGGGATTGAGGAACTGGCGGAGAAATCCAATTTTATTGAGACGGCTTACTTGTTGATTTATGGCTCGCTGCCCAACTCGCCGCAACTCCGCACTTTTTCAGACGCCCTCATGGAATTTCAGTTCCTGCATGAGGACATGAAATATCATTTCGAAGGTTTCCCCACGGGGGCGCACCCCATGGCGATTCTTTCCGCGATGATTAATGCGGCCAGTTGTTTTGATGAAAAAATTATGCGCTGGCAATGGGGCAAGACGAAGGAATTTGACATTGTGGTGGCAAAATTGATTTCGCAAGTGCGCACCATTGCCGCCTATTCCTATCGCAAATCCCATGGTTTGCCGCTGATTTATCCCAAGAAATCTTACAAGTACACGGCTAATTTCTTGCACATGCTCTTTTCCTCGCCTTACGAGGATTACGAAATCAAACCTGAGGTGGTGAAGGCCTTGGACTTGATCTTCCTGCTGCACGCGGATCACGAGCAAAATTGTTCCACGTCGACCGTCCGGATGGTGGCCTCCAGCCAGGCAAACTTATTTGCCTCAGCATCGGCTGGGGTTTGCGCTTTGTGGGGCCCTTTGCATGGCGGCGCGAACCAGGCGGTGATTGAAATGCTGGAACAGATTCATAAAGAGGGGGATGACGGTTCCCGCTTTATCGCGGCGGCGAAGGACAAGAATAGTGGTAAAAAATTGATGGGCTTCGGTCACCGCGTCTATAAAAATTACGACCCCCGGGCGAAAATCATTAAAAAAGCCTGTGATCAAGTGCTGGAGAAATTGAAAATTAGTGATCCATTGCTGGATATTGCCAAACATTTGGAAGAAGCCGCGCTCAAAGATCCCTATTTTGTCGAGCGCAAGTTGTATCCGAACGTGGACTTTTACAGTGGCATCATCATGCGGGCGCTGGAAATTCCCGTGGAAATGTTCCCGGTAATCTTTGCCATTGGCCGCATGCCGGGCTGGATCGCCAACTACAAAGAGATCATGGAAGAGCCGAAGAGCCGCATTTACCGTCCCCGGCAGGTTTACGTGGGCCGGACCCTCAACCCTTACGTGCCACTGGCGGAACGGAAATAATCTATTTTTGGAGTTTAATCGCTGGCTGGGAGCTTAAAAGGGCAGTCGCCCGTAAAGCCAACCCAGCCATTTTTCTGCCTGTTGCGCGGCGAAAAAAATCATCGCCGAACCCACCACCGGGGCGAAATCCACTTTGCCCAGTCGCAAAGGAATCCAGCGCAGCGGTTTAAGCAGGGTACGGGCCGTGGCATGCACATAATCCCAGAATGGATGCGGACCGAAGTAAACGTAAGTACTGAGGAAATGGAGTATGATAAGTCCGCCGAGGACAAATTTCCAAACCACATAACTGCCCAGTCCCACTACCAACGCCGATTCCAACCGCTGGGTGGCGGAAACTGGCCGGGGAATGAAATGCGTCCGCGAACCCTGCCCCACCTCCAAGCTGGTAAATAACCAGGTGGCCAGCCACCACAAGAGGGATGCTAGCAGCAACGGGAGCAGTAATTTCACCCAGCGCGGCCAGCGGTCAACCGCCCCCAACTGCACGCGTACCAACCGGTGGATGGGGTCTGGACCGGCCAGGATGGACAGCAGCAACAACCAGATGTAAACCACGCCCAAGGAGAGGGCAAAACTTAGAAGCGAGTAAAGGGAGATACGGAAAAATAAATCGCTCAGGTGACTATGAAAAGGAATCGGGATGGCTACCACCCCAAAATCCAGACGACCCACCCAGTTGTCCGCCGAACCAATCAACCAATATAGGAGTGCCCGAATGATCAAGAGGGCTGCAATTGCCGCCAACAAATGCCAACGGCGCCACGGTGACGGTTGAGCCGGTCGGAGGGTGCCTACCAAGGTGGCCGGGGTGCGTTTGGTTAACGGGTCGTATTGTACGGAACGCCAGCTTAGCCAGAGGAGCAAGCCTGCCAGATTTAGAATGAAATCAATCAGGCCCATCAGAGTTCCGGGCTGGCGGCGAAAGAGGAATGTCCTAGCCATTTCCCCTTCGCCGGCCACCGGGGCTACATCATTTTTAGCAAGGTGTCGGCCATCTCACTGGGGGTGACTGCGATGCCAATGCCAGCGGCTTTGAACGCCGCAATTTTGGCCTCGGCCGTGCCTTTGCCACCGCTGACAATGGCACCGGCATGACCCATGCGGCGTCCGGGCGGGGCAGTGGCACCGGCGATGAATCCAGCCACTGGTTTTTGACAATTCGCCTTGATCCATTCCGCCGCCTCTTCCTCAGCCGAACCGCCAATTTCACCAATCATGATAATGCCATGGGTGTCAGGATCGGCTGCAAATAACTTAATCACATCCAGATGCGAGGTGCCGTTGACCGGGTCGCCGCCAATGCCCACGCAGGTGGACTGCCCCACGCCACGCGAGGTTAACTGCCAGACCGCTTCATAGGTTAGGGTGCCGCTGCGGGAGACGACGCCGATGTGGCCTTTTTTGTGAATATAACCGGGCGCAATGCCAATCCGGCAGCCGCCATGGGAATCCTTGCCTTCACCGGGGGTCACCACGCCGGGGCAATTGGGCCCGATCAGGCGGGTTTTGGTGTTGCCTTGCAGGGCGCGCTTGACGCGCACCATATCGCGCACCGGAATGCCTTCGGTGATGGCCACCACGAGTTCCAGCCCGGCATCCGCGCCTTCCAGAATAGCGTCGGCCGCGAAGGGCGGGGGCACAAACACGGCTGAGGCAGTGGCCCCGGTCTGTTTTACGGCATCGGCAACGGTGTCAAAAATGGGCACCTTCACGCCAGCGTGTTCGAAAAACTGGCCGCCTTTGCCGGGTGTGACACCAGCCACGATGTGGGTGCCGTAATCGATGGAGAGTTGGGCGTGCTTCGCCCCGAAACTTCCAGTGATGCCCTGGACGAGGACTTTGGTATGAGGAGTGACGAGTATGGACATGGTTAAATTAAAATTTAAGATTGTGTTTTAAGACAATTTTTCGGTTGTTCGGTTTTTACTTTAATGGCTCGGAGCTACCGCACTGTCTCCAGGTCACCAGGCCGGCCAACAGCTTGTTTGCGGTTACCCGGTGACGCGGATGTAAATCTTTAATGGCGCTTTCGATGGGGCCCAGGTTTTCAGGAGTAAACCGGGCACAGACATCAACATCTTCCGTAACCAAAGTGACCTCATAATGGCGCGGGGCAAATCCGCCAATCAGGCTGAACTCGACTTTTCCTGCATGCAGCCGTTTTAGGATTTCCGTGAGTGGTTCCATGTTAGTCAGCCTTTGCATGGTGCAAGGCCCGGTCATTGGCCACCAACCGTTCCCAAGGACTGCGTTTCAAATTGTCCTCGATGAGCGAAATGTCCACACCTGCTTCGCAAGCATCGCGCCAAGCCGGAGCGGCGTCTCCCGGCATGACGTACTTGCCGTTCGTTTCTGCCAATGTTTCCGTGTCAATCATTTGGCTGTCAGGCGGTTTTCCGCTTATGAATGCACAGGCAGTTCCCATCCGGATCGAAAATCATAGCCATCTGACACACTGGTGTGTCCATGGGTTGGATGCGAAACTTTACGTTATTTACCCTGAGCTGTGTGATGGCGGTCTCAAAATCTGCCACTTCCAGAGCCACCGAACAACCATCCGGGCTGGGTTTAAAGGCGGGGGACGAACCGAGCGACAAGGCATATGGCCCGAATTCATATTCCACCCACTGGCCCTGTTCTGAATCGTGGACCACCGTGGCTTTCAGGCCCAGCACGCCTTCATAAAAGGCGCGCGCACGAGCCATATCTGTAACGGCATAACAACTGAAAGCGATTTCGGTGACCTTGAGCATGTGCCCGATTATTTCCCCACAGCGGCAACCACTTTTTTGGCCGCATCCGCCATCGAATCGCCGGTGATGATGGCTACGCCACTTTCGGCCAGAGTCTTTTTACCGGCCGCCACGTTGTTGCCTTCCAAGCGCACCACGAGGGGGAGTTTCAGTCCCGTTTCCTTGACGGCCGCCACGATGCCCGTGGCGATAACATTGCAATCCATAATGCCGCCGAAGATATTTACGAGAATGCCCTTCACGTGGGGATCGCTCAGAATGATCTTGAACGCCGCCGTGACCTGCTCCTTGCTCGCGCCGCCACCAACATCGAGGAAGTTTGCCGGGTTGCCACCGAAATGCTGGATGATGTCCATGGTGGCCATGGCCAGGCCGGCGCCATTCACGAGGCAGGCGATGGAAGCGTCGAGCTTGATGTAATTCAGATTGAATTTGCAGGCTTCGATTTCCAGGGGCGCTTCTTCGTTTAAGTCGCGCATTTCCAAAATGTCCTTGTGGCGGTACAAGGCATTGTCATCCAGGGAAATCTTGGCATCCAAAGCAATCACAGTTTCCTTGCCATCGGCCAGTTCCACCACGGCCAGCGGGTTGAGTTCCACCATGGCGGCGTCGGTTTCCCACCAGGTGGTGTAAACACCGGTGACGAGCTTGGTCCCGGCATTAAATAAATCTCCCTTGAGCCCGAGCGCGGCGGCGATTTTCCGGGCCTGATAGGGCATAATGCCCACGGCGGGATCGACGTGTTCCTTAAAAATTTTCTCAGGATGTTTTTCCGCCACTTCTTCAATGTCCATGCCGCCTTCGGTGCTCGCCATGATGAGGGGGCGGGAGTTGGCCCGATCGAGCAGCACGGCAAGATAAAATTCTTTTTTAATCTTCGCACCGGCGGCCAGCAACAGGGTTTGTACCAACCGGCCATCGGGGCCGGTTTGTTTGGTCACGAGCACCTGACCAAGCATTTTTTCCGCAATGGCCACAGCCTCATCCACCGAGGCCGTGACTTTCACGCCGCCCTGGAAGCCGGATTTGAACGTGCCTTTGCCCCGGCCACCCGCGTGGATTTGGGATTTTACAACCACCCGGGCGCTGCCGCTGGCGACGATTTTTTCGGCCGCCGGGCGGACCTCGGCGAGGGATTTGGCGGGGATTTCGAGGGATACTGCCACGCCGTATTTGGCAAGTAATTGTTTGGCCTGATATTCGTGAATGTTCATTGCAAAATTCAGGGTCTATTAAAAACAATTGTCGGCAAAAATCAAACTTTTAAGCAAAAACAGTTTTTAGGCGGCGGCGCATTTCCCTTGAATCCTGCGAGTTGGGCGGGCAACTTGCGCTGCCGTGATAAATCGAACTCTGTGCTTTCTGTTACTCTGGCTGGCCCTGGCGTCCGCTCCAGGGCAGGCGGCTTTCGTTAACGGCCACAGCTATGTGCCGTTGGCGGACTGGGCCCAGGCTAATGGCCTGAAAGTGGCCTGGCTCCGGCGGGGCGATCAAATTGCCGTGGCCAATCACAACCTGCGGGCGATTTTTGTGATAAATTCAGCAGCAGCGGAAATTAACGGGGTGGCGGTCCGCTTGTGCTTTCCCGCCGCCAGTGCCCATGGCATCCCTTTAATTTCGCAATTAGATGCCGACAAGACCCTCCGGCCATTTTTGTATCCGCCGCGAACTCCGGCGGGCAAACGGATTACCACCATTTGCCTGGATCCGGGCCATGGGGGGCGGGATACGGGTAACCAGGTGGGAGCGCACAGTGAGAAAACTTACACGCTGGCCCTGGCACAAGAAGTACGTGACCAGTTGCAACTCGCTGGTTTTCAGGTTTTTCTCACGCGCAATGATGACACTTACCCTGAGCTCCCGCTGCGGCCGGCGCAAGCCAACCGGCGGGGGGCGGATTTATTTGTGAGTTTGCATTTCAACGCCACGGAAAATGACCGGCAGGACGTGCAGGGAACAGAGACCTATTGCATTACGCCCGTTGGGGCCAGTTCCTCCAATGCCCAGGGCGAAGGGGCCGGTTACGGTCCCACTTCGGCCAATCACAATGAACAAAAAAGTATTCTGCTCGCGTGGTCGGTGCAGAAAGCGCTGGTTCACCTTTTGGGGGCGCCGGACCGCGCGGTGCGGCGCGCCCGTTATGCAGTGCTGCGCGATGCCATCATGCCATCGATTTTGGTCGAAGGCGGCTATATGACGCACCCAGTCGAGGGGGCCAGAATTTTCACTCCGGGCTATCGCCGCTTGATGGCGCGGGCGATTGTGCAAGGCATTTTGACTTACCAAAAAAGCTTGCAGGCCCCGGCCGCGACCATTCCCAGTCACTCAAAACATCCAACCCACTCAGTTTATTCCCATTCACCTCGATGAGCATTGCAACTAAAACTGGCGATGACGGAACCACCGGCCTGATGTATGGGCGCCGGGTGCCCAAGAACCATCTGCGGGTGGAGGCCTGCGGATCAGTGGATGAGCTTAACGCCGCCATTGGTCTCGCCCGGGCCCATGCCACTCGCGATTTTATCCGCCAGCCACTTGTGGCCATTCAACAGGATTTGATCATTCTCATGGGCGAGGTGGGGGTTTTATCCGAGGATTTAAAGCGCTACACCACCGCTGGATACTCCCGGGTGAGCCCCGAAATGACGGTGCGGCTGGACGCCTTGGTTCAGGAGATTGAAGCGCAGAGCATCAGTTTTAAGGGCTGGGCCACTCCCGGGGCCACGCTGGATGCCGCCGCCCTGGACGTGGCCCGCACGGTTTGTCGCCGGGCCGAACGGCGGGTTTACGATTTAACCCAGGCGGGGGAGTTGGAAAATCCCGAGGTCGGCATCTTCCTCAACCGGCTGAGCGACCTCCTTTGGCTGCTGGCCCGCTGGTCGGAAACCCAGGCGGGAGTGGCCGGCCAATAAAGCGACCGCTCCCGGGACCGAAACGCCGCCGCGAAAGTGACTTCGCGGCGGCGCTAGGAAAACCCCTTTTAGGATGGTTTAGGTCATCCGATACGGTGCCCGGTATTCACGGGTCAAGAGCTTGCTTGCCTCGGCATCGTCAATAATTTTTTCGTGCTGCACACTCCAGCGGATTTTCCGGCCGGTCAGCATGGAAATCAAGCCGAGGTGGCCCGGCGTGGCCGAGTGGTGTGCGGTCTGAACCGGGGCAACGGTTTCCTTCCGAGATTTGATGCAGTCCAGAAAGTTTTGCCAATGATTCACGGACTCATTGTTGGGGTATTCGTAAATTCTGATTTTGGCCTGGTCATCAGGGAGGTTTTTGTACTTTTTCCATTCAGGATTGGAGGCAGCAAAGCCGCTGCGATCCACCCAGACCCAGCCATCCGTGCCGATCCACTTGGTACCACTTTTAATATCATTATGGCCGCCGGCCATGGTGATCAGAATATCATCAGGATATTTCATTTCGATGCGATATTTGGTGCACGTGTTCCACAAGGCCTCCCGCGCCGGGAATTCGCCCTGGCCTTCAATTTCCGAGGGGCCGTTGCGGTCAAAGCCGAGACCCCAATGGGCGATATCCAAGTGATGCCCCACCCAGTCCAGTAATTGCCCGCCACCGGTGTTGTAATTCCAACGCCAATCCATGTGGACGCGTTGCTTGATGTACGGCTCCATGCGGGCGGGCCCAATCCACGTTTCGTAATCGAGTTCCGGCGGCGGGGCCGTCACCGCAATGTCCCAGGCCGGGGTGCCGGGCAGGATTTTGGTGAAATCATTGGCGAATTCCGGGTAGGCGGCCAGTTTGGCCTTCAGTTCGGGACCGGTGCCTTTGAAGTCATAATGGCCCGAGGGCAGGCCAACCTCCACGCGGGTAACCTTGCCGATGAGGCCGTTACGGACGATTTCCGCCGCCTTGCGAAAGGTCGAGCCGGAGCGCTGCCAGGAGCCGGTTTGCCAAATGCGACCGTGTTTTTCGACGGCCCGCACGATGCGCTGCTGTTCATGAATAGTCTTGGCCAGCGGTTTTTCCCCGTAAATATCCAAGCCCTGGCTGGCCGCATGGGTGGATATGATTTCGTGCCAGTTATCCGGCACGGCGAGCATGACCGCATCAAGGTCCTCGCGCGCCATCATTTCCTTATAATCGTGGTAGGCGGCGCAATCCTTGTTTCCATACTGCTGGTTAACCGTGTCCACGGCGTCCTGAAGTGCGTTTTTATCCAGATCGCAAGCCGCGACCACCCGGCAGGCATCCAGCGAAAGGAAATTTTTGGTGTTGCTCGGGCCTTGCATGCCCCAGCCGACCACTCCGATATTAATTCGATTGGAGGGCCGCGAGGCGCGGCCCCGGCCCACCGCACAGCCCGGTACCAGCATGGGCAGCACCAGCGCGGCGCTGGTGCGGGCGATAAATTTGCGGCGATTCATTTGCGTGTCAGCGTTTTTTTTCATTTAAGCATGGCTTGGATGTAGCGATTTATAGCCGAACTAGAGAATGATGCCACCACAAAAGTTTCAAAATGTTTTAGCGATGTGGGCGGGGTTTAAAATTGGTCAGTTTTCTCTTTGAACAGGACATTGAAGGTGGTCAAAGAGCCGTAGCAGCGGGTGATGTATTGCTGCATCTCCACTTTTTCCCCGTCACTCAATTGCTCGTGGGCATTGATCTTTTGTTCCAGCACCCGGAGATTGTTGCGGACCATGACAATTTTGTGAAAAAAGGTTTCCAAAGGCACCTCCTTGGTTTGCAAGGCCGGATCGGCCGGGTGAAGTACGGCCCGCCCGCCGTGCCAGCGGATGCCAAGTTGTTCCACCACGGTGTTGGGCTTTTCCAAGCCGAGTTGCTGCAAGGCCGCCGCCAGGGTGGTTTCGACAAACTGCTTCAATGGCTGGTTCAGGCCAGAGATGGCCGCCTGTGGCTCGGCTGCCTCCAAGCCGGCCGCTTCCGGGGCAATTGTGCGTTTGCCGTCGGTGAATAAAATGTCGGCGGTAACTTCAGTGATGGCTTTGACGACGCCCAGCCCGTATTGGGGATGACGCACGTTCATGCCGATTTGCAGGGCTTCAATTTTCATGGTCACCCATTAAGCATCAAGAAGTGCGCCGGGCCAAGGGCAAACTCCAGCGGCATCTCCATGGGGCGCCGCTGGTGGCAAGGGATCGGCTGCCCCGCAAAAAATAGGTGGCTGCCTGCCGGGCGCCTCGCTAATCTCAGAATTAAATTATGTCCCTTGCCGCAGCAGCGCCTAAAATCATGGTGGTGGATGACACGGTGGCCAATCTGAAATTGCTTGAGGAAATATTGGGCAAAGAGGGCTATGCGGTGCGCACCTTTCCCCTGGGCCGGCTGGCCCTTGCCGCGGCTGCCCAAGAATTGCCGGATTTGATCCTGCTGGATATTCAAATGCCGGAAATGGATGGTTTTGCCGTCTGTGAGCGATTTAAAGCCAACCCGGTTACTGCCTCCATTCCCATCGTTTTCATTAGCGGCCAACAGGATACCGCGGATAAAGTGCGGGCGTTTACCCTGGGCGGGGTGGATTACGTCACGAAGCCGTTCCACTTTGGCGAAGTGCTGGTCCGGGTGCGCACCCATCTGGAATTGCGCCGGCAGAAACTGGCCTTGCAGGCGAGCTACGAGCGCTTGCAGGAGGTGGAGCAGTTGCGGGACAGCCTGGCGCACATGGTGGTGCATGACATGCGCTCGCCGCTGTTTGCCGTTATGATGTCCCTGGAACTGGTGCAAATGAACGTGGCCCAACCGACACCCAAAGTGACCAAGTATTTGGACATGGCCGTCGGGAATGTCAACAAGCTGACCGAAATGGTCAATCAGTTGCTCGATATCAGCCGGCTCGAAGCCGGTCGCATGCCCATGAACAAGGCCCGGGGCGATCTGGTGACCACGGCCCAGGCCGTGGTGGAGGCCTGCCAGACCCTGGCGGCGGATCGGCGCATTGAGCTGGTCGCTCCGGAACCGGTTTTGGCTAATTATGACAAGGACCTGGTTGGGCGGATTCTCACCAACCTGGTCGGCAATGCGTTGAAATTCACCCCGGTGGAGGAGGAGGTCAGGATTACGGTAAGCCGGGTTGGGAGTTCGGCCCGGTTCGCCGTTACGGACCAGGGCCCCGGAATACCGGCGGAATACCGGGAAAAAATCTTCGAGAAATACACTCAATTGGAGGGGGAAAAACGCAAATATGGCACCGGTCTGGGGCTGACCTTTTGCAAACTTGCAGTGGCGGCGCATGAGGGGGAAATCGGGGTGGAGAGCATCCCTGAACAGAGCAATACTTTTTGGTTCAGCCTGCCGATAAAGGACTGAGCCATCGGCGGGTAGTTCAAGCGCGGCCCGGTAGATTTAAGTCATTTTCCGATAAATGGTTGGGTGGTCATGGTGGTTCGTGTTAAGCTGGTTTCGGGCCGAGCCATGACCACTGCCAACAAAATCACCATCCTGCGCATCCTGCTGGTGCCCTTTTTCGTGGTTGAATTGCTTTATTACCTGCGCACCGGTCATGAATCGCACCGGCTGGCGGCCCTAACTTGTTTTGGCGTGGCAGCCGCTTTGGACGGGGTGGATGGTTATGTGGCCCGGCGTTTTAATCAAAAAAGTGAACTGGGCGCCATATTGGATCCCCTGGCAGACAAGTTACTCTTGGTTTCCGCCGTGGTCACCCTCAGTTGGAGCCATTCTGTCTGGCTGGGCCAAATTCCCTTATGGCTCACCGGGACCATCCTGGGCCGGGATGTGTTGATTTTGCTGGGCCTCATGGTGGTTCGGTGCACCACCGGCAAGGTGGTGGTGCGTCCGCGCCTGATGGGCAAGTGTGCCACGGTTTTGCAAATGACCGTGGTGATTTGGGTGCTGTTGCGATGGGACCGGGGCCGGGGCGGTCCCTGGCTGGCTGGCTGGTGTCTCAGCGCGGCGATTTGCACCGCGTGCTCGGGCATGCTATATCTGTGGGACGGCATGCGGCAATTCAGCGCGCATCCGGTGAGTGCAGCGATTAATAAATAACTTATGCCCAAAGAATTGACTCTTAAGCTACAAGTCGGCGATGTGGCCCCGGCCTTTACCGTGGCCACCAGTGGTGGTGGCAAAATCTCCCTGGCCGATTACCTCGGTAAAAATGTCATCCTATATTTTTATCCCAAGGACGACACGCCCGGGTGTACCAAGGAGGCCTGTGCGTTTCGGGATGGCTTCGCCGACTTCAAAAAGCGGGGCGCGGTTGTTCTGGGGGTCAGCACCGATCCGGTTAAGGCCCACGACAAATTCGTGGAGAAATTCAAGCTGCCCTTCCTGCTCCTGGCGGACGAGGACAAAAAGATTGTGGAAGCCTACGGCGTGTGGGGCGAAAAAGTGTTCATGGGCAAGAAATACCTGGGCACCCACCGGGTAACTTTCTTGATTGGACCCGATGGCAAAATCAAGCAGATCTGGCCGAAGGTAAAGCCCGAGGAGCATGCGGCCGAAGTGCTGGAGGCGTTGTAAGGATACGCTGCGGAAAAAGTGGAGCCAATGGTCGGGATTGAACCGACGACCTACGGTTTACGAAACCGTTGCTCTACCACTGAGCTACATTGGCTACCGGGTAGTGAATGATAGCCCAGCCCGGTTCCGGGGCAAGTTTATTTCGGCCCCAGTTGACGAAAACTTTGGCCAAACCCGGCTGACGGGGCTGGACAGGCCTTGACAGAAGCCCGGGTTATAATGTCGCAAGTTGTTAAAAAATAACAGCTTGCGATTTTTTTATGCCTGCTGGAAAGGGGGGACGCGGTTTGAAGAGGAGCGGGATGCACTGGAAGGAAGGTTGCGGGGGAGGGTTAGGGCTCTGGGCGCTGGGGGGGAGACATATTTTCAAGCGTAATTCAGTGCAATTTACCGTAATTCACCCCGGTTCACTTCACGGTGGTCTCCCAAGCTCGAAGGTCCCGACTGGCGGACGGGCGATGTCAAAGAACTTGCCAGGGTTTTCGATTTCCCAACCCACAAGCGAATCGGTCCCGTTTGTATGAGCCAGTTTTGGCAGGCCAAAGGGCCAAACTCTCTTAGATTAGCATCGTTTGATGAGTTGTCAAATGGTGCTTTGGAAGCGGCAGTGGAGGGTCCAGGGGAAGGCTTATTGGTCCGGGCTGGCCATGCGCCGTTGCAATTCCCCGGGGGAGACGTCCTCCACATGGGTGGCCACGTTCCACAGGTGGCCAAAGGGATCCACCAGCAAGCCGGAGCGGTCGCCGTAAAATTGGTTGGTTAGGGGCCGGATTTCCCTGGCCCCGGCGGCCAGGGCGCGGGCGAACACGGCATCGGCATCGCTTACGTAAAGGTGAAAACTCACGGGGTTGCCGCCGCTGGCGGACGGACTTTTGGCGGCGGAGTCGGGGCACTCGTCGGCCAGCATGAGAATGGAACCGCCGATTTCGATCTCGGCATGGGCTATGAGGCCATCCGCGTGGGGCAGTCGCATTTTTTCCACGGCGCCGAAGACTGTTTGATAGAATGCAATCGCCGCCGCCGCGCCGCGCACGATCAGGTAGGGGGTGACACTGGCATAACCGGCGGGAATGGGGTGAACGCTCATGCAATTAAACAATTTAAAAGCGGGGTTATGCTAACGGTTGGTGAAGCGAATGCAAGCGTGGTGTGGCGGGCTGATAATACCGGGAGGGCGGTGCGCGAACCCGCAACCGAGGACGACTGCGCTGGGGCTCAGGGCGCGTCCGGGCGATGGAAAACCCAATGCCGGTTCTTGCCAAGTCTGATGGCTCTGGCATAATTCATGGCTCCTAGAGGCATGGTTCGCCATGCAACCTTGGGAAGCAAGGGTGGGATGCACGCCAGTTTAGCTCAGTGGTAGAGCAACGGTTTTGTAAACCGTCGGTCGTCGGTTCGACTCCGACAACTGGCTCCCGCCGTCGCGCTGCGCGCTATGGCGGGCAGGCCCGCTTTCGGAATTGGGAAGAGTTTAGGCTGGCAGGCCAGCCTTTTAAGCAAGGGAAGGGGACTGTGACGAGCTTTCATTACGTTTACATTCTGCAGTCACTATCGAAACCAGATCAGGTTTATACGGGCAGGACGGAGGACTTGAAAAGGCGGCTGGCGGAGCATAATGCGGGAAGGGTGCCGCATACTTCCAAATTTGTTCCCTGGGAAATTCGGGCGGCTACAGCGTTCAAGGATCTTGAAAAGGCAGTCGCCTTTGAATATTACCTCAAAAGCGGGTCAGGCCGGGCGTTTCTGCGCCGGCATTTTTGAAAGGGATTCGGCAGGCTGGGACGTCTTTGGAATGGGGATGGATTAAGGCTCGCAAACCGTTCGCCCATGGTCCTGGCCGCTGCTTCGCGC
Source organism: uncultured Verrucomicrobia subdivision 3 bacterium (assembly GCA_903875465.1). Classification (GTDB taxonomy): domain Bacteria; phylum Verrucomicrobiota; class Verrucomicrobiia; order Limisphaerales; family UBA11358; genus UBA11358. The sequence continues at coordinate 15,845 of CAIQWB010000108.1, forward strand.
AAAATCATAAAATAGCGTAAAACACCTTAAAATTAGCGGTTTTTTAAGGCGGTTCAGGGAAACCCCTCATGGACGTGAGCAAGAGCGGGTTTGGCCGTTCTCGTCGGCAAGCCCAGAGCCGGCCAAATTGGAGGCATAGCACACACCCTTTTTCGATGCATTACTGGGTTAAATGCCACATCCCCAAGGCCTTTTCGCGTCCGGCGCGGCCGCTTTCCCACTGCGCAAAAACATTACAAACATTTCGCCAGTGCGCAGAAGTTGCGCAGTGTGCCGCGCAAAATGGGCAATTGGCGCGGGTTTGTGGTTGGCATGAACAATGCTTCGCCATAGGGCAGGGCGCGGTGGGTACGGAGTACCCCGGGGCGCTCGTAACTAACACGAGAACAACGAGAACACAGTCAACCTTAACCGGAGTTATTGCAATGAAACTAAAGCAACTGGCAGTCGTGTGCGGCCTGGCCGTCGCACTTTTATTCAGTGTCAACACTGTTACCGCGCAGAACAATGGCGGCGGTGGTGGTGGTAATGGGGGCGGTGGCGGTTTTGGTGGCGGCGGCGGCGGCCGGGGTAATTTTGACCCTGCCCAAATGATGCAGCGCATGATGGACAACATCAAGGAGCAGCTCGGCTTTACCAATGACACGGATTGGGACGCGGTGCAACCGCTCGTGCAGAAGGTCATGGAAGCCCGGCGGGATTCCGGTGGCGCCAATATGATGCGCATGTTTGGCCGCAATCGTGGTGGTCCGGGCGGCCAGGGTGGCCCGGGCGGTAATCGCCGGGGCGGCATGTTTGGAGGCGCCCCGAACCCGGATGCAGATGCGTTGCAAAAGGCCTTGGATGACAATGCGCCGGCGGCCCAGGTGAAAACCTTGCTGACCAAGTATCAAGATTCGCAAAAAGCCAAGCAGGCCAAGGCCAAGGAGGCGGAGGAAGCCTTGCGCCAGGTGCTGACCGCGAAGCAGGAGGCCCAGGCCACGCTGCTCGGATTGCTGGAATAATCACGCGGTTGTGGCTGACCTCGTTACCTTGGTATGAGCGAAAAACTCTCCCCGGAATTGGAAGCGTTGCTGGAACGCATGGTGGCGTCCCGGCAGCTCTCGGCGCTGGATGCCGAGGCGGTGCGCCGTGATCGCTCCACGGTCCCAACCGAGGAGGGGGTGCTGCGCTGGCTGGCCCAGGAATATGGGCTGGCCTTTACCACGCTGGACGATGTCGAGCCGGACCGGCAGTTGCTCTCCCTGTTTCCCGCGCGCCTGCTGCTCAAGGAGGAGTTGCTCCCCTTGCAGCGGGTGAGCGGGACGGTGGAGGTGGCCACGAGCCGGCTGTTTGCCACGCAGGGCTTTGATGCCTTGAAGACGATGACCGGCCTCACGCTCAAGCCGGTGCTGGCGACCAGCGAGGTGATTCAGCGGGAAATTAAAAAGCGTCTCGGCGTGGGGGCGGACACCATTGACACCCTGGAGGAGGAAAAAGGGTTTGAGGTGGTGGATGAGAATGCCGAGGACACGAACCTGGACAACGCGGCCGAGGACGCCTCGATCATCCGCTTCGTCAACCAGGTGTTAAAAGACGCGATTGAATTGCGCGCGTCGGACGTGCATCTGGAACCGTTCGAGGACGAGTTTCGCATTCGTTACCGGATTGACGGGGTGTTGCAGGATGTTTCGGTGCCGGCCCAATTGAAACGGTTTCAACCGGCGATTGTGTCGCGCGTCAAAATCCTGAGCCATTTGAATATTGCGGAGAAGCGTCTGCCGCAGGACGGGCGCATCAAGGTGCGCATTGAGGACGCGGAGGTGGACATTCGCGTTTCGATCATTCCCATGCTGCACGGCGAGGCGGTGGTCATGCGTTTGCTGCGCCAGAATTCCAAGCTTCGCGGGTTGCAGGACATTGGGATGGACAAGCGGGAGCTGGATTGTTTCCGCCGGGTGCTGCAACTGCCGCACGGCATTATTCTGGTGACGGGCCCCACCGGCAGCGGCAAAACCTCGACGCTGTACACGGCGTTGAATGAGATCAACGATTCGGACCGGAAAATCATCACGATTGAAGACCCGGTGGAATACCAATTGAAAGGGGTCAACCAGATTCAAGTTTCGGAAAAAGCCGGGCTGACGTTTGCGCGCGGTTTGCGCTCGATTCTGCGTCATGATCCAGATGTGATTCTCATTGGCGAAATTCGCGATGCGGAAACGGCGCAGATTGCCGTGCAGGCCTCCCTGACGGGGCATTTGGTTTTCTCGACGCTGCACACGAATGATGCGCCCGGGGCGCTGACGCGTTTGGTGGACATGGGCGTGGAACCTTATTTAGTGGCCTCCTCCCTGGAAGCGGTGCTGGCCCAACGGCTGGTGCGGGTGCTGTGCAAGAGCTGTAAAATTCCGGATGATTCCACGACCGCGCAAGCCTTCAAGGTGCGCCTGGGGATTCCGGCGAATGCGACGATTTACCAAGCGGTGGGCTGTCGCGAATGCCGCAACACGGGTTTTACCGGCCGCCACGCCATTTTCGAGTGGATGGATGCGGACGCGGAAATTCGCAAACTGATTTTAACCAATGCCTCTTCGGATCAAATTCGCGAGGCGGCGCGCCGCAATGGCATGCGTTCGCTGGCGGACGACGGCTGGCGGTTGGTACGCCAGGGCATCACCACGGTGGAGGAAGTTCTGAGTGTGACCACGGCGAAGGAAGTGGAGCGGTCCAACCAAAACCTGGAAGCCGCGCCGGGCGGGGCCGCCACCGCGCTGCCCACGGCGGCGATTGCGGTCAGCCGCGCCTGAACCTGCTGTCATGCCCACGTTCAAATACAAAGCGTTGCAAGCCAATGGCACGGTGGCCGAAGGGGTGCTGGAAGCCTCGGGGCGGCCGGAAGCCCTGCGGTTGATGGAAACCCGGGGGCTGCGGCCGGTCAATTTGGTGGAGAAGGCGGGCGCGGCGGCGAAAAAATCGGCGGCGTTGCCAGCGGTTCCGGCAGGTTTGAACTTCAAGTTCGAATCCAAAAAAATCCCGGCCAAGTCGCTGGAAAACTTTACGCGGCTGCTGTCCAGTTTGCTCGCCGCCGGCGTGCCGTTGAGCCGGGCGATGGTCATTCTGTACAAGGATAACAAGAACCCGGTCGTGGCCGCCAAATGGAAGGAATTGCACGACCTGGTGGTGGACGGCATGGCGTTGTCAGATGCGATGGCCAAATCGCCGGACACCTTTCCACGGGTGTACACGGCCATGGTGCAGGCCGGGGAAATGGGCGGCTTTCTGGATGTGGTGCTGGCGCAAATCGCGGATTTTCAACAGCGCGAAAAGGAGCTGAAATCCAAGGTGTCCACCGCGATGATTTACCCGTTGATCCTGCTGTTGCTGGCGCTGGTGGTGCTGACGGTGCTGCTGGTGTTTTTCATTCCCAAATTTCAAAAAGTGTTTAACAGCGTCCACGGCTCGCTGCCGCTGATCACGCAGGTGATCATCGGGGCCAGCCACATTCTCCGCTCCTACGGCCTGTTTGTGCTGATCGGGGTGGTGGGGGTGGGGGCGCTGCTGCGCACCTGGTTTGTGTCGGAAAAAGGCAAGCGCGTGTGGGAACTGATCGTGCTGCGCTCCCCGCTGGTGGGACCACTGATTGCCGAGTTTGCCATGGCGCGGTTTTGCCGCATGCTGGGCACCCTGCTGGGCGCGGGGGTGCCGCTGATCCATGGGTTGAACGTGGCGCGCAAATCCATTGGCAACCAAATTCTGGTGGATGCGGTATCCCAGGCGATTGAACGGGTGCAACAGGGCGGGCGGCTGGGCGAAAGCCTGGCGGAATGCAAGCGGTTGTTTCCCAGTTCGGTGCTGGAAATGATCTCGGTGGCGGAGGAGAGCGGCCGGCTGGATGTGGAGCTGGTGCGCATTGCCGCGGTGACCGAGGTGGATTTGGACCGTAATTTGAAGACCGCCGTGGCGTTTGCCGAGCCCCTGATGCTGTTTCTGATCGCGGGCTTCATCGGCCTGATTTTCATCGGCATGTTGCTGCCGATTTTCTCGCTCCAAGATTACATCAAATAAAATCGAACCTGATCAACGACTATGAAATTAACTCATGCCTCAACCCCCGCCCGGTCCAGCTTGCGCGCGCAGGCGTTCACGCTGGTGGAAATGCTGCTGGTCATCACCATCATCGGCATTCTGGCGGCGCTGGTGGTGCCCAAGATGATGGGGCGCAGCGAACAGGCGCGGCAGGCGGCCGCGCGGTCGGATTTGTCCTCGATCAAAACCGCGCTGGACGCGTTTGAAGTGGATAATGGCTACTATCCCAAGGGCAAGAACGGCCTGGGGGACTTGATCCAGATGCCGCGCGATGCCAAGGCGTGGCACGGACCTTATTTGGACGCGGTGCCGCAGGATCCGTGGCAAAATCCGTATATCTATGAATTTCCCGGCAAGCACAATCCCAGCAGCTATGACCTGTATTCGGCGGGTCCGGACGGGAAGCCCGGCAATGATGATGACATTGGCAACTGGCAATCCAAGTAACCGCCGCGCGGCGTTCACCCTGATCGAGTTGATCCTGGTCATGACGTTGCTGGTGGTGGTGGTCTCGATGGTCGCGCCGAAGCTGTCGGGTTTTATCCGGGGGCGGGCCCTGGATTCCGAAGCCCGGCGCTTTCAGGCGCTGGCCCATGCGGGGCAGAGCCGGGCGGTCTCCGAGGGTGTGCCCATGGTGCTGTGGCTGGATGCCAAGCAGGGCAGCTATGGCATGGAAGCGGAAACGCCGGCGGCGAGCGGGGATCCGAAGGCGGAGCGGGTGAGCCTGGCGGATAATTTGCAGATGGCGGTGGTGAATACGGGCGGCAGCGCGCCCACGACCTTTCACAACCTGCCGGCCATTCGCTTTCAGGCGGATGGGTCGGTGGATGAAACCAGCCCGCACACGGTGTGCCTGACCGATGCGGCCGGGACATCGTTGTGGCTGGTGGAATTAAAGAACCGGACAGGTTATGAAATTCGCGATACCAGCAACTAAGCGCGGCACGGCGGGGTTCACCCTGGCCGAGGTGCTGGCGGCGATGCTGTTTCTCGCGCTGGTGATTCCGGCGGCCGTGGAGGCCCTGCATGTGGCGGGCCTGGCCGGGGAAGTGGCGGCCCGCAAGAGCGCGGCCGCGCGGGTGGCCGACCGGGTCTTGAATGAGAGCCTGGTGCTGACGAACTGGACGGGCGGCACGCACAGCGGGACGGTGGCGGAAGGCGCGTTGGAGTTTCGCTGGACCCTGACCAGCCAGAACTGGCCGCAGGACGCGATGCAGTTGCTGACGGCCGAGGTGAAGTTTTCGGCCCAGAACAAAGATTATTCGGTGAAAATGTGCACGCTGGCGAATGTCCAGCAGATGCCCGGGGCCACGACCCCGGGGATGGCAGGCAGGCAACCTTGAAACTGACATTACATCACGGGCGCGGGACGCGGGCCTTCACGCTGATCGAAATGATCCTGGCGGTGGGGATTACCGCGATCGTGCTGCTGGCCATCAGCGCCACGCTGTTCACGGCGCTGCATTTGCGCGACAGCACCCAGGCGCTGGTGGATGCCGAGCAGCCGCTGGACCAGACCGGCACGTTCTTGCGGCGGGATTTGCAAGGCGCGATGGTGCCCACGACCAACGGGATATTTACGGGAGATTTTAAAGTGGGCAACGTCACCAGCCCGGGCATCGGCCAGCCGGTGGCCCTGGAACTCTACACGACCACCGGGGCGTTGAGTGACACGAAGCCCTGGGGTGAGGTGCAAAAAGTGACGTATGAATTGAAGCCGTCCACGGATCAAAGCCAGCCGGGCAAGGATTTGGTGCGCAGTGTCACCCGCAACATTCTGGCCACCGCCACCGTGGATGTGGATGACCAATTGCTGCTGGGCGGGGTGCAGGACTTGAAAGTGACTTGCTACGACGGCAACCAATGGCAGGAAGCCTGGGATACCACCGATCTCACATCCGCCACCACGAATCTCCCGCAGGCGGTGAAGGTGGAAATTCAAATGGCCGGCGCCGCCAACGGCAACACGCGGCCCATGCCGATCGAATTCTTGGTGCCGATCGATTCGCAATCCCGGACGAATTCCTGACATGCAACTCACCCCCCCAGCCCAGCTTCAGCACACCCGGCGCCAGCGCGCCTCGGTCCTGATCATTGTGCTGTGGATTTGCATCGGCCTGGTGAGCATCACCCTATACTTTGCGAATTCGATGACCTATGAATTGCGCGCGGCGGACAACCGGGTTACCGGCCTGACCGCCGACCAGGCCATTGAGGGGGCGGCGCGCTATGTCAGTTTCGTGCTGTCCAACTTTGCCACCAATGGTGCGGTGCCGAACAACACCCAGTTTTCCTGCGCGGGCGTCAACATTGGGGATGCCCGGTACTGGATCATTGGCCGGGATCCGGCCGCCACGCCGTCGGTGACGGAACCTTATTTCGGGCTGATTGACGAGGGGTCCAAATTGAACCTCAACCGGGCGGGCACCAACACGCTTTCCTACCTGCCCAACATGAACTATGACGTGGCCCAGGCCATGGTGAACTGGCGCAATACCAATGCCAACCCGGACCTGACGTATGCCCAGTATGGTTATAGTGAGAAGGAAGCTCCGTTTGAAACGGTGGATGAACTGCGGCTCGTGGATGGCGTGACCCTGGAGGTGCTGCTCGGCGAGGATCTCAACCGCAACGGCGTGCTGGACGCCAATGAGAAGGACCAAAACGGGAACGGCCAGCTTGACCCCGGATTGATGGAATATCTTACCGTGTACAGCCGCGAACCGAATTTTCACCTGGATGGCTCCAGCCTGACGAATGTGAACACCGCGCGGCGCGCGCAATTGCTTTCTTTGTTCCAGAACGCGAATGTCAACAATGCCACCGCGCTGGCCACGGCCATCGATACCTACACCCATCCCACGCCGCCGGCCACCGGCCAGACGTTCGCCAGTCTGCTGGGATTTTACCTGTTTTGCCAGAGCCGGGGAGGCATGACGTCCGCGCAATTTGCCACCATTAACAATGACATTACGATCACGGCCACCAACGTCAATTACGTCACCGGCCGGGTGAATATCAACACCGCCTGTGCCGACGTGTTGACCGCACTGTTCATGGGCAGTGGAATCGCCGAGCAGACGGCGGAAAGCGCGGCGCAGACCATGGTTACTTATCGCGACCAAAATCCCAACTATTTAGATTCCATCGGGTGGATGGCAGATGCCCTCGGCACCGGCAATCAAGTGGTGACCACCATGGCCGCCTCCGACAAACTGACGACCCACAGCTATCAGTTCACCGCCGACATTGCGGCGGTGGGCAATTATGGCCGCGGCTACCGGCGGGTGAAATTTATTTTTGATGTGAGTGAGGGGGCCCCAAAAATTCGGTATCGTCAGGACTTGAGCCGGCTGGGCTGGGCCCTGGGCACCAAGGTCCGCGAAAATCTCAATCTGGTGGCGCAGGCAACGAAATGAACACGATTTTGAAAGTGAAAACCGCCCGACATAAAAAATTGACGAGCCTGCTGGCGCTGGTCCTGGATGGCACCCGCCTGACGGGGGTGGTCCTCCGGCGCAATAATGACGCCTTGCAACCACTGCAAACTCTGGCCGTCACACTCGCGCTCGATCCACTCACCGCCGCGCCCGAATTGGTGGGGCGGGAAATTCGCAACCACCTGGATGCCGCCGGCGTGCGCGAACGTTTTTGCGTGGTGGGCGTGCCCTTGAAATGGGTGCTGACCGCGCAAACCGAACTGCCGGACCTGCCGGCGGAGGATGCGGCCAGCCTGCTGCAAATGGAAACCGAGCGGGGTTTTCCCGCCGATGTGACCACGCTGCACATTGGCCAGTCGGCCTGCGCCCTGGCAGCGGGCAAACAATTGGTGACCCTGGCGGCGATTCCCAACAGCCAGATCGGATTATTGGAGCAGGTGCTGGTGGCGGCGAAATTGAAGCCGGTGAGTTTTGCCCTCAGCCTGCCGGCTTTGCAACCGCCCGCCGGGCCCAAGGCAGCGGGGGTGCTGGCTTTGCTGGTGGGGGAAACGCAGGTGGGCTTGCAGATTACGACCCAGGGCGGGGTGGCGGCCCTGCGCGGCCTGGAGGGGGCCGTGGAAAACGAATCCGGACACCCCGTCCTGCATGCCGGGCTGGTTTCCCGGGAGGCCCGCATTACGCTGGGCCAGTTGCCGGCGGAACTCCGGCAGTCGGTGAAACGCATTCGGATTTTTGGGCCGAAGGACCTCGCCCGGCAACTGGCGGACGAAATGGAACTGCGGTTTGAACCTTTGGGTCTGGAAGTAGAAGTCGTCACGGCCTATGCCCCCGCGGAGTTTGGGTTGGAACTGCCCCCGGCGCCATCGCTTTCCGCCGCCTTCAGCCTGGCCGCGTGGGCGCTGGCCGGCCAGGCGCCCGTCTTTGAGTTTCTGCCGCCCAAACCCACCTTGTTCCAGCAGCTGGCGGCCAAATATTCCTCGGGCCGGTTACAGACCATTGGCGCGGCGGCGGCCATCCTGCTACTGCTCGTGGGCGGGCTCTTCGCGGTGCAGGAATATCAGCTGGTCCAGTTGCGTTCCGAATGGGCGGCCATGAAGCCCAAAGTGGATGAATTGAACACCCTCCAGGGGTTGATTCGGCAGTACCGCCCGTGGTTCGATGATTCGTACACGGCGTTGAGCATCCTGCGTGAATTGTCCATCGCCTTCCCCGAGGATGGCACGGTCACCGCGAAAACCATTGAGGTGCGGGATGGCAATATCGTGAGTTGCGCCGGTACGGCGAAGGATAACACGGCCTTGCTGCGAACACTCGGGCAGTTGCGCGAGGCCGAGCAGGTTTCGGATTTGAAAGTGGAGCAGATTCGCGGCAAATCGCCGATGCAGTTCACGTTTGAATTTCACTGGGGTACTGGAGGTCGTCATGAAAATTGAGAATCGTCAGCAATTATTAGTTGTGGTTACCGTCGCCGTCCTGGCTTTGCTGGTCCTGGACAGCGTGGTATTTGAGCCCCTCGTGGGTTGGTATGGCACGCGGGCCAAGCAAATCACCGAGTTGCGCAACCAGGTGAAAAATGGCAAAGGCCTGCTGGCCCGGTCGCAGGGGATCCGGGGGCATTGGAAGGAAATGCTGGCCAACACGCTGCCGAACAAGTCCTCCGTGGCGGATCAAAAGGTCATCAGCGCCTTTGACCAGTGGTCCCGCGACACCGGGGTGGAAATCACGGATATCATGCCGCAATGGAAGAACGATACCGATGATTATCAGACCCTGAACTGTCGGGTGGAGGCCTCCGGCAACCTGGCTGCCCTGAGCCAGTTTTTGTATGACGTGGAAAAAGGCCAGCTGGCGATCAAACTGGATTCCTTGGAATTAAGCTCCAAAGACAACGGCGGTCAAACCCTCAACCTGGGACTGCAAGTCAGCGGTCTGGCCCTCATCAACCCCACCCAGCCATGAACCTGAAACCCCTTTGCCACGGCACCCTCCTGGTCCTGATACTGGCGGGCGGCAGCCTTGCCCCGGGCCAGTCCCAAACGCCGGGTCCCACGGACTACAGCGGCTTCAGCCGGTTTGTTACCAGCCGGAATATTTTTAATCCCGAGCGCTTTCCGCACAGCGGCCGCAATGCCTCGCGGCCGCGGCCGACCAACCGCCCCCGACGGGCGGCGCTGGCCTTTGCTTTTGTGGGAGCGATGGAATACGGCAAGGGGATCTTTGCCTTTTTCGACGGGAACAATGATGATTACCGCAAGTCCCTGCAGGTGAATGGCAAGCTTGCCGGTTACACGGTGGAAACGATTACCCTGGGGGGCGTGCAACTGGTGGCCGGCACCAACTCGGTGTTTCTCACGGTCGGCGCCCAAATGCAGCAGGGCACGGATGGCACTTGGGACAAGGCCGAGGAACCCGTGGATTTTTCCGGACGGACGGACGGTTCCGCGCCGGTGACGACGACCGGCGGTGGCAGCGACACCGCCCCGGCCGCCCCGGCCGCGCCCGCCGGGCAAATGAGTGATACCCTTAAACGTTTAATGATGCTTAGACAACAGGAGAACAAATGAACAAATTAATGTGGCAAACCCTCCCGGCCCTGTGTGTGGCGGGATTATTGATTTCCGCCCGCGCCCAGGATAACAACCCACCGCCGCCGCCGGACACGAACAACGTGCCCGAGACCCCCGGCCAGCCCGGGCCGGGTCCAGGTGAAATGCCGTTGCCGCCGGATGCGGCGGCCCAGCCAGCGGAAGGTGATGGCACGACTACTAATGGGGTCGCCGGCACCAACGGCACGCCCGCGGCGGTGGCTGCGCCGACCGTGGCCGAGGACCGGCCGGCCGCCCGGTCCGCGAGCCTGACCAATACTTCGCCGGATGCTTTTATGCCGCCCGCGGCGGCCGGCACCAATGTGGATGCGCTGCGGCTGAATTTCCGCAATGCGCCACTCGAAATGGTCTTGAATTACCTGAGCGATGCGGCCGGCTTTATCATTGTGCTGGACACCCAGGTGCACGGCTCGGTGAGTGTGATCAGCAGCCATCCCATGACCCGCGATGAGGCGGTGGATTTGCTGAATGCCGTCCTCAATAAAAATGGTTATGCCGCCATTCGCGATGGCCGCACACTGACGATTGTGGACAAGAACGATGCCAAGACCCGCAACATTCCGGTCAAGGTGAGCAACGATCCGGATAAAATCCCCAACAATGCGGAGATTGTCACCCAGATTATTCCCATCCGCTTTGTGGAAGCCGAACAACTCGCCAAGGATTTGTCGCTGTTTGTCTCCCCACAGGCCACGATCGTGGCGAATGAGGCGGGCAATTCGATTGTGGTCACGGACACCCAGTCGAACATCCGCCACCTGGTGGAAATCATCAAGGCGATCGACAGCAGTGCCGAAGGCGAAACCCAGATCCGCGTGTTTCACCTGGCGCATGCCAGCCCGGCTGATGTCGCCAGTGAATTGGGTCAAATCTTTCCTTCAACCAGCGGTTCGAGCGGAGCCACCCAGTCGCCCATCCGTTTCGGTGGTGGTGGCGCGGGCGGTCCGGGCGGATTTTTTGCCCGGATGATGGGCGGTGGGGGTGGTTTTGGCGGCGGTGGCGGCGGCGGAGCCGCCGCCGGCGGGGGCAGCAACTCCCGCATGCAGAAGCAAACCCAGGTGACGGCGGTGGCCGATCCGCGCACGTCGTCCGTAATTGTGACCGCCTCGGCGGATTTGATGCAGGAAATCATTGGCATGATGACCCAGCTCGACGTCCCCTCCCAGCGAGATCAGAAGGTGTTTGTGTATCATCTGGATCATGGCGATCCCCAGCAAACCCTCCAAGTATTGCAAAACATGTTTGGCGGCAGCAGTTCCACCAGCTCGCGGGGTGGCAGTTCCTCCAGCACCAGCAGCGCCCTGGGCAACCGGCAAACCCAAAATGCCACTTCCACGGGCACCAGCACCAGCACCGGCATCGGTGGTTCTGGTTTGGGTGGCGGCGGCGGCGGCGGTCGCGGCGGTTTATAATAAGCAATCCCTCTGAATTTTAACATTTATGAAAAAGAACGTTTATAACCAGATTTTTGGCGCGATCGCCATTGGCCTGTTTAGCACCCTGCTGGCGGCCCAGGCCCAGCCGCGATTTGGCGGCGGCGGTGGTGGCTTTGGTGGTTTTGGTGGCGGTTTTGGTGGCGGTGGCTTCGGGGGCAACCGGGGCGGCGCCAGTTCCAGCACCACCGGCCAGTACAACAATAACGGCCAGGTGGGTTCCGCCACTTTCGCCGTGGATCCCGATACCCACACCATCACGGTGATTGCCGACGAGGAAACCGCCCGGCAGGTCGCCTCAGTCATCAGCAGTCTCGACCAGCCCAAGCGGCAGGTGCTCATCAAGGTGGTGTTTTTGGAAGTGGACCACAATAATTCCGTGGATCTCGGGCTGGAGGGCGGCTGGACCGGGCCCGTTGGTAATAACAGTGTGAGCGCCGCGACGGCGTTTCCCTTGACACAATTAAGTGGCACGGCCACCCCCACGCTGAATGCCCTCGGTGGTGCGGCCGGCACGGTGCCCAATTCCTCCGGGGCCTCCGGCGGCGGTTTCTCGCAAATCGTGGGCAAGGATTTTCAGGTGACGTTGCAAGCCATTGCCAAGGCCGGCAAGGCCGAAATTCTCTCCCGTCCCTCCATCATGGCGCGGGACGGGCAGCTGGCGGAAATCGTTTCCGGCCAGAGCATTTATTTACCCAGTGGCGTGAGCTACGGAACCATCGGGGCGAGCACCGCCAGTTCCACCACGATCCCCACCATTAACGGCTCCTATCAAAATGTGGGTATTCAACTCGATGTCACCCCGTTTATTGGCGCCAACAACATGGTGGAAATGATCCTCCAACCGCAAAACACCTCGGTGGACACCTCCTCGCCGGGCCAGGAAATCACCGGTGGCAGCGTCTTCTCCTCGGCGATCTATGCGCCGAATATCAACAAGAGCTCGGCCAATACGGTGGTGGTCACCCCGGATGCCCAAACGGTGGTGATCGGCGGGTTGATCTCCAATAGCAAGGCCGTGAACAACAATCAGGTGCCCCTGCTGGGGGACATTCCCATCCTGGGCAATCTCTTTAAGCACAAAAGCACCAGCAACGAGAAAAAGGAACTGGTGATCTTCATCACCCCCCACATTCTCCAAAGCCCCGAACAACTGGCGGGCGTGTATGGCACAGAAAAGGGCTCCGCATCATCCTTTGTGACCAATTCCTTCACGGAACAGGAACTGGATCATTTTCTGGACAAAGTGCCCGTGAAAAAGAGCCGGTAAGTTTTGATTGTCAATCATTGCAGTCCGGCTTATCTAACCTGTCATCATGAACGCCCCCCGTCGCAGCTCCCTGGTTTATGGGCTATTGCTGCTCGTTTGGGTGCTCGTGGTGGGCTGGCAGGTCGGGCAGCATTACCGGGTGCAGGAGACGGCCAAAACCGACCTGCGCAACCGTTCCAAGGAAATCGCCAACACTCTGAGCGCGGTGATGCGGGCGATGCGGTTTCGCGGGGGCGTTTTGCAGGAGCGGCTGGAGCCGGTGTTGAATGAGCTGGTCAACGGCCGCACCAACCAGCTGGTGAAATCCAGTGAACTCCTCTCCGTGGTGCTGCTGAACACCGCCAGCGAACCGCTGGTCAGTGTGGGGGCGCCCATTGACTTTTCGAATCCGGAAATTTTGCAGGCGGGCGAGCATTGGGCCGGCGGCACGGTTATCTTTGTCAATCCCATCGAAGGGGCCAATGTTTCCCCGGATAGCACCAACGGTTCGGCCACGGTGGTCATCCCGTTGCGTGATTTCACCAATGCCCTGCGCGGCGCGGGCCAGGATTTTCCGCGCCGGGACCGTCCGGGTCCGGGGCCTGATCGGGCACTGCCGGCACCAGACCAACCGCCCACCAATGAATTCCCCGCGCATGGCAGCAATAACCCGGCAGCCACCGGCACCGATGGGCCGCCACCACCGGCCGGCGGGGCAGGGGATTCCCGGTTCCGGGGCAATCGCGATGCTAACCGGCGCCCGCCGTGGCTGCGCTGGATGAGCGAGGATGATTACAAGACCCTGGTGCAAAAGCACGAACTGCACGGTCTCGTGCTGGCCATGTCCACCGAGAAATACCGTGCCACCAGCGAGGATGATTTGTGGCTGCGCTATAGTATCGCCTTTTTTGCCGGTATTTCCGCCATCGGCCTCGGCCTGGCCTGGCGCAGTATTTCCAAATCCTCGGAATTGCAAATCCGCCTGATTCGCGCCAGCGAGCTGAATTCTCATCTGCGGGAAATGAACCTGGCCGCCGCCGGCCTGGCCCATGAAACCCGCAATCCCCTGAATATTATCCGGGGCATGGCCCAAATCCTTTCCAAACAGCCCAGCGCGACCCCGGAAATCCAGGAAAAATCCTCGGCCATCGTCAATCAGACCGACAAGGTCACGGCCCAGCTCAACGAATTCATCAATTACTCCCGTCCCCGCGAGGTTCGTCGCACCCGCCTGGCCCTGACCTCCGCCATCAACGAAGTGGTGCGCACCCTGGGCTTTGACATCGAGGAAAAGCAACTCACGGTTGAGACGCTCGGCGACCCACTCCTGATCGAGGCCGACGAGCAATTGCTCCGGCAGGTCCTGTTCAACCTCATTCTCAACGCCATTCAGGCCGCCGAAATGAACGGCCACATCCAAATTGTCACCCGCAAGTCCGGGGCCGCCGAGGCGGCGTTGGAAGTGCGTGACAATGGCCCCGGCGTACCGCCGGAGAATCGCCAGGAAATTTTCAAACCCTACTTCACCACGAACCAAAAAGGCACCGGCCTGGGGCTGGCGGTCGTCCAGCAAATTGTCCTGGCGCACGGTTGGGAAATCGCCTGTCTGCCCAACGAGCCCAAAGGCGCCATTTTCCGCATCTACCACCTGAAGTTGCTGGCTTAAAGCCCGGGCGTCATTAACCGGAAAAACCGGCTGCCGGTCGCGGCGGAGTTGGTTGCCCGGCGGGTGGTTCCATCACTGCCAATGCTGCCGTTAAAGCCGGTCCAGCCCCGGGGATTCAAATTGGTATTCTGCTGCAGGCTCCAATTGGCCCAGCTGGCCGGCCACGAGACGACGACATTGGGGCCGGAGGCATTCAGTTTCAGCAGCGGTAAAAAGCCGGCGGCGTTGGTCAGGACGGTGAGGGTGCCATCATTCCAATCACCGCTGATCAAATCGATCCGGCCATCACTGTTCACATCGGCTGCGGTGAGCGACTCTGGTCCGCTGCCGACATTCAGCACGGCGTAAGTGCCGAAACTGCCCGCGCCATTGTTGGTAAGCACGGCGAGCGTGTTGTTGCCTTGGTTCGCGCTCATTAAATCGGGCCAGCCGTCCCCATTGACATCCGCCACCGTCACGGCATAGGCACTGTTACCGGCCGGATACGTTCCGGCAAACCCAAAGCCGCCGGTCCCGCTATTCGTGAGGACCGTCAATCCCGAATCCAGAATCAAATCAGGTTTGCCATCACCATTGATATCCGCGGCGGCCACGCAGGAAATGCCCGCAGCCAGGCTGGGCAAGGGGGCCGATACCAGGCCGCCCGCGCCATTGTTGGTCCACAGGGTCAGGAAGACGTGGGATCCGGTGGCGGCGCAGAGGACGTCCGGTTTGCCGTCACCATTGACATCCGCGGTGGCCACCCATTGGGGATTATCCGCACCCGGGGTGCCCGCCTGGCAAGTCGCATTGGAGGCAAAAACACCACCAACCCGGTTGGACCAGACCGTGAAGGAGGCCGAAAGGGAGTTCGCGCAGATCAGATCCAGCCGGCCATGCCCAAATAAATCAGCGGCGCACACCGAATGGGGCTGGGTGCCTGAACCTTCCGCCAGCGTGGCCGCAAGGGCGAATAGGCCATGACCGTCATTAGTCAGGACCGTCAATGAATTGCCGGAATTATTGGCCGTGATTAAATCGGGCTTGCCGTCATTGTTCACATCCGCAGCCAGGACCTGGTAGGGAAAGGACCCGACGGCGTAGCTGGCATTGGAGGCAAAAATGCCGCCGCCGCTGTTGGTCCATACGTACAAATAGCTGGGATTGCCCCGCACGGTAATCAAATCCGGCCGGCCGTCGCCATTCACATCGGCGGTGGTGACCGAGCGCACAAAAGGACCATTGACCAGGAATGCGGAGAGGGTGAAGGGGGCCTGGGCATTGGTGGGGGCGGGAAGGGCGGTAATTAAGATTTCGCCATGGGGCGATCCATCGGGGCTGGCAACGCCGGCCACCGCCGGGAAAACCACAATAGCCGAGGGCTCTACGAGGGAACCGCCCCCGCCGCCGCCCAGGTTGTTGCCCCAGCCGCCGCCCCCGCCCCCGCTGTAACCCCCACCGCCCCCACCACTGCCAACATAGGAACTGCCGCCGCCCCCACCGCCGCCGCCGTAGCCGCCCCGGGCAACTCCCGAACCGCCGCCCGCGCCACTTAAATAACTGCCCCCGCCGCCGCCGTCCCCCGACCCGCCGCTGCCCAGAAAACCACCGCCGCCGCCGCCGGTATAGGTGCCGTTGCTGCCGGCGTTCCCCCCGGAACCGCTGGTGCCGCCGGCACCGCCCCCGGGCGTGCCGCCCACCCCGCCGCCGCCGGCAGTGGTTACCGCCGCATCACTTCCCCCGCTGGCTGCCGCCCCGCCCCCGCCGCCTGCGACCAACAGGGGTGAGCTGCCATTGACCACGAAACTGCCGCCCCCGCCACCCCCGCTGCCCAAGGCCGATTTTCCACTACTGCCAACCAGCAGGGTGAGGGTGGTGGGCCCGGAAAAGGCAAATCGGGCGGACATTTTGGCACCACGGCCACCACTGTTGCCAAATAGCATGCTGCCACCGCCTTGCGCGCCATAGGCCGTGATGTCATACAGGCCGGAGGGTAAAGTGATATTCGTCGTCGACCCGCTAAACAGATACGTATTCGTCTGCGCCCAACCGGTCAGTGGGGGGTAAAACCAAATCAGTGCCACCAGACCAATCAGCATGGCTGGCCAGCTTCTTGAATTTAACAAATATGTGGGTTTCACGGCGTTTCATTTCGGTGCTTGAATTGCGCCAGCGTCGGACCTGGCAACATGGCGCACGCTGGATAAACCAGGTGGCAACCTCTCTGCCCGTGCATCCGGCGCGGTATGCCATCCAACTGGTGCCCATATTTAAACCATCAGCCAGCCAAGGCAAGGGCTAATACCGTGAGAAAGTCGTTGGCCAGCCTGGCCACCGCGTATTTAAGCCTCCACGGACCCGGGCCAGCCGACCGCCAGGTGCTCCGGTTGCATGCGTTCATGCTGAATGTCCTTTTGCGGCTGTGCTGGTTCGTTTAGCTTCCCGCCATGCCGTCTGAATCGCGCAAAAACCAACTGGAAGTGCCCCGGATCCTGGTCGTGGATGATGATCCCGGCCAGCGCAGCCTGCTGCATTCCTTTTTGAGCAGTCAGGGCTTCCTCATTACCCTGGCCGAGTCCGGCGAGCGGGCGCTGGCTCTGCTGCCCAAGGGCAATTTTGCCATGATGATTTCTGATGTCCGCATGCCCGGGCTTTCCGGTTTGGAAACCCTCCGGCTGGCGCGCCATGATTTTGCCACCCTCCCGGTGCTGCTGGTCACCGCCTTCCCGGACATTCGCGACACCGTGGCCGCCATGCGCGACGGCGCGGTCAATTACCTGGCCAAACCCATTGATCTCGATGAACTGCTGGCCAGCGTGCGCTCGGCCATTGGCCTGTCCGTCAGCGCCCCGTTGCGCTATGATGCGGAAAAACAGCTCCCGGAGTCCGTGGTGGCCCGCAGTCCCCTGACCCAGGCGGTCTTCCGGGATGCCTCGTTGATTGCCCCCTCCGATACCCGGGTGCTCATCACCGGGGAAAGCGGCGTGGGCAAGGAAATTCTCGCCGATGTGATTCATGGCTGGAGTCTTCGCGCGAGCGGCCCGATTATCAAAGTAAATTGTGCGGCCATCCCGGAAAACTTGCTGGAGAGCGAATTATTCGGCCACGAGAAAGGCGCTTTTACCGGCGCCCACGCCCAGCGCATCGGGCGGTTTGAGGAGGCGGATCGGGGCACCATTCTCCTTGATGAAATCGCCGAAATGTCGCCTGCGCTGCAATCCAAGTTGTTGCGCATCACCCAGGACGGCCGGTTCCAGCGCGTGGGTTCCAACCGGGAAATTCATACCCATGCCCGCCTGCTGGCCGCGACGAACCGCAACCTGGAGACCGAGGTGAAGCACGCCCGGTTCCGGGAGGATTTGTTTTACCGGCTCAATGTGGTGGAACTGCATCTGCCCGCCTTGCGCGAGCGGCGGGAGGATATTTTACCGCTGGCCAGCCAGTTCGTCACGGAATTTGCCCGGGGCCGCGCCCGCTTGTCCGATCCCACCGCCCGCTGCTTGGAAAAATACGCCTGGCCGGGCAATATCCGTGAATTGCGCAACGCCATGGAGCGGGCCGTGCTCTTGTCGCGGGGCGAATTGATTCTGCCCGAGCACCTGCCCGCGCGGGTTTTGGAGGCCGGCAAATCGGCCCTGGCGGCGGAGCCCAATGATTTGGAACGCCTGGAGGAAATCGAGCGGCAGGCCATTTTCCAAACTTTGAAGCAGCACCAGTCCAATCGTACCGAAACCGCCAAGGCCCTGGGCATCAGCCGGCGCACGCTGATATACAAACTGCAACGCTTCCGCCAGCAAGGTTTCCAGGAGGAATGATGGTGGCCCCACCCGGGCGGATCATTGGGTATCAAACCAAAAGCCCGGTCCACTGAGGCTG
This sequence comes from uncultured Verrucomicrobia subdivision 3 bacterium, assembly GCA_903875465.1. Classification (GTDB taxonomy): domain Bacteria; phylum Verrucomicrobiota; class Verrucomicrobiia; order Limisphaerales; family UBA11358; genus UBA11358. Next base: position 34,162 of record CAIQWB010000108.1, read on the forward strand.
GCCGCCACCCAGTGCCCCGGGCTGGCTGTGAGCGTCACCGCGCCGTCGGTCCGGGTGTAAATGACCGGAATGCCAGTGGCAGCCAGACGTTGCTTGAGTGCGGTGGTGGCCCGGCGCAGCGGGGGAAATTCCGCATCGTTAATCACCATGAGGCGCGGGTGGATGGCCTGGATCAAGGCGGCGCACAAGGGTTCGCCCCGGCCGGGCACACTGGCCACGACGACGTCCGCGCGCAAGTCCGGCGCCCGGTTTAACAGATCACTCTGGCCCGCGCGCCCCAGATCGGACAGGAGCAGGATGGTGGTCCCATAAAATTGCCGCCGCAGCACCAGGGCATGGTCATCCGCGAGGGAAAAGGCATTGGTAGGGCCGGGATGGAGCACCGTCCAACCGGCGATTTGGTCCTTGAGGCGAACCCTTTCATGGGCCTGATGGCGCTGGTCGAATTGTGCCACATAATCGCGATAGACTGGCGAACGAAAGTGAATGTCACTGGTGAACAGTGCGTCCACTGGGAACAACTCGTTCAAGCGTTCTGCGCCGCCGCAACTGTCCGCCCCACCGGTGGTCAAAATCAGGCGGGACAGGCGATTCACTCCCTGGGCGCGCAAAAATGGTTTTAACGTGCCGTCCACCGACACGGTGGTGCCGCAATTGACCAGGCATTGGTTGGTGTTTCCACCGCCGGTGACATAGACCACCTGGCTGCCGTTGAGCGGCAGGACGGTCAGGGTCAGGGTGGTTTGGGCCGTGGACCAAGCCCGCCAGCCCAAGGCGGCCACCACCAACAGGCTGGCGAGCGCGAGTCCTTGGGAAAATAAAGATTTCGGCCAGCGCAACCAGCCGGTCAGCAAGGCCACCAGTCCCAAATAATAGAGTCCAATCGCGGGCCAGGGTGGGGCCGGCACATATAAATAGGCACCCGGCCAATGGGCGGTGATTTCGCTCACCCGCGTCAGGAGCAGCATGAACAGCCAGGCGCCATGGTTAAAGAGTCCGCTGAGGGCGGGACACCAGGCACCGCACACCAGACTGCCCAGGTTGCTGGTCAGCGCGCCCATCCCCAGTGGCACCGCCACCAAGTTAGCCAGGGGAGAAACCGGACTGAACAAATTGAAATATTTGGCGGAGAGGGGAATGGATCCCACCCAGGCGGCGATCGACAAAGCCAGCAATTGCCAGGCATGGCGCAACACCGCCAGGCCCCAGCGCTGCCAGCGGGGGATCAATTCTGGCGGCACGAGGGGGTCGAATTTTAGCCGGGCGTCCCCCCAGGCATTCATGGGTGGCAGCATCAAGGCGATGATCAAGACCACCAAAAACGACAGTTGAAAGCCCGCCGCAAATAATTCCGTGGGGTCCCAGAATAAAATCAGCAGCGCGGCGGCGGCCAGGGAATTGAGCAGATCACCGGGCCGATGCAACGCCCAGCCGAGAATTACGATGCTCATCATCACCGTGGCCCGGATGGCGGAGGGTTCCCAGCCCGTGGCCGCGGTGTAAAACCAAATCAAGGGGAGGCTGACCAGACCGCAGACCGCCCGCGGCAGGCGCAGCACCCGCAATAGAGTGAGGAGCATGCCGGATACTAGAGCAATACGCAGACCGTCAATCGCAAACAAGTGCATGGTGCCCGCCTGGAGGAAGGGGTCGCCCAGGTCACCCTTGAAAGCGGTGTGCCAGCCCAGGGTCATTGCCCAGAGCAGGCGCAGGGGTTCGTCCTGGACCGGCAGGCCGAGCGCCAGGGTGCGCCGGGACCAGTCCATAAACCGCTGTGTGGGGGGTGGTGCGGTCAGCCCGTCGGCCGGGATTTGCCAGTCGTTGGTGCCGCGCACATTCAGTTGGAAATAAATGCCCCGGGTCGCCAACCATGCGCGATAATCCAGCAATCCGGGGGCCACGGGCGGGGCGGGCGGCGCGATCACGCCGGTGACTTCCACCCGTTGTCCCGCAAAAAACCGCCCGTCAAGCCCCATGGGAGTGGTGGCCATCACCCGCCCCGTGGCCGGTTCCCAATGCTCAGCCCGGCGCAACGCGGTTACCGTGAGAATGGTTTGGGAACGTTCAGCCTCGGTCCCCTGGCGTTCGACGATTTTTACCTGCGGTGGCTCGGCCACCCGCCCGAGCACCACCACCCGCACCGGCTGATCGGCCAGCAGATGACGCAGATCCTGCGGGTCCAGCGGAAGGGTATGGCTGACGAGATTGGCCCAACCCGCCAATACCACCAGCACCCACAAACAGGCCGTTTGAATGCGTCCGCTGCCCCAGGCGAGTACGCCGGTGACGAGCACGAAGCTCCAGAGCAGGACGGGGGCGGGTTGGCAGAAATGACCCAGCAGAATGCCACCCGCATAGCCAGTCATGACTCCTGCCAGTGGACGCTTCATGGCGGGCTACCTTGGTTTGCGGATTCGGTGCCAGCACCAGCCTGCCACCAATCCAGCCGCCCCGCCCGAGGTGTCCACCAACACATCGGAAAACAGGGACGTCCGACCGGGGACGAAACGTTGATGGAATTCATCCGAGGCGGCGTACAGGAAAACCAGGGCAAGGACGCCGGCTGTCAGCCTCCCTGACCATGCGGGGCCCCCGGTCTGCCCGGTGTTGGCCAGGGTCCGGCGCAAGAGCAGGGCCAGGATGGCATATTCCGTGAGGTGGGCACATTTCCGCAGGACATGATGGATGGCATCCAACTCGGGTTGGGGCATCTGGGGAAACAGCCAGCGCAGTAGCGGTCCCACCAGGCTAAAACTCCGTTCGGCCGAGTGCCGGTCGGCCGAAGCGGAGAAAATCAGCACCATCCAACTCAAGGAGGGCAGCCAGTATTTGATGAAAATCCAGAGTTTGGACACGTAAAATGAAAACCGGAACCCGCCCGTGGCTGCAATCAAAATATGTTTCAAATTGCAATACCCCGAATTTTTTGGCAAACCATGCCCTCTCAATGAAAAAGTATTTGTCATCGCTTGTTATCGCCGCCGTCTCGCTGGCGGCCACGGTCGGTGCCGCCCCTTTGGAAACGGGGTTGGTGGCCAGAATTCATTTTGCCGGCGGGGACAGCGTGGCGGCCGACCCCAATGCCGCCTCGCTCAAGGCGGTATGGTCCAGTCCCGAGGCCCAGTCGTTGCGGGTGCAAACCGTGGACAAATTATCCCGCTTTTTGGATGGCTGGCTGGGGCAGCAAGTGGCCCCACATCTGGCCGTCCCCTTACAGACGCGGGCGTTGCTCATTGATCTGACCCAGTCCGAATGGCAGTTGGAAGTTCATCAGGCCGCCGCTGGTGCCGTGCAGTTTTCCCTGGCCGTCCGGCTCGATAATTCCCGGGCCCAAGCGTGGCAAACCGCGCTGAAGCCGGTGGTGGCTGGCTGGAGGCAAACTTCGCCCGCACACCATGGCCAGCTCCAGCGTAACGGTGACTGGGTTTTGCTGACCTTGGACAACGCCACGGTCCCAGCCGTGCCCGCCACCGTTGCGGGTTTAAATCACCAATGGCTGACTGCCGAGGTGGACTGGACCCGGCTGGCGGTGTGGTTCCCGGCCGTGCGCACGCTGGATTTGCCCCAAACCCGGTTACAGGTCACCGGCCGTAACGGTAATTTTGAAACCACCGGCAATTTGTATCTGGCCCAGCCCCTGCCAACGCTGCCCAACTGGCAGTTTCCCACCAATCTGGTGCACTGGCCGTTTGTCAGCTTTACCGCCGCCCGGGGGATTGCCAACTGGCTGCACGACCAACCTTGGGTAACGTCAATGGGCCTCAATCCACTTCCGAACCAGGTGTTCACCTGGGTGGAGCCGCAGATTCCTTTTCTGGCATTTGCCGCGTTGCCATTGGCGAATGCAGATGCCGCGTTGCCGAAAATCCAAGGTGCCCTGACGGCCCGGTTGCAAGCCGAGCCGGTGGGTTCGGCGTACCACGGATTTAGTGTGACCACGGAACCCAACAAGGTGGCGCTCGTCGGACTGCCTTTGATTGCTCCGTATGTGGAGGCCCGGCAGGTCGGTGGGGCGAACTTTCTGGTGAGTGGGTTTTTGCCCGCCACCCCCCGGGGCAAGCCCGCTCCCACGGAAATTTATAACCGTTTAAATACGCCCAACCTGATTTACTTTCATTGGGAAGTTACGGCTGAACGCCAGAAAATTTTCCCGGAGCTTTACCAGTTGGGACTAGTGGTTACCCGGCACCGCCAGTTGGAGGCTACGAGTGCGGCCGGGCGATGGCTGTCGCATCTAGCCCCGGCGCTGGGGCCCACCGTGACCACCGCCACGGAAATCAGTCCCAATGAAGTGAGCTTCGAACGTCATGCCCCGGGCGGGCTGACCGCCGTGGAACTGGTGGCCTTGTGCAGCTGGCTGGAAGCCCCCAATTTCCCGGGCTGCGATTTGCACGCGCCGCCCCCACGCCACCGCCCCCGGCCGGCGGGAGCCGGCGCCCCGCAACCGTTTATTCTCCACCCCTGATTATGCTTAAACTAGGGGTTAATATTGATCACGTCGCCACCCTGCGCGAGGCGCGGTACCGCGGGCAGCCGTGGGGCGAGCCGGATCCAGTGCTGGCCGCGCAAATCAGCGAGGCCGCCGGCGCGCACGGCATCACCGCCCATCTCCGCGAGGACCGTCGCCATATTTTGGACCGCGATATCTGGCGCTTGCGCGAAGTGGTTAAAACGCGCTTCAATTTGGAAATGGCCAATGTGCCGGAGATCGTGGCCATTGCCCTCAAATTGAAGCCGGACATTATTTGCCTGGTGCCCGAGCATCGCCTGGAGGTCACCACCGAGGGGGGGCTGGATGTGGTGGCCAACGAAACCGCGCTGGCCCGGACGTGTGCGCAAATGCGAACTGCGGGCATTGAGGTGAGCCTCTTCATTGATCCGGACGAACGCCAGATTGCGGCCAGTGCGCGCCTGGGGTGCGAATTCATCGAACTGCATACTGGTTCGTTTGCGCACGAGTTCAACGACGCCGCGGGGCGGGAACGGGAACTGGACCGCCTCACTGCCGCCGCCCGGCAGGCCCATTCCCTCGGCTTGGGCGTCAATGCCGGCCACGGACTCAATTACCATAACCTGGCCGCTTTGCATCGGGTGCCGCATTTGGTGGAGTTGAATATTGGCCACAGCATTATCAGCCATGCGGTGACCGTCGGCTTGAGCACAGCCGTCACCGAAATGCTGCGACTGATGGAGAATTACCCCGGCTAACCATGATATTGGGCCTCGGCACGGACATGGTGGAGGTGGCCCGCATTCAGGCGTCGCACGCCCAATTTGGCGAGCTCTTCCTCACCCGCATCCTGCGGCCCGCTGAAATTGCGTATTGCCTCGCGCATAAAACCCCGGCTCCGCACCTGGCCGTTCGCTTCGCCGCCAAGGAAGCCATCGCGAAGGCCTTCGGCACGGGGATTGGGGCGGAATTACACTGGCACGATCTGGAAATTGCCCGGGAGGCAACTGGTCGTCCTTATGTGATTCTCCATGGCGGTGGGCTGGACCTGCTGGCCGTCCGCGGTGCCCGGCAAGTGCATCTGAGCTTGAGCCATACCCTGCAATACGCGACCGCCACGGCGATTTTAGAAGGGTAGGGCCGGACCGCCCACAGCTCATGGTTGGTGAATGGGGATGCTTGCGGCTGGCTGTTTCCCGGACCGCGGCAGCCGGGCCGGTGCCAATCCCCGAGGCCTGGCTGCGCTTTCTGCTTTTTTTAGCGGGCCGATTGGGGCATGCTCAGATTGATGGGTTTGGCCATTGCCGCGATTATGTTTTTTGCCGGTGCGAGTTTTTTCTTCGCGCTGGCCGAAACCGCGCTGTTTTCCCTCGGCAAGTGGCAGGCCAAACAACTCGCCGAGGGCGCGCATCGCTCGGGGCGCGTCATTCAGGAACTCCTGGCCCAACCGCAAGACTTGCTGGCCACCCTCGCCCTGGGCAACACCTTTGCCAATGCCGCCATGCTGGCGGTGGCTTTGCGCATGGTGTTTGACGCCCAGTGGGTGCTGGCCTGGACCATGCTGGCGTTGCTGGTGCTCACCTTGGTCGTGGGCGAGGTGTTTCCCAAAACATTGGCGGTGCGTGAGCCGGAATTATGGGCCCTCCGCGTTGCCTGGCCGCTGGCCTGGTTTCAACGCTGCACCCGTCCTTTGTTTCGGGGGGCCCAATGGTTGAACGCCGCGATCCTGAAAAAGGCCGCCGCCCAAACCGGCGCGCCCCGGAGCGGGGCCCTTACCGACTTGGAATATCAAGAACTGCTGGAAATGGCCTGGCGACAGGGCACCCTCGCGGAATCGGAAAAGGAAATCATCCTGCAAATTATCAGCCTGGACCAGCGCATGGCCCGCGATGTGATGCGGCCCCGTTCCAAAATGGCCTGTCTTTCCGACGATGCCACGGTCCCGGAAATGATCACCTTTGCGAAAAAATGCCGCTTTCAACGCCTGCCCATTTATGACGAAACCCCGGATACGATTGTGGGGATTCTCAATACCCGCGCCTTGTTGCTGGACCCAGGGATTGATCTCTCCGAAGTCATTGAATTTCCGTCCTTCGTGCCGGAGACCATGAACCTGCTGCAATTGTTTAAAAGTTTGCAAAATCAACGGCGCGGACTGGCCATCGTGCTGGATGAATTTGGCGGGGTGGCGGGCCTGGTGACCATGGCGGACATTCTGAGCCTGCTGGTGGGCACCATCCGGCCGGGGCAGCCAACGGGCGGGTTTGTCATGGAAAAACAGGGCCAGTACCGCTGGCGGGTTAACGGCACCATGCGGCTGGATGATTTTCGCCGGGAATACCCCGCCCTGGGGGTGGTGGCGGAAGTCGAAACCATGGGGGGACTGCTCACGCATTTGCTGGGGGTGGTGCCGGCGGCGGGCGAGTCTGCTGAGTTTTCCGGTTTAAAGCTAACCGCGCAGGTGGCAGATGAACGTTGTGTGCGGGAATTAACGGTCCAACGGATTAAATTCCAGCGTCTTAACTAAATGTATTGGCCGCTCTTCAACTGGTTGCTGCTGGGCCTTTGCCTGGCCTTGTCCTTCCTGCTTTCCGGCATGGAGGCGGGGGTGTTTGCCCTCAACCGGTTGCGCATCCGGCGGCTGGCGCGCGGGGGCAATCGCCGGGCGGAATTGTTGCACCATTGGCTGGAAAAACCCGAGCGGTTTTTATGGACGATTTTGGTCGGCAACACGCTGGTTAATTTCGTGATTCTCGGCTGGACGCTGGCGCAATTCCACGCCTGGCTGCCCGGGCTGCGGGTGCTGGTCATAGTCTTGTTCGTGATCGTGGTGTTTCTCTTTTATGCTTTTTTCGATCTCCTGCCCAAAATGCTGTTCCGGGCACACCCGAATTCGTTCTGTCTGGCCGTGGCCGGGGTGTTTCAGGTCATTTACCTGGCCTTGCAGCCCTTTGTTTCCGCGGTGGAGGAGGGATCCCGGCTGCTGCTGCGCTTTACCAAAGGCCAGGCCCGGACCGCCCGGTTGTTTGGCAACCGGGAAGAAATGCGCGCGGTGATGCAGGAGGCGGCCCAGACCTTTTCCCGGGAGGAGCATGCCATGATCAACCGGATTCTCGATCTGCAAAACCTCACGGTGGCGCAAATTCTCGTGCCGCTGGCCCAAATTACCGGGGTGAAAACCACGGATCCGCTGGCCAGTGTGCTCGCCCTGGCCCGCGAAAAAAATCTATCCCGGTTCCCGGTCTGGGAAACCCGGCCGGACCATCGGCGGATTGCCGGGCTGCTCTATGTCAGTCCCCTGTTATTTCTGGAGGAACTGGATCCGCAGCGTCCCACCTCGGCTTTTATGGAACCCGCCTTGTATCTGGAAGCATCCACGCGCCTGGAGATTGCCCTGCGCCGGATGCAGCGCGGCGGGCAGCGCCTGGCCATTGTTCTGGATCAGGAAGGCCGGGAGACCGGCCTCATCACCCTGGAGGATATTTTAAAATTCATGTTTGGCGAGGTGAAGTTGTGAATTGGGACACCGCCATCCTAAATGCCCTGAAGCTGCTTGCGGTGCTCCTGCTCGTACTGCTCAATGGCTTTTTTGTGGCTGCCGAGTTTGCGCTCGTCCGCATCCGCGAAACCCAGCTGGATGAACTGGTCGCGCAAAACCGCCCCGGTGCCCGCATGGCCCGCCATATTGTACGGCATTTAAATACGTACCTGAGCGCCACCCAGCTTGGCATCACCATGGCCAGCCTGGGGCTGGGCTGGCTGGGCGAACCCGTCTTTGCCGCGCTGCTCAGCCCCGTGCTGGGGGCCGTGGGACTGCATGCGCCCGTCTGGGTCCATTCCATCTCCTTCGCGTTTGGTTTTACCGCGCTGACTTTCCTTCATATCACGGCCGGTGAACTGGCCCCCAAATGGCTGACCATTCAAAAGCCGCTCTCCGTGGCGCTGGTTGCCTCCCGTCCCCTCCACTGGTTTTATCTGGCGTTCTATCCGTTTAACCGGCTCTTGAATCATGCCGCCCGCTGGCTGTTGCGGAAATTTGGCATCGAGCCGGATGGGCAGGCGGAAGGGTTGCACTCCGAGGAGGAATTACGCCTCGTGATTGGTGCCGCGCACACTGCCGGGGGCGGGCGCAATTTACTGCTCAATGCCCTGGACCTGCGCCGGCGCGTGGCCCGGGAGGTGATGCAGCCCCGGCACGAACTTACCGTGTTCGCCAGCGAGGCCAGCATCCCCGATTGTTTGCGGGTGGCCGAGCGCACCCGGTACTCCCGCTTTCCGATTTGTACCGGTGGCGACCTGGACCAGACGCTGGGGGTCATTCATGTGAAAGACCTGTTCGCCTGGCGTCATAAGGCCCGTACGGCCCGGGATTTACTGCCGGTTGCCCGCAAACTCATTTACGTGCCGGAAACCGCCCGGCTGGAACCCTTGTTGCAGCGATTCCTCGACCGCAAATTGCACTTTGCCGTGGTGGTGGATGAATACGGTGGCACGCTGGGCGTCGTGACGCTGGAAAATGTGATTGAAGAGCTGGTGGGCCAGATTCAGGACGAGTTTGACCAGGAAAAGCCCGAGCTGCAGAGCCTGGGCGAGCAGGTTTGGGAAGCCGCCGGAACCCTGCCGATTCACGAACTGGAAAAAATTGTGGGGGAGGTGCCGCACGATGAAACCGTCGCGACTGTCAGTGGCTGGCTGACGCAAAAACTGGAGGGCTTTCCGCAAGCGGGTGACACGCTCACGGTGGGCCGGTGCCAGTTAGTGATTGAGGAAGTGGATGGGCCGCGCGTGGCACGCTTGAAGATCACCCGGCAGTTGCCCGATTAAACCCGAACTCCGAAATTAAAACGGACAGTCTGCATCAATCTCTTGGGCATAAACGCTTTGGAAAATTGGCTTCCCAAGCCGCTGCCAATCAGTTGCCCATTTAAGAATGCGCGCTTCGCGCCGAGGCAGTCTCACCAGACCACTGCGGGTATGCCGGCGATTTTTCCAAAGTGTTTCTGCTCCAACATCTTAACGCATCCCAGCCGTTTTAATTTCGGAGTTCGGGTTAAAGGGCGCGCCCGGGCGAGCTGGTTGGTTTGCCGCCTTGATAGCTTCAAGCCATCCGGGCACCGCCATAGACCGCCACCTTTGAGCCTTCGGCCAGGAACGCCGAGCTGGGCGGACCTTGTAAACATTCGCCCATCGTGTTTCCGTAGCAGGACCGCAGGTCGCCGGTTAAACTCGCTGCTTCCGCCAGCCAGACTCGCCACGGGGGATGCTCGACCTGATATTCCAAGGTGGAACCATCCCGTTGGGCTGTATAGCCCCAATAATGTTCGGCGATGAATTCCGCCGCGGAGCCCCGCAGCATCGGTTGCGGTTCGCCCTGGACGGTGATGGACATTTCATTCCAGGTCTGCCGCCATTTCCAACTGTAGGCGGCGGTGTGCCGGAGGCCGGGGGCAGGGGCGGTATCCCAACGCTGCCGCATGGGCACGGCCGCGTACGGTTCGTTGTAAACCATCCGGGCCACCAGGGCGATGGCCAGGCGCGGCACCAGTTCCCGGATGAACACCACGCCGCGCCGCCAGCCCTCCGGGCCCCGGCGCCGCACATAAAAGCGCAGGTTTACTTCCGCGAAATTACAGTGAAAAGGAATCGCCACGCCCCGTACCCTCGTATGCTGGAACTGGAAGCCCACGACGCTGATAAACGTTTGGTCTTGGAAAAAGTCCAGCTCGGTGCCGGCGGGGACAAATGACTGGAGAATGCCTGGATCAACCCGGTAATTTAGCATGGCCAGGTGCCGCCATTCCGCCTGGAGAAATAGCGGGGTCCGGGCTGGCGGTCGGGCCCCGATCTCATCAATGACCGTTGGCGAGGTTGGTGGTCGGGGCTTCAAAATAAATCACCGTTTCATCCGGTCGGGCGTAGCTGAGTTTTTCCCGGGTGAGGCGCTCCACCGTCTTGGGGTCGTTGCGCAATACGGTGATCTGGTTGCCCAGGTCCTGAGAGATCTTTTGCTGGACGGCAATTTCCTTCTGCAGCGTCAAAATTTCGCGGCGCATGCGTTCGTTTTCCTCGATCAGTGGCTTGTAGCACATGAAGATCAAGAGCAAAACGGCAAGCACCACCAAGCCGACGACTAATTGCGTCAGCTTGCTCCAGATGCCTAGGTCCACACTCACGCCCTTAGTAAAGCACGGCGCTGGCTGTGGTGCCAGCGGATTCTAATGCCCGCAGGCCAGGTTCACGGATCTTGGCCCGTTCACCGCTGCACTTTTTTCCAGGTGGCTAATTGGTGCGCGGGGTCAAACCTCAGCCGCAACAGATAATCCGGTGTGTTGATGGCGGTCAAATTCCCTCCGCCCATCCCCACTCCCGCGCTGGGGTAGGGTAGGTACGCCCCGGCCCCGGAGACTAGAATGGTCTGGCCCCGCTGTGTCAGCCAGTCGGCCACCACCGAGCCATCGGTCAGGGTGGCCGATTTTTCCGGCGGGCCCAGCTCAATAATCGCCTGATCATAGGTGTAATGGCCCACCCGTGCCGGCCAGTCAATCCGGTGCGTGGCACACCCTGTCAGGAGCAATAACCACCCGGCGAAGACCAAGCCGCCACCAGATTGGCCCAAACGGCCCAAAGTGAATGTCATATCCTCAATTTAACCCACCGCGCATCGTTTGCAATCCCCCTGCGCTCCACCGGTGTGAACCCTGAATATTGAATGTTTCGTTCCCTTTGCCTTTTTGGCCAATACCTTTATGCTCATGGGGCATGGCATCTGTCCCTCCCCTGCTGGTCGCTCCGGTTAACCGCCGTCGCTGGTGGATTCACCTGGTGCTGATTTCTGGCTACCTGGTGTTCATCGGCGCGCTGGGGGTGTTGCGCAAACCCTCACATACCCCGGCGTTGTTGCATTCCGCGCGCGGCCTGCTCCTGGTATGCGGGCTGGAGTTGCTCACTTTCGGGCTGGTCTTTGCCGTGGCCTGTTTTGCTTCCCAACCTTCCCGGGACGATTTGCGCCTGCGCTGGCGGGGCACTTGGCAACCCGTGCTTTTTGGGGTGGGCTATTCGTTGGCCCTGCGCCTGGCTGTGGGGGTGGCGATGCTGTTGGCGGGCGTAATCATGCTGGCGGCCGGCTTCATGACGCCCGATGCCTTGCAGCACTTTGTCGCCAGCCATCGTCCCGGCGTGGAGGCGCTGGTGGATATTGAAGCCTTGCGCAACGACCGGGTCTACTTTTGGCTCACCGTGACGGTGGCCAGTTTTGTGGTGGCCGGCTTGCGCGAGGAGCTCTGGCGCGCTGCCTTCCTGGCCGGGTTGCAGGCCCTGTGGCCGCAACGCTTTGGTTCCCGCGCTGGTCAAACGGGGGCGGTGTTCATCGCGGCCATTATCTTCGGCAGCGCCCATTTATCCATGGGTGTGCTGGCGGCCGTCATGGCCGGTTTACTGGGTCTGGGCCTGGGGTTTATCATGGTCCTGCATCGTTCCCTCTGGCCGGCGGTCATCGCGCACGGACTCTTTGATGCCACCACCTTTGCGATGTTGCCGTGGGCGCTGGGGCACATGAAATGAGGCATTTAGAATGGGTTTGCCCGGGCACGCCTCGCCAGCGAGAAACCCAACCTCCGCCGGGAACGCGAAAAGCAACTGGATCATCCGTTTGCCTGCCAATCCACGGTGGCGCCCCAAGCGGCGGTTCCCGGCAATGAACTGAATGTTTTTTCGTCAAGCTTCAGACCCTTGGAGCGTGCCGGCATCGGGGGCAAAATTCCCGATTCCGGCGACCACAACATATTCGGTTGATGGGTAAAAGCGGCCCCAACCGGTGGTGCTTTTCGATCGGTTTTCCATGCAAATAAACATTGTAAAAACCCTGCTTTTGCTTACCCTTTCAGCAGTCTCGCCAGCGTGGCGCATTTGCCGCTGGCCAATTCAAACTATGTCAACTAATTCAGACCTGCCGGATGACCAAAATCCCCCGGCCGAAGGTGCGATTTCCGCCGAATATGATGCCCAAAAACTGGGCCAGCTCAAGGGCCTCGAAGCCGTTCGTAAAAAGCCGGGCATGTACATCGGCGGCACGGATGAGCGCGCCCTCCACCATTGCGTCAGCGAGGTGCTGGACAACTCCGTGGACGAGCATCTGGCCGGGCATTGCAATCGCATCGAGGTCACGCTGCACATGGATGGCTCCATTTCCATCCGCGATAATGGCCGCGGCATTCCTGTGGACATCAACAAGGACAGTGGTCTCCCCGGCGTTGAGTTGGTCCTCACCACCTTGCATTCCGGTGGCAAATACGGGCAGGGCGGGTACAAGTTTTCCGGCGGCACCCACGGAGTGGGCGCCAAGTGCGTGAACGCCGTCTCCGAATGGTTTGAAGTCGAAGTGTCCCGTGATGGCCTGGTGCATCACATGGCGTTTGAGCGAGGCGTGACCATGGAAAAGCTGCACGTCATCGGCAAGGCCCGGCACACCGGCACGCTGATCACCTTCAAGCCTGATGCGGAAATTTTTCGGGACACCACCGAATTCAAATACGACATTATCTCGCAACGCTTGCGGGAACTGGCGTTTCTAAATTCCGGCCTTGAAATTATTTTTACCGATGAACGCCAGGCGACCGGCGCTGCCGAGCGCTATTTTTACAAGGACGGCGTCGAGGAATTTGTCAAACAGCTCAACAAGAGCAAAACCCCGCTGCATCCCAAGCCCATCGCCTTCCGCAAGGAGACCAGGGAAGTCAATGACGGCAAGGAGATCGAAGTGCATGTCGAGATCGTCCTCCAATACAACGACAGTTACAATGATCAAGTGCTTTGTTATACGAACACCGTGTGCAATCCCGACGGCGGCACGCACTTGAGCGGCTTTCGCAGCGCGGTCACCCGGGCCATCAACCAGTACGCCAAGTCCCACGAATTGCTCAAGGACAAGGACCCGCAGATCACCGGCGACGACGTGCGCGAGGGTTTGACGGCGGTCATTTCCGTCAAGCACAGCGATCCCAAGTTTGAATCCCAGACCAAGGTCAAACTGCTCTCCCCGGAAGTGGAGCGCATCACCGGTTCCTCAACCTACGAGGGCTTGATGAGTTATTTCGATGCGAACCCGCCCGTGGCGAAGCGCATTGTGGACAAAGGCCTCAATGCGGCCCGCGCCCGGGAAGCAGCCCGCAAAGCCCGGGAAGCCGTGCGCAAAAGCGCCCTCACCGGGGGAGGGTTGCCCGGCAAACTGGCGGATTGCTCGGATCGCGATCCGGCCAACACGGAACTCTATATCGTCGAAGGGGACTCGGCCGGTGGCTCCGCCAAACAGGGACGCGACCGCAAATTCCAGGCGATCCTGCCGATCCGCGGCAAGTTGATCAACGTGGAAAAAGCGCGCCTCGACAAGGTGCTGCAAAACACGGAAATCCGCACCATGATCACCGCCATTGGGACCGGCATTGGCGATGGGGAAGGGGAGGGCGCGTTTGACCTCACCAAGCTGCGTTATCACAAGATCATCATCATGACCGATGCCGATGTGGATGGTTCCCACATCCGCACCCTCCTGCTGACGTTCTTTTACCGGCAGATGCCCCGGCTGGTTCGGGATGGTTATGTCTATATTGCCCAGCCGCCGTTGTACTCCATGATCCGCAAAAAGCGCACGGAGTACGTCGACGACGACACCCAGTTAAACCGGATCCTGCTCCAGATTGGCACCGAGGAAGTGCGCTTGAAAAACCTCGCGGATGGCCGGGAGTTTACGCCCAAGGAACTGGAGGAAATTCTCACCCTGCTGGAGGCATTGGACAAATACGCCACCTTCATCCGCCGGCAGGGCGGCGATTTTGGTAATTATGTGGAAAAGCGGGGCAGCCAGGGCAACTTCCCGGTGTACCTCATCAAAATGCGCGAGGGTAATGACGAAACGGTGCATTATTTTGAAAACCTCGAGGCGGTGACCGCCTTCAAGGATGCCGATCCGGACCTGTTTCGTTCCGAAACGGAGCTGCGTGAAAAAGGGGAGAAGATTCATAAACTCACCCGTCGCGCGGTCGAGGCCGACTTGCATCTGGAAAGCAAAGTCATCGGAGAACTGCTGGGCAAGCTCTCCCAAAAAGGCCTGGCCGTGGATCATTACTCCGCCCAGGACAAACCGCTTTTCGAATTGATCGAAGGCGAGGGCGAGCGGCAGACGGTCACCCCCGTGTTCTCCATTCCGGAAGTGTTAAACGGCGTGAAGGCCGTCGGCAAGAAAGGCATCCAGATGACCCGCTTCAAAGGGCTGGGGGAAATGGACGCCAAGGAATTGTTCGAAACCACCATGAACCCGATTCGCCGCAAATTGCTGCGGATCGAACTCACTGATGCGGTGGAGGCCGAGGAAATGTTCACCCGCCTCATGGGCGAGGAAGTCGAGCCCCGCCGGCAATTTATTGAGGATAACGCCCTGAACGTGCGTAATTTGGATGTCTGATTTGCGCCCGATGCGCGCGAAAAGCCTGATTTTTACGGAATTTTTCCTAATTTAACATGTCTGACGAAACTGAATCCAAAGCCTCCCACGCCACGGGGGGAGCTTATTCCGGCGGCGAAGTCATCGCGCGGATCAATGTGGCGGACGAAATCAAAAATTCGTTCCTGGACTACTCGATGTCCGTGATCATTTCCCGCGCCCTGCCGGATGTGCGGGACGGCCTCAAGCCTTCGCAACGGCGCATCCTCTATGCGATGCACGAACTTTCCCTCTTCCCCGGTCGCAAGCCCTACAAGTGCGCGAAAATTTGCGGTGACACCTCGGGCAACTACCATCCCCATGGGGAGGCGGTGATTTATCCCACCCTCGTGCACATGGCCCAGCCCTGGGCAATGCGTGAGCGGTTGGTGGATGGGAAGGGGAACTTCGGTTCCATCGAAAACGATCCCCCGGCGGCGATGCGTTATACCGAAGCCCGGTTGACGCACCTGGGCGCGGCCCTGATGCAGGACATGGACCGCGACACGGTGGATTTTGTCCCGAACTACGATGAGCGCATGACCGAGCCGACGGTGTTTCCGGCGGCGTTCCCGAATTTGCTCGTCAATGGCGGCACCGGCATCGCGGTGGGCATGGCCACCAACATGCCGCCCCACAATTTGGGCGAGGTCATCGACGGCATTTGCGCGCAAATTGACAATCCGGCGATCACCATTCCGGAATTGATGAAGTTCATCAAGGGGCCGGATTTTCCGACCGGTGGCGTGATTTGCGGGATCGAGGGGATCAAGAATTATTTTACCACGGGCCGGGGTTCAGTGAAGTTGCGCGGCCGCCTGGACGTTGAAGAATTAAAGGGCAATCGCGAGCAGGTGGTTATCACCGAGATTCCCTACAACGTTAACCGCGCGGCGCTGGAAGAGGCGATTGCCGCCCTGGTGAATGAGAAAATCATCACCGAGATTTCGGCGATGCGCAACGAGTCGGATGAAAACACCCGGCTGGTGATGGAACTCAAGCGGGATGCCCTGGCCAAGGTGGTCATCAATAATTTGTTCCAGCACACGCAGATGGAGGTCAGCTTCAGCGTGAACTCGCTGGCCATCGACAAGGGCAAACCGAAAACGCTTAATTTGCGGGAACTCATTGCCTGTTATATCGATCATCGCCGCGAGGTGGTTTTACGCCGGACACGCTTTGAATTGCGCAAGGCCGAGGAGCGCGCGGAACTGCTTGAAGGCTATTTGGTGGCCCTGTCCAATCTGGATGAATTCATCAAGATCATTCGCAGCAGCAAGACCAAGGATGAGGCCAAGATTAAATTGCTGGCGTTTGAATGGTCGCGGGCGCAGGTGGAAACGTGGGGCATTTTGATCCGGCGCGAAGAACGTCTGGTGGGCGGCCGTTACGCCCTGACGGAGCGGCAGGTGGACGCGATCCTGGAATTGCGGCTGTACCAGTTGACGGGGCTGGAAATTGACAAGGTGGATGCGGAGTACCGCGCCTTGCTGGAGCGCATCAAGGATTTGCTGGACATCCTGGCCCGTGAGGCCCGGGTCATGGCGATCATCAAGGAGGAACTCATGCTCATCCGGGAAAAGCATGCCACCCCCCGCAAAACGGAAATTGTGCCGGACGCGGGCGAAATCGCGATTGAAGACCTGATTGCCAATGAGGGCGTGATCATCACGCTCACCCACGCGGGCTTGCTTAAGCGTACCAACGTCAGTGCTTATCGCGCCCAGCGCCGGGGCGGCAAGGGGGTCATCGGCATGACGACCCGTGAGAGCGAATCCCCGGCGGACCAGGATTTCGTCGAACACCTCTTCACGGCCAGCACCCATGATTACCTGATGTTTTTTACGAACCGCGGGCGGGTGTATGTGGAACGCGTGCATGAGATTCCGGACCTTGGCCGCACCTCCAAAGGCAAAAACATTGCGAATCTTTTGGAATTGCAGGCCGATGAGAAAGTGGCGGCTTTGATTCGCATCCAATCCAAACTGGATGAGAACAAAAAGGACACGACCTGGCAGCAACTGGGTGAATTGTTCTTCACCACCCGCCTCGGCACGGTGAAGAAAACCACCCTTAGCGAATTTTGCAATGTCCGCAAGGGCGGCATCATTGCCATCGGCATTGAGTCCGGCGACACGTTGATTGATGTCAAACTGACCACGGGTTTGAATGAGGTGGTGATCATCACCAAGGACGGGATGAGCATCCGGTTTAATGAGTCGGAAGTGCGCTCCATGGGCCGGCCGGCCAGCGGGGTCAAGGGCATTACCCTCGAACCCGGGGATGCCGTGGTGGCCGCCGCCGTGGTGGTGCCCGATGCCTCCCTGCTGGTGGCGGGTGACCAGGGCATTGGCAAACGCACGGATTTCGGTGAATACCGCATTCAATCCCGCAGCGGCAAAGGCATTATCACCATGAAAACGGGCGATAAAACCGGCAAGGTGATCGGGGCGTTGACGGTCCGGGAGAACGACGAAATCATGCTGATCACCGTGAGCGGGCAGATGGTGCGCACCAATGTAAAAGATATCCGTGAGGCCGGTCGCAACACCATGGGGGTGAAGCTGGTGAACCTGGATGCGGGCGACAAGTTACAGGCGATTGCCCCGGTGATCAGTGAGCCAGCGGACGAAGTGGTCGCGGAATTGCCGGCCAACCCGGCGTAAGGGAAGCACGGACGGCTGGAAAAATAGTCTGCAAGATTATGCCGTGGCGGGAGTATATGGCTGGAAATGCTGGATTTAAGTCGACCCATGAAAAAAATCATCGCCCTTCTGGCTGCTTTGTGCACGGCCCATGCCGGCCTGGCGGATAATCTTTCCCGCCCCGTCACCAATTCCGTCGTCCTAGTGACCAGCGGTTCCAACGCGGTGGTGCGTATCAGCCAGGGTACAAATTCGGTGCTGCTGCCCACACAGGGAGCCAATACCCTGATTCAGATTGTCCAGATTACCAATCTGCCGCCGGTGATCATTACTTACCCGTGGATCAGTTCGGTGGCCGCCGGTTTGACCATCACGCGCGGCAATAGCGACACCACTTTGTTCACTGCCAAAGTGCAAACCCAAAAAAAGCATGAGCCCAATGAATGGTTGTTTGAAGCGGATGGTTCTTATGGCGTGAACAATTCCGTGCTCAGTGAAGACAGCTTGCATGGCTCGGGCCAGTTCAACCACCTCTTTAACGAGCGCCTGTATGGGTTTGGCAACGCCGATGCCCTGCATGATGGCATTCAGGATCTTAAATACCGGCTCTCGCTGAGTCCCGGCACGGGATATTATGTTGTAAAAACCAAACCCACATCGCTTACGATCGAAGTTGGTCCCGGATTTGTTTCCGAGCGGCGCGGTGACACGGATGAAAGTTACTTGAGCATGCGTCTGGCGGAGCATTTTGAGCAGCGGTTGAGCAATTCCGCCCGCCTATGGGAAAAGGCGGAGCTGACCCCCCAGGTCAGCAAGCTGGATAATTACATTGCCTATGCTGAAATCGGCGTGGAATCCGCCATTACCCGGCGGTTGAGCCTGCAAGTCACGCTGAATGACGATTACGCCAATGTCCCCGCGGATGGTCGGAAAAAAAATGACCTCAAGCTGATCAGCAGCATCGTCTTTAAATTCTAAAGCGCCTCCATGCGGGTTACGGTCCCGACCATTTTCAAGGCTTGATTCGTATTGATTCGCTTTGACTGATGAGGAAAGCCGGGCGGCCAACCAGGGTTTACCGGACCACCAGGGCCCGGGTTTGATCCGCGAATTTCGCCAAGGAGCGCCAATTTTTGAGGCCGGAATTTAGGATGTCAAAGAACGGGGCGCTGGGCAATCTGGCCCCCCAAAAAAATATTTGCTGCAAGTTACCGTAATTCACCGTAAGTCCTGCCCGGGAGACAAGGCTTGGCGCGCACTGCGGCGAACCGGCAGGGAACGCCGGGTTCGATTACCCGGAGGGGCGGGTTGAACGACTTTCTTAAAATAGCATCGGATGATGAGTTGTCAAGTGGGTTGGGGCTAGAAAAGACTGCCCAGGCGCCCCGGCGCGAGAGGGGGCAAATACTGATACATGGCGGAGTGGTGGCGGTTGGTTAAGGTACCTCCTTTACCCCGGCGGGGTGGGCTTCGCTCAATGCGAGGGCACGGCGCACAGCCTCGCCCAATGCCTGCATCGTGCAGGGCTTAAGGAGCAATTGCTGGAAACCAAATTGACGGACTTTTTCATCCGTTATGACGCCGTTGTAGCCGGTGGTCAAAATCATGGGCACCCCCGGCCGGATTTGCAGAAACTCCTGGCCGAGCCGGAGACCGTCCATGCCCGGCATGGTGAGGTCGGTGATGATCAGGGCAAAGGCCTCCGGTTGGTCCCGAAAAGCCGCAACGGCTTCCAAGGGGTTGGTCTTGGTGGTGACGGCATAACCCAATCTTTCCAATATTTTTTTGTTCAGTCTGACCAATGTTTCCTCGTCGTCGACAAATAAAATATGTTCCCCATGCCCGGTCAACTGGGGGGCGGTGGCGATTGGGGGGGGGCGCGATTTCGGTTTCCAAGATGGGGAAATACAGATGGAACGTGGTGCCCTGGCCGGGCTGGCTGTCCACATAGACCGCGCCGTCGTGACTTTTCATGATGCCATGGACCACGGCGAGGCCCAACCCGGTCCCTTCCCCGGCCGCTTTGGTGGTGAAAAAGGGTTCGAAGATGCGCGTCAGGGTGAGTGGATCCATGCCCGAGCCGGTGTCACTGACTGACAAGCGCACATAACGGCCGGGGTGCAATTCCGGGTGGGTCAGGACGAACGCTGGCGCCACGGACTCGACCATGAGTTCAAATTTGAGCAGGCCGGGCTGGTCGCGCATGGCGTGCCAGGCATTCGTGCCCAAATTCATAATCAATTGATGAATGGCCGTGGCGTTGGCCAGCACCGGCGGAGACACGCTGAGTTCCGTCTGAATCCGGATGGTGCTGGGCACGCTGGCACGGAGCAACTTGAGGGCTTCCAGTATGATGGGGTTTAGGGCCAACACCCGGCGTTCCTGCTGGCCCTGACGGCTGAAAGTCAGAATTTGTTTGACCAGGTCGGTGGCACGCTGGGTGGCGCGCTCAATTTCCCGCAGGGAATGCAGCACCGGCTCGTTGTCCGCCGCATCGATTTTGATCAAATAGGCATAGCCGGCCATGGCCATCAGCATATTGTTAAAATCATGCGCGATCCCGCCCGCCAACTGGCCGATGGATTCCATTTTTTGCGCCTGCCGCAATTGTTCCTCCAGGCGGCGTTTCCCGGTGATGTCTTCCGCAATGCCCGCCACCCGGTAAATTTCCCCCGCCGCATTGTAAACCGGAAATCCCTTTTCATAAATCCAACATTCAACTTTATCCGGGCGGGTGATACGATAGGTGGCTTCATAGCCGCCGGTCGCGGGGATGTGGTTGCCGGCTTGCACCACACGGTCCTTGTCCTCGGGATGAATCGCGGCAAACCATTCGCCGGGGGCGCCATAGAGACTGCCGCAAGTGCGGCCCCAGATTTTTTCATAAGCGGGGCTGACGTAAATAAACTCCGTGCGGTCCAGGTTCGTAATCCAAAACACCTCGTTGATGGTCTCCGCCAGTTGCCGGAAGCGTTCCTCACTGGCGCGCAAACTTTCTTCATTGCGCTGCCGTTCCGAGATGTCCCGCACGGTGGCGATGAGATATTCACGATCCACCGCCACATGGCGGACATTGACCTCCACGGGAAACGTGGAGCCATCTTTGCGCCGATGCCGGCCTTCGAGGGTGGTCACCCCAATTTGCCGGATTTCCTGGGCCAGCTCCGGCCATGAGTGGGTCGCCAATATCCCGGCCTCAATGTCCATCACGCGCTGCGTTAACATTTCCTCCCGGGTATAGCCGAGCCGTTCGCAGGCGGTTTGATTGACATCCAGAAAACGCCCGGTTGCCGGATCAATCACCTCGATACCGTCATTTGTCCGGTCGATCAAGGTGCGGAATAGCTGCAGACCGGCGTCGGCCTGCTTTTGCGCCTGCCGGATTTGCTTCTGGGCCAAAGCCTGCTCGACCGACCGCCCCAAACGCCCAATGCGGTCCTTAAGGAAATAATCCGTCACCCCGCGTTTCATGGCCTCCACCGCAGTCTCTTCGCCCACGGTCCCGGAGATCAGGATGAAGGGAATATCCAAGCCACTGGCCCGGTTGATTTCCGCGGCCCGCAGCCCGCTAAATTGCGGCATGGCAAAATCGGAAATAATGATGTCCGGCCGCGTTTGCAGGGCGGCCAAAAATTCCACTTCGGTTTCCACCTGCCGCCAATGGGGATCGAAACCCGACCGGCGCAATTCGGCCATGACCATGGCCACGTCATCCGCCGAATCTTCAGCCACTAATATTTGCAAGGGGGTGGGCATGGGCTAGGCCTGGTTGGTCCGGTTGATCAGCAGCCAATAGCTCCCCAGTTTTTGAACCGCATGGGCGAACTGCGCGAAATCCACCGGCTTTACAATATAACTATTGACCCCCAATTTATAGCTTTCCACGATGTCACATTGCTCTTGGGACGAGGTGAGCATGACCACCGGGATAGGCTGCGTGCGGGGATCGGCTTTCAAAGCGCGTAACACCTCCAAGCCGTCCACCTTGGGCAGCTTCAAATCCAGCAGGATCACTTTCGGGTCGTTCTTCAGCACTCTTCCGGCATGGGGTCCCCGGCAAAAAATGAAATCCAACGCCTCCGCGCCGTCCCGCAGGACTTGGATGTGATTGGCAAGCTTCGCCCGGTGCAGGGCGAACAAGGTCAGGTCAACATCGTCCGCATTGTCCTCGACCAGCAGGATTTCCACAGCCTGGGAATCGTTCATAATGGTTGGTTGGGTTTCAGGGTAAAATAAAACGTTGCGCCCCGGTCCACTTCCGCCTCCGCCCAGATGCGGCCACCGTGGCGATGAATAATTCGTTGCACGATGGCCAGGCCCACGCCGGTACCCTCAAATTCCGCCGCCCGGTGCAGCCTTTGAAAGACGCCAAATAATTTATCGGCGTATTGCATGCTGAATCCAGCGCCGTTATCCCGCACGAAATAAACGGCTTCGTCACTTTCGAAGCGGCAACCGATCGCGATGCTGGCCGGCGTGCGTCCCTGCGTGTATTTTACGGCGTTCGAGAGCAGGTTGATCCAGACCTGTTTCAGCAGTCCCCAATCACCCCGGCAGGGCGGCAGGTCGCCGATGTGCAGGTCCAGCGCACGGCCTTTCCGCTGGGCCTCCAATTCCTCCCAGGCCGCCGGCACGAGGCGGCCCATCGCCACCGTTTGCCAGTTGATGGACTGGCGATTCAAACGGGAGAAGGCGAGCAGATCATCGATCAACAGGCCCATGCGCACACCGCCCTTTTGAATGCGTTCCAAGTAGTGCTGGCCGGCGGGGGGCAACCGTTCGCCAAACTCGGCCAGCACCAGACCCGCAAACCCGTTGACCGCCCGCAGCGGCGCGCGCAAATCATGCGACACTGAGTAAGAGAAAGCCTCCAGTTCCTTGTTCGCGGCTTCCAACTGGGTGGTGCGGGCGGCAACGCGCCGTTCCAATTCGGCATTGAGCTGGCGGATTTTTTCCGCAGCCTGCTGGCGGAGGGTGATATCCGTGGTGGAGACAAATGCGAGGGTCTCGCCCCCGGACCCGTGGATGAGCCAGCCGGAATGCGCGAGGATCTTTTCCCAACCCTGGTCGCGCCGCCGCACCCGGACGGCCCAATCCCGCAGCACTTCCCCGCGCAGCACGCGCTTCATCGCCCAGTCGTCGACCGCCAGCGGTTCATCGTCATTGAGGGGGCGGATTTCCAAGGGGGCGGCCAGGCCGGAGAGATGGCGCTGCAACTCGTCGAGGTTGGCGCAGCCGAACATGACCAGGGCCGCAGGGTTGCCGTAAATAACCCGACCCTGGGGATCGCCCATGACCAGTCCCTCGCCGAGGTTGGCCATCAACGCCGCCAAACGTTCCTGACTTTCGCGCAACGCCGCCGCGCCGCGTTTCAAGGCCGTGATGTCCACGGCCACGCCGACCAGCGCCGGTCCATCGAGCCCGGGCAGGGTAAAAGGGATTTTAGTTGTTTGGAAAATGCGCGTTTCGCCGGTGCCAATGGTTAAATGCTCTTCGGCGACAAATTTCAATTTACCACTGGCCAGCACTTCCCGATCCACGCGCATGCAGGCCTCGGCCTCGGCCGGGTTGGGCAACAGATCCCGGTCGCTGCGCCCGATCATTTGTGCAGGCGTCAAGCCATTGGCGGCTGCACAGGCTCGATTGACGAAGAGGTGGCGGCTCTGGCCATCCTTGGCGAAAATAAAATGCGGCACTAAATCCATCACGGTTTGCAATAAATGCTCGCTTTTCAGGCGCTCCGCCTCCGCGCGTTTGCGTTCCGTAATGTCGAGAATCGTCAGGAGGATGAGGCTGACTTCACCGGCGCGGTTGCGCACCGGTTTGGCCGTGTAGCTGCCCACCCACGCATGGTGGGTCTGGAGATTGTGCAGATGAGCCTCGTAGTTCTGCACATAATCGCCGGCCACGGCGCGCGACACCGGCCACTCGGCATAGGGCATGGGCCGTCCGTCGGCATAATGCAATTCCCACGCCGCTGCGTAATCCTCGATCCGGGTGAGCATGTCCCCGACCGAGGCAAAGCCGTGGAAGCGCAGGGCGGCCTGATTCATGGTCATTTCCCCACCCCGGGGATTGAACAGCACAAAACCAATGTCCGTGTTCTCCAGTGCCGCCGACAGTTTTTGGCGCTCCAACGCCAGGGCCAGTTCCACGTGCTTCCGCTCCGTGATGTCCTCAAAAATGGTATAGACTTCCACCGGACTGACCTCGCCGGGAGGCAACACCGGCACGGCATCAATGCTGATCCAGCGGCGGCACTGCGCCGGTGCGTTCCAAACGCCCATGACGACCCCACGGACTTTCCGGCTGGTGCGCAAGGCCACCATGGCCGGATGCTCCGGCCCGGGAAAGGGCGAGCCATCCTCGTGAATCGTGTCTTGGCCTTCGAGCACCGAGTTGCTGCCCACGAGCTGCTCCCGGGTTTTGCCGAGAATGCGCTCGGCGGCTGGATTCAACGCAACGATGGTGCCATCCGCGGCTTGATGGACAACACCCTGCAACATCGTTTCCACCAGCAGCCGGCGGCGCTCCTCCCCGGCGCGCAGTGCCTCCTCGGCCGTTTTACGGGCAGTGATGTCTTCCGCGAAGATGATGATGCCGCCGATGGCACCATCGGCCTGAAACCACGGCCGGATTTCCCAGCGTTTATATTCCCGGGTGCCGTCGGCGCGGAGGTGGACGTCGTTATCGGACTTCTCAACCGCACCCGCCAGACAGCGTTGATGAATTTCGGTCCAACTCGCTGGCAGGTCAGGCAGGCAGTCGTAATGACTGCGGCCGATGACGGATTGGCCGACCAATTGGTGATCCGCCAGCCACCGATGGCTGACCACCATATACTTCATGTCCCGGTCGAGCATCGCGATGGCCGCCGGACTGTATTCCGCATAAAGGCGCAGTTGTCCCTCCCGTTCCTGCAAGGCCGCCTCCGCCCGCTTGCGTTCGGTAATGTCAAAATTAACTCCCAAAAAGCGGGAGGGCGGGCGCGCCGGGTTTGCTTCGGGAAACGCAAAGCGGCCGCGCCCAACCAGCCAGCGCACCCGGCCATCCGGAAGCCGGACGCGAAATTCAGCGGCCAGGGCGCCGGTGCGCAAGGCTTCTGCCCATGCCGTGCGCAGCCCGGTGACATCCTCCGGGTGGACATACCGGAAAAAGGTTTCGGGTCCCGGTGCATCCGCTCCTGGCTGCAGCCCCAGCAATTCATACTCCACGCTGTTCCAGTGGGCTTCGCCGGTGGCCAGATTGATTTCGAAGGTGCCCATCCCGCCGGCCTGCAAGGCAAGTTGCAAGCGCGCCTCGTTTTCTAGCAGCGTGCTTGCGGCCAGGATGCGTTCGTTGATATTGCGGGCGATTTTGGAGACGCCAATAATCTGGCCGGTGGCATCTTTGATGGGGGAAACCGTGAGGGATACCTGCTGGGTGCCACCGTTTTTGTGCTGCCGCACGGTGTCAAAATGCCGGACGCTTTCGCCGCGCCGAATCTGGGAGAGGATCGCCGCTTCCTCATGCTGACGATCCGGCGGAATAATTCGCAGAATTGGCTGGCCCACCATTTCCGCCGCCAGATAGCCAAATATTTTCTCCGCCCCCGCATTCCAACTGGTCACGATGCCCGCCAGATTTTTGCCGACGATCGCGTCATCCGAGCTTTCCACAATTGCCGCCAGGCGGGCGGCCTTTTCCTCGCCCATTTTACGGTCCGAAATATCGCGTTCCACCGCCACAAAATGCGTAAACCAGCCCTTTTCATCCGCCACTGGGACAATGTCCAGATCGAGCCATAACTCCTCGCCGCTTTTGGTGTAATTGACCAGTTCCACCCGGATGGGCTGCCACTGGCGCAGGGCCGCGCGGATGCGGTCGAGCTGCCGGCGGTCCGTCCTGGGTCCGTGGAGCAGGCGCGGAGTCTGCCCCAGTGCCTCCGCGCGGGAATAACCGGTGCGCCGCACGAACGCATCATTAACGTAAAGGATGCGGGGGCCAGGGGCCTCCTGCGGTTCGGCCTCGGTGATGAGCACGATGTCGTTCAGCCGGTTTAAGCAGGTTTCCAGCAGTTTGAGCCGGGCCTCCCCCCGCCGCCGGGCGGATACTTCGGCTTCGAGAATTTGGGTCTTTTCCAAGAGTTCGGTCGTGCGTTCTTGAACGCGCGCCTCCAGTTGCGCATTGCTGGCGCGCAGGGCGGCGGCGCTGGTTTCGGCGCGGCGTTGCGCCCGGTGCATTAAACCGCCCAGCCCGGCGATCCCGCAGCCGGTGAGCAGGTACAGGAGCAAGCCCAAGAGAGCCGTGGAATCCAGGTTAAAACTCCCCCGGGGCGCGAGCAGGAAATAATCGGCCGCCAGCCCGCCCACGACCACGGCGGTCAATGCCGGAACCAAACCTCCGAGCCAGGCCATGAGCATGATGGCCAGGAATAACGTGGCGAACGGAAACTGCCCACCCAGGCAGGGGTCCAACAGGCGCCGGGCGACAATGGCCAGGACGACGCTGGTCACCGCGCCACCCAGTCGCAACAGCATGGGCTTCCAGCTAGCCAGCATGCCGGGGCTCCTTGAGTTGGCTTGGTTTGTCCATGAACCAGTTGAGGGCCGCCGGCATGGTGGGCATTTAGACGCGCGCCGCCGCCGCCAGTGGGGTGGCCGGTGGTTTCAGCAGCACCCAATTGAGATTGAGTTTCTTCATGGCCGGGGCAAACACATTCCAAGTCAAGGGTTTGGTGATGTAGGTCACGGCCCCGAGCCGGCGGCATTCGGCGATGTCCTTGTGCTGGCTGGATCCCGTGAGCACGACAACGGGCAAGCTGGCGGTTTTAGGATCCGCTTTGATACGCCGCAAGACTTCGAGCCCGCTCAATTTAGGCAGGCTTAAATCCAATAAAACAACTTGGGTTGCGGGCTCCGTAGAACGCCCCGCATATTTGCCCCGGCCAAAGAGGTAGTCCAGGGCCTCCGGGCCATCGGACACCACATGGATGCGATTCTCGAAGCGGGCGAGTTGGAAGGATTTCAAGGTCAATTCCACGTCATCCACGTCATCCTCCACCAGCAAGATATCCACAAAATTACTTTGCAAACTTTCCAGGTGGACTCCTTTGGCTTTCCAATGCTCCAGGTCCACGGGGAACAAGGCCGCTATCGTGACTTCCAAAGCATGGGCCAGCCGGATGATGGTTTTTAGCGAGGGATTGCGCGCCCCGCGTTCCAAGTCAGAAATGTAGGTGCGATGCAACTCGGCCCGCTCGGCCAGAGTTTCCTGGGAAATGCCCAATAAATTCCGCGAGACTTTGACCGATGTCCCAAACAATTTTTGCGAGTCAATTATTTTCATGGTGCCAAATTCGGCACGCCAAGTGGGCATGCTCTTAGATTGAGATATTTATAATCATCATTACCAACCCCCGCCACAGACTCCGAGTGACATTGCCTAATTTGGCACTTGGAGTCGGGGAGTGAATTCGCGACGGCCGGCACCAGGACAGCCGGGTTTGACGGGATTTAACGAGGGGATTAAATTGAATGTTTGAAACCTCCCCGGCCATTGATTTCACCAGGCTATGACTCGACGAGTTGGCGATGGATGGGTTGACGACGTTTAGAAAATAAGATGGGGCTTGTGGCTTTCCATGCATACGCAACTAGACGCCAAAATATGCCAAAGGTTTCATCCGGTATCCGCGTTTTAAAAACCAGCTTATGCACTCTAAGCCTGCAGCCAAAACCGCGCGAATTATTTCGGTTTAAATCACCATTGGCGGCCGGAACACGTTTGGCTGCCGCTCCCAGATCCCCGGGAATCGCCCATTGTGCCGGAGGAGCAGGGAGGATGGGGGAATGGGCTCTCAATGGCCGCTTCCCGGGGCGTGGCTTGTTTTAGCTGTTTCCAGCGGCATTTTTGCCCGCCTCCCAGGCGAGTGCCAGCACGCGGATTTGGCTTAAATCCAGCTTGCCGGTGCCCAGTAGGGGAAAGGCGGCCACCGCCAGGAAATTCTCGGGACGAGGTTTCCAGAGGTTTGGCAGCTCGCTGGCGATCAACTTGTTCCAGAGGCAGGCCAGGGCCGGGGCGGCCTGTCGATGCAGGACGACCAATTTTTCCCCTTTCTTGGCATCGGGAATCGAGGTGACCACAAAGGTTTGTTCCGTGGCTTCCGCCAGGGTGTGCAGGGCTTCCTCGACCTTGATATGAGGCACCATCTCGCCGCCAATTTTACTGAACCGGCTGAGGCGGTCGGTGATTTGCAGGAAGCCGTCCGCATCCAGCGCGGCCACATCGCCGGTGATATACCATCCATCGTGCAGCACGGCGCGGGTGAGGTCCGGCCGGTCGAGATAGCCGAGCATGATATTGGGGCCGCGCACTTTTAAGAGACCGGCCTCGCCCAGGGGCAGGGGCACGTCGCTGAAAGGCTGGTCCAGCGCCACCACCCGGACGGTCAGGCCGGGCAGGGGATGGCCGATTTTGCCGCGCTTGCCGCCGACTTGATGCAGGCCCGCTGCGCGAAAGTCATGGGTGCTGACCGTCACGGCCGGGGCACATTCGGTGCAGCCATAAGCTTCCAGCGGCCGGAGGCCAAAGCGTTCCTCAAAGGCCGCAGCCACCCGTTCGGACAGTTTTTCCGCCCCGACCGCCACAAGCCGCAGGCTGCCAAATTGCTCCGGAGTGCAGCCGCGCAGGTACAATTGCAGAAAGGTGGGCGTGGCCAGCAGAAATGTGGCGGCATGTTGCTGCACCAGTGCGCCGATGGATTTGGCATCCATGGGGTTGGGATGGAACACGACCCCGACGCCGAGGGTCGCCGGCAGCAGCAGGGTGCCGGTGAAACCGAAGGAATGGAAAAACGGCAGCATCCCCAGCACACGGTCCCGGGAACCGAGGGCGAACACCTGTTCCAGCTGGTCGATATTGGAGCCCAAATTGTAATGCGAGAGCAGCACTCCCTTGGGCTCGCCTGTGCTGCCACTGGAGAAAATCACGGTGCCCAATCCGTCCACCGGATGGATGGCGGGGTCCTGCGGGGCGGTGCGCAACCCGGCTTCGAGCCAGGGGACGGGCAGCAGCCAGGCCTTCAGCCAGGCGGTGATTTTTTCTCCGGTCCGCGGCTGGGCCGCCAAATCTTCCAGATAGAACACTTCGCCGGGCACCGTGACATTGATATTCTCCAGAAAAGCGCGGGAGGTAATGACGGTTTTAAGCCCGCATTGCTGGACACAGGACGCCAGGCCGGCGGGGGCCAATGTATAATTCAGGTTCACCGGCACCTTGCCAGAGAGCAAGGCGGCCCAGTTCACCAGTGCGCCCGGCACACTCGGCGGGAGCAGCAAGCCCACCATGGTCTGGCCCTGCCAGACAGGTTTCAGGCGTTGGGCCAGGAACACGGCCCGGTTGAGGGCGCCGCCGAAGCTCACCTGCGGGGTCCGGGCATCGGCCATGGCGAAACGGAACGGAAACCGGCGGGCGGTCCGGACGATGCGGCGCGGGAGGGTGCGCATCCGCGCGCGGCGGTGCGACCACGCAGCGGCCACGAGTTCCTGCACGGCCTGGCGGATTTCAAACGCCGTGGACTGGCCGGGCAAGGGGGTGCCCACGCTGACCGTGACGGGATGGGGAATGCGCGCGGGCAAACACCAGACAAAACGCCCTTGGAGGAAACTCGAGGGGCTGCCTGCCACACCGTCGAGCGCGAGGGGAATGACCGGGGCATCGACATTTTTCATGATGCGTTCCAGCCCGCGCCGGAAGGGCAGCAACTGGCCGATCCGGGTGATTTCGCCCTCGGCAAAAATGCACACCAACTCGCCGTTGCGGAGGGCGTCGCTGGCGGTGTGCAAGGCCTGGATCAGTTCCTTGGGCCGTTGCTCGGAAGCAATGGGGATGACCCGCAAAATTGTGGCAAAGGGCTTGATCCAGGGTTTCTTGTAATGCTCCTGGTAGAGCAGGAACCGCACGGGCCGGTCAATGGCGGCGATCAGGAGCAGACCGTCCATCCACGAAACGTGATTGCAAACCAGGAGCGCACCGCCGCGGGCCGGGATATGGTCGCGGCCATCCACCCGGATGTGATACAGGGAATGGGTCAGGCACCAGAGCCCGAAGCGCAGCAGGGCATCCGGGAGCAGGATCAGGAGATACAGGGTGGCGGCCAGGGTGGCGAGGGCGAGCACCAGAAAACTGTGCGCGGGGCTGAGTTTGAGGACGGCGGAGAGCACGGTAAACAGGCCGGAAGCCACGAGCATGCCCACGGCGGATAACAAATTGTTGGCGGCCAGAACCCCGCCCTGGGCTTCCCGCGCCGGACGGTGTTGCAACAGCGCGGCGATGGGCACGATGAAAAAGCCGCCAAAGAAGCCCAGCAGCGATAAATCCAAGGCGGCCTGGGCGTAGCTCAGCCCGGTTTGAGCCAGGAGAGCCGAGCAAACCGTGAGACCCAACGCCCCGAGCGGGATCAAACCGGTTTCAATTTTACCACCGGACAAACAACCGGCTGCGAAGCTGCCCAGGCCGATGCCAATGCCGGTGGCACCCTGCAAATAACTTGATTTTACGGGGTCATTGATGCCCAGGGCAGCGGCCGTGTAGCTGATAATGAGCAATTGCACCAGGGGGGCAAACGTCCAAAAGTATATGTTGCCCAAGGTGGCCAGCCACAGCACGCGGTCCCGGCGAATCAAATTCACCTGCACCAACAGGTCCGCCAGAAAATTGGGATTAAAGCGGATGGCCGGGTTCGCGGCGGGAATTTTGCTGATGGTCAGGCTGGTCAGCAAACCCGCGCCCGCCAGGGCCAGTAACACCAGTCCACACCAGCCTTGCCGTCCCAGGAAGTGGGCATATAACTGAGGTCCGGCGACGGTCCCGCCAATCACGGCCACAAAGGTGCCCAGTTCCAGGAGGCCATTCCCCCAGGATAGTTTTTTTTCCGGCAGTAATTCGGGGAGCGAACCATATTTGGAGGGGCCAAAGAGGGCGCTGTGCACGGCCATCAAGAAGACGCAGCCAAGGGTGACGTACAAATGGCGGGTGGCCAGTCCGCAGGTGGCCAGGAGCATCACGAACATTTCGAACCACTTGATGCCGATGGTGACTGAACGCTTGCTAAACCGGTTCGCCAGGAATCCGCCGCTCATGGAAAACAGGATGAAGGGCAGTGAAAACAGCGCGCTCACCAAGCCGGTGAGGGAATCCCGTTCGGCGGCTGGCAGCCCCAGGCCAGTGATCAGCGAAATGGCGAGCCATTTCAGCACGTTATCACTGAAGGCACCTTGGAATTGAGTGAGGAAGAGCCCCCAAAATCCGCAGGTGGATTGCGGGGCGGTTGCATGATTGATCGGATTGCCACTATTCATGCACCCAGCCTGGCAGCCGTGCGGAAAAAGGGTGAATCGATAAACTTTGGCGCGATATCGTCTGTAACGATAGGTCATGGACTGCCCGCCAAGGATAACCAGACCGTCCCGGTCAAGCCAGATGCCGGGCCTGCCGCTTGGGGAGGGAGGCGGTTGGTCGCGACGAGCGTGGCGGGCCGGCCGGGAGAAAATCTTTCATGAACCCCGGTTTGTCGAATCGCCCGCCATTTTGGTAATCCTGCCAGAGGTTTTCGGCGGCCAGCCGGGGGTCCAGCTTGAGTTCCGTGGTGAGAAATTCGAACAGCAATTCCATCAGGCGCACCAAGGCAATGCTATCGGTACGTCCGATGCGGGCATACAGCCAGTCACTCCAGCGCAAGAACCCTGGGAAGGGGGCGGTGCCACGCCAAATCAGCGGTGTGGCGTGGCGGAAATTGCCGCTGTTGCCCACCAAATCCCAATATTTGGCAAACCGCCGGAGCCGTTGCATGGTGGGGAAATCAATCAGGCGGTTGCAGAGGATTTCGTAGGGCGGATGCGGGTGCCAGGTCATGCCCCACTCGGCGTCATGGCGGATGATCGGGGTGCCGCGCAGCCGTTTGAGGATGCCCACCTGGATTTCCTGGGGGTCCAGGGCCACCAACCGGTTGAAGCCGGTGGCGAAGCTTTCGAGGCTCTCACCGGGCAACCCGACGATCAAGTCCGCATGGAGATGCACCCCGGTGTGCTGGCGCAAAAACGCGAAGTTTTCCGCCAGTTTCTCGTAGTTCTGCCGCCGGCTGATCAACTGCCCCACCTCCGGATTAAACGTCTGGATGCCCACTTCGAATTGCAACATCCCGGGCGGGAACCGGGCGATGATTTCGCGCAGGGGTTCGGGCAGGCGGTCGGGGATCATTTCGAAATGAAAAAAGTGGCCGGGCTGGCTGCGCTCGAGCAGGAATTCGAGGATGGTCCGGCTGACGGCGATATTCAGATTGAACGTGCGGTCCACAAACTTGAATTGCTTGAGACCGCGGTCCAGGAGCTTTTGCAATTGTTCCAAGAGGACGGGCAGGGGGACGGCGCGCACGGGAATGTCCAGAGAGGACAGGCAAAATTCGCAGGTAAAAGGACAGCCGCGGGAGGCCTCGATATAGACGATGCGATGCGCGAGGTCCTCAGTACGGTAAAGGTCGTAAGGCAGGGCGAGGCGGCAAAAATCGGGCAATTCCGCCGCGATGACTTGGGGCGGCGTTGGCCCGCCCGCCAGCAGGAGGGCGCAGACCTCGGCAAACTTGAGATCCGCTTCACCAGTGATGACGTGGTCGGCTAATTGAACGATGGATTGGCCGGCGGTTTCGTAACTCACTTCGGGGCCGCCCAGAATGATTTTAATTTCCGGACGGATGCGGCGGAGGGCGGCGATGACCACCGCCGTGGGCTCCACATTCCAGATATAGACGCCAAAACCGATGATTTGCGGTTGGTGGGCCAGCAGGGCCTCAACGATGTCCAATGGACGCTGGTTAATGTCAAATTCAGCCAGGGCCGCCCGGGACTGCAACGGGCCCAGGTTGGCCAGGAGGTAGCGCAAGCCAAAGGCGGCGTGAATATACTTGGCATTAAGGGTGGTTAAAACGATGTCGGCCACCCGGGGAGAGTAACGCTTCGTGGCCGGCAGCGCAATGCGGCGGGGTAGTGGCGCAACACCGGCCTCCGCGCCTTGGGAAAATGCCGAAATTGGGGAGATTTGTCACCTTATCTCCATATTTCCGTTACTTTAATTTAACACAGGTTGCCTCGCTTATTTGGGCTGATTTGAGTTATTTTGAAAGCAGGTGATGAATTTTGTTCAGCAGGCCGAAAGCATCAGCTTGGGTAAACTAGCATAATTATGAAAACACTATTGGAACAACCGTCGGTCGCGGACCGCGTGCTGGCGCGGGGTCAGGCGGAAAACCATTATGAAGCGCGTCTGGCAGCCTCGGTGGAGGATGTGCGCGCGGCGCAAACGCTGCGTTTTTTGGTCTTCAATTTAGAGCTGAATGAGGGTTTGGAACAATCCTTCGCGACCTTGCGCGATGCCGATCCCTTTGATGATATTTGCGACCACTTGCTGGTGCTGGACCGCCGGAGCGGCGAGGTCGTGGGCACCTACCGGTTGCAAACCGGCACAGTGGCCGCCCAAAATTTGGGCTATTATAGCGCACAGGAATTTGATTTGTCGCCTTTGGAGGGACTGCGGAGCCAGGTGATTGAACTCGGTCGGGCGTGCGTGCACAGCCAGCATCGCAATCTGGCGGTCCTGGGGTTGTTGTGGAAAGGGATTGCCAGTTATGCCCGTTCGCAGGGCGGTCGCTATTTGATCGGCTGCAGTTCCCTGTCCTCGCAAGACGCGCCGACCGGGGCGGCGGTTTATTCGGACTTGTCCCATCGTTTTCTGGTGGAGCCGGCCCTGCGCATTCAGCCGTTGCCGGAACTGGCCTGTCCCCTGGATAAAATGGCGGAACATTACCAGCGTCCGCCCAAGTTGCTGTCGGCTTACTTGTCCTTGGGTGCCAAAATTTGCGGGGTGCCGGCGATCGACCGGGAATTTAAGACCATTGATTTTCTGACGTTTTTGGATCTGGATGCACTTTCACCCTCGACGGTGGCGCGGTATTTGAGCTAAATCATCCGGCATGATTGGGAAGTACTGCCGGACCACCGGCCGTTTGCTGATTTTTAGCTGGGTCATTGCCTCGGCGGCGGTGCAATATGCCTTGACGGTGTGGCTGGCGGGCAAATCCGGGCGGATTGAAGCGCGAGCGGCCTGGATGGCCAACACCAGTCGGCGTTTGCTGGGGGCTTTGAACATTGAAGTCACGCGTCACGGTCATTTGCCCAAGGCCGGCGTACTGGCGGCGAATCATCTGGGTTATATCGATATTGTGGTGCTGGGGGCGGCCCAGCCGACGGTATTTCTCTCCAAAAGCGAAGTGCGGAACTGGCCGGTTTTCGGCCCGCTGGCAGCTTGTGCGGGTACGTTGTTTATTCGCCGGGAGCGCAAGACGGATGTGGTGCGGTTTGATGAGGCCTTTGCGCAGGTGGTGGATGCGGGGGTTACTTTGGGCATCTTCCCAGAGGGCACCAGCTCGGACGGTCACCGGGTGCTGCCATTTCATTCTTCATTATTTGCCGCCGCTGCCGCTGCGCGCTGGCCGGTCACGCCAGCTTGGATCGGGTATGAGGTGGAGGATGGTTCCGTGGAAAGCGATGTGGCTTATTGGGGGGAGATGACCTTTCTCTCCCATTTCCTCCGGTTAGTCCAAATTAAATCTGTCCGGGCGACGGTGTGCTATGGCGGGGCACTTACCGAGGCGCTGGACCGCAAGGAAATGGCCCGGAGGTTGCATCGGGAGGTTGGGGCGATGCGGGAGCGGTTTCGACCGGCCGGCAATGCTCCCTCGCCAGCCATTATTCCTGGATGAAATAGCTTAAGTTTTCGAGTTCAATGGCCAGGTTAACGTTATTGACGATCACTTCCTCGGGCACATCCAAAACCATGGGCGAAAAATTCAGCACGCCCACGACGCCGGCTTGGACCAGCGCGTTGGCAACTTCCTGGGCCACGGCGGCAGGCACCGACAGAATCGCCATTTTAACATGATTTTCGCTAATAAAATCCCGTAATTTTTCCATTCCTAAAATAGTTTGGCGAACGGCTTTATCACGCTTGCGGGAGGGATCGGCATCAAACGCGGCGATGATTTCAAAGCCCTCTTTTTCAAAGCCCCGGTAGGAAAGCAGGGCCAGACCCAGGTTGCCGACCCCCACCAAGATCACGGGCTGGAGGCGGGAAGTACCCAATTCCTCGGCTATTTTGGCATAGAGTTCGGACACATCATACCCCAGCCCCCGGGTGCCAAACGTGCCGAAATAGGCCAGATCTTTGCGCAATTGAGTGGGCTTCACTCCAGCCGCCTTGGCCAGGGCTTCGCTGGACACGGTGGCAATGTTGTTTTCGCGCAGGCGGGCCAGGCACCGCGAATAAATCGACAGACGATAAATCGTCTTCCGGGGAATGATGGGGCGATCCGTCTTTTTCAACGGCGTTTAACTTATGCCAGCCGGCCGCCGGGTGCAAGGATGGTGAAGCGCGGAAAAATGAAGATATGCTGAATTCGGCAAGCGATTTGCTACAGTAAGTGTGTGTCCAGCAAGAATTAGCGGTTTAGGCTGGCCTTGCGGTTGACAAATTGCGTAAATCAGCCAATAACGTTTGCAAAACCGTTAATGGCCGGTGGCAATCCATTTGGCAAAGCGCCAGCAGCCGGGCGCTGAATGTTAATATTTAATCAGGAAGTTTAAAAAGCGACGAATCGTTAATAGCTATGTTAAAAAATTATGCGCTCAACGGCGGTTTCGATGAGATGATCGATGTCAAGAGTGGCGTGCGACCGCACTATCGGAAATTTCAGGAATTGTTTAGCAGCATGACGCCGATTGAGTTTGAAGCGAAGCGTCAGGCGATCGATGCCGCGTTTTTGCGCCAGGGCGTTACCTTTAATGTTTATGGGGATTCCCAAGGCGCGGAAAAGATTTTTCCCTTTGATTTGCTACCCCGCATTATACCGGCCAAGGAATGGGAGCACCTGGAGCGCGGGCTGGCCCAGCGCATCACGGCCTTGAATTTGTTTCTCCACGATATTTATCATGACCAGAAAATTCTGAAGGACGGGGTGATTCCGGAATTTTATGTGCTGTCCGCCCGGCATTTTCGGCGGGAATTTGTCAATTTCGAAGTCCCGAAGGGGATCTACATTCATATCTGCGGCACGGATTTGATCCGCGACAAGGACGGCAACTACCTGGTTTTGGAGGATAATGGACGCTGTCCTTCGGGCGTCAGCTACGTTTTGGAAAATCGCCGGGCCATGAAGCGGGCTTTTCCCCATATGTTTGAGGGCGTGGGGGTGCAGTCCGTGGAACACTATCCGCAAGAATTGCTCAAAAGTCTGCGCTATATCGCGCCGGCGGGCGTGGCGGATCCCACGGTCGTGCTGTTGACGCCGGGGGTTTATAACAGTGCCTATTTTGAGCACACCTATCTGGCCCGTCAAATGGGCATTGAAATTGTGGAAGGGCGCGATTTGCTGGTGCGAAACTCGCGCGTTTTGATGCGCACGACCAAAGGCTTGAAGCCAGTGCATGTTATTTACCGGCGGATTGATGATGATTTCATTGATCCCACGGTGTTCCGGCGGGATTCCATGCTGGGCGTGCCGGGATTGATCAACGCCTACCGCGCGGGGAATGTTTCGCTGGCCAATTCCATTGGCACGGGCATCGCCGACGACAAGGTCATGTATTATTTTGTGCCGCGCATGATCAAATATTATCTGGATCAGGAGCCGATCCTGCCCAATGTGCCGACCTATCTGGCCAGCGAGAAAACGGACATGGCCTACATCATGGAGCACCTGCCGGAACTAGTGGTCAAGGCGGCCAACGAATCCGGCGGTTACGGGATGCTGATGGGACCAAAAGCCTCCAAGGCCGAGATTGAGTCCTTCCGGGAACGGATCATCGCCGAACCGCGCAACTACATCGCCCAGCCCATGATTTTTCTGTCACAGCATCCGACCTATTGTGATGACTCATTTGACGGCCGGCACGTGGATTTGCGTCCGTTCATTCTGTCCGGCGAGCGCATCAGCATTATTCCCGGGGGATTGACGCGGGTGGCGCTGCGCAAGGGGTCGCTGGTGGTCAACTCTTCACAGGGCGGGGGGAGCAAAGACACCTGGGTGTTGTATGGTGACGAATAACTAAACCACGAGAATTTTTAGAATCAACTATTCACATGCTAAGCCGCGTTGCCTGCTCGCTCTACTGGATGGCCCGTCATATTGAACGGGCCGAAAACATCGCCCGAATCGTGGACGTCAACTTGCAGTTGCTCCACGACATGCGCCACTTGGATGAAAAGAAGCTGGCCGAATACTGGTTGCCCATAGTGCAGGCCACCGGGGATGAGGAAGCTTTCTTCAAATTGCACCCGCGCCCGACGGCCCAGGCGGTGACGGAATTCCTGGTGTTCCAAAATGAAAACCCCAATTCTATTGTGCAGTCCATCTGCCAGGCGCGCGAAAATGCCCGCATGGTGCGCGACCAGATCACCCAGGAAATATGGGAGGAACTGAACCGGCTGTACCTCTTCATCCGCTCCCCCCAGGCCCGGGAGGTTTGGCGGCGCAGCCCCAGTGAATTCTTTCAAGAGGTCAAGGCGGGTTCACTCCATTTTATTGGGATTGCCAACGCCACCCTGATTCACAACGAAGGGTGGTGGTTTGTGCAGACCGGCCAATTCATCGAGCGGGCGGACAAAACCACCCGGATTCTCGATGTGCGCTACGAAACCATTCCGGAGCGCGGCACGCCCAAGGCCATTACCCAGAGCAATTCGCTGGAGTGGTCAGCGGTGCTGCGGTCCTGCAGCGCCTGGGACGCCTACAAATCCATTTATGGGGCCGATGTGCATCCGCGGGATGTCGCGGAATTTTTGCTGCTGGATGACACCTTTCCGCGGTCTTTGCGCTTCTGTGTGTCCGAACTGAACCGGGCGGTCCGCCGCATTTCCGGGGTTTCGAATGGCCACTTTTGCAATGACGCGGAGAAGCTGACCGGCCGGCTTTTGGCCGAGTTGCAGTTTGGGACCATTGAAGAAATTTTCGACATCGGCCTGCATAATTACCTCGACCAGATTCAGCTCAAGTTGAACAACATCGGGGAGGCCTTGTTTCAAGCTTATATCTTTCAATCATTTTTGAATCCCGATGCGGAGCACATGGTGCAACAAGAGGAACAACAGCAGCAAACCGCGCGGCCTTGAGTTGCCTTCATGAGATATGACATTCTGCACTGCACCAGCTACGTATATGCGTCGCCGGTCAGGGATAGTTTTAATGACGTGCGTCTGCATCCGGTGCCCAACCCGGATCAGACGGTCGAGTCATTCATTCTCAAGGTGCTGCCCGCCGCGCGCCTGAGCCATTACGTGGATTTTTACCGAAACTGGGTGCATCATTTCGAAATTCCCGAGTCCCACAAGTATCTGTCCATTGAGAGCCGTTCGCGGGTCACCACTCACCCGCCGGTGCCACTCTCCGCCACGGAAGCGATCTGCCCGTTTGACAAGCTTTGCGAGGCGACCAATGTGGAGCGTTGCTTTGATTACCTGCAAAGCAGCCGCTACATCGAAATGGAAACCGAGGTTTGGCGACTGGCCGTGGATGCCACCATGGACCGCAAGGATGTCTGGCTCGCGGTTTTGGGGGTGATGGAATTTGTCCACGGTTATCTGAAATACGAATCCAAGTCCACCCATGTGCACACCCACATGCGGGAAGTCCTCAAGGAGCGCCGCGGAGTATGCCAGGATTTTGCGCACTTGATGATTGGGTTGTGCCGGTCTTTGAAAATTCCGGCCCGCTATATCAGTGGCTACCTCGCCACCGAGGATGCCAGCGCCACGCACGCCTGGGTGGAGGCGTTTGTGCCCGGGGTGGGCTGGCGGGCGCTCGATCCCACGCACAACCGGCAAATGGACGAGACCTATGTGAAAATCGGCCACGGCCGGGATTATGCGGACGTGCCGCCCATTGCGGGGAATTACCGGGGCACGCTGGAACGGACGATGACAGTGGATGTGAAGATTACGCCGGTGGGGTAGGGGGCGGGAATGCGATCTTTGTGCGGGTAGGGGATGCCCCTGTCAGAAATGGGCGCATTCTTCTGCTGGAGCCATCCGACGTTTTCATGGCGCCCTGCCTGGCCCAAATAAAAAGGGGCTGGGCCTTATTTAGGCGCAGCCCCTGATTATTGATTTGGATGGCCGATTCAGGCCATCCCCATGCTGAGCAGGAATTCGATGTTGCTGCGGGTCTTCTTCAATTTGCCGAGCAGCAGGTCCATGGCTTCCACGGGCGGCACGCCGGTAAGGGCGCGGCGCAGCAGGACCACGCGGGTGGATTCGTCCGGATGATAGAGCAATTCCTCTTTGCGCGTGCCGGAGCGTTCGATGTTGATTGAGGGGAAGATACGGCGGTCCACGAGGGCGCGGTCCAAGTGCACTTCCATGTTCCCGGTGCCCTTGAACTCTTCGAAGATGACTTCATCCATGCGGGAGCCGGTATCCACCAGCGCGGTGGCCATGATCGTGAGGGAACCGCCCTCTTCAATGTTGCGCGCAGCACCAAAAAAGCGTTTGGGTTTGTGCAGTGCATTGGCGTCCACGCCACCGGACAAAATTTTGCCGGAGTGTGGTTGCACGGTGTTGTAAGCGCGGGCCAGACGGGTGATGGAGTCGAGCAGAATCACCACATCGCGCTTGTGTTCGATCATGCGCTTGGCTTTTTCGATCACCATTTCGGCGACCTGCACATGCCGCTCCGGCGGTTCGTCGAAGGTGGACGAAATAACCTCGGCGCCTTTGCAGCTGCGCTCCATGTCGGTTACTTCCTCGGGACGCTCGTCAATCAGCAGGATGAACAGATACGTCTCGGGATTGTTTTTGAGGATTGCATTGGCGATCTTCTGCATCATCACCGTTTTGCCCGTGCGCGGCGGCGCCACGATCAAGCCGCGGGTACCCTTGCCGATGGGGCAGACCAGATCCAGTACGCGGGTGCTCAGTTCGTCAGCGGCGGTTTCCAAGATGAACCGCTTGTTGGGGAACAACGGAGTGAGATTTTCAAAATGGGTCTTATCCTTCGCCTTGTCCGGTTCCTCGCCGTCCACGGCCTCGACCTTGAGCAGGGCAAAGAACTTTTCCTTTTCCTTCGGCGGCCGGATTTGCCCGGCAATCAGGTTGCCAGTCTGCAAATCGAACCGGCGGATTTGCGAGGGCGAGATGTAAATATCCTCGGGGCAGGGCAGGTAATTAAAGCTCTGGGAGCGGAGAAAACCGAAGCCCTCGGGCAGTACTTCCAGCACGCCTTCGGAGAACAGCACCCCGGCGCGTTCCGCGTTTTTTTGCAGAATGTGAAAAATGACCTCATGCTTCCGCATGGTGCCGAAATTTTCCACATTCAACTCCTTCGCCATGTTGTTCAGGTCCGTCATGCTCATCGCCTGCAATTTGGCGATGTTGATGGAGGTGGCGATGCGATCCCGCTGATTGCCAGAATTGCGGATACGATCATCCGGGGCGTCATCCTCACTGACTTCCACCGGGGTGGAGGGGGGGCGCAGGGTGTCCGAGCCACTCATCTCGACCGGCCGGGGGGCTGGAGGCGGGGTGGGGGGACGAACCGCGGGGACGATGGGGGCCGGGCGCGGAGCGGGGGGGGCAGGGCGCGACGGCACCGGGGGAGTCACCGGGCGTTCGACGCGCGGGGCAATCGGTGCCGGGCGGCTGGGCGCTGCCGGAGCGGGCCGGTTGGCCTCGGCCGGCGGAGTCAATTTTTCTGGGGCAGGACGAGGGGCCGGGCGAACGGGTGCCGCGGGGCGAACCGGTGCGGCCGGGCGAGCCGTTTCAACAGCGGGTGATGCTTTGGCTTTAAGCTTGGGTTCAACGGTCACATTGGGCGCAGGAGCCGGGGCAAGCACGGGTTCTGGAGCGGGAATGGGCGCCGGGGCGATGACAGGGGCAGGGGCAGGCACCGGAGCGGTCACCGGCGCGGGAGCGGATTCCAGATTCAGCGAAGGCGTCAACTCGGGCGTTTCCGCCGCTTTTTTTGCGGGGGTCTTTTTCGTCGATTTTTTCGTAGCAACTCGGGCCATAATCAAAAATGTATTAAATTAACTGGAATCCGAAAATCTGCCGGATGTGAACGGTCGTCACGCATTGGACGGCCCGCTGCCGGATTAGTTCAAATTGATTTTTTTCAACCGGAGCGTTGAAGGGTTGTTATCCTCCAAACGGCAAGGGGAATCTCGCAGTCAACTTCTGCTAGTGTCGCCGAGTGGCACCGGACTGTCAAATAAATTGTCATCGGTGCTTTGGTCCCCGTCCATTTGATGGGGCCAATATGCCTTAAAAAAAACCGGCGCCGGGTGGTGCCCGGCGCCGGTGAGGGCGACAACTCGCTCAATAAGGCAGGGGGAAACGAGCGGTCAATTCGCGCACCCGTTGGTGCACCTTGGCCGCCGCCTCAACATTCTTGACGTCCAGCAACACCTCGGAAATCATGTCGGCAATGGCCGCCATTTCCCCTTCTTTCATGCCGCGCGTGGTGACGGCCGGCGTTCCCAAGCGGATGCCGCTGGCCTGAAACGGCGAGCGCGTTTCGCCGGGAATGGTGTTTTTATTCACGGTGATGCCGGCGCTATCCAGCGCGATTTGGGCATCCTTGCCGGTAACATTTTTAGCGCCCACATCCACCAGCATCAGGTGGTTTTCCGTCCCGCCACTGACCAGCCGGTAGCCATTGCGTTTCATCCCCTCGGCCAGGGCGACCGCATTTTTGACCACTTGTTGCTGATAGGCCTTGAAGCCTGGTTGCAAGGCTTCAAGGAAGCAAACGGCCTTGCCGGCGATGACATGTTCGAGCGGGCCGCCCTGGATGCCCGGAAACACCTGGGAATCAATTTCCTTGGCGTATTTTTCCCGGCACAAAATCAAGCCGCCGCGCGGTCCCCGCAAGGTCTTATGCGTGGTGGTGGTGACGAAATCCGCATGGGCCAGCGGACTGGGATGAATACCCGCCGCCACGAGCCCGGCAATGTGGGCAATATCCGCCAGGAGGTACGCCCCCACTTCGCGGGCAATTTCCCCCATGCGCGCGAAATCAATGATGCGGGGATAGGCGCTCGCCCCCACGGTGATCATGCGCGGCCGGTGTTCACGGGCCATGGCCGCGAGTTGATCATAATCAATCCGCTCGTCGCCGGGGCGCACACCGTAATGCACGATCTCAAAGAATTTACCGGAGAAATTGGCCTTATTGCCATGGGTCAAGTGACCACCATGGCTCAGGTCCATGGTTAGCATCTTGTCACCGGGCTTGAGAAATGCGAAGTAAACCGCCATGTTGGCACCGGAACCAGAATGTGGCTGGACATTGGCGTGCTCGGCCCCAAATAATTGTTTGGCGCGGTCAATCGCCAGTTGCTCGATCACGTCCACATTCTCGCAACCGCCATACCAGCGTTTTTTGGGGTAGCCTTCGGCGTATTTATTGGTCAACACGGAGCCTTGGGCTTCCATAACCGCCGGGCTGGTGAAATTTTCCGAGGCGATGAGTTCGATGTTCTCCTGCTGGCGCAAACGTTCGTGCTCAATGGATTCCGCCACGGCCGCATCCACATTGCGCAGGCGGAATTGGGGCGCGGCAAAATGCCCGTCCAGCTTGTCCACCCGGCGTTCATGGCGTCCGCCCTCGAACTCCGCGGCGAGAAACGCATCCAGACTTTTGATCGCCAACTCCGGTGAGACCAACCGGCCACCGAAGCACAGCACATTGGCGTTGTTATGCCGGCGGCTGATCGCCGCAACATCCTCATTAATCACGAGGGTGGCCCGGATGCCTGAATACTTGTTGGCCGCCATGTTCATACCCACGCCGGTGGTGCAGAACAGCAGGCCGAACTCCGCCTGCCCGCTGGCCACCGCTTCGCCCACGGACTTGGCATAGTCAGGATAATCTGTGGATTCCTTGGTTTGGGTGCCGAAATCCCGGAATGTCAGGCCGGTTTTGGCCAGATGGGCTTTGATGGCTTCTTTTAATTCCAAACCACCGTGGTCGGCCCCAATCGCGAAGGTGGTAATGGCGGGCGCCGCGGCGGCCTGATTTCCGTGCAAAACATTATGTTGTTCCATAAAGTGTAAAAGTGAGGCGATGCCCTGCTCAATTTGGTCGCGGGTATTGATATAAACCTGATAGGAACCGCCGATGGGGTCGCTGATATCCTTTTCGTAGGGGTCCAGGGTTTCGTCGAATTCGCGCACCAGGAAGGCCTTTTCCGCCATTTGCGGGTACATTAAGGCGATGGTTTCCACATGGCTGTGCGTCATGCCGAAAATATAATCCGCCTGCCGCACCAGATCCGCCGTGAGCATGCGGCTCCGCTGGCTGGAAATATCAATGCCCAATTCGCGCATCGCACGCACCGAATGGGGGGTGGGGGCCTGGCCATCCATGGCACCCAGCCCGGCCGAAAGTACTCGAAACTGCCCGCGCCCGCGCACGGCCTCACGAAACAGTCCTTCGGCCATGGGGCTGCGACAAACGTTACCAGTGCAAATGAATAAAATGGTTTTCATGCCACGAAAAGGAAAAGGTGAATTGCCGGGGGGCAATCGTCAATCTGAAATCACGGGTGACTGAGCCGCAGGGCGGCCAGTCCTTCGGCCAAATCCACGGCGCGGGCCAGGGTCGGATCGCGTAAAACCGGCCGGGCGGGCTCTGGTTTGGCGGGTGGTTCCGGGTTTTTATCCCCGTCCCCATCTTTGCGTTTTTGCCTCACTAAATCTGCTTCCGAGGTGTGGTCCAACAATTGGCTCAACGGGTTGCTCGCACCAGTGTCCGCGACCGGGGCCGGAGCGTAGGGATTGTTTTGCCAGTTGCGTTCCTCGTCCAGTCCCACTTTCACAGCAATATCCGGTGCCAA
The DNA here is from genome assembly GCA_903875465.1 of uncultured Verrucomicrobia subdivision 3 bacterium. Classification (GTDB taxonomy): domain Bacteria; phylum Verrucomicrobiota; class Verrucomicrobiia; order Limisphaerales; family UBA11358; genus UBA11358. Next base: position 77,647 of record CAIQWB010000108.1, read on the forward strand.
AGGGCCCAGAGCGCTGCCGCGCCATTGAATGGGCGCGGTGGCCACCCGCAGGCGCTGGCCGTTGGCGAGCGTAAAATCCTGGGTGGTCATGGCCAGTCCGGCGGTGGCGCTGCCCATGAGCAAGGCCCCGGAATCATGCAATTCCGCTGCCATCAATTCCGCCGCACCGGCCGTGGCGCGGTTGATGAGCACAATGACCGGACCTTTCGCCGGGCTGAGTAAAGCCACGGCATCTTGAACCGCCGCATAAGCATCGCCGCTGGAGAATCGCAAATCCAAGACGGTACCCACGAGTTGGTTGCTCACCGCCCCGGACGCCCCGGGCGCGCGTAATTGGCTGGCCAACACACTGGCCAGCGTGTCGGTCAGGCGGGAAACCCGCAGATACAGCACGGCATGGTCCAAAACGGTGGCTTTCTCCTCTGGACTATTGGTGGGGGCCACGATGGAGTCGCCGAGCAAGGTCACGCGACCCGTGAACTGCCCCAGCAACCCAGTCACCGCCGACTGGTTCAGGCTGGCGTCGGTGATTTGGGGAACGTGGGTGCGTACAATTTCGTAAATTTCCTTAAAATCAGGGGGCGTAGTGGTGGCGGCCGACCCTGAAAAAATAAAAACTACCAGCAAAAAGCTGGTGGCCATCGTTAAAAAACTCGTTCCGCGCATCATCATTCGACCGCAAAAATGCTTCACCTTGACCCGAAAGTAAAGGTCGCGTCCGTCAGAAATAGTAAGCCTCATCGCAAACCTGGCAGCGACGGTCCGAACAGGCGGCTTGGGTCAAGCAGGCAACCACAACCAAATGGCCATGGTTGCCCCCTGACGAGACGGCTTAAACGACGAATTCGAGTTCCTGACGGTGGGGGAGCAAGCCACGTTCAAAGCCCTGGCCCAAGAAACGACGGATGGATTCCCGGCCGCGTTCGCCGTAGTCCAGGGTCCAATGGTTCACGTACATGCCCACAAACTTGTCCGCCAGGTCCCGGCCCATGTCCCGGGCGTATTGCAGGGCGTGCTGGACGGCTTCGGGCCGGTGGTCCAGGCTGTACTGGATGCTGGCCGTAAGGGTATCAGAAATTTGCTTGCGGGTGGCGGGGGCAAATCGTTTGTGAATGACGTTGCCACCCAGGGGCAGGGGCAGGCCATCGTTCTCGCGGCCCCACCATACACCGAGATCCTCACAGACCACCAAAGCTTCATTTTGGTAGGTCAACTGGCCCTCGTGGATGATCAGGCCCACGTCGGCGACATGATTGCGCACCGCGGCAAAGATCTGGTCGAAAGGCACCACCACATAATTCAATTCTTTCGCACTTTTCCCGAGCCAGAGTTGCAGGGCGAGAAAGGCACTGGTCATGGTGCCCGGCACCGCAATTTTTTTGGTGGCCATTTCCGTTTTGGAGAAGCGCTGTTTGGCGACCAGCATGGGTCCGTAACCGTCGCCCATGCTGGCTCCACTGGGCAGCAGGGCGTATTTGTCACTCACATAGGCATAGGCATGAATGCTTACGGCGGAAATATCCAATTCCCCGCGGGTGGCCCGCTCATTGAGTGTTTGAATATCCTGCAAAATATGCTCAAAATGGTAGCCCCCGGAAGGAATTAATTCCTTGGCCAGTCCATAAAACATGAAGGCGTCATCGGGGTCCGGCGAATGTCCTAGCGTCAACGTCGTTTGCTGCATGGGGATAACATATAAAAGGAAGCCCGGCCTGTCACGACCAGAAGCACGCTTGGTCTCGCCATCGGAGCCGTTGGGTACGGGTTCAACGCTTTCACCGGGGAGGGCTTAATCGTGCCACCAGCCAAAGCGTGCGGTCACGGGCCAAAAAACGAACCAACATTTGCCCAATACAGCATCCTCGGAAAAGGCCCCCCAATAGCGGGAGTCCAGGCTGTCCACCGTGTTGTCCCCCATCACCAGGCAGGAGTCGGGTGGGTTGGTATACGTGGTTTGGGCGTCGGGAAATAGCGGGGCAAAGCCCGGGTTTAGATGATATTTGCGGGCCACGGAGCCGTTCAGATGTCCCAAATAGGGTTGAAACAGCGGATCCGGGCCGGGGTCATAGCCATACACCATCCGGAAGTGCGGGGTGGTGGCATCCAGACGGTTGCCATTCACAATTAAATGGCGGTCATCGCCAATTTGAATGCGTTCCCCGGGCAGGCCCACCAGCCGTTTGATATAAAATTCGTCCGGCGTAATGTTAAAGTGCTCGCGCGCCTCGTCCGAAATCCCTGAAGTTTTGAACACGATGATTTCGCCGCGGGCGGGCCGCCGAAAATTATAGGTTAACCGGTCCGCCAGCAAGTAGTCGCCGCTCCGCCGCCGGAAATTGATGACCTCCTCGCCTTTGCGATAGGTGGTGCGTACCAGCCGGCCCGGATGCCAGATCAAGGGGGCAATTCCCTGCTGGGCGTCACCCAAATCCGGCGGAAACCAGACTTCATGTTCCACGCCGCCAAGCCAAAATGATTGCTTGATATTCAGCGATAAAATTCGCCGCACCGGCCCCACCCGGTCCACCGCGCCACTCGCCTGGGCCACGACCCGAACATAAGCCACTCCTTGAATCCAGGCCAGGGCCCGCGACCAGCCGGTCGGCACGGTCAATTCCTTTTGATTCAGCAAATTTAAATAATTCACCCCGTACAAGGTCGGTTGCATAGAACCGGTGGGGATTTTAAAGGGCTGCACAAAAAAGGTGCGAATGCCGAGGGCGAGCACCAGGGCCACCACAATAATCTCCACCGTGCCCCGCCAAATATGCCGGGGGTACGGAGGAAGCCATTGGGCGGCCGCAAATTGCAGTTCCTCCACTTTTATGAGGATGCGGCCGGAATGGCCGTCCGCCAGCGCGCCGTCCAGTTCAGCGAGCGCGGCGAGCATGGCGGCCACACCCTCGGGAGGCATGGCATCCCGCCGGGCGGCCAATAACAGGGCATGCTGTTTGCGTGCCGCAAACCCTTGCCGATACTTTGAGGAGACAAACCACCGCAACATCATATTACTAAAGCCGAAGCATGTTCGACTCGCCAGCCGGGGAAGTCAAGGATGTGGCGGCGGCAAAAGCCATCCGCTACCCGGTGCGCGCGGGCACTTGCAGGGCCTGCCGCAGCCGGGTGGCCAGCCAGAGCAGTTCTGGTTCATCGTGACCGGCCAGTATGCCCCACTTTTTACCCTCGCGCGGATGAATCTGCAATTCCGGCAGAATCCGGTGGTTCACTTCCACATTACTGCGGTCCACCCGGATGGCGGCGAGCTCGGGTTGGGCCCAGCGCTTTTGGGTGATGCGGAAAGGACCCTTGATGGTCACGCATAACTGGCGGGTTTCCACCACCAGTTCCACGGTCCGCCGGCCCAATTGGATAACCACCGCCAGCAAGCCCAGCCCAATGGGCCAGAACACCAACAGCAAGGGCAGGGGGGACAAGCCTTTGCTGTCGTGCGTCAGCAAGGAATGCACCGACGCAATCGTCATCAAGGACACGAACGCGCACCAGGCCAGCGCAAACCAAACCAGGCCTTTCGCGCCGCGCCAGAATCCCGGAGGCGGGAAAAAAATGTGCAAGCTGGTCCCCGAACTGGTGACCTGGGCGGTGCTGTTGACCGGCGGATTCAACACGTCCACATCACTGACGGTCGCAGCCATGTCCGCCACGATGTGCACTGGCACCGGCGTGCTGGAGCCGGCCACCCCGCTGACATAACCCTGCAACTTTTGGGCCACGCCCAATATCCAGGCCTGGGGATAACCCAGCACCAGCCATTGCTTGGAGCCATCGGCGTACATCACCACCAAGGCGGCGAAACTGGTGATAGTTTTGGGGGTGAGGCTGGTATCTCGATGCTGGGCCAGGCTGGCGGCCGCGAGGAAGCGGGCAATGGGCTTTTTCGGCAATCGCCGGGTCCAGAAGAAGGGGCCGAGTCGTTCTGAGGCCCGTAATTGACCCCCACGACATTCCACCCGGCACCGGCCAAACAAAATCAAGAGGCCAACGACCATGGGAAACAGTCCGGCCAACAAAAAGGAAGCGGGGAAAATGAGGTTGAATAGCAAGTCGATGCCGCCCGACCTGCCCGCGGCTGACGGCGCGAAATTCTGCCAGAACATGTGGGCCGGCACCCAATCAAACGCCACGCTGAAGGCAATCAGGAACACCCCCATGAGCTTGGCCAACCCCAATGGCCGGATGGGAAAATCAAACCGCGCCTCGCCGCCGGTGTATTCACAGGCCACCGACTGGTTCCAGTCGTCTTGCATGAAACGACATTAGAAACAAGCACCGTGATTGGCAATAGACGATTTTGGACTGTCCAGGGCCAATTTGCGGCCACCTGGTTATTTTCCCGACCGGTAGGTCTGGAGTTGCCTGGCAGGGCGACGGGGAAAGCGTTTGGCCAGCCAGATAAGTTGCCCATCTTTGCGGATTTTCTCCGCAAATAGTTCCTTGGCTGGTTTTTGCTGCATTTCCAGTTTCACTATGCCAGCACCCGCTACATTTATCAGACAGTCGGGGCGGCGTAAATCTCTGAACCTTTCGCCATAAACTCTTTGGACTTGTCGGCCATCCCTTGCTTGAAGGCTTCCTCGGCGGCGATGCCTTGTTCGGCGGCGTATTTGCGGACGTCCTCGGTGATTTTCATCGAGCAGAAGTGCGGGCCGCACATGGAGCAGAAATGCGCGGTTTTGGCGCCGTCCTGCGGCAGGGTTTCATCGTGGTATTCGCGGGCGGTGACCGGGTCCAGACTGAGGTTGAACTGGTCCTCCCAGCGGAATTCAAACCGGGCTTTGCTCAGGGCGTTGTCGCGATATTGCGCGCCGGGATGGCCCTTGGCCAGGTCGGCGGCATGGGCGGCAATTTTATAAGCGATCACACCGTCTTTGACGTCTTTCTTGTCCGGCAAACCCAAATGTTCCTTGGGCGTGACGTAACAGAGCATGGCGCAGCCGTACCAGCCGATCATGGCGGCCCCAATGCCGCTGGTGATGTGGTCGTAACCAGGGGCGATGTCGGTGGTAAGCGGTCCAAGGGTGTAGAAGGGGGCTTCGTGGCACCATTCGAGCTGCTTGGCCATGTTCTCCTCGATCATGTGCAAGGGCACGTGGCCGGGGCCTTCGTTCATTACCTGCACGCCCTTGGCCCAGGCGCGCTTGGTGAGTTCGCCCTGCACTTCGAGTTCGCCGAATTGCGCCTCGTCATTGGCGTCGGCAATCGAGCCGGGCCGGAGGCCGTCGCCGATGCTGAAGCTCACATCATACGCGGCCATGATGTCGCAAATATCGTCCCAATGGGTGTAGAGGAAGCTCTCTTGGTGATGCGCGAGGCACCACTTGGCCATGATGCTGCCGCCCCGGGACACAATGCCCGTCATGCGATTGGCCGTCAGCGGAATGAACCGCAGCAACACGCCCGCGTGAACCGTGAAGTAATCCACCCCTTGCTCGGCCTGTTCAATCAGCGTGTCGCGATAAATTTCCCAAGTCAGGTCCTCGGCCCGGCCACCGACTTTTTCCAGCGCCTGATAAATCGGCACGGTGCCAATGGGCACGGGTGAATTGCGCAGGATCCATTCGCGGGTGGCATGGATGTTTTTGCCGGTGGACAAATCCATGACGGTGTCCGCGCCCCACTTGGTGGACCAGCGCATTTTTTCCACTTCCTCCTCGATGCTCGAGGCCACGGCGCTGTTGCCGATGTTGGCGTTGATTTTCACCAGGAAATTGCGGCCGATGATCATCGGTTCGAGTTCCGGATGATTGACGTTGGCAGGAATGATGGCCCGGCCGGCGGCGACTTCCGAGCGGACGAATTCCGCCGTGATCTGCTTGGGAATGCGCTGCGGGAAACGGCCAAAAATGGAGGGCGTGTACGGGCTCTGAGCCAACTGGCTGGAACCAGCATGCTGCTTGTCCAGTTGGTTGCGATCATTATCCTTCGCCATGTCCGCAATCCGGGCCTGGCCCAGGTTTTCGCGGATGGCAATGTACTCCATCTCGGGGGTGATAATGCCCTGCCGGGCATACCAGAGCTGGGTGACCGGGTGACCTTGATGTGCCCGCAAAGGACGGCGGCGCTGGCCTTTGAGACCGGGAAATTCCACCAGGCGATTCCGCTCGGCCTGGCTGGCAAACTCGGCGTGCTTGCCGGAAAGGTAGCCATTATCTTGGGGCATCACTTCGCGGCCTTCATGTTCGGCCACGTCCCCGCGCTTTAAAATCCAATCCCGCCGCAAGGGCGGCAGGCCTTCCTCCGAGGTGCCGGTAAAGGCGGGGTCACCCCACGGACCGGAGCAATCATAAACGCGCACTGGCTGATTCTCCTGCACCGCGCCGGTATAAGACTTGGTGGGGGAGACGGTGATTTCACGCATGGGCACGCGGATTTCCGGGTGCAGCACGCCAGGAACATAGACCTTGCGGCTGTTCGGCAATTGCTCGCGACTATGCGGTTCGAAGGCTTCTTTGGTGGCGATCATGATAAAATATGGATCCAACCGGGAGGGAAAAGCGGCACCATGCCAGTAGTTCCCTACGCCAGCATTACCTGGATCAGGTTTGCGGGTCGGTGGCGCTCCCGCGTCCACCCTCTCAGCCATTTGCGTGACCCGCACGCCGGATGGCTCCCCGATGCACTTCAAATTAAGGGTCCTCAGCGCTCCCGTCAAGCTCGGTGGCATCTCACATGATGGCGAAGCGAAAACTCAAAGTCGGCGACAAACTTCGACATGGGTTCCGCGTTTTCGAATATTTTCCTGCCTGGGGGGACTCTTTTATTCGGCCTGACCATTTGGACATGGGCCGGCTGGCCGTCGCGCAGTTGGAATTAGCCGGTTTCTTTGAATTTGCCGCTTTTACAAACCCGTCAGTGCCCGGCCGCTTTTCCGGTTTATGCTTGGCGGGGCGGGAATGACGTGTCTCTTGCCATTTGGAATATGGTTCGCAGGTTCTGCGCTTGGTGTTTTCAGTGCGTTTTTGGTCAGCATCCCTGTTTCCTGGCCCCTTCAGTCCCCCAAAAGACGTCAAATTGACCGCAAAACAATGAAAAAACGGGCCGTGTTAGGGTGCTTGCTGCTAAGTTGTGATTTGGCGCAAAGCTTGGGCGGGTTGGCTTACAAGATTTCGTCTTAAAGGTTTCACGGGCGCTGTCCGCTTTGGCAGCGGGTGGCTGCGGCCTGGTCACCACCTTGGGGAAATGGTGCCGGCAGTGGACTTCATTTGACAAAATCCACCTGTGCCTATATACTCATCAGAAGAGTGGTTTTCCCTTCCCGCCATCCGATCCGGGTCACCGCCTGGCAACGTCTCGGCTTTCCGCGTGCACGCCAGCCCGTCATCAAACGGACGCTTGGCCCGGCCACCCGCGGCGCGCCAGCAGGTCCACCGTGGCGCTTGGGGCGGAATCCGGTTCTTTGACATCTCAAAATGGCCGCCGCTCAGACGCGCCCTCATTGATACCCCCCCAACCAGGCAACTCCGGGTACTTTCGGGTACTTCGGCCTGAAGAAAAAAGCAAAAATCCCAAGCACTTGTGCACTGGGAATTCCTGCGTGCGCCTGTGGACTCGCCCAACCTGGTGAAGGCACCGAACCTGAAACCATACCCTGGCGGTAGTCGCTGACCCAGCGCTGGTGCGTAATCCGAGGGAAACCGCTCCTAATCGTGCTTAATCGTGCCTTTGCAAGGTTTTGACATTGGACCTCGTCAGTTCCCCGCTGGTCGGTGTTGTAAACCCATCCGCCAACTCTTAAATAGGTTCTTCGCAGTTTTGGGTGGCATATAAATCGAGCTGACAAGTTGAGCGGTTGGGTATTCGCCAAGCAAGCAGCCAACGGCCCAAGCCAACCCGAATTCCACCGAAAATCGCGAGGAACCCTTTAATATGCCGCAAGTCATTGAAAATTAATAGATTCCAACAAAAACTAGAAGAATCCCGTCAAGCCCCGTCACCCCCCTCAGCAGACCTGGCCGGTTGGTTGAATAAATTCTACTAAATCGACGAATTAGCCACGTTGCAGCACCTGAAATAAGAATGGCAAAGCCGGTAAATCACCGGTTGTTCAACCGATCGCAAATGGCGGTGAAACTTTGTTGCATATTTAGGGGACAACCCTGATGGACAGCCTGTCACTAAATCTCGTGACATTGGGAAACTTGCCTCATTCCTGAATTTTGTTAGATTGGTTCCATAGCACCCCGAACTCATTTAATGCAACCGCATTGGCGCAGCTCATAATATATATGGACTTTAAGCCTGGCATTTCGCTGGACCATTGGTCCTCGCTTACGCGATTGGGTTGTGTGTCGGGGGGTTCGATTGTCCCTGTTCCCTGCAACCTCAACCCCAATAAAAACCTGACAAATTCAAGGCCTAGTGGCCGGCCGTCATCCGTCTGGGCCGGCAAGGCATTGTTATAAGTCCGCCTCAACCCATCAAATACATCAACAACATGAACCTTAAAAAAATGAAACAATACGCCGGCCTGGCCTTGGCGGCGTTTTCTATAGGCAGTGTCGCCTCCAGTCAGGCCGCCACTTTCCTCACCACCTCTTATACCAACAATTTTGACCTGGGTGGAAACACGGCCGACTTCAATAACAGTGGCAGTGTGAAGTCCTGGATTTACTGGTACAGCGTCCCCGGCGGCAACACACCCATGTATTGCCACTATGGACTGGATGCCACTGGCAAGACGAACACGTCCGGTTGTTTGGAAATGGACAGCCCTTTCCAAGGTCAGGGCGGTACCCAAAACGTTGTTTTTGGTACCTTTGACAACCAATGGGGCTATGACTTTAATGTTGAGGCTGATTTGGTGAATTACACCAATATTTCTTTTGATATCCGGGTGCCCCAAGGCATGCCCACGGATGGCAACGGTAATTTCGGTAATATAAATGTAGGTATCATCACTTCGAGTTACGGTTTCACTTCGTTCGGTTCGCCAACGATTCCCGGGGCCGCTTCAAACAGCTGGGTGCACATTGTCGTGCCGATCGACAAAACCAAAGCCAACATCTCCACAGTGCCCGGTTTGGCCTTTAGCATCGCAAGTTGGGGTGGTTATCCGCAATTCAACTTCACGAATTACATCGATAATTTGCAGCTCAACCTCTCCCCGGTAAAAGTCCCGCCGCCTTCGTTCGCAGGGACCATCACCAAAGCCCTCCCGGGTTTGAATCTGATTGCCTCCCAGAATGGCGGTCAATATAACCGCTACCAAGTAGCCACCCTCGCCAGTACTGGCCTGGGCTTTGTTGACCAGCCTTCGGTTACTTATTCGTGGAATATTCAGTCCTTTCCGCAGAAAACCGGTGGCAACTTTCAGCAGCATTTCTTTATCGTGGGGGGCACACCGGGGCAATATGACCAGGCGGCCGATTATAATTTGGCCAACGTCCTCTTCTTGACGGTTCAGCAAGCCGACAACGGTCAGGCCACCTTCAACTTTCGCTACAAGACCAACCAGCCGGCTGGGAACGCGATGTTGTTTAATGGCAATTCCCCCACCAATACCGTCAGCAATCCAAATGGCTGGCCTATCCAGCCCGTTTTCAGCCTGGGCGCAAGCCAGGCGGTTGGTAATTGGAGTGTCACTTTTGCGAATATTACTAACGTGACCGTTTCCGGGCCTGGTGGTGCCACCACGAATTTTGTTCTGGATCTCGCCACGGCTCAACTTTTTGCCGATCCGGTTACCCTCATCTTGGGTGGACAACCGAACAACGCGAATGGTTATGGCAAAGCCCTTGTCTACGGCAGCTTTTCCGTCACGGGTAATGACTCACCTTTCAGTGATAACTTCACCAACGACACCAGCTTGGACACGGCGACCTGGAAAGATCTCTCCAACGACCCGAATGGCGACATTTTGGTGCCGCCCGGCTCTTTTGAATGGGTGAATTGGTCCCTGCCGGATGCTGGTTTCGGGCTCCAAACTGCAGCGGCGGTTAATGCCGCGGCAAGTTCTTGGCGGGATTTAACCCCCACCACATTGCTGAATAATGGCACCCGGCAAGCGTTGGTAGACAAGTCCACGCTCGCGGGCGGCAGTGCGGGCTATTTCCGCTTGATCCAGCGGGTGGCGACCCAATTGCAAGTGTTGCTGCCGGGTGAAACCAATGCGCCTAATACGCTGACCGGGAAGGGTGGCACGCCGGATATTCAGCCGATTAACAACCTGTTCCCGGTTACTGTTAATTTGGTGGATTCGACGTTCCACATCATCAGCTCCAGCGACACCGTGGTGTTGAACAGCACCACCGACAGTACGGTTGGTGACACTTCCCCAGGCAACGCCCTGGTGGGCGGCACGGCCCAAGTCAATTTCTACTTTGACACGGCCGGTCCACAGACGATCACCGCCGTGGATACCACCAGCACGAACATCCTCTCGAACACGAGCTCCACCGTCACGGCCCAATGATCCGGCCGATGGCATTGTAATTGAACACGGCAGGCGCCGGCTGCGGCCGGCGCCTGCCTTTCAAAATTGGTTTTAAATAATAGACAATCCTCTAGTGATGCGATGAAAACACCCGTCCGCCAACCCCTCAAGTTCACCTTTCGCTCGGCCTTCACCTTGATTGAATTGCTGGTCGTCATCGCCATCATCGCCATTCTGGCGGCCATGCTATTGCCCGCTTTAAGCAAAGCCAAACAGCGGGCCCAAGCCATTGCGTGCCTGAATGGAGCCAAGCAGTTGATGCTGGGCACCCCCATGTATGCTGATGACAATGGCGACCGGCTGGCCCCTAATGATTTTCCCTACCTAACGGCTTACTCCGCCATGCCGGCCACGGGTGCGAATTCCAAAGCGAGTGCCAAGAACTGGGTAGTTGGCACGATGTATTCCGCCTTGGATGCGGTTGATTTTCCCGCCAAAGCTGGCGTTAGCATGTATTTGGATCCCAATACATTAATGTCACCCTATATTAAAAGTGCCGCAATTTATCATTGTCCGGCGGATCAATACATCGATCCGGGGGCAGGCAACCAGTTGCATTCGCGCAGTTTTTCCATGAATTCAGCAGTGGGAACCATGTTCTACACCCCAAACAACAATCCCGGTCAGGGGATTGCGGTGGGTTCGGCGGTGCAAGGGGGCTGGCTGCCTGGTGGCAGTTACAACAGCGGACAGACCACCTGGCTGACCTATGGCAAAACTTCCTCCTTCACCCGCCCTGGACCGGCCAATACTTGGGTGCTCATGGATGAGAATGCTTATACGATTAATGACGCCAGTCTGGCGGTTTCGGCGGTGGCCACCCCCGGCAACACCTACTTGATTGATTACCCATCCAGCGCTCATGGAGGGGCAGCCGGCATGGCATTTGCGGATGGCCATTCCATTATTCATAAATGGATGGATTCCCGCACTTATTCCCCACCGAAAGGAACCGCCCCCGGTTCCGGGAGCACCAGCAGCACCAAACAAACACCTGACAACCAGGATTGCTTCTTCCTCGCCCCGCTTACTTCGGCAGCCCGGTAACCTTGGTACCACGCTTTGACACTTTACCGGCGGGAACCAAACTCCCGCCGGTAAATTTATTTTCCGTTTGATGTCCCATCTTCACGGCGCCACGAGTTGATTCACCCAATAGGCCGCCCGGTTATAATGGTGATGCAACCCCGCCTCATATTCCCGGGTGAGCAGGGTCGTCTCGGTATATTCCGGAGCCCGCTTGATGGTTGCGCGTGAAAGGTTGATGAATACCTTCCGTTCCAGCCAGCTAACATTTTCAATCCACAGAGGAGATACCAGCACCTTTTTGCCGGGCAGCCAGTTGTGCGTGTCGATAATTAAGTAACGAATCGCCCAGGTTTCGTCATCCAGGATGAAATCCGTTACATGGCCGAGCTCGCCATCCAGGGCTTGAATGTGATGGCCCGTCACAGCCACGGTGCTGCGCAAATGGGCATCCCAACCTTGCTCTGCCGGCGTAATTTCCAGCTGCTTTTCCCCCGCCCGTTCTGGATAGGGATAGGGACCCCAACTGTAGGGGCCATCCCAATACAAAGGCCAGCCATAATACCCGTAGTAAGCGTTCTCGAACTGGCGTGACACCGGCTTGTTGGTGTCCAAGTCAGGGCTTTGCTCAATCTGGTGCTTTGTTAAATTGATGGCAATGCTGCCCTCCTCGGGGATAATGGACACCAGTGCATACGGTGAAATTAATACTTGCCGGATGGCGAGCCACGAGCCTGTTTCCGCCACCAGATATCGGATGGTCCAGTGCTGGTCATCAAAATAGAATTCCCGGACCTGGCCGATTTCTCCATCCAGGCCGTGCAGTTTGTAACCTTTAAGGGTTTTGGCGGTACTTAACATAATACGAACTTTGGTTTTCGGTGGGTGGAACGGTTTTCCGGTGGACGGTCCAGACGGGTTCCAGCCGGGTTATGTTAAGGCCGCAAGATGATTTTGATATGGGGTGTAATCCTATTAAATGTTGAGTGCTCGGAGCCGGGAATTGGGGGTGAACGATAAAATTCAAGAATAGGCTTTAGGTCGAGCCGCTAGCGAGGGGCAGGGTGGCCCGAAGTTCGCCGGGTCAACGGCCGGTCAGAAGGTCTGAGGCTGCAGCATTCAACACCTACAAACTTAGCCCAAAGAATGTGGTGATGATGATTGGCATCAACAACCCAAGAAATGGGTGAAATGCCACTTGCTAAAACAGCAAGTGAGCCAGCCCGGTGAAAAAAAGTCCGGGCCAGACGTCTGACTACTCCATTATTAGAGTAATTCTTGGGGGAATCAGTACGCTATTTCTTTAAGGCTGTAGCCACAGCGGCGGTGAGGGCCTCACCGCGCAGATCGTGGGCGATGATTTTTCCCTGGGCATCAATCAGCACCGTGGCTGGAATAGATTCAATGGAGTAGTTGGTGGCCAGCTTGTTCTGCCAGCCCTGGCCATCAAAATATTGGGCCCAGGTCATTTTATTATCTTTGATAAAGGCCTGCAGCTTGTCTTTGTCCTGGTCCAGGCTGACACCGATGATTTCAAATCCTTGATCATGATATTTTGCATAGGTGGCGATCACATTCGGCAATTCCGCACGGCAGGGGCCGCACCAAGTGGCCCAGAAATCCACCATCACGACCTTCCCTTTGTAATTGGCTACAGACAAGGGTTTGCCGTCCAAATCGGTCACCGCGGGGAAGTCAGCGAATGGCTTGCCGGGGGTGAACCGGTTTTCCAATTCCGCCTGATGATCGATCATCTTCAAGGCCCGGTCGGTTTGGGCGGCGAATTTGGTCTTGGGGTAATCGGTTTTAACTTTCTGCAACAGGGCTTTGGCCTGGTCAGGCTTTTTCAGAATTTCCGCATAAAGCATGGCCTTCATAAAGACAATGTTGGCGGCCAATTCGGTGGGCTGGCCATTTTCGGCGGCGAGCAGCACATCAAATTGCTTGAGATCATCGGCGAGGTCGGCCTCGGTGGTTTTGCCGGCTTTTAAATCGGTGCGTATCTGGCCGATTAAAGTTGAAAATCCATTAGTGCCAGTAGCAGCTGCCTGGCCCAGAACCAGGGGAGCGGAGCCGAGCAGCAGGGCTGCCAGCAAGGTAAAAAATGCAGGTTTTTTCATAATGTTAAGGGCTGCGGTCGATTGTGACGCGCCACCAGCAAATCAGGCCGGCCGGGGGTGGGCAAGCTAAATCCAGACCGCCCGATCGCGAAAGGTCGCAAATCCACTCTAGAAGTCCGGGGATCAATGGGCGATGGTGCCAAACACCTTTTGCAGTAAAGGGCTGGTGCGGGCCAGGGAATTGGTGCGAAGGTTGCGTTCCTCATTGGCGGTGGCTTGGAAGAGGCCGTCGAGGGTTTTTTGGGTGATATAGGCGTCGATGTCGCCAGGTTGAAAATTCACCGGGGATTTGGCTCCGAACAAACTACCGAGACTAGTTACCGATTGGTACTTGGCGAGGAGATCCTGATATTTGGCCGTAACGCCGGCTTTGGCCGTGGAATTTTGGACGAGCGGCAAGATTTTTGCATACAAACTGGTTTCCGTGGTGCGGCGCAAATAGTCGGTGGCCGCAGTATCGGAGCTTGCAAGGAGAGCTGGGGCGTTGGTGACTGAGAGGTGTTGAATGGCATCGGCCAGGACTGGTCCGGCTGCCGGCACGGCTTGTTCGGCGGCCTGGTTCAAGGAAGCCTGAAAATCTTGAACGATTTTGCCCTGGCCACCCAGATTAAGAACACTGCCCAGCTTTTTTAATTTATCTGGCAGGGCGCTTTCGACCCCCGCAAGGCTGGAGAACCCGCCGGCCCGTCCGAGGGAGGCCACGGCTTTTTGCACGCCCTGCGTTAGGGCAGCTTTGACCCCGCCACTTAGTTCCGCGGCGGAGAGGCCACTGAGTGCCGCCGAGGCAGTGCTGCTGATATTGGTGCCGGTGGCAGCGGGGGAATTAGCATCGGTGACCTGTAGGCCAGACGGCAAATGGTCGAAGAGGCCAGCCCAGCTGGCAAAGCCGGAGGCGGACAAAATCAAGCTGCACAGCAACGCCTTAAGGTTTGATCGTTTCATAAGGCTGGTTATTTTGGGAATTTGCGGGCGAGAGTCAATGTTTCCCGGTCGAAGGGACAGGGGGCAATGCGGTTATGCGCCGGGGTCGGGTGGTCAACAAATTCTGTGCTTGAAGTCCGGGGGCAAACGGCAGACATTGGATCTCCCTCCACCTTAACAATAATTCACCGCATCGCATTCGGTGGGGAATGCCTGCGGGTGGCGGCGATTTTGAATTATGAAGTTCAGTTTTTTTGCGATTATCATTATGACTGTTGGGCTTGCTTCGAAAAAACGGACAGTAAAAACGAGTCATTTGTTTAGGTGTTTTTGGTTTCGAAGTCAACTGGGGACCGGAAATTAAGGGCGCTATGAAGGCGCTTGGGATTGTAGAAACATTCGATGAAATCGAAGATGGCCGAGCGGGCTTGGTGGTGCGTGGCGAACTCCCGGCGATAGACCAGTTCCCATTTGAGGGTGCTCCAGAAGCTTTCCATGGTGGCGTTGTCGTAGCAATTGCCCTTGCGGCTCATGGAGGCGATGAGGCCGGCCCGGGTCAAGGCGTGGCGATAATCAGCGGCGGCATATTGGACCCCGCGATCCGAGTGGCAGAGGAGTTTGGCGGGGGGCTGGCGATGCCGCAGTGCCATGGCCAAAGCTTGTAAAACCAGAAGGGTGTCGATGCGGTGGCTCATGGCCCAACCGACGATTTTGCGGCTGTAGAGATCCAGCACGGCGGCCACGTAAAGCCAGCCTTCGCCGGTCGGGA
>CAIQWB010000109.1 GCA_903875465.1 uncultured Verrucomicrobia subdivision 3 bacterium
CCGGAACGCTCGGCCAGCCGCATTAGCCCCAGCCACAGCGCCATGACCCCGATGAGTGGAAACGCCGTTTTGACGACCGCATATTCGGTCATCTCGAAGCTTTTGTCGGCCACCTCGGAAAGGTGGCCGGTCCAGCCGCCAATCACCACGGCACCGACCATCAACGCCAGCCACAGATAGTTGAGCATCGGTCAAATTTCAGCAATTCGATACCATTTTAACAAGTACCGACTGCTAAAAAGGTCACGAGCCCGGGCAGGTGGCGTGGGTGGTGAACCACTGCCAGTCGGCATTGAGTTTCCCCCGGGTGGCAGTCAGGTTATTGGCTGATTGCTTTGAATTATAATACGACGTGACAAATCCGGGCAGATCGCTGGTCTGCCACTTGTGAGCCTCGGCATGACCGTCATTAAACGAGAAACAACTCACGTTTTTGTGATAAGCACCGGGCACATCCGGATAGATGGCGCTGCCCGAACTGATCTGCAAATAACCATCGTTCAAGCTGCACATATTCTCCTCGGTAAACACCCAGGCGTCACTGGCCGGCAGGGTGTTGGCACTCAATTGGGTGAATTTAATAAAGGCAGTATAGCCAGGATTATAGGCTTGGGTCAGAGCCTGAACGTACAGATTTCCCATTTGAGCGTTCATCGAATAACTGCGAATCCGCTGTCCATCGGAGGAGGGTAGGATATCGCCCGGACACCGATAAACATCCACTTGGTTGCCTAGAAACGGGGCCATGATGGAAGACGCATAATAGGTGCGATCCGTATTGACCGTCGAATTACCCCAGTTTTCGGACCCGTTACCACACCAAGTAGAGGCGGTGGTGCCGTTCAAAGGGGCGTTCGGAATCATGGTATCACTGTTATCAGTGCTATAGACCACTGCCGCCAGTTGAAGCTGCTTCAAATTACTGATACACTTGATAGTCTGAGCCTTCGCTTTGGCCGCCGCCAGTGCCGGCAGCAGCATGGCCGCCAAAATGGCAATGATGGCAATGACCACCAGCAGTTCAATGAGTGTAAAACCCTTGCTGACCTCACGGCCAGACCCACTACGACTGCCTTTGCATTTAGTCATAATAATTAAAATGAATGGGCCGGGATGCGGAACCTTTCCGCATCCCGGCGTATTGGCAACGAATTGATTTATCAGTTTTGCAGGATGCGATAGAACTGGGCCGCCCCGCTTTGTGGCACGACCGCTTGGAATCCGCCACCGCCAAGGGAGGTGATGGAAGCACCGGTCGCCGTGGTGTAAGGCCCCATCACGGAGGAGGCGCTTTGCAGGGTGAATGAACTGGCGGTCAGATCACCGTCCACAGTGGTAAAGTTGATCACCGATGTGCTATTGGCCTTATTGATGGCGATCTGGGTAATAACGGGAGCTCCAATGGCCACTACCCGCAGGTTGGAGAAATACACGGCCGAATCGAGCGTGCCGACTGAGCTGAAAGGGTCTTCATAACCCAGCATGATGGTACCGTTGGTGAAGGCGGTGACATTCGTGTAGGCAATGATGGGGGTCTTGTCAATAAACAGAGTCACCACGCCTTTGAATTGTTTAATTTCCACATCCGACCAGTTGTTGGCGGAGAGGCTGTTGAAGTAAGAACCATTCGCCACCAACCCGGGGCCGCCCGTGGTGGTAAAGACGTTGGTCTTGAAGGCGCTCACAAAAGACGCCCGAGTCTTGGCACCAATCGCCTGCCAACCCGAGTTCGGCAGACTGCCACCGGCCCCGGTGTAGGCGAGATAATCACCGGCGCCCGCACCGCCGTCAGCACTGATCCAGTACCAAATACCATCGCTTTCCCATGATTCAGTATTGCCCGGACCCCATCCGCTCACCAGTGCGCTACCCGCCCACCAGTTCGTGGTAATACCACTATGGTTGACGCCAAACATGGCTCCTTCGGTGGTGTATGAGGAGTTGTAACCCTCCACCAGATTCATGCTGAAACGCACGGCATAGTTGCCGCTGAAAGTGACATTCGTGGGATACAGGTTGACCGCCGCACCGGCACCGGAACCCTGTGAGGCCGACTTATTAACCGTCACCCGCAAGGCGGTGGCGGCACCACTCGGCGGCAGGGGAACGGGACCGTAATCACCAGGATCGCCGTTCTGCAGGTCATAGCCAAAGGTAATAGTATTATCAATGGCATTGTTTTGCATGTTGTTATTGGCTGAGGTGACTCCCCAGTTGGTCACATCATTAGGATCAGTTAACGGATCGGCAAACAATACAGTCGCAGTCGGATTCGCGGCATCAAGAATGGTGATGGCGGCGGCATTGGTAGCCACCGCGTAACCGCTGCCGGCCCCGACACTAATAAGCGCGGTTTTGTTGCCAACATAAGCATTGGCGGTACTGTCTACCGGCAATTGGCCGCCGCTCAAGGGCGAGACATAGTTGGTGTAGGAAATATCACCCGGATTGAAGGTGATCGGACCAGCTTGGGGCGAGGTATAATCCACGCCGACCACCGCCGTGCCGGCGTAACTATAAGTGCTGACAGTGAATGCCGCTGCATTCGTGTCACCCCAACGTGTTAGTACGAACGTCGCAAAGTCATTTGAAAATGCATTATACATGGTCGGAGCGAGCCCCGAGGCAACCAAGGTGGGAGTGGCTGTATTGATAAACTGAATCGCGGCCGTGCCGGGAGGGGTAAAGGAGTAACTGCCCGAGGCCTTCAAGGTGAGGGTAATGGTGGTCGTTGGCCGTGCCACTCCGTCCGTCACCGCCTTGATGGTAATATTGGTGGTACTTTGACCGGCCGCAAACGTAATGTTTGTGGTCGCCGTGGCGGTGTAGGTCGAGCTTGCCGCCGTGCCGCCCAAGGTGAAGGACACCGACAACGGCGAACTGATGCTGCCCGAGCGCGTAATTAAAAAGGTCGCGTTGGTGGGATTGCCATAGGTGTTGGCCTGTGAAACCGTGGTGGTACCAATCGAGTTGGTTGCCACCGCACTTACCACCGTAGAGGGCGTCACCAGCGAGAAACCCGTGGGACCGCTGGCGTTGCCAGTCGTGGTCGCCACCGTGGTAAAACCAAGCGTCCATGATTGCAGAGCCCCTATCCCGGAGCTACTGACATAAAGGTTGTCTGCCGCATCCCAACAAAGTCCACGACCATTGCTGGTCCCGGATGTCGGCGTGACGACGTAAAGGGTGGAGACATCCGGTATTCCGTTGGTCAGGGAACAGATAATCAACTGATTGTAAATGCCCAGCGTGGCCAGATATTTGCAATCAGGGGAAACCGCCGAATCAATCGGCCCGCTAAGCGATCCACCGGGGGCGGCAGCCACAAAATAGTCGGCATGGCCCGGGTTATATAGCGAACTCCAAATCTGGTTGGTGATGGATTGGTCGTATATTTGCACCACGGCCTTATCATAGGCATTACGATATTCGCTGGCATACAAATAGCCGTTGGTGCCCATCGTCAGGCCGGGATAAACGTTATTAAGCCAAGCGATGCTGAGGCCGACTTGCGGGCCAACCAAGCTGGGCGGCGTATGCCACGGCAAAGAGGCTGAAGTGATGTTGGAATAAACCAGAACTGAGTTTACTTGGCTGGCGGGAAAATCATTATCCACTTGAAAGAGGGTTGCGCTGCCACCACCGGCAAGTGAACCTACCAACAACGGCCGGGAGTTCGGCTGGCCGTGGACATACGGCGCACTGATAGAATTGCTGGTATAATCACCGATCGGCCCCAAAAACAACTGGCTGCCAGACAAGTCCGGCGCGATGCGCCATACGGCGGCATTAGTGGAATAATCCCCCACCAGCAAGTAATCATCTGCCGTGACCGACAAACGGGTCGGGGTATTCCAAGTAACCCCGGCACCGTTAGTTTTGATACCCGTCAAATCGCTTTTGAAAGTGAACAAAGGCAGCGATGTTGAAGCGGCCGCATGATAAACCCGGCCAAAATAAGGCGAGGTCACATTTTTATTCACATCAACGCCCCGGCTGCCGCTGATGGCATGGCTGGTGATCAAGCTGGCGGCACCTGTCCCGGTCTTGGAGACAATAATGGAATAGCTGGTATGGCTCCCGAGCGCGAAGGAATAGGTGCCCAGCGCCAGATTGGTGCTGGTGGCGTTGCTTCCCGTATAAACCGAGTTGGTGGTGCCGTCTTCATAAGTGATCACCACATTGGCGCCACTTTCGTTCAATGTGAATGAAATGGTTCCAGAGCTGTTTGTTAAACACGAGGCATAAGGGCTCGCGTAAACCATCATGGGCGCCAGCAAAAAAGCCAGCAC
>CAIQWB010000110.1 GCA_903875465.1 uncultured Verrucomicrobia subdivision 3 bacterium
CCACCGACCAATAAACATCCCCAGACGGCACGAGTCTCCCGCCAGCCCTTCCCTAGGGCTGAAAGCCCGTACCATACCAGCCTGGGCCAAAGCGAGTCCGCGAGCGACGGCCCAGGTAAGGGTGCCTCAAACCGTACCGAGGCCTGTAGGGCCGCCCCAAAACCACCGCTACTCCCGTCGCGGGCCACCGACCAATAAACATCCCCAGACGGCACGAGTCTCCCGCCAGCCCTTCCCTAGGGCTGAAAGCCCGTACCATACCAGCCTGGGCCAAAGCGAGTCCGCGAGCGACGGCCCAGGTAAGGTTTCATCAATCAGTTTTGAGGCCTGTAGGGCCGCCCCAAAACCACCCCTTGCTCAACATTGGCATCCCGCTCAAAACAAATCCCGCGCATAGGCAAACAACGCCGGCGCGCCGCCGGTATGCCAGAATAATACCGTTTCCTCCGGCCGGAACGTCCCCCGGCGGATTAAATGAATCAGCCCGCCAAACGCGCGGCCAGCGTAGACCGGATCCAGCAGAATGCCCTCCTGGCGGGCCATTAAATAAATCGCCTCGCGCTCCAAATCACCAACCATTCCGTAGCCCTCCCCCGCGAAGCCGTAAACCATGGTCACCTCGGCCGGTGTGAAGTGGGTGTCGTACCCGATATACTCCGCGCAGGCATTGGCAATCTGCGCCACCTCGATTTCATATTCCAAATGCTCTGGATCATTTTTATCTATCGAAATGCCATGCAGCCGGCCCGTAAATCCTGCCACCCGCGCGCCCAATAAAATCCCCGCCTGGGTGCCCCCGGAACTGGACCCAAAAACGATATGATCCACCCGCTGGCCCGTGGCGTGTAACTGCGCCATCAACTCCTGCATGGCCACCACGTAACCCGTCGCGCCCACGCCATTGGAACCGCCAACCGGAATGAGGTGGGGCCGGTGCCCCAGGGCGCGCAATTGGGTCTCCAAGGCAGCAAAGGTCGCCGCCCGCTGCGCGCGCTCGATCCAGTATTCTTGGGCCCCAAACAGTCGGTCAAGCAGCAGATTTCCTTCCGGTATTTCGGGTTGCTTCCCGTTGAGGATCAGCTCACAACGGAGCCCCGCCCGGGCCGCCGCCGCCGCCGTTTGCCGACAGTGGTTGGATTGCGCGGCCCCGGCCGTCACCAAAGTGTCTGCCCCCTCCGCCAAAGCCTGGCCCACCAGAAATTCAAGTTTGCGCACCTTGTTGCCGCCCAGCGCCAAGCCCGTTTGGTCATCGCGTTTGATGAGCAGACGTGGTCCCCTCAGAGTCCGGGTGAGCGCGGGCAGCTCCGCCCAAGGCGTGGGCAGGCAGGCGAGCGGAAAGCGCGGCAATGTTTCCAAGTGCATACGTGACGTTTTAACCGCCTCGCGCCCTTCGCGCAAGCCGCTTGGTGCCCGGATCGGGCGAGCCCTCCCCCCGATCCGTGAGGCGGAAATTCACCACCCTGAATCCTGGTGGCCTGGCCCTCGGCCGCCGGTTTTACGGAACAAATATCCCAAGCTTTGCCGCTCATATATTTCCCGTGACCTCGCCGCGCGCCCTTGTATTATGGGCGCGTGACAACATCCGAAGCCATTGACCTGCTGGAAGCCTATCGGGCGGGCAAAGTCCCGCGCGAAAAAATCCTCCAGGCCTTTCAGGCCGCCCCCACCGCCAGCCTCGGCTTTGCCCAGGTGGACACCCACCGGGCGCTGCGTCAGGGATTTCCCGAAGTCATTTACGGTGCCGGCAAGACGCCGGACCAAGTCGTCAAAATCGCCGCCAAATTGCTGGAGCGCGAATCCTGCGTCCTGATCACCCGGGTGGGGCCCGAACATGCCCGCCTGCTGCGCCGTAAATTTAAAATCGCCGTCCATCACGAACTGGCCCGCTGCGTCACCCTTGAGAAAAAGCCCCTCGCCAAGCGCCCGGGCGTCATCGCCGTCATTTGTGCCGGCACCAGTGATTTGCCCGTGGCCGAGGAGGCCGCCATCACCGCCGAAATCATGGGCAACACCGTCGAACGGATTCAAGACGCCGGGGTGGCCGGCCTGCACCGCATTCTGGCCCGGCTGGAAACCCTCCAGACCGCCAATGTCCTGGTGGTGGTGGCCGGCATGGAAGGCGCCCTCCCCAGCGTCGTGGCCGGCTTGGTCTCCAAACCCGTCATCGCCGTCCCCACCAGCGTGGGCTACGGTGCCAGCTTCGGCGGTGTCGCCGCCTTGCTCGGCATGCTGAATAGTTGCGGCAGCGGCGTCACCGTCGTAAATATCGATAACGGCTTCGGCGGCGGCTACGCCGCCAGCCAGATCAACCGCCTCGCTTCCTAGTGGGATTTGTATTAATAAAAATAATATTTAACATTACAAATAATAACCAACGAGGCATCCCGGAACCGCCCTTTCGGTCGTTTGGGCTGCTCAAAACCCTCAATCCCCGCCCCGTGGCCGTCTTAAAATGGTCAGAATACTGGGCATTTAATGATCTTTATCACTAATTCATGAAAACGCTTTATTTGGACATTTTTAGCGGCATCAGTGGCGACATGTTTCTCGGCGCGCTCATTGATTTGGGGGTGAACCCCCAAAAACTGGGCCGCGAACTCGGCAAGCTGAAGCTCGACGGCTACCACCTCCACGTGGGCGACCAGGAAAAGAACGGCATCGCCGGCATCAAGGTGGATGTCCACTTGGAACACGACCACGACGAGGAGCATGACCATTGCCACGATCACGATCACGATCATGACCACGAGCATGAGCATGAGCATGAGCATGAGCATGAGCATGAGCACAGCCATTCCCATTCCCATGGCGATCATGAACATACCCATGAACATCCCCATAAACCCGGGGAAGACCACGACCATGATCATGCCCATGAGCACGATCACAGTGACTCCCGCACCTTTGCCGAGATCAAAAAGCTGATCACTGCCAGCAAACTCTCACCCTGGGTAAAGCAGAAATCCATCGCCGTCTTCCAGCGCCTCGCCGAAGTGGAAGGCAAAATTCATGGCCAGCCCACGGAATCCGTCCATTTCCACGAAGTCGGGGCGGTGGATTCCATTGTGGACATTGTGGGTGCCTGCATCGGTTTGGAACTGCTCGGCAAACCCCGCGTCCTCGCCGCGCCGGTGGTGGAAGGCACTGGCTGGATCAAGTGTGCTCACGGCCGCTTCCCCCTGCCGGCGCCAGCCACCCTGGCCTTGCTCGGGGCGCGCGGCATTGCCGTTACCCAATGTGCGGAACCCAATGAACTGGTCACCCCCACCGGCGCGGCCTTGCTGGCCGAATTTGCCGAGACTTTCTCCCCCATGGATAATTTGGTCGCCGAAAAAATCGGCTTTGGCATCGGCACCCGCGATAACCTGACCCGTCCGAATGTCCTGCGCGCCATCCTTGGTCAGGCCAGTGCCAAGGTGCAACAGGATTGGGAAACCGACCGCGTGGCCGTGCTGGAAACCAATTGCGACGACATCAATGCCGAAATCCTGGGCCATGTGCTGGAAACTGCCCTGGCAGCGGGAGCCCTGGATGTCTTTCACACCCCCATCCAGATGAAAAAGAACCGGCCCGGGGTCCTGCTCACGATTTTGTGCGCCGAAACCGATGCCGACAAGTTTTCCGCCCTATTGTTGCGCGAAACCAGCGCCTTTGGCGTCCGCCGCACCATTGCCGAACGGCGGAAATTGCGGCGGGAGTTTGCCGACGTCAAAACCAAGTACGGCAAAGTCACCGTTAAACTCGGCCGGCTCAATGGCGAACTGGTTCAGATCGCCCCCGAGTTCGAATCCTGCAAAAAGCTGGCTGTCGCCGCCAAGGTGCCACTGGCCCGGGTATATGAGGCTGCCCGCCGGGAATTCAAAGGTAAATAGCCCGGCCGTGCCGCTCCCGCCGAGTGTCACGGTAGGAAATATTTGGCAAGTTCCTAATTCCAACAAATAATCTTTGGCAAATAACAAATTTAGGTTGGTGATGGGGGCGGAAATTGTTAAAAGATAACAGTGTTCGGTGGCCAAACGTTTCTTCAGCGGACAACTCCCGTCCTGCCTTCTTGGCGTCGCCACCGAACACTTTTTAAAATCCCTGCTGGGGCAGTGGCAAAATTTCCGGTCGCAAATTATCTTTCCTGGCATATTTTTGTTCCTCCGCAAGGTTCGCCGCCGCCAGCCGGAAAATCCACACACCCTAAAATGAATGGCAATTTTTGCTTGCTTCCCCTGGCATCACCCCTTATAAATATTGGACGATTACGTTGGCTACGCGCCAATTTGCTTGATGCTTAAAATAATAGATATGCCACAACCGAAGAGGGTGTCTTGAGCCGCCCTTTCTCTCCACGCAATTCCTCTCCTGCCTCGTTCGTCCGGGTCAATGGTAAAATCCGTGCCCGTGAAGTGCGCGTGATTGGAGTGGACGGCAAACAACTCGGAGTCATTCCTCTCACCGACGCGCTGAACCAAGCGCGCCAGCATGGGGTGGATCTCGTCGAAATTGCTGCCACAGCCAATCCGCCGGTGTGTCGGCTCGTTGATTTTGGCAAATATCGCTATGAACAGGCCAAAAAGGAGAAGGAATCCAAAAAGCATCAGCACGCCTCCACTGTCAAGGAAGTACAGTTGAGCCCGCGCATTGATCCGCATGATCTCGGCATCAAGGTGACCCATGCCATCGATTTCTTGTGCGAGGACATGAAGGTCAAAGTCGCACTCAAGTTCCGCGGCCGTGAAATGGCCCATACCGAAGTCGGTTTTGCCGTCATCAAAAAATTTCTCGCGGAAATCGCCCCCTTCGGGCACGAAGATTTCCCGCCCAAACTGATTGGACGCGGCATCAATGTGATGATCAGTCCCCTCCCACGCAATAAACGGGCCAAAAACCCGCGTCAGTTGGCGGACGGCTCAGTGCCCGTGAACCCCAACAAGGTTCGTGTGCCGGATGAAGAGGATGAAGAGGACGACGAAGTGGAAGCTACGAATGGCAAGCCCGGTTCGGCTTCTCCACAATCTGAAGGCCAACCGTCCGAAAGCTTTGGCAACACGCCGTTTAACGCATTGGACATCAAGGTCTAAACCACTCCGGTGGGTAAGATTTAAGTTTTCGCAGCGGCAAACCAAGGTTTGCCGCTTTTTTTATTTTGCACATCAGCAATTATTTCAAACGGGTTTAATCCAATTTGTTTTAAATAGCTAATATCTCTTTATGAATTGCTTCTATCATGAAGCTCAGGTGGCGGTCGGCACTTGCAAATCCTGCGGCAAAGGTTTGTGCCGGGAATGCGCCGTCGACCTCACCAAGGGCTTGGCCTGTCGAGGCCGTTGTGAAGCCGATACCCAAGCCTTGATTCAACTCATCGACCGGAATATCGCGTTGGCAGCAACTACTTCGCGTACTATTCAGCAGGGTCGGAGATTGCGGTTCGGTGCCGGTGGTTTTCATCTAGTCTTCGGCTTGCTGTTTGTCGCTTTTGGAGTTCGCAATTATGAACGGATTGGCAGCCTGTTTATTATCATGGGGTCCGTGTTTATCGCCTATGGCATATACTGGCTAGTAGTGGTCAGCAGGCAGGGAAAGAATAAGCAACCATAACAGTATTGGCTTTAGCCCTGACCCGGAACTCAGGGTGTTGCGGCTTTAATTCTCTCTGGGTTTTGCAGCTTGAAATTAGGAGTTTATTTCCCCGCTCCCCATTCCCGGACCAGTTCGGGAAACCGGCACGCCGTGCAGATGGCGTCCGAATTCCCGCAGAAATCGCGGACAATTTGTAGCAAACCTTGCTGGGCAAAAGCATTGCGCATGAATTGGTTGCCGCCCACTCCCAGCAAGCGTTGGCGGGCGAGTTTGAGCACGGCGTTATCTTCCGCAGGTGGCCAGGCAAAGTAACGCCGTTCCAACCGGTCGCGGAGCACTGCGTTTTTGCCTTCCACGGCCCGCACCCAAAGCCAGGGCAGGATGACATTCACCGCCAGATCCGTCACTCGGGCCTCGCCCAGCAGGGGCTGCGGTGTTTTCAACTTGGGCGAGCGCAAGGTCCAGTGGTACGACCAGAAATCATCAGGAGGACCCACCAGAATTTTGCGCAAGGAAGGCACCAGTTTGTCATCCGGTAAATCCGCCACACACCATTGTTCCAGTTGCGCCAGCAAGTGGCCGCCCGCCAGCCAGTGCGCGGCCAAAGCTAGGCGGCGTTCGGGATGGTTGGCGGGTCGCAGTCCGTGAAATTTCCAGACGGAGCGGGGCAGTTGGCAGTCCGCAAAGGTATCCCGATCCCGCCACCACTGGTCCCAGACGGTGCGCAAATAATTATCGGTGGATTTTTGTCGTCGGGTTAATTCATCCGGCAGCAAAGCGCTGATCCCGAGCAGGCGGGCTTGCAGAGCGAATCCATTCGCGGCCCCTGGCTGCCAGCGGGAGCGTAGTTCCGCCAAATTTTGCAGAGGCCAGACATTGTGCTTGTAGCCCAGGGCGCGAAACATGCCTTCCCACAAAGCCTGTTCCCACCCAGCCTGCCGGGCACGGGCCAGGAGCTGCGCCGACTTGGATTGCCAGCGCACTCGGGCCGCATCCTGCAACAACGCCAGGAGTTTTTCTTCCGGCAGCGCCCGCAAGGGGGCGCAACAGTGGCCACGCAGTTCTTCTGGCAGCGTACGCAGCGAGAGGTTTTCCAGCGACAGAGTTAACTCATCGAGCGGGGCGTCCAAGTAGTCTTTGAGTACCAGTCCCGGGGGCGTGGTGGTGGTCCTGGTGGGTTCATCCCAGAGCACTTGCAAGATGACATTTTTAAAGGCCGGATTACGATCGTGACCATGGGCGTGCCAGCCGCTGGTGCGCAGGTCAATTTCCACGTCGCCCGTGCGCGGCGGCTCGCCGCCCAGTTGCAAGACCGCGCCGCGAAAATCCGGTCCCCCTTCCACACTGATAAAACCGGGATGTAACACACGGACAGACTGCCCTTCGGCGGTTTTGAGTTCGTCGCGCCGGAGGCGCTGGTGCTGCCAGATGGATTGCAAAGCACGTTCACTGGGGCCGTCCGGCTGGCCGGCGCGCTCAAACAAAGCAGTCGCCCGGGCGAAGGCCACCCGGCGGCGGGCATAGAAAGTGTCGGCAATCGGAAACACTACCCGCTGTTTTGCCCGAGCGACGGATAAAGTCAAGCGCGGAGGCGGCCACCCGGCTTGGAAGTTCTGCTCGACGCTTCTGGCTGCCCCGTTTAAACTAGGCGCTATGATTAGTGACGCGACAGGGGTGCCGGACGGTGCGGGTCCCAAAAAAATCAATTTGCGGCGGCCGGACATCATGGAGGCAGTGCAGGCCCAGGTGCTCTCGCATTATCGTAGCGAACTGGTGGAACGAGTGCGCGCCAATGGCAGCGTGCTAGCGGCCGGGGATTTGACGGTCAAACTGGCCAAGGAGTTCGGCTTTTGTTACGGCGTGGAGCGCGCCATCGACCTGGCCTATGCCGCTCGTAAATATTTTTCCGACGTGTCCCCCGAAACCCCCATTTATCTGCTGGGTGAGATCATTCACAATCCCGAAGTGAACGATCAGATTCGGAACATGGGTATTCAGATCATTTCGCCCAAGCCCACCGATGCGGAATTGCAGGCCCTGAAATCCGGCGATGCCGTGATCATCCCGGCCTTTGGCACGGAGGTGGGCACCCGCAAAAAGCTAGAGGCAATGGGCTGCAAACTCGTGGACACCACCTGCGGCGACGTGATGAGCGTGTGGAAACGTGTGCGGCAATATTCCAAGGAGAATGTCACGAGCATCATTCACGGCAAAGCCAAGCACGAGGAAACCAAGGCAACCACCTCCCAGGCTCGGGCCTATGGCAGCGGCCATTATCTGGTGGTGTACAACCTCGCCGAAACCGATTATGTGTGCAATTACATCTTGCACGGCGGCGACAAAGGGGAATTTCTGGACCGGTTCAAGGGGGCTTATTCCACGGGATTCGATCCGGAATTGCATTTGCAGGCTGTTGGGGTGGCCAACCAGACGACCATGTTGCGCGGGGAGACCGAGGAAGTGCAGCGCCGGATCAAGCAGGCGATGATCGGGAAATATGGTGAGGCCGTCATCGACCGGCATTTTCGCTTTTTTGACACCATTTGTGGTGCCACCCAGGACCGGCAGGATGCTCTGGAAAAAATGCTCCTTGATCCGCCGAACCTGCTGATTGTGGTGGGTGGCTACAATTCGTCCAACACCTCCCATCTCGCGGAAATGGGCGAGGCCAAGCTGCCCACCTTTTTTATCAAAAATGCAGCCAAAATGCAGTCCGACAAGCTGATTGTGCATTACAACCAGCACCTCAAAAAAGAAGTGGAAACGGCCAACTGGCTGCCCCCA
This sequence comes from uncultured Verrucomicrobia subdivision 3 bacterium, assembly GCA_903875465.1. Classification (GTDB taxonomy): domain Bacteria; phylum Verrucomicrobiota; class Verrucomicrobiia; order Limisphaerales; family UBA11358; genus UBA11358. Next base: position 8,353 of record CAIQWB010000110.1, read on the forward strand.
GGCAAACTTACTGTGGGTATCACCGCCGGGGCATCCTGCCCAAACAATTTGATCGAGGACACGATTCGCCGGCTCTTTGAACTGCGGGGGTTATCCGTGCAGGAAGTGCTGGCCGGCTAAGGCCACCGGGAAGCCACCGCCGCCATGCCGCGCACGCGAGAAGAGTTGGAGCAACTGGAACGTCAGGTTCTGGCCCCTTACGCTCAGTTTAGCGGGGATTCTCGCGGGCGCGATCACTCCGAGCCGGCCCCGCTCTGGCGCACGCAATACATGCGGGACCGCGACCGGGTGATTCATTCCCGGGCCTTTCGCCGGTTGGAATACAAAACCCAGGTGTTTCTGAATGGTTCGGGTGATCATCTCCGCACCCGGCTGACGCATACGATTGAGGTGGCGGCCATTGCCCGAAACATTGCCTCCGCCCTCCGGCTGAACACGGATCTAGTCGAAACGATTGCCCTGGCGCACGACTTGGGCCACTCCCCCTTTGGCCACAAGGGCGAAACCGTGCTGGCCAAGCTGATGCGGGATCACGGTGGCTTCGAGCATAACCGCCAAAGCCTTCGCATTGTGGAGGTGATTGAGCAAAAGTATCCAAATTTTCCCGGCCTGAATTTATCTTGGGAGGTGCGGGAGGGGCTCGCCAAGCATTTTACCGCCTACGATCATCCCGGCCGGCGCAAGGGATTTGAAGCGAAAAACTCCTCGCTGGAGGCCCAGGTGGCAAATCTGGCAGATGAGATTACTTATTACAGCCACGATTTGGACGATGGGCTGGACTCCGGCTTGCTGTCTGAAAAGGAACTGTCGCGCCATGTGCGCTTGTGGAAGCAGGCGGCCGGGCGGGTAAAGCGGGAACACGGCGTGCTGCCCGATGAGTGCCGGCGTTATTTTACCATTCGTACCCTGCTGGATTTGCAAATCCGGGATGTGGTGGAAAACACGGAGAAGTTAATTGCCCGTTCGGGGGTGACTTCTGCGGATGCCGTGCGCTTGCAAGCCAAGCCGCTGGTGCAATACAGCCGGGAACGGCGCGCGCTGAATCTGGAACTGCGCAAATATCTCTATCATAACTTGTATTATAATCCAGTGGTGCATGAACCCAACCAGCGCGCGGTGAAAATGCTGGCCCGGTTGTTTGAATATTTTCTCGAGCATCCCAAGGAGATCGGGCAGGGCGCGCGCAAACGCATTGGCAAGAGCGGTTCCCACCGCGCGGTATGTGATTACCTGGCGAGCATGACCGACCGCTATGTGATGCTGGAATACGAACGGGTTTTTGGGGAAAGAGCCGTCGTGGCGGGCTGAGTTTACTTAAACTTCGCAATCACCCGCGCAAACGCGTCCAAACCCAATTCCAGTTTTTCCAATTCAGGACCAAAACTGATACGGCAGTAATTTTTGTAGCGCGCCTGGGAACGGCGGTTGCCGGGGTTGACGTCGAAGAACACGCCGGGCACCACAATCACTTTTTCCTTGAGGCATTCGCGGAAGAAATTCATGCCGTCATCCAGCGGGGCGGGCAGGCGGGCCAGGTTGGCCCATACGTAAAAGGCCCCCACCGGCAGGGCTTCCACGCCAATGTTCAAGGCCTTGAGTCGTTCTAGCACGAGGGCGCGTTTCCGGCCAAAATGTTGTTGGATCGACAGGGTTTCCGCCGCGGCATTCGCCGGGTCCAGCAGGGGCAGGGCCGCGTTTTGAAAGGGGTGGTTCGCCCCGCCATCCAAAAAGGATCCGGCGCTGGCAATGGCCTCAATCACAGCCTTGGGTCCGACCGTCCAGCTAATGCGCCAGCCGGGATAGCGCCAGTTCTTGGTCAGGCCATCCACAATCACCACCGGGTCGCGTTCCACGTCTTCGACATGTGCCGCGGCGGAAATCATTTTGGGACCGGCCGCGGGTTCACTATTGTAAATGTAATGGGAATAGAACTCGTCAAAGATCATGGAGCACTGGCACTCCCGGGCAATTTTGCACCAAGCCGCCAATTCAGCTCCTTCAATGAGCTGGCCGGTGGGATTGGAGGGATTGCTGACCAGCAGGGCGCTCAGGCCGCGCCCCAGAATTTCCTCCTGCAAATCCGCCGGGGAGATTTTATAACCGGTGGCCGCATCCAGCAGGATGGGGATGGGGGTAAACGCCTTGAAGACGCTCAGCAATTCCTCATACGCGGTGTAATCGGGGATGAAATGCCCCATGTTGATGTTGCCCAGCGCACTCGCCAGCCGGGTAAGTGCGAGCCGGCCGCCACTGGCAATGCTCACATTTTCCGCGGTGTATTGGGAGGCTTTGCCCCGCCGGTAGGTGGTGTTGTAAAAATCCGCGACTGCCTGGCGAATGTCCTTGTTGCCGGCCACCGGACCATATTGCTGGCTGGCCGGGGTGACGGTGACCTCGGAAATGCGCGCGGGCGAGCCGGGCATGGGCCCGGTTTCGGGTGAGCCCTGGCCCAAGTTGGCCCAGCCTTCGGCACCGTACACGAAGCCATGCTGGGTGGCCTCATGTGTGACGTAGATCACGCCCGTGCGGGGAACCGAACGAAAGCCGGGAATGTTTTGGGGAAGGTTATTAGGAATTTCCATGGGATGCCTTAGCTCAGCAGTTTTTCAAACCGCGCAGCCGCGGCATCCCATTCGGCCGGGGATTCGGGGGTGTAAGTTTTCAGGGCAAAAGAATTACGCACTACCGCGCGGGCGGCTGCGTGGGAAGGCAGGTGGCCCAGAGCGATTGCTTGCACCAGAATATTGCCCAGGGCGGCACATTCCGTGGGCCCTGCCAGCACGGGTATTTTCATCGCATTCGCGGCGAACTGATTCAGCGTGGCGTCCTGGCTGCCGCCGCCCACAATGTGGAGGCGTTCAATTTTCTTGCCGATCAGCCGTTCCATTTTGCGCAAAGTAACCCGGTAAAAGAGCGCCAGACTTTCGTGAATACAACGCATGTAGGCACCGTGATTGGCCGGCACCGGCTGGCCGGTTTCGGTGCAGAAATCGGCAATTTTCCGGGGCATGTCATCCGGGCTCAGAAACCGGGGGTCATCGGGATTGATCAGGGAGACAAACGCCGGGGAGCCCGTGGACAAACGGGCGAGTTCTTCAAATTCGTACTTCCGGCCCTGTTTGGCCCAGTATCGGCGGCACTCCTGCACGATCCAGAGGCCGACGATGTTTTTAAGCAAGCGTACTGAATTGCCATAGCCGATTTCATTGGTAAAACCCAGGCTGCGCCCCTGTTCCGTGATCACGGGATGCGGCCATTCCACCCCCATGAGCGACCAGGTGCCCGAGCTCAAATAGGCCCAGTTTTCACCCTGGGCGGGTACTGCTGCCACTGCCGCGCCGGTATCGTGGGAGCAGGTGGCAATCACTTGGATGGGCGGCAACCCCACCTCCGTGGCGAGGTTTTTCTTCATCGGCCCAAGCACCGTGCCGGCATCGCATAGGGGTGCAAATAGAGATTCCTGCAGGCCCAAGGCCGAAAACAGCTTTTGGGACCAGGACCGGGTTTGCGGATTATATAACTGCGTGGTGCTCGCCAGCGAAACTTCGTTACGGGCCACCCCGGAGCAGTAATAATTGAAGGCATCGCCAATCAGCAGCAGTTGCTTCGCCTCCGCCAGTCGGTCCGGCGGTTCGGTGATAATCTGGTAAATGGTGTTCAGGGCCATGAACTGGATGCCCGTCTCGGAATAGATGGTGGGCCAGTCCACTTTTTCCTTGGTGTTTTCCACCCCCGATGCCGTGCGCGCATCGCGGTAGCACCACACGGGTGACATGACCAGCCCGCGCTGATCGTAAAGCACATAATCCACGCCCCAAGAATCGGTGCTGATGCTGGCAATGGGCAACTGCCGGGCGGCGGCTTTTTTCAGGCCGTTTTTAAGCTCGGTCAGCAGACCCTCAAAATTCCAATGCAAGGCGCCACTCGACTTCACTGCGCCATTCGGAAAACGATGCAACTCTTCAATGGCAATTTTGCCCTCATCGAGGGTGCCAAGAATGACCCGGCCGCTGTCGGCGCCCAGGTCGCAAGCCAAATAATATGTAGGCATAATGAAAGTTCGGCCAATATCTTACGCGGTGGGGAAAAAGTGTCAAAAAGATTGGGCGGCGGAGGAGGGCGGCGGCAACGCCCTCGCCCGCCCGCCTTCAACCGCTGGTTTAGCTCTTCGCGGACCGACTTCGCAAGCCGGGCAATGGAGCTGTTTCGGGGTCGGTATATTTTTTTTGGTGGGACAAAGTCGGACTTACTCGGACGGAAGCCTGGGGTCTCGGGTCCGGGGTCCAGTGTTTTGCCTTGGGGAGCTGCGTTCATCATTTCTATGGGTGGATATAGTAGGTTATAGTGGGATAGGCGACGAGGCACGAGGCGCGGGGCGTGTTGCACCATGGGAAACGCCCCGGGACGGTGCGGTAACCGGCAGGCGAGGACGACTACCCCACGGTGGTTGGCCGGCCGCACCCGCCATGATGTCCTTATGGCCTTCATTACCTGTGAATTTAGCCGGTGACCCTGGACATCCGTTGTCCAGGGTCGGAAATATTTTTAAATAGCGTGCCGCTGGCCAGACTTTGGTTTTAAATGAAATACGCCGGTAAGTTCCCCGAGTAGAAAGTCCCCTATGAAGCATTTGTCAAAGTTCAAATGGCTGGTTGTGGCCGGGCTTTTCCTGGCCAGTTTAAACGCTTCGTCCGTTCGAGCTTTTTCCCTGATCGGCCCGTTTGAACCTTGGATGACCGTGACCAATGGCTTCACCCCCGCTATTGACATCGGCGGTCCCATGCCCATCGGGCAGGGTTACCGCTGGAATATGCCGGTGCTCACCTACGGCTTTGATCAATCTTTTTTGGATTATTTTGGCTCCAATGGGGTGGCGGCGGTAGCCAGTGCGGTCAACCTGCTTAATGCGTTGCCGCCGGCCTCGCAAATCGTCCCAGGCAATTATCCGAACAATACACTATTTTACAATTATGAGGCCCAAGCCCTGGGCCTGGCGGATCTGAAATCCACCACCCTATTTCTGTTATTGGAACATCTCGGCCTGGCCTCCCCGGACCGGTATGCGTTTAACCTGCGCAGTTTCTCCATTACGAATGGCGCGGTGGATGCGGTGGTGGTGCAAAGTAATTACGATCCCATCACCGGCCAGCCAAGCACCTCAGTGAATGGCAATCTGCTGGCGTACGATGCCACCTATTTTGTCAGTGGCGGGGTTGCTAATGCCGCTTTGTACATTTTTCCCGCCGACCCTTATGGTCCGTTTGATAGTGCCGTGGCCGACGGACTGCAATCGGTCGGAGTGGGCGCCTATTATAACGGCTTGACTGCGGACGATGCGGGCGGGCTGAGATACCTGTATGCTACTAATAACGTCCATTTCGAGTTCCAGCTGCCGGGCATCCAGTTGGTGGGCACCGGATCCTTGGTCAACGGGGCTTTGCGTCCCGGAGTCGATAAAATAACCTTTGCACCGCAACCGGTCGATCCCGTCTCCGGTGCCTTTTTGTCCGCCACGAACCAGTTCGTGGACACGTTTTACACGAATAACACGGCCATCCAGCAACTCCTTTCCCGCGTAACCACCCAGCCCGATTTCCTCTTTTCCGCCGCCAACTTGGTGACCACTACCGCGTGGTTTGACCGAACCAGCACCACCAACTGGATGAATAATGCGGCTGCCAATGGCCAGCCATCCGCCGCCGGACCGGGAGTGATCTCATCCCCCGTAAAGTTCGTATTCAATAAATTTGGGCCGGTTTGGGAAAGTGGAAACAGCATTTCGGAGGACGCGCCCACGCAAGCTAATCCAATATCTTGGGGGACCTTTGACGGTTCGACCAATGTTTCCGTGCCCTATCCCTCCGCCAGTTACCAAACCAACGCCACCCCCGTCTGTTTGAGCCTCATGGTGGATCATCAGGCCGTGAATTACCGCTGGGTGATTAACGATACCACCAACCATAACTACTGGCTCCTCACTAGCACGAATTTGAACGGCTCGGGCCTGGGCAGCTGGCGGCCATTATTTGTGATCCCCGTTAACGGCAACGTCAGTTCCTATATCAATATTACTCCGACCAGTACCCGGCGATTCTATCAGTTGGTGCCGGCTCCATTTTAAATTCAAGGAAAAGCTTCAAAATGAATGGACTGAGCGGGACGAGGGAAAAGTTCCAGATTTAGGGGGGATTTCTTGTCACAATAAGCTGAAAATCGGCATCAAAATCAAAAGCACGAAAAAAGCGATGAAGGCAAATATAAAACTGGAGTTTGAATTGTTACTATTCAATACATGCTTCTGAATCAAACCGGCAACGATTAAGAGAATCCCCGCAACCAGATAGCCAATAAGAACTACATCACTGAGACGTGTGTATTTGGAGAGCCATTCTTGTCGATCCAACAACCAAAAGCATGGGAAGGCAGCAATTGTGTAGGCCTTGACTGGGAAAAGCAGGACCTTATCCCACTTGGAATTGGATATTTAAAAATCGGCATAACTCAGGTTGCACTGGGAGCATTTCCCGATTAATTCCCCAATGGCACGCCCTGATCAAAAATAAGCTGGCCCTTTTTGTTGCGGCCAAGTTGCAGGGCGAAGCCATTCACTTGGTAGCGGCCCTCCACGCTGGGCAGGGCTTGGAGCTGCTGTTGGGCCAGGTCACGGGCCTGCTCGGTGGCTTTTTGGTCATTTAGTGCGGCGGCGGCGGCGGCACGGTTCTTATCCGCCCGTTCAGCATAGTAGGGGGCATCCCAGCGCACGGATTTGCTGAAATGCCTGGTCAGTTCCCGGGCGCGGGTGGCATCCCGGTCCGCCGCGTTTTTATAGTCTGCCTGGGCACGGATGTCCTTGGCGATCTGTTGCTGGTACTCTGCAATCAAGGCCACGAGGTTAAAGTATTGCGCGGCTTCCGCCACCGGCGGGTTTTTGAGGAGGATCCATTCATTTGTATGCTCGAAGGGACTTGTGGCGATTTCGGCATTGATCACCCAGGCGGAGTCCACCTCGCCGGTCTTGAAGCCCGTGATGCGTTTCCAGGCGGTCATCGGGCGGGGGGGCAGCACCACATTTAAAGGCGTGGCCGCCGGCTGGTCGCCTTGATGCATCCACCAGCGAAACAAGGGGGTCAAGTTTACGGGCTGGCCCGCGCCCAGGGAGCGGTAAGGCTGGCGGCAGCAAATGGGCGGGAGATTGGTCTGCGCGGTGGTGGAGAGGGTCACCAACAATACTAAAATACAAAGGCCATTCATGATGCAGCGGTAATCTGGCCCGGTTTGAGTCCAATTACAAGTGCCCAACTGCAACGGCCAACGCAGGGGCCCCCCACGAACCTGCCTGCGAATGCCCTGAATCCTCAGGGCATGTGGTTTTCGAGCCTGGGGTTGCGAGGACCGAACTGCCTAGTGCAGCCGACGGCAATTCTCAGCAGGCTCGAACCGCTCGGGCCAATTTATGGCTGGGTAATGGTCGCTCAGCTGCAGCACGCCGATGGTGTGCGATAAATTATGACCCAATGAGAGTGGACTTTAACGGCCGGTATTGAGAAATTTAGCCAGCGCGGGCACCTTGGCTTGAATTTCCAAAACTGCCAGATCACACATCCGGCTGGCCCCAAACACGCAAAAATGAGTGTCATCCTGACGGCCCGTGGGCAGGGCGGGGTATTCGCCTGGGTTCACATAAATATAGAGCCGTTTCGCGGGTTCCGGGCCCATCCGCTGGAGTAAATCGGTGCTCTGCTGGTTCATGTCCAGCAGGGGAACGTGCTGGCCGGCTGCCACGTCACGCACTGCCTGGACATAATCGCCATGTGTATTCACCGGCTGGCCTTGGGCATCGAACTTGCGGCGGGCCACCGGGGTGGCTAGCAGCGGGGTGGCCCCGAGCGCGCGCGTTTCTACCACATAACGGGCCAGGTTCGCATTGAACGTGCTCCCGGGCAGGGTGTAACGCGTGGGATCCTGGTTTTTTTCATCGTTGTGGCCAAATTGGATGATCACCCAGTCGCCGGGTTTCATCCGGCTTTGGATCAGCGCCCAATGGCCCTCGTCGCGGAAGCTCTTGGAACTGCGCCCATTCAAGGCATGGTTTTCCACCCGTACCCCCGCCTTAAAATAGATCCCGAGCATCTGTCCCCAGCCGCGCTCGGGATTTTCGGGCATGAGCGGTTTGTTGGCCATGGTGGAGTCCCCAATCAGGAAAATGGTAAAACCATTGCTCATTGGGGCCGCCGCCTGATCCAGCGGCGGCAGGGATTTGGCGGGGGACGGGGCAAGGATTACTGGTTCGGTGGCTGGAGCTTGGGCCAGACTCCACCAGGCCGACCAGAACAAACTGGCCACCAGGGCAAGCATAAATCGTTTCATATGTGGCCTGAGGATGGTGGAAACGGCCGCTGGCGGACAACTCATTTCCAGCGGCGGGTGCCGGTAAGATGGAGCCAGTTTCCCGCCCGCCACGGATGAGCCCACCGCCCCAGCAGTTCACGCCCCTTTGATTTGGACTGCGTTTTCGGGTTGGGCAATGTTTTGGCACGTGGGGCTTACACCCCATGGTGGCAGTTCTCGCCATACTCCATGTTGGGTTTATGGATTCAATAAGATTATTCGCATACCCAGCCAACCAACCCGTTATGGACCTGAGTCCATTCACCTTTGGCGGACGGTCATGATGACCAGCCTATGAAATCCAACTTTTTGCCAAACATTATTTTGACCGAGCATGACACCAGCCAGCGGGAGTCACTCCAGCCGCTTTTGCCGGAGGCTGGGTTGGAACCGACCGGCCGGCGGTGGGAGCTGTGCCCGATTTTGTTGGACGGGCAACATGCGGGTTGGCGAGTGGTCAAGCTCACCTAAAGCCCATTCCCATTTAGGATCAAACTATTTCTACGGCCGGATGACGCGGTCGCAGCCAGAAAACAAAAAAATTCCAATTTTAACAACACTTATGAAATTACTAAAAGAACTGTTTCTGGATGAGCTGGCGGATATCTATGATGCCGAGCAGCGCATCGGCAAAGCCTTGCCGAAGCTCGCCGCAGGCGCCACTTGTGCCGAGCTCAAAGCCGCGTTTCTGGCGCATTTGCAACAAACCAAGGGGCATGTCACCAAACTGGAACAGGTATTCCAACTATTTGGTGAAACGGCCAAAGGAAAAGCCTGCGAAGCCACGGTTGGGCTTTTAAAAGCAGGGGCGCAATTGGCGGCGGATTTCAAAGGCTCACCGGCGATCAATGCCGCGTTGGTTTCGGTGGCCCAACGCGTTGAACATTATGAGATCGCCACCTATGGTTGTTTGCATGAATGGGCGGGATTGCTGGAACATTCCGAGGCCGCTGGCATTCTGAAAACCATTCTCAAGGAGGAACAGGCGGCGAATGAAACCCTGAAGGCGCTGGCCTGCGACAAACTCAACGAGGAAGCTTTGCACGAACCCTGGTCCAAGGAGTTGGAAGCCAGGAAGATTGAAGGTCTGCGCGAAGACCGCGCCTCCTCATTGGTGTGACGAATCCCGGCCGGATCAACGTCGCAGGACGGTGGTCTGGCTGGCCCACAATTATTTAACCACAATATTATGACAGCATTCTTGATCGTTCCTTTGTTCGCCGCCGCCGGTTACTCCCTCCTGTATCTGCTATTGGGAGGCGGTCTGGGCGGTGCCGTGTTGATTTTCTTCGTGGCCAAGATGTTTGGTAAATGAAGCGGGCCCGCTGGTTTAGTGCTGGGATTTGAATGTTCTCCTTCCGCACATTGGCTCAGGTTCCCTTAATTTATGTCGAATTATTTCAGCCGGGAAATCCGGCTGGCGTCCCGGCCCACAGGCTTGCCGGTCGCCGCAAACTTCACTTTGGCTCAAACGGAACTGCCGCCTCTGGCCGACCAGCAAGTGTTGGTGCGGAACCGCTTTTTGTCGGTGGACCCTTATATGCGCGGACGCATGAATGCGGGACCATCCTATGCGCCGGCGTTTGCCGTGGGCCAGCCGCTGGAAGGAGGCGCGGTGGGGGAAGTCGTCGAATCGCGGGCCAGTTCTTTCAAGCCGGGGGAGGTGGTCACCTCCAGTTTGGGGTGGCGGGAATATTTTATCGCCGCGCCCGCCGCGCTGCATAAGGTTAGCCGCGACTGCCAACCGCTTTCAATTTATCTCGGAGTTCTGGGCATGACGGGCATGACCGCCTGGACGGGCTTGAATTTGGTGGATGTCAAAGCTGGCGACGTGATTTATATCTCCGGGGCCGCCGGGGCCGTGGGGAATGTGGCCGGGCAACTGGCGAAGCTGCGGGGTTGCCGGGTGATTGGCTCCGCCGGTTCTTTTGAAAAAGTCCGGTTTTTGCGGGAGGAATGCGGCTTTGATGCGGCTTTCAATTACCACGAAGGTCCGGTGTTGGAACAACTGAAGCTGGAGGCGCCGGACGGGATTGATGTTTACTTTGATAATGTTGGTGGCGAAGCGCTGGAAGCGGCGCTTGCCCAACTGCGGGTGCATGGGCGGATTATCGCCTGTGGCGGCATCTCGGGCTACAACGAGACCACGCCCCAGCCCGGGCCCAACAACCTGTTTAACGTGACCACCAAACGGCTGACGATGCGCGGCATGATTGTCAGCGATGGGTTGGACCGGCAGGGAGAATTTGAAAGGGAAGTGGGCGGTTATTTCCGCGCCGGCAAACTGAAGAATCAGGAAACCGTGGTGACCGGCATCGACCAGGCCGTGAGGGCCTTCCTCGGGCTGTTTTCCGGGAAAAACCTGGGCAAAATGGTGGTGCAGTTGAATTGACTTCCAAAATTGATTGCACCGGCCCGCCGCCCGTCCTAACGTGACCGCTGAATGTCCGTTAAATTTACGATTTTGGGCAGCGGTTCCAGTGGCAATTGTGCCTATGTGGAAACCGCCGAAACCCGCGTTCTCATCGACGCGGGATTCAGCCCCCGCCAGTTGCGCCAGCGCCTCGCCACCATCGGGCGCGCCCCGGAAAATCTCAGTGCCATCCTGATCACCCACGAGCATAGCGACCACATCGCCGGCCTCCCGGGATTGGCCGACAAATTGCAGATCCCTGTCTACTGCAATCGCGGCACCCAGGATGGCACGGTCTGGGCCTTGAAATCCCGCTGGGCCAGCAAAAAAGCACCCATGCTGGAATTGGAAGGCACCGCGGAGTTGAAAAAGAAGCTGGACTGGCGGTTGTTCAATACCGGCGCGAGCTTTGAGATTGGCGACATTTCGGTGGACACGTTTTCCATTCCGCACGACGCCCAGGACCCGGTGGGTTATCTCGTTCGCACCCGGACCGTGAATTTTGGCTTTGCCACCGACCTCGGCCACATGACCAAGCTGGTGGTTGAGCGCACGCGGGCGGCACACGTGCTGGTGCTGGAATCCAATCACGATGTCAAACTGTTGCAGGAATGTCCGCACCGGCCCTGGAGTTTAAAGCAGCGCATCCTGGGCCGGCATGGGCATCTTTCAAATGAGGCGGCGGCCGACGCAGCCGAGCAAATTATCACCACGGAATTGAAACATCTTTACCTGGGGCACTTGAGTTCGCAGTGCAACAAGCCGGAAATTGCCCGGCGCGTGATGCACGACCGCCTGTTAAAAATGGGGGCCGCCCACGTGGCCCTGCAAATCGCTGCGCAGGATGTCCCCGCCGCCACGCTGGAACTTTAAGCCGCTCCATGTTGCACGTTCAGTCCATCACCGCCCTCGACACCCCGGAGTTGCAACCGTATGCGACCCTGCGCCGCTCGGCGGAGCATGAGCAGCAGGGGATTTTTGTGGCGGAAAGCGAAAAAGTGGTGCGGCGGTTGCTGCACAGCCAGTTCACGGTCGTTTCGCTGCTGGTGGATGACCGCTGGCTCGCGGAATTCCGGCCGCTCATGGAAGCCCGGCCGGAGTTGATCCAAGTGTACCTGGCGAAAAAGGAACTGTTGGAATCCCTGGTGGGCTTCACCATGTTTCAAGGGGTGCTGGCGGTGGCGAAAATTCCCGTGCTGGCGGACTTGGACACGGTGCTGGCGGGTGCGGCCCATCCCCGGCTGCTCGTGGCGGTGGATAAAATTGGCAACGCGGAGAACCTGGGCACGGTGGTGCGTAATTGCGTGGCGTTTGGCACGCAGGGTTTGATTGTGGGCGAAACCAGCAGCAGTCCGTTCCTGCGCCGGGCCGTGCGCAATTCCATGGGCGCGATTTTCGACCTGCCGGTGGTGCAGTCCCATAATTTGGTGGCGACGCTGCTGGACTTGCGCCAGCGCGGAATTCGCTGTGTGGCGGCGCATCCGGCTCCCGGCGGACGCACCCTGGCGCAAACGGATTTTTCCGGTGATAGTTGCGTCATCTTTGGCAGCGAGGGGCATGGGATTTCCCCGGAAGTCCTCGCGGCGTGCGATGAGGCGGTGGCGATTCCCATGCCGCCGCAGGTGGACTCGCTGAATGTGGCCGCCGCCGCCGCGGTGTTTTTATACGAGGTTTGCCGGCAGCGGGGCAGGGGGTAAAACTTCAAAGTTCAAACCCCAAAATTCAGAGAAAATACAAGCCCAAAGCTGTTGAACGTATAGTAAAGGTGGACGAACTAAGCCGACAGCGCAGGCTGGCGAACGTGGGAGCGGATGGAACTCCCCCCCCCACCGACTAAAGGCGCTGCGTGAGTTCGGCCGTGCTGGAGTTCAGAATTTCCTTATGCAAGGAGCGGCCATGGGAGTCAATGGTGACCACGGCCGGGAAATCTTCGATTTCCAGCTCCCAGATGGCTTCGGGCGCGCCGAATTCCGCTGCGAAATAAACGTTGGGGACTTTTTTGACGCATTCCGCGAGCACTTGCGCCGCGCCACCGATGGCATGCAAATAGACACAGCCGTCTTGCTGGCAGGCAGCCATAGTGCGGTCGCCCATGCCGCCCTTGCCGATGACCCCGCGCACGCCAAAGTCATGAATGATCTGGCCTTGATACGGTTCTTCCCGGATGGAAGTGGTCGGTCCGGCGGCAGTGCATTTCCAAGAGCCATCCGCCTGTTTCATCATCACGGGACCGCAATGATAAATAATGCCGTCCTTCAAACTCACGCCGGGCGGCAACTGGCCGCCCTCATGCAAATACTTGTGCACGGCGTCACGGCCCGTAAACACAGTGCCGGAAATGAGCACCTCATCGCCCACCTTGAGCGCGCGGATTTTTTCTTCGGTGAAGGGGAAGGATAATTTGATCATATGATTAATAGAGCCACTGGCCAATTTTCCCGGTTGCATCCAATTCCACGCCCTGCCGGCGGTAGGCCCAGCACATGTAGCTGACGCTCACGAAAAACGACGCGGGCACGCGATTGGCCGCGCAGATTTTCACCCCCAGCAGGGTGGTCTTGCCACCAAAGCCCATGGGACCGATACCCAGCGCGTTGGCGGTTTGCAAAATGTCCTGTTCCAGCGCGTCCAGTTCCGGCACCGGGTTATGATCCTGGAGCAGACGGAGGAATTGGGTTTTGGACAATTCATAACCGGTTGCGCGGTCGCCCCCGATGCAAACCCCCAGAATGCCCGGGCCGCAGCCTTTGCCCTGGGCCTGGAGCACGGCGTCCAGAATCACCCGGCGGCAGCCGTCCAGATCGCGGTTGGCGTGGAGTTTCTCGATGGGCAGGGAATATTGCGCGCCGACGTTTTCGCAGCCGCCGCCTTTGAGCACCAGGCGCACGCGGACTTCCGGCGAACGGTGTTGGTGAAAATGCAGTGCGGGCGCACCGGGACCCACGTTGGTGCCGTCGTTCTTACCCGTAAGCGAGTCCACGGAATTCTGGCGCAAAAACCCTTTCTTGGTGGCCAGGGTGACGGCCGCGCGAGCGGTTTCCCCAAAGGAAATTTGATCGAAACCCACGGGGCAGTCCACGTAAAATAAAATGCTCCCGGTGTCCTGGCAGATCGGCTGGGATTTCTGCCGGGCCAGGGCGATGTTTTGTTCGATGATTTTGAGTGCCGACTCGGCAATCGTCCCCTTTTTCTCGTTCTCCAGCGATTGAATCAGGGCTTGATTCACGTCCTCGGGGATTTCCGCCGAGGTGCGCCGAATCAATTCCAACAGGGAATCCAGTAAATGGTTCATAAGGTGCGTTTTAATGTAAGAGGTTGGCGCATCAGCGTCAATTACGACCGTTTGGCCGAGGCTTTCCGGTCGCCAGTTGCCGGCAACCATGGGCGCGGGGCGTCAGTGGTGTCCCCCGCCGCCGCCGAAATCGCCGCCGCCATGATGGCCACCTGCATCGCCGCTGCTGAAGGATGAACTGTCAGGGTGATGATGGGAATGCCCACCCAGGCCGGCATCGGCCCCGCCGCCCGGAGGATGGTGGTGGTGGTGATGATGCGATGATGGGCTGGATTCCCCGGGATCGCTGCTCGGGTTTACGGGAGTGTTCCAAAAAAACGGCCAGACCGAATCTTCGCGCGGCCGGACACCCGGCGGCTGGCCATGGCGCTCCCGCAAACGGGCCAAATGGCGGATGCGAAATAATGCCACCAATACGATTGCCACCACGATGGGCAAGGCGATCCAAATGGAACAGCTCATAAAGAGTACCGTGGCAATGATCCCAACGATAAGGACAATCAGGGGTGGCATCGGTTTGTAATCTGGTTTTAGGTGGCTGGCAGGGGAACTTTGATTACGGTTTTGCGGACCAGTTTGGGGCCGCTGACTTGCAGGGCGCCCATGTGCGCGTCTTCCGGAAAATAGATGGCGGCGTCGCCCACTCGCAAATGCAGGCGCGCGGCATGGGCTAAATCCTCGTAAAAAATCGCGTCACGTTCGGGGTTGTAGGCCTCGCGCACGGTCAGTTTACGGGGGCAGGTCACCTCCATGAATTCCTCGCCTTGAAAAATCACCTGCACATCCACGTATTTGCGGTGGGTTTCAAACACCCCCTGCTCGCGGGGTTTGGTGAGGTAGACCTGCTCCAGGGCGAAATTGCCATCGCGCAAGTCGCGCCGGAAGGTTTCGCCCGCGGTCAGCAGTTGGATTTTATCATTGGCTGCGGTGCCGGGGGTGAACAGATCGTCCAGATAATCAAAGGCTGGTTGCAGCCAGGGGAAGGGAAGGGTTTGCCGGCGAACGGTGGTGAGGGTGCCAAAGATTGCCATAGGTTAATGCGGGATGGGGTTGCGCTTTTGGGGTGCCGTTGGGAATTTCACGGGGTGGATATTTTGGGCCAGGCGTGGCGCACACATTGAGCCAGTAATTGGTAGCCGGCGGCGTTAAAGTGCAGTTTGTCGGCCACGTAGAGTTCCGGCCGCGGTTTGCCATCCGGCCCCAGCGGCATGGGATAATCTTCAATATAATGCAGATGGGCCTTGCCCTGGATATATTGTTGGGCGAGGGCGTTCACGGCCAGTTCCTTTTCGTGTTGCTGCCAGCGGGCGATGCTGGGGGCGAGGGAGATGAACACGATCTCCGTCTCGGGCAGCCGGGCCTGCACTTTGGTGATAAAATCCTGCAAATCGGAGAAAACCGCGGCCACCGATTTGCCGGCCCACAGGTCATTGCCGCCGGCCCGCAAGAACACGATCTTGGGGGCATAGGGGAAGATGATACGATCGGCAAAGTGGGTGGAATCGATAATTTCCGAACCGCCGAATCCCCGGTTGGTGACTTTTTGATCGGGGAAATCCGTGGCCAGGGTTTTCCAAAAGCGAATGCCCGAGGAGCCGATGAAGAGGCAGGCACCGGTGGGCGGCGGATTGGTGGCGTCATGGCGCTCGAAGGCGGAAATTTCGGCCTCCCAGCGGGCGAAATTGTGGTTGGTGTCCGCAGCCCGGAGGCTGCGAGGCAGCAGAACCCAAGCGACGAGCACCAAGAGGAATAAGCGTTTCATAGGGTGATGCATGCAGTTCATGCTTTGGCAAAATGGCGGGCTAGTCAAGTCCGGGTGGGAAAGTGCCGGACGGGTGGGCGCATGTCGGGTCTAAAAGCAGCCTTGACGGTAAGCGGGTCGTTTTTAATGCAATATGCACAAAGAAAGTGGCTTGCGACAATTTTTGGTGCCTTGACGGGTTTTATGAGAGCAGTCCATGGGAAGTTCACGGGGCATGGTCCAAGCCGTCGCGGGTTCGTGACCAAGCACCGGCCGCCAGGGCCGTTCGGGTTCTGGGGCTGGATTTTCCGTGGGGGCACCCTTTGAAAGGCACGATTGGGTACGATTGGGTACGATTTTCCTGGATTGGGGACGTGGTATTGGCCTGGCAGCCCCCGTGCCGGCAACCGTTCAGGGTAAACGATGTCAAAGATCGGTTAATATAACTACTCCAATGGTGAGTATAAACCAGGGGTTGGGCGGTGTCAAATGGAGGGGAGGGACGGGTGTTGGGGTTGGCAAGTCCTGCCACAATCCCCGGTTGCACGCTTGCCACTTTGGCATCCTGGCGCGGCTTTAACCCGAACTCCGAAATTAAAACGGCCGGTCTGCATCAATCTCTTGGGCATAAACGCTTGGGAAAATTGGCTTCCCAAGCCGCTGCCAATCAGTTGCCCATTCAAGGATGCGCGCTGCGCGCAGCGGCAGTCTCACCAGACCACTGCGGGTATGCCGGCGATTTTTCCAAAGTGTTTCTGCTCCAACATCTTGACACATCCCAGCCATTTTAATTTCGGAGTTCGGCTTTAAATATTGTTAGTTAATTTAGATTTAATGGGCTCGGAATCGGGCGCGTTTTACCTATTAATTGGCAGCGGGTGCCATTGCGCAATCGAGCAAAGCACTTTAGGATGGACTTTCCAGCCGCGCGGGATTCCTTGGTGGGTTTGAGCTTGAGCAGGCCCGAATGGGTAGCCGATGGGGTATGCGACCGGGATGGCCACGGCTTTTGGCCGGGTGGCGGGAGGACGAGGTCCCAACGTGCGCACGCGGACCGCAAGCGGTGGAATGCCAAAGCGATGGAAGCAATGCGGAATTTGAGAAGGCGATGTTATCCTATTTTTTGAAGCAAGGTGCCAGACCCGGGCTGTGTGGGTGGTGGCTGGCGCGACTTATCAGTTGCACGGGCGGGGAGCATCCGGTCGCCGGCCGCCGCGAGCACGCGTGGCGGACATTGACCGGGCTCCCGCAAGGCTTGGGCGCGGAAAGCCGTGCCATCCAGTGGGGGGCCCGCGCCATCCTGGTTGGCTGGTTTTTGCTGTTTGGGTCCAGCACGGGTTCATTTGCCCAAACCGACGGGGTGCTGACCAACCTGGCCCAGGTGAGGGGGGCGGTCCAGGTGAGTGCCACCAATGGCCCGCCGGTAAAGGTGCGCGTGACGGTGACCTATATGGATCCGGACTGGCGCATGATGTTTGTGCAGGACGATTCGGGTTCGACCTATGTAAACCGAAGTGCCCCGGCCGGCGATGCTTCCTGGAATTTGCAGCCAGGCCAGGTGGTGGAACTCGAAGGGGTCACGATTCAGGGCGTCATTCAGAATAATATCAAGGAGCTGAAATTGAATCCCGTGGGCCCGGGACCACTGCCGCAGCCCTGGTTGCTGGGGGATGAGCAGGCCTTTAAGAGCGCCCCGGATTGCCGGCTGGTCCGGGCAACGGGAGTCATCACCGGGGTCAAAACGGCGGATCGGAAGCTCGATCTGGACCTCCAGGTGTATCCGGGCCTGAGCCTCCGGCTGATGGTGGCACAGGGCAGCCCGGTGAACGCGGCCACCTTGCGGGGAACCGTGGTGGAGGCCACGGGAGTGATGGGGGCGGACATGGACGCCAATGGCAAGCCGACGGAACGCAGGGATGTTTGGATTTATGATCTGGGCGGCATCCGGGTCACCCGCACCCTGCCGGTGACGCCCATGTCCGGGTTGCAATGGTCCGCCCGGCTGGCGCGGCAGCCATTGTCGCGGGTGCAAGGGAGTGTGGTCTGGCAAAGTCCCGGGGAATATCTGGTGATGCAGGATGAATCCGGCAAATTGCGGGTGAACAGTCACGCCACGAACGCTTTTCGCATGGGTAGCCCGGTGGAGGCGATTGGCTATCTTGATGGCTCCGGCGGCACCCTCGTAATGAATGGCGCGGCGGTGATCGCACCGAACCTACCTTTGCCCGTGCCGGTACCCGGCTCCGGGGCGACGAATGCCATACCCCTGGTGGCCGACCGGAGTCTGCCGACCTTAAGAAAAATTGCCCAGATTCGCAACCTGCCGGTCGTTGAGGCGGGGCGCGGTTATCCGGTGCAGGTGCGCGGGGTGATCACGTATGCCGATGCGCGCAACGCTAATTTATTTGTGCAGGACAGTTCGGGGGGGATATTTGTGGATTCAACCCGCCGGCAGTTCGAGGCGTTTCCAACAGCGGGGCAACTCGTGGAAATCACCGGGTTTACGGGGCCCGGGGATTTCGCGCCGGTGATCGAGGCGGAGCACTGGCAGGGATTTGGCGGGGCCACCCTGCCCAAGCCCCAAGCCGCCACCATCCCGGTTTTAATGACCGGGGCGGAAGATAGTCAGTGGATAGCGCTTAACGGCATGGTACGCAGCCAGACGGTGGGGGACGACATCACCCATCTGAGCCTGGCGGCCGGCGACTCCATCATCGTGGTTACCGTGCCCAACGCCCGCCAACACCCAGCGCCCCGGAGCTATGTGGATGCTTGGGTGGAAGTGCGGGGGGTGTGTGCGACCGTGTTCGACGCGCACCGGCGCTTGCAGGGGATTGAATTGGATATGCCCAATTGGAACCAGATATTGACCTGGGATGTGGGGGCGGAGGATCCGTTTGGGCTGGCGGTACGGCCGCTCAACCAATTGCTCGAATTTCATGCCGGGAGTCAGGGCTTGCACCGGGCACATGTGCGCGGGACCGTCTCGCTCTGCCGGGCGGACGGGTCTTTTTACCTCCAGGATGGAACGGGTGGGATATTGGTCCAGCCGCAAGCCGGCACCAAGGCCCCTCAAGTAGGGCAAACGCTGGAGGTGGTGGGGTTTCCGTCGATTGCCAATAAATGGCCGGTTTTACAGGAAGCCAGTTTCCGGGTGGCGGTGGAAATAACCGCCCTAAAGCCGGCCGTGGTGCCGCCGGAGGCGCTGCTGAGCCAGGCGTTGCATGGCACGCTGGTCTGTTTCCCGGCGCGGATCGTGGGCCAGAACAACGGAGCCAAGGAGGTGGTGTTCGAACTGCGGGCGGGTCCGTGGGACGCAACGGCAATTTTGGAAAAGGACCAGGCCGGGGAGAATCCGGTCCTCCCGGAGACGGGCAGCAAGGTGGAATTGACGGGCGTCTATCAGGCGCACCTGGATGATAACTTAAACATCCAATCTTTCCAACTATGGATGCGGTCGCCGGCGGATGTGCGGGTTTTGGCCCGGCCCTCCTGGTGGACGACCCGGCGGGTGATTTGGTTGGTGGCAATGCTGGGGGTGGCGTTTACCCTGGTGCTGGCCTGGGTCACCTTGTTGCGGGTCAAGGTGAACGCGCGCACCCGGGAGTTGCGGGCGGAAATTGAGGAGCGCAAACGGATGGAGGCGCAGGTGGCGAACACGCACAAGGAGCTCTTGATCGCCTCGCGCGGGGCGGGCATGGCGGAAGTGGCGAGCAATGTGCTGCACAATGTGGGCAACGTGCTGAACAGCGTGAATGTTTCCGCCTCGCTGGTGGTGGACCGCGCGCGGAAATCCCAGGTGAGCGAACTGGGCAAAGTGCTGGCCTGGCTGGACCAGCAAGCCGCCGATCCCGCGAGTTCCCTGGCCGCGCCGGGCAAAGCGGCGGAACTGCGCAGCTATTTGCAACTGCTTAATGAGCAATTGGTGCAGGAACAGCAGGCCACGATCACCGAGCTGAAGTCGCTGCATAAAAACATTGAGCACATCAAGGAAATCGTGGCGATGCAGCAGAGCTATGCGAAAATTTCCGGCGTGACCGAAACTGTCAACGTCCGGGAGTTGGTCGAGGACGCGTTGCGCCTGAATGCCGGGTCGTTGCAACGGCACCAGATTCAGTTGCTGCGCGAGTATCAGGAGGTGCCGCCGATGACCGTGGAGAAGCACAAGGTCTTGCAAATTTTGGTCAACCTGATTCGCAACGCCGAACATGCCTGCAGCGACGCGGGCCGGCCGGACAAGCAAATCCGGCTGCGGATTGCCCCCACGGACCAGGGGGTGTCGATGGCAGTGGTGGACAATGGGATTGGCATTCCGCCGGAGAATTTGACACGGATTTTCAGCCACGGTTTTACCACGCGCAAGGGGGGGCATGGTTTCGGGTTGCACGGGGGGGCGCTGACCGCCCGGGAATTGGGCGGTTCGCTGACCGCCCATAGTGAAGGGCCGGGCACGGGGGCCACCTTTGTGCTGGAATTGCCGGTGGGGCCGAAGGGCTAATTACCAACGTTTTTAAGGCTAAAGCAAAGCCGCAATCATGGCCGGGGCTTTACCCCCAACTGCGCCCGTTGGTGGGGTGGGGGGCAACCCAAGGATTGACTTTGTGCCGTGCGGGCGGCTAATTCATAGCCATTAGTTTGACCGAATACATCATTCTGGCCGCCAGTTCGCTGTTCGTGATCATTGATCCGCTGGCGACGGCGCCGGCGTTTCTGGCGATGACGCCACATGACACGCCGGAGCAGCGCATACGCACCGCCAAGCTGGCCTGCACGGTGGCGGCGGGCATTTTGCTGGCCTTTTCCCTCACGGGGCCGCTGATTTTCAAGGTCATGGGCATCACCATGCCGGCGTTTCAAATGGCAGGCAGCATTTTGTTGATGCAAGTGTCGCTGGACATGTTGCGGGCGCAGCGTTCGCGCGTGAAGGAGACGGATGAGGAAATGCAGGCCGGGGCGGACAAGACGGAGATCGCCATCACCCCGCTGGCCATTCCGATGCTGGCGGGGCCGGGGGCGATTTCCACCACCGTACTGCTGCAGAATGAGGCGGCCAACTGGGGGCAGCGTTGTGCGCTGTATCTGTGCATTCTGCTGGTGTGTTTTGCGTCCTACCTGGTGCTGCGGCTTTCGGCCCGGGGCGTCCAGTGGCTGGGGCCGATTGGCATGAGCCTGTGCATTCGCATCATGGGTCTGCTGCTGGCCTCGGTGGCGGTGCAATTCATGCTGAATGCGATCAAGGCGTTTCGGCTGGAGTTGCTGGCCACGTAATGCGTGCAAGAAACTTCAAAATCCAAACTGCAAACTTCAGGGAAACTTCCAGGCTCAAGCTTCAAGCAAAGCGGGCTGGAGATTCGGCATGAATTTTCTGCAAAACTGGAGGCAGTCAGTGGGTGGCTGAACGCGCCGCCTAGAGATCTGGCTCTAGATGGCAGCACCGCTTTGGACCTGCTGTTTCGCAAATTTGCTTTTCTTCAAGCGTTGCCGGATTATGCTGCGGAAAATGATCTATACGCAGCGGCGCACTTCCATCCCGTTCGGGATCAAGTTCTTTCTGGGGGCATTTATCCTGGGTGGTTTGATCGCGCTGGGGGTGGGCGGTTCGCATTTCGTCTGGAGCGTGCGGAGCGCGTCCTGGCCAACGGTGGAGGGCGTGGTTTTGACGTCGAAGCTGGAAATGCATGAAGGTAATAAAGGCGCCACGTATTCCGCCCGGATTACCTATGATTACCAGGTGAAGGGCCGGCATTACGATGGCCGCCGGCTGGCGTTCGGGGCGCTCGCGTCTTCCACGGGGTATGCGCAAGGCATATTGGACCGGTATCCGGTGGGTGGCAAAGTGCGGGTGTATTATGATCCCAGAGACCCCGGTGAGGCAGTGTTGGAGCCGGGGCTGCATGGCGGCACCTGGGTCTGTTTTGGAGTGGGCACAGTCTTTGTGCTCACCGGGGTGATGCTCTGGCAAATGTTTGCCGCGGCGAGTCGCGCCGGCCTGATTTCGTCCCCGGCCGGAAGGCGGCCGCTCAGCCCATCCGGGCAAAAACCGCCCTTGCTGATGGGCGTCATTTTTATCCTGATGGGAGCGTTTGTGGTCATCGGTGCCGGCTCAGATGCGGGCGCGAATTGGCTGGCAGTGACCATTGGCGGTCTCTTCATTTTGGGGGGAGTGGGTTTGCTGGCAAAAAGCCGGGCGAAGGCACCGGGGGATTAAGCCAATCCGCCATTGCTGGATGGTCGATTTGGGCACCAGAAACCGCCAGCATGGCGCGGATGTCGCGCAAATGTTTCGCGGAGCCGCCTTCGCGGTGGTATTCGAGTTCGCGGAGAATGACGTATTCCGGTGGAGCCAGGTTGATGGTCATCCCATTGATGGCATAGCTGTGGTGATGGCAGAACGCCCAGCCGTGGAGTTCATCTCGATTCACGGTATAGAAGCCGGCTTTCAAACCTGACCGGGCGTGGAGAATGTTGAATTGGCCTTTCACAGGCCAGGCCATTTCCGCGCGTACCACCGCAATTGGTGGAAAGTAAAATTCTGGAGGTGCAAAAGCTCCCGACAACCGGAGGGCATCTTCCTCACGCAGAAAAATCACAAAATTAATGTCATGCGTCACGCGCGGCTCTCCGTAAAGCATGGCGGCCACACTGCCACTGACCAGATACCGAACACCCAAACGGTTCAGCGGCCCGAGAAACAACTCCATCAAGTCAGGTTCGGGCATGGGAGAAAATGTCGC
Organism: uncultured Verrucomicrobia subdivision 3 bacterium; assembly: GCA_903875465.1. Classification (GTDB taxonomy): domain Bacteria; phylum Verrucomicrobiota; class Verrucomicrobiia; order Limisphaerales; family UBA11358; genus UBA11358. The sequence continues at coordinate 30,921 of CAIQWB010000110.1, forward strand.
GCACGGCATCCGCCACTTTTTGTTCCGACCAGTCGGGATGCTGGCTGCGCAGAAAGGCCGCTTTGTGCCGGCGCATCCTCCAGTAGAGCTGGCGCGCCGCCGTTCCGGCGTCATGCGCCGAAATATCTCAAGCTGTTCCGGACTGGATTGCTCATCTGCCAGCAGGGGAACAGTCTAAACTTCCTGCGAGTTGGCGCAAGTGGAAGTGGCAATGGCGGGTCCCGCTCCCAAAGCCGCCGGTCTATAAACAGCCGAATTCGATGCCAAGCCTTGTTTTACCATTCAAATCCCCTGCCAAACCCGGCATACTCCCCCGCACAAATGGCGATTGAACTCACGGAATCCCTCCTCAGCCAGGCGGCGGGGTGGGAGGTCATGAAAATGGCGCGGGCCTATATCGAACAGGGCAAGGTGCTCAGTTCGTTTTGGGAGCCGCCGCTCTTGCGCGGGGTGGTGCAATTGGGCGACCTGTCGTTCCGGGCGTCCATGGTGATCAAGGATCACATCGACGTCGAAAACCTGTGCAACTGCCCGGACTCCCGGCGCTGGGGCAAGATTTGCGCGCATGGCGTGGCGGTGGGCTTGCATTGGATCAAATCCCGGCAGCCGATTACCGCTCCGGCGGCCACCGGGTCGTTGCGACCGGCGGGCAAACCGAGTCCAGCCGTGCCAGTGCGCAAAGCGTCCTCGCTGCTGCGGGACCCGGCGGGCGAGCCGGCCGAGCTGTGCATCATTCTGCCGCAAAATTTTGAGCAGGCGGCGGCCCGGGGAAAAATCATGATGGTGCTGGAGGCCAAATGGGGTGGTGGCCGGTGTCCTTTGAACGCGCTGCCCAAGGGGCGGGCGTTTGCCTTCCCGGCGGCGGATGGCAAATTGATTGAGCAATTGGAAGTGCTGACGCAGGGGGAAACCCCGGCGGTGCTGCAAATTTCCGCCGCGGAATTTGCCACGCTGCTGCCCACGCTAACGGGGCATCCGCAAATCACGCTGGGCAAATCCCGCGAGGTCACGATTTCCGGCATTCCCTGGCAACCGGCCTTGCGCGCCACGCTGGAGGCCAACGGCGAGATCACCCTGGCTTTGAAACCCCAAGCCAATCCGCCGGTGCAGATCGGCGACTGGGTCTGGCAGGACCATCGCCTGGCCCCGCTGAATTTGTCGCCGGCGATGAAGGAAGTCTTGCAAAAACCCACGCGGCTGGCGCGGGGGCACGTGCCGCAATTTCTCGGGCAACAGTGGCCGCAGATGGCGGCGGCGGGCACGGTGGAGGCGAACTTTAAACTGGAAGATTTCACGCTGGAACCGCAATCGCCGCGCCTGCTGCTGCATCTCAAGGGGGGCTCCACACAATTGACCGGACTGTTGCAATATGCCTACGGCACGCGCATTCTCACGGCGGGCGTTTCCGCGGCGGGCGAGAGCGTGTGGCTGCCGGATCCCGAGGTGCCCACACGCTATTCCACGCGCGATACCGGGGCCGAACGCGCCGCGCTGACGCGCTTGCAACGCCAGGGGTTTGCCGGGCCGGACAGCCAGGGCAAATGGCAGTTGAATGGCCAGTCGGCAGTCCTGAACTTCTTCGCCCGGGAATTTCCCAAGTTGCAGCGCGAGTGGACAGTCACGATGGAGGAGCAATTGCAAAACCGCACACTGCCGAACATCGAGCGGATTGAGCCGCAGTTCGCCATCACCTCCTCCGGCATGGAATGGTTTAACCTGGGCGTGGTTTTTGCCGCCGGGAGCGGGGAGACTTTCACCCCGGCGGAGGTGCAGCGATTGCTGCTTTCCGGGCAAAATCACACACGCTTGCGGAACGGGAAATTCGCGGTGATCGACACCGGGGCGCTCGCGGATTTGCAGGAGGTGTTGCAGGATTGCTCCCCGCAACAGGATGGGCAGGGCTACCGGATTGGCAACTCGCAGGCCAGTTTCCTGGAGGCCACCTTGCGCCAGCATGACGCCTGGAAGGTCCAGGCGCCGGCGGCCTGGCGCGAACGGGCCGCCCGGCAGTCCGGCGAGGCGAAGCTGGAATGCCCGCCGCTGGGCGCTTTGGAAGGCGTATTGCGACCGTATCAAAAGCACGGCGTGGCGTGGCTGCGATTCCTGCGGGAAAATAAATTTGGCGGCATTCTGGCTGATGAGATGGGCCTGGGCAAAACCCTGCAAACGCTGGCGTTTTTGCAATCGCTGCGCGCGGGGCGGGCGGGCGGGCTGCCGGTGCTGATTGTGTGTCCCACCAGCCTGGTCTTCAACTGGGTGGCCGAGGCCCTTAAATTCACGCCCCAGTTAAAAGTGCTGGCCTTGCAGGGGCCCGACCGGCACCGCCACTTTGCAGAAATCGCCGGGAGCGACTTGATCGTGACCAGTTACGCGCTCATCCGCCGGGATGCGGAGCGGTACCGGGCGATTGAATTCGACACCGTGGTGCTGGACGAGGCCCAGCACATCAAGAACCGGCAGACGCAAAATGCCCAGGCGGTGAAGGCCATCCGGGCACCGCAGCGCCTGGTGCTCACGGGCACGCCCATGGAAAACTCGGTGCTCGATCTGTGGTCCATTTTTGATTTTCTCATGCCCGGTTACCTGGGCACGGCCAAGGATTTTCGCGAGCGCTACGAGCTGCCGATTGCGAAGGAGAAAAATGCCGAGGCGCAGGCGCGGCTGGCCCGCCGGCTGCGTCCCTTCATGCTCCGCCGGCTGAAGAAGGAAGTGGCCGCCGACCTGCCCGCCAAGCTCGAACTGGTCTCCCTCTGCGAACTGACCGCCGAGCAGCGCGGGGTGTACCAACAGGTGATTGAGGCCAGCCGCAAGGAAGTGCTGGCGGCGGTGGGCGAACAGGGGCTGGCCAAGAGCCGGATGCTGGTGCTAACGGCATTGTTGCGGCTGCGGCAGACGTGCTGCGATCTGCGTTTGCTGAAGCCCGAGGGGGTGGATCCCGCCACCGCTTCCGGCAAGCTGGATTTGTTCAGCGAATTGCTGGAAGAGGTGATTGACGGGGGGCATCGCGTGTTGGTGTTCAGCCAGTTCGTGGGCATGCTGGCCTTGCTCAAGGACCGGCTCGCGGAAGAGGCCATTCAGTATTGTTACTTAGATGGCAGCACGACGAATCGCGGCGCGGTGGTGGAGCGGTTTCAAAAAGACGCCACCATACCGGTGTTTCTCATCAGCTTGAAGGCCGGCGGGGTGGGCCTCAACCTCACCGGGGCTGACACGGTCATTCATTTCGATCCCTGGTGGAATCCGGCGGTGGAAGACCAGGCCACCGACCGGGCGCACCGGATTGGCCAGACCCGGGTGGTCACCAGCTACAAACTCATCACGCGCGACACCGTGGAGGAAAAGATTCTCACCCTGCAAAACCGCAAGCGCGAGGTCATCCAAGCCACCATCGGCGGCGAGGCGGAGTTTGCCGAAAGCCTGAACTGGGAGGAAATCCAGGAATTGCTGGCCTAGGCGGATGCAGCTTAATTGGGACTATTCCCGGATGCGGTGTGGGCGGTCGCAAGTACGGCGGCGAAGGCAGGTTTGGGCTGGCCGTCGCGATCAAACAGCAGGGGATAATTGGTGCGCCCGCGGATGGGCCAGTCGTTCAGCCAGGAATTCCCATCGGTCACCCCCCAGAAGGTGATGCGGCGCATATCGTGCCGGTGTTGCCTAAAGGTGGTGAACAGTGCGGCGTAACGTTTGGCCAGGGCCTGTTGCACGGCGGCGGGCAGGCCGTTGGTGTAGGGATTTAAGCTCGCGGCGGGCTGGTAATTCAGTGAGACGTCCGCTGTGACATTGCCGCTGGCGGCGGGCAGCACATTGATGTCCAGCTCGGTGATGTTGACCTGGATCCCCAGCTTCGCAAAGGTGTCAATCGTCTGGCCCAATTCACCCATGCTCGGCCAGTCCAAATTATAATGGCCCTGCAAGCCGATGGCGGTGATTTTCACGCCCTGGGACTGGAGTTGCCTGATTAATTTTACCGCGCCGGCGCGTTTGTTCGCATTCTCCAGGGAGTATTCGTTGTAATACAGTTCGGCCCTCGGGTCGGCCGCATGGGCGAATTGATAGGCCTTGAGGATGAAGTCCTCGCCAATGATTTTGCGCCACTGGGACTGGCGCATAGTGCCGTCCTCCTCGACCGCTTCATTCACCACGTCCCAGCCGCGGATGCGGCCCTTATACCGGCCAACGACGGTGGCGATATGGTCGTGCATGCGGGTGAGCAACGCCGCGCGGGTCAGCGGCTGTCCATGGTCATTTTGAAACACCCAGTCGGGTGTCTGATTATGCCAGACGAGGGTGTGGCCGATGAGGAACAGGTGGTTGGTCTCGCCGAAGGCCACATATTGGTCGGGGAGGGTGAAATCATAGCGGTCGGCAGCCGGATGGACGTGTTCCCATTTGAGGACATTTTCCGGCGTGGCGGAATTGAACTGGCGTTTGACCAGTGCGGCCTCGGCAGCGTTGGCCCCGGTAAACTGGTCGGGATTCAAGGCGGCGCCGATCAGGAAATCCTGCTGAAATGCCTCCTTCAAGGCGGGCTCGGCGGGGAGGTGGGGAGCCAGCGCCAGGCTGGTGGCGAGGAGGCAAAGTTGAGCGGTGGTTTTCATGCCCGGCCGGCTTTTTGGCGGCGGGCGGCCAGTTCATCGGACATTTGGATGGTCATGTTTTTATTGATCTGATAGCTCACCAATAACAGGGTGCAGATGCCGAAAAGAATGCCCACGACCACGCCGCTGCAAAAGCGGAAACCCTCGAGATTGCGGGCGGAGATGGGTTGTTTGGCATCAAAATCAAAGAAAAGAGCCATGATCCAGAGGAGCGAGGAGGAGCCGAGGGCCAGGCCGGATTTAAGGCCGAACCCGATGGTGGCGAACACAATGCCGGTGAAGCGGCGGCCAGTTTTCCATTCGGAATAATCGGCCACATCCGCGTAGATGGCCCAGATCAGGGGAATCGTGGGGGCGTAGACGACGGCACTGAGGATGGTCAGCACCACCATGCCGGTGATGTTCTCCGGGGCCAGCAGGTACAGCGCCAGGGCGGTCACCGTGGAGAGGCCGAAGCCGGTCACGGCGATGGCTTTCTTGCCGAAACGGCGGGCGAGCGAGGGGGACAGCATGATCACGATGATGGTCACGGCGGTGCCGATCATATTGATGATGCTGTTGGCGACATCGGCGACATTGGAATTGGCCAAATCATCCCGGGTGCCGTGCACGATGTAGCCGAGCCATTCCAGCGCACCCCCGGGAGTCGGGGCGCCGGGCGCGAGGGCCGGGGCGGTGAGACCCAGTTTCTGCACAAAATCATACATGGCGGCCTTGTCCGCGTAGTGATGGTAGTAGTTATACAATGCCCCGCCCCGAAAGGAGAGAATGGCGAAGTGCACGACGGTCATGCAGAACATCACGAGCCAGGGGCGGTTGCGGAGGAGGTCGGTAAAATCCTGCCGGGGGGAGGATTCGGTGTCCTTGGCCGGCTCGATGCGTTCGCGGCAGGTGGTGAAAGTGATGAAAAACAGCACCAGACACAGCACGGCCCACAGGGTCATGGTCATCTGCCAGCCAAACTGGCGGTCATGGCCGACGGCGAATTTGGCGACCAGCGGCAGGGTGAATCCACCGACGATGAATTGGGCCGCATTGACGGCAATGAAACGGTAGGAATTGAGCTTCGCCCGTTCATGGACGTCGCCGGTCATCACGCCGCCCAGGGCGGAGTAGGGCATGTTGTTCATGCTGTACAGGGTCATCAGCAGCAGGTTGGTGATGGCGGCATAGGCGATCATGGCGGCCATGCCCCAGCCTTTGGGGGTGGTGTACGCCAGCACCATGACAATCGCCCAAGGGATGGAGGTCCACAACACCCAGGGCCGGAACCGGCCCCAGCGGGTGCGCGTGCGGTCGGCGAGCACGCCCACGAGCGGGTCGAAAAAGGCGTCCCAGAGCCGGGCGGCCAGCAGGATCGTGGCGGCGGCGGAGGCGCTGATGCCGAAGACGTCGGTGTAGAAATTCGCCTGGAACAGAATCATCGTCATGAAGACGAAATTCGCCGCGGCGTCCCCGGCACTGTAGCCGGCTTTTTCAAGGAAGGAGAGTTTTTGGGTGCCGGCACTCATAGACTGTTATTTATTTTACCACCGTTAAGCGGACCTTTTGCAAATCGCCGTCGCGCGAGGAGGTGCCGACCATGATTTCAAAGTCGCCGGGCTCAACGACATATTTCATGTGCACATCCCAAAAGGCGAGGGACTCGGCATTGATGGGCAGGGCCACCGTGCGGGTTTCACCCGGCTGCAAGGCGATTTTCTCGAACGCCTTGAGTTCCTTCACCGGCCGGGTGACGCTGCTGACGCAGTCCCGGATATACAGTTGCACCACTTCCGTGCCGGCGCGCGCGCCCGTGTTGGTGACGTCCACCAGCGCCTGCGTGGCGCCATCCAGCGGGATTTGGGAGTCGGCCAGTCGGAGACTGGCGAGGGAAAACTGGGTGTAGCTCAGGCCAAAGCCGAAGGCAAACAGCGGCGAGACTTCGTCGAACAGATACCCGCGCCGGGCGGAGGGCTTGTGATTGTAAAAGACTGGCAAATGGCCGACGGAACGGGGGACGGAGATGGGCAGTTTGCCCCCGGGATTGTGGGTGCCAAACAGGACTGATGCCACGGCCCGGCCCGCTGCCTGGCCCAGATACCAGCATTCCAAAATGGCGGGCGCATGTTGCGCCGCGTGGTTGATGGAGATGGGCCGGCCATTGAACAGGAGCACCACCACGGGTTTGCCGGTGGCGAGGAGCGCCTGGAGCAAATCCTCCTGGCGGCCAAACAAATCGAGGCTGGTGCGGTCACCCATGTGCTGGAGCGACCAGGCTTCCCGGGTGATCTGTTCGTTATCGCCGATTGCGAGGATCACCACGTCGGCCGCCTGCGCCACGGTCACTGCCTCGGCAATCTGCCGGGCATCCTCCGCCGGATCCGAAGGCGTCACGGCATCCTGGTTCCAGGAGCCACCAATCGTAATTTTGCAACCCTCGGCATGGGTGACGGTGATGTTGGGACCGGCCTGCTCGCGAATGCCGTCCAGCACGGTGCTGAAACTGGCCGGTTTGCCGCTGTAACCGCCCAATAATTCGCGATTGGCATTCGGGCCAATCAAGGCAATGGTTTTTAGCTTCGCCGGGTCCAGCGGCAGCAGCTCACCCTCGTTTTTGAGCAGGGTAATGGCTTCCTGGGCGGCGCGCAGGGCGAGGGCTTGGTTGACCGTGCTGCCCACGATGCGCTCAGCCTCGGCCAGATCCACGTAGGGATCTTCGAACAAGCCCAGTTTGAACTTGTACAACAGCATCGGGGCGACCAATTCGTCCAGTTGCGCCTCCTGGAGCACCCCGGTGCGGACCAGTTCCACGAGGTGCAAATAACAATCCGGGTCCGGCAGCTCGATGTTGACGCCGGCGCGCACGGCCAGTGCGCAGGATTCGGCTCGGTCCTTCGCCACAAAATGGCCGTGCGTGTCCGGGCGATAGCCCAATTCCCAGATCGCGTAATAATCCGAAACGACAAAGCCGGTAAAGCCCCATTCCTGCCGCAGGACGGTGCGCAACAGCCATTCACTGGCATGCGAGGGCACGCCGTCAATTTCGTTATAGCTGGCCATTAGGCTGATGGCCCCGGCCTGTTGAATGCACGCCTGGAAGGGTTTCAGGAAGGTCTCGCGCAAGACCCGTTCCGAGACATTCACCGGCGCGCAATTCATGCCGGACTCCGGCTGGCCGTGCGCCGCAAAATGCTTCAGGGTGGCGATGAGGTGCTTGCGGTCGGTGGTGGTGGATTCTCCGGGGAAGGCGTCACGCCCCTGAAAACCCCGGACGGCGGCCAGGCCAAGCTGGGTGACCAGCCACGGATCTTCACCAAACGTTTCCTCCACCCGGCCCCAGCGGGGGTCCCGGGCCACGTCCACCACCGGGGTCAGGGCCTGGTGCGCGCCACGCACCCGGGTTTCTTCGGCCGCCATGGCGTACAGCGCCTCCACCAGCGCAGGATTAAATGTTCCCCCCAGCGCAATCGGCTGGGGAAAACTCGTGGCCCCAATCGCGGCGTGCCCGTGCAGGCATTCCTCATGGCAAATCACGGGAATGGGCAGCCGGGAATGCTCCCGAAAAAACTTTTGAATGGCATTGGCCAGCTCTGCCGTGCCGCGCGGTGACAACCCCTTGTGCGCATCCGAGGGCTTGCTGCCCGCGTCGCTCGGCCGCCCGATTTGGCCGATGCCATGGCCGGCGGCAAAGGCGGCCTGGGCTTTGGCCAGGTCAAAATGACCGTCCGCATCGACCAGTTTCGTGGATTTGTCCTGCCAGACGCACATCATCTGGGCGGCCTTCTCCTCGAGCGTCATGCGGGCCAGCAAATCCTGCACTCGCGCGGCGGCCGGCAGTTGTGGGTTTTGCCAGGGCGGCACCCCGGCCGCCGGTCGATCATTTTGGTTATTCAATCAATGTATGGGTTGGTTTTACCTAATAATGCCCCGGACCCACCCGCCGTCGGCAAGGAAAATCGGCAGGGCCGGCCAGTTGCCGAAAGCAAGGTGGGCTCCGGGGGGGGAATGGGGTGCCCAAGCCCCCATCACGGTTGCGGTAAAATCTCGATACCGTTGATCTGCGGGTTTTCGATGCTGGGGGTGAAGGTGATCGTCAGTTTGCCATCGGTAACTTCCACGGGCACTGATTCCACATACGCAGTGAAGGGGCCGCCAGCTTTCGCCCAGACATCAAAATCTTTGAAAACATGGCCCTGAACATTGAAAGAAAACACGCGCTGGCCGGTGCCGGTGATACCATCATAACATTCGGCAAAATGCAATTTCACCAGGTACTTGCCATTGGCCACCGGCGTGGAAAAAGAATCCATGGAGTAATGCTCCGAGCGATAGATGGCCGGATCCGCGGTATTGGTGATGCTGAGGTCGGCGCGCTCGATGCTGTCGCCACCATTGAAGCCTTTTTCCGCGGCCCAGACATTGCCCTTGGAATCCGTATAGGGAGCTTCACTGCCCGCTTTGATGCGGATCACGCCCGCAGCGGTGGGCGGAGCGGTGACGACCGGGTTGGCCGCCGGTGCGGGCGTGGCGGCGACGGCCGGGGTGGCTGGTGCCGTGGGCGGGTTGCTGGTTGTGGTCGTCGTGGTGGTGCTGCAACCGGCGACTAGGAGTGCCAGCGCGGGGGCCAGCAGCAGTTGGTTAAAGACTCGGGCAAGTGGTTGGTTCATAAATATAGTATCGTATTGGTTGAATGGCAGATTGTGGGGTTAGCTTAGGCGGAAAGCCCGGGCTCGCACCATCGGACAAATGTCGTATGGTCAACCGCGCGCACCCGCCGGGCGCATCGTCTGGCCGGGTTGGGAGCGGAGATATTTGGCGGCGGCTTCAGTGCGGCAGCGCACGTGCAGTTTTTCGTAAATATGCATTAAATGCGTGCGCACGGTGGCGAAGCTGATTTTCAAACGGTCGGCAATTTCCTTGTTGGCGAGGCCCTCCGAGAGGAGTGCCAGGATTTCCAGCTCGCGGGCGGAGAGTTGTTCGGTGCCGGAGGGAGCCACGGGTTCCTCCCGGAAGGAGCGCACAACCAGGCGGGCAATCTCACTGGTCATGGGGGCGCCCCCCGCCCGCACCTCGGCAATGGCGTCCAGAATTTCCTGCTCATCAGCCCGTTTGAGCACGTACCCGCAGGCCCCGGCTTTCAGAGCCTGGAAGATCATTTTGATGTCCTTGTAGACGGTGAGCATGATCACTTGCAAATCCGGCATCACCTCACGGAGGCGGGCGGTGCAAACGATCCCCGAATCACCTGGCAAATGAATATCCATCAGGACCACATCCGGCTTTTGCAAGGGCAGTTTGATCATCGCCTCCTCGGCCGATCCGCACGTGCACACGCATTTGAGACCGGGGGTGCCCCCGACAAACTCCGCGAGGTACTGGCGGAGGGTGGCGTTGTCTTCCACAATGGCGACTTTGGTCATGAGTTCGTTAGCGGCTGACCCTAAGGTTTGGGCGGGCATGGCAGTTTGGCGAGCAAAAAATCAGGGAGTGTTAATAAACTCCACAGTAGACCGGGCGGGCCGGGCTGCCAATCGGACAATCGTCGTATGCCGGCCGCATTAGGCCTCCAACAGTTTGACCGGGGCGAGCGCGGGGAGCGGGAGGGCAATCGTTACGCGGGTGCCCTGGTTGATTTGGGAGGTGACCTCGCAGCGTCCACCCATTTGCGCCAGGCGGGCTGGAAGATTCTTGAGCCCATGGCCATCGCTGAGGCCAGTGGCAAAGCCGCAGCCATTGTCGGTGATGGTGATTTCCAAGCCGGTCGGGACTACGGCCACCTGGAATTCCACTTCCGTGGCCCGGGCGTGTTGTACGATATTGTGGAGCGTTTCCTTGATGGCCAGGAACAAATCATGCCTGACCCGGCCATCAAGGGTGGCGGCCGGCAGGGCCACGGGAATCCGGAACCGGCAGGCGATATCCGCGTTGGCCAGGTAATCGCCGGTGTAACCGCTCAAATAATCGGCCAGGGATTGCAGGGAATTCTCCTCCGGATCCACCGCCCAGACAATGACATCCAGCGCCCCGATAAGGGAGCGGGCTTTGTGACTGATGTCCCGGAACAACCCGGGGTTTTTTTCATCCTTCCCGCCGGCATTCCGGGCGCCCCGGCTGGCCAGCACCCCGATTTCCGTCAGACTGGAACCCAGATCATCGTGGAGGTCCCGGGCAATGCGGGAGCGCTCCGCCTCCAGTGCCCGCTGGCGTTCCGCCGCTTCGCGCTCGCGAATTTCGCGGTGGAGCAGCCGGGTGCGTTGTTCCACCTGCCGCCGCAACTGCGTGATCCAGGCCAGGGCCAGGAGCAAAACAAACAATAACAGGGCCACCAACCCCAGCATGCGGGAGAGGGTCCACCAGGAGGGCTGGCTCAGCACGGCAATATCCGCCGGCGAGTTGACCAAGAGTTCGAAGGCTTCCAAGGCCCGTCCCGGGGTGGGCTGGCGGATTTGGCCGGCGCAAACGCCTGTCACCGCCAGTAAACTTCCCGGCCGCCAGTCCGGCTGATCCAATCCGTCATGGGGCAGCCGGGCCACAAACAGCGCGGTGCCGGATTGCAGTTCCAAAACCAGGGAGCCCACCTCCGCGTGACAGCCCAGTAATTTCCCGGTCAATTGCACGCGGGTGGCATCGTTCGTGGCTTGCAGGGCATCCGCCCGGGACACTTGGGGAGCGGGCGGCAGTGGGGCGTGGCCGGTTTTGCGGTAGACGGCTTCACGGAGCACCGGGGCCAGGCCCCGAATCTCCGGATAACCCACGGCTTCGACGAGATCGCCCAATTGCACTTCGGAAGCCCCGGCCGGGAGCACACACAAGCCGGATTTTCCATCCATGAGATAAAATTGCCGGGCATCCGCGTAAACCACCTGGCCGCCCACCTTATAGCGCGGGAAAGCCGTGTCCCGCACGTCGAAGTGTAATAATTCCCGCACGGTTTTTCGGGGGGCATCAAACACGTCGCGGGGCGCGGGGCTTTCCACGTTCAGGGTGGAATCCAAGATGCGGATGAGTCCGGGGCGGACCTCATGGGTTTCCGCATCCCAACTGGCAAACAGGGTGCCCCGAATCCGCACATGACTGTTCAGGAACCGTTGCAAAAAGGCCTCGTCCTGGAGGTCCAGCCTCACGCGCAACCGGCCTTCCGGCAGGAGCAGGCCCAGTTCGTTTGTGGCGACGGTGGCGACCACGCCCTGGATTTCGACCCACTGGACATCCAGGCTGCCATTGTTCAACTGATTCCATGTTGGCCGGGCGGGTTCGGGCAACTGGCCGGGCCCGAGGAATTTCAGGGATTCGGCCATGATCGTGGGCGCAAAATCACCGGGCATCGTATAACCCGTAGCCTCCCAGAGCTCGCCCAGCACCGGCACCAGGTTGCTGGAGATTTTGCTAATATTGATAAAGATCCCCCGGGTGTCATCCTGCAGCGATAGATTGCCATAATCGCGGGTGGCTGTGCTGGTGACCACGCCCCGGAGGCGCACCGGCAACCGCTGGGACGCCTCGTCGCGGCTGAGCCGCTGCACTTGTTCCGCAGAGGTCAACAAGCCGGGCGGCTGGCCGGTTTGGGGACATGGTTCCAGGATGTGCAGGTCCGCCGTCCCGACCACCAGCAGTTGTCCTAGAACGGGTTGCTGTTCGAGGGTCAAACTATTGCGGCCCAAGCCACTCACCCGGATGCGGGCATGCAGCAGACCGGCCGGTTCGATGCCGGCGGCGTCCAGCAGCCGCACCGCCACTGCCTGGGTGCCGGAGCGCAGTTCCATTTGCAGGCCCAAGCCAATTTTGGCCAGGTAATTGACCCGGCCCTCGAGGGTTACCCAATGGCCCCGGCCCGACTCGGGTACGGCCTGGCCCGCCCGTACCTCCAGCGGCGCGGGGGGGCCGGCCCGGCCCACGCGTTCGATCACCGGGTCCTGCTCATCCAGAAAGAGGAGCGAACCGTCGTCGGAATTAAGTTGAAACTGATAGAGGCCATCCCGTGGCGCGCGAAAAAAGCCGTTGAAACGCAGGCCGATGTATTCCGGGTGCGGACAAAAGCCCAGATTCAAGTCCGGGAGGATGCCGGCGGCCACGGACGGCAGGAGCGTGAAATTGGGCACCGCCTCCCAAAAGCCTTCGTAAGCCGCCACCTGCAAGCCCGGGGAAAAATCCGCCCGAGCGTCAAGGGCATTGGTGGGCAGGTGCCAATAGGCAGTCACCGGCACTTTTTGGAGGGGGATTTCGGGGCCAGAGAAAGTGAATTCCAGGCCATAATCAAAGAGGCTGTTGAACCACTCCAAGCGCAGGGGATGGTAGCCGGCCGACAAATTAATCTCACCGCTGGCCAGCCGCCGCGGATGATGGCCGTCGTCATTGACCACCGGCACGGCGGATAGTTCCACACCCGTGTCGTGCGGCCGCAACCAGCAATGCGGTGCCGTCACGCGGATTTGATCCCCCGGTTCCAACGGCGGCGCGGGGGTGTCGAATTGCAAAATCTCGACCCCCGTGGGATCGCTCACGAGCACGGCACCCACCTCAGTACGGGTGGTGCTGCAAACGGTGACTTCCAACCGCACGTCCGCCAATAAGCGGTGGCCACCGGCGGTCAGGCTTTGCAGTTGTTGCAGGTTGGTGACCGTTATCTCCGTGGCCGCCGCCGCCGGGCGACTCATCACGATCCCCACCAGCACCAGCGTCGGCAGCAGCAGGCTGGCCATCCATCCAAGCCGTGATCGCCCAGGCATGGACGGCGAATGGTGGGGAATGGCAGGCTTCACGGCGGCATCCTAACGCACAACAAAGTGTCCGTGCAATCCTGCAAATGCCTCGGCGAAACGGAAGGGGGGCGGCCAAGTCTCTGGCCGCCCCCCGCGTTACAAAACCGAAACTACGCTGAATCCCAAGCGACCTATTTGTGCGCGGTCGTCAGATTCAAGAACCAGTTGAGGTCGTTTTTGCCGTCTTTACTGGGCAAGGCATTAATGCCGGCACCGGTGGTCAGCCGGTAGGTGGTGATCGCCGGATCGGTCCACTTTTTAATCTGCGCGTGGCCATCGGCGAAGGAGATGCCGCCGGCACCATTGTGATAGGTGGCGGGGACGTCCGTCCAGGCGGAAGCCACCGGCGTGCCGGTGGTGCCGGACGTTAATTCCAGAAAGAAGGCATCGTTGATGCTGTACGGGTTTTCGTCGATAAACACCCACAAGTTGGCTGAACCGGGGTGCACCAAATCCGAATCCTTTTTATAAATGATATAATCCGTCCCGTCCATGTTGACATCATTCACCCCGGGATTGATCCACGAATTCATGGACATGCTGCGCACCCGCGCAGTGCCCCGGCCGCCAATGGCGTAGGCCGTGCCGTTGAGGTAAGTGCTCGTGTCCGCCGGGCAGCGGTACACGCCCACACTGTTTAAAGACGGGTAAATCTGGCCAATTTTGATAAAGGCGGTGTTGGTGGGGTCTCCTTGTGGCGCTTGGGTATCCATACGGCCCGGGCACCATTGGGGAGTCGGATTTCCCAACAGGGAGGCGGGCTGATAGCCTTCATCGCCGTTTACCGGCAACGTTCCCCGGTTATCATTGGCATAAATGATCCAACCGATCATCAGTTGTTTCATGTTGTTGACACAACCGATGCCTTGCGCCTTCTGCTTGGCCTTGGCCAAAGCCGGCAACAACATGGCCGCCAAGATGGCAATGATGGCGATGACCACCAATAATTCGATGAGAGTAAAGGCCGAGGGACGCCCGCGGCGCAGGTTTGTTTTCATAATAGTAATTCGGGTTGTTTTTAATTTTCCGCTTTGCTCCATTAAAGTCAAGTCTGGTTTGTGATGTTTTATGTTACAAAAAAAGAGGCTGGCGGTCCAAGGACCGCCAGCCTGCGAAGGGACTAATTAATCCTTAGGGATGAACCATCCGGTAGAACACATTTGATTGCGTCGGATCAAGCGTGATGACTTGCTGGGTGGTGGCGGCCGAACCAGGCACCGTGAACCAGCTATTGCTGCTGCCTAGGGAGACGGAGTTCGATTGCAGCAACCAGCCCTGATAATTGGCCGGCCAGCTGAGCGTCAGTTGATTGCCAGCGAGGCTGGTCGTAATGTTCGTGCCCGTGGAAGGCAGCGGATTGACAATGACGCTCAGCGTGCCGTTCACCGCGAGTTTGGAAGCGTCCCAGATCAGGCCCGGGCCCGGATCCGGCGTAATGGTGGCAAAGCTGCCGGCATACGTTCCCGCCCGGAAGAGCTTGAACGAGTCGCCCGCGGCGAGGGCCACCCCGGCATTGTTGGTGTAAACCCGGAGGGTTCCGCCATAGGTCAGCGTATTGGTCACAATGACCAGCGAGTTGGAAACCACCGTGGCGCTCTTGTAGAGGTCCGCGATGTTCGTGCTCTGCGCCTGGAAGGTCAGGTTGTTGCCAATGCCCATGTACTGGTAATTGGTCGAACCAATGGCCCCGGCCGTGAGCGTGGCCCCCGCACCGACCACCACACTGCCGACAATGTAGGAACCATTATCGCCGCGCAGGGTCTGGTTGGCGTTCAAGGTCAGCGTGCCGTCCACGCGACTGGCCACACTGATATAACCCGGGCTGGCCTGGCCGGGGGCGATACCCTGCATGTAAATGCTGGGCACATGCGTGATGGAGCCATTCCCCAGCAAGCTCAGGCGGGAGCCGGCGCCGGAGTTGCACTGCGGCACGGTGATGTTGCCGGCGAACGTGTTCGAGGCGGCGAGGTTCACATAGGCCTGGTATTGAATATAGAAAGTACCCGAGCCGCTGATCACGTTGCTGTAGTTGATGGTCCCGTAGTAATTGCCGTTGTTGTTAACGGTGCAACCACTGGGGATGTTGAGCGGACTGCTGATATTCAGCACGCCGCTGCCATAGTTCATGTTCAGCGTGGCGCTCGGCACCAGGCTGATGGTACCCACGATGTTGTTTTGACCGCCGCTGCCGCTTTCGGTCTGAATCACGGCATTATTGCTGCAGATGATGTTTTTATTCAAGGGATTGGCCGCCTGATAGAAACTCAGCTTGCCGCCATTGCCGATGTAGATGTTATTACTCGGGTTGCCCAGGCCGGAGGAGCCGGTCTGATAGCTGAGCGTGCCATTCAGAATGGCAATATCACCCAGGTTCGGGCTTACCGTGGTGCCCACCAAGCCGAAGTAACCCGGACCCACCTTGGTCAGGGTGTAGTTCGTCGAAGGCGAGTTCAATTGGTTGGCTCCGTTGCGGATGTCGAAGCGGTTGGTGCCGCCCACGGTGGCACTGCCCGCGAGGGTGATGCTGGCGGGGCCATTCGCGGCCGCCGCATTGGTGTAGTTGGCCACCACCGTGCCCAGGCCGTTAAACCCAGCCCCGCTGATGGTAATGGCCAGTGCGGTGGGATTCTGGAAGTTGAAGTCCAGCGCGCCGTTGCCCGTCACCGTCACAGTGCCGGAGGCGTTGTTCAAGGAGCCGGCATTCCCCAGCTTGACGGTGCCACCCACGATGGTCGCGCCACCAATGAAGGTGTTCGGACCGTTGCTCAGGAGCAGGGTGCCGGTGCCCTGTTTGAGCAGAACAGTGGAGCCGGTGATGTTGGAGCCGGTCAGCGTGTAATTCTTGTTCGTGTTGTTGACGATCAGCAACGACGGGGAAACCGGCGTGGTCAGGTACACGTTGGTAACGGAGGAGGAATCGTTAAACGTCACCGCATCACCCGGATTGTAAACGGTGGCCGAGCCATTGAGCTGCCAGTTGGCCGTGGCGGACAGGTCCCAGCCATTGTTGGGACTGCCGGTCCAAACCAAGGGGCTGCCGCCGGGCACCACGAGGTCGATCGAGTTATTGGCCACGTTGTTGGTCAGATACCCGGGAATGCCCCGGGCACCGGCCGAGCCCAGAGCCAGATTGGCCAGGGAACCACTGATGGTGCCGTATTTGATCAAGGGATATTGGCCGGCATTGGCATAAGCCGCGCCCGCCACGATGATGGAATTGACGCCCGAGAGCACCAAGTTGGTGGCCGTTACCGGCGCATTAGTGGGGTTCAGCGTGGCCACGCGAGCCAGACTGAGGGTCGCCCCGGTGGACGAACCAAAGTTCAAGGCGGCCATGGGCACCGTGACATAGCCATTCTGGCCAGCCACATCGAGGATGCCGCCGTCATTCACCGTATAGGTTCCGCCGCCCTGCTGGATGGAGCTCAGGGACAGTTTGCCCCCGGTGGTGCCGCCCACGACCACGGTCGGGCCGGTATAAGTATTCGCGCCGTTGAGCACGACCGAGTCGCCCGTCGCGATGGTGGCGGTAATGCCACCCACGCCGGAGATGCCGCCGTTGAAGGTTTGTTTGGCAAAGGTCGGCACATTGTTCGGAGCACCACCATAGGTGGCCGTGCAACGCAGGGTCAAATTGCCGTTCAAGGTGACGCTGCCATTGTAAGTGTCTTGGAAGGCCTGGCCGTAGTACGGGCCGCGGTCGTCGTAAATCTGGCCGCCGCTATTCGCGATCACGATATTGTTGGGCACAATGATGCCGGTCCAGTTGTTCGGATCCCAGGAGTCGCTATAGGCGTTGTTGGAATAGATCAGCGTGGCGCCAGTGCCCAGCCAGTTCAGATTACGGTTGTAGAAATACACCCCGCCGCCCGCGATGGTGAAGCTGGACAGGGCCGAAGAAGCACTGGCTTTAAATACCAGCACGCCGCCACCCACCTTGGTCAGGTTGCGACCATTGCCGGCCAGACCGTTTACGCCGTTATTACCGATGGCAAACCAGTTGCCCGGACCGCCCACCGAGGCATCCGAGGCGAGGCTGACTGCGTTGGCGCCCATTTCCGTGCCGCCCAGAAAAGACCAGCCGGCGTCACTGTAGAGTGCGCCGGTGTTGGCCGCCCCGGTGCCGAAACCATTCAACACCACCGGATTCGTCGCAAAGATGCTGGCGCCGCCGAGATTCAAGGCTGCGCCGCTCGCCACGGTGGCCACCGGCGTGCCCGGCAGGGGCAGGCCCAGGCTGTTGGTCAGCGTCTGTTTCACCACGCCCTGATTGATCAGGGTGCCGCCCGTGTAGGAATTGCCGCCGGAGATGGTCACCACATTGGAGTTGTTATTCACCACGGTGCCGGCCCCGCTAATGGTATTCTGCACAGCAATATTGTTGGTGAGATTAAACGCCAGGATGCCTTCATCATCCACGGTGCCGGCGCCCAGGGAGCCGTTGCCATCGTTGTTGCCGACTTGCAACGTGCCAGCCGAGATGATCGTGTTGTTATACCCATTGGCATTGGTCGTGTCTAAAATCACGGTGCCCGTGCCGTTCACGGTCAGATTGCCGCCGTTCAACGGGCCGTTGCCCGTAAACGTAACATTCTTGGCGGTCACCACTTGGATCGGGCCGGGGGTCACGGCCGTGGTCACGTTAATGATGTTGGTCGCGGCCGTGTCGTTGAACAAGAGGGCGGCGTTATCCGCAAACAGGACTTTGGTGGCAGCGTAGGTCCAGTTGGTAGTGGTGTAATCCCATAGATTGTTCTTGGTGCCTGCCCAGGTGGTGATGGGCGCGCCCGTGATCTTCAGATCAATGGATTTGTTGGCCGTATTGGTCACAATCTGCGCCGTGATACCGCCGCTGATGGTGCCCAGCACAAAGGCGCCGGAGCCGGTGTGAGTGGTGTATTTGATCAGCGGGAACTGGCCCACGGAAAGATTGTCGGTGCCGGTGATGTTGATCGTTACCGTGCCGCTGGCGTTCAGTACGCCCGTGCCATTGGTGGCGGTGATCACCGGTTTGGCCGGGGTGCCAAAGCTGTTCAGGTTGACGTTGAGCGTAATGCCGGCGCTGGCACCCGCCAACGTGGCTCCGGTGGCCCGCAAGGAAGAATTGGCCACGCGATAATCCAAGGTGAGGATGGTGCCGTCAGCCAGGTTCAGCAAGCCACCCGTGCCGGTCACGCCGGTGGGAATAAAGCTTTCCAAGCTGCCACCCAGCACGGAGATCCCGCCCGCAAAACTGCTAATGCCGGTGAAGCTGGAGGTGCCGGCGACGTTGACCAAACTCAACGCCCCGCCGCCACTATTGCCCACGGCGCCCGTAAAGTTTGCGCCATTCTGCAACGTCAGGGTCGCGGGGGTGGCCGAACTGTTGTCAATCGCGGCCTGCGCCTGGCCATCGTCATAAACAGCCGCTGCTGTGGCATTATTGCCATTCAAATCCAGCTTGCCATTGTTGTAAATAAACAGGGCAGTGCCGGGCAGGGCGCTGGGCGAGCCCAGTTGGAGGGTGCCGCCGGAAATCGTGGTGGAACCGGCATAGCTGTTGGAACCGCCCAACAATAGCGGACCTGGCCCGATCAAGGTCAGCGCGCCCGGACCCGAGATGTTCCCGAGCAATGACATGGTGTTGTAGTGCACACCGATGGAGCTGTCCGAGGCGAGGGTGATGGTGTTCGTAAACACGGCCACCAGCGAATTGTTGGCCGGGTTTTGGTAGCTCTGGAAATTGGCATCCAAGGCCCCAGTATTATTGACGCCGGTGCCGTTCAGGATGAGCGGATTGGGCACGGGCAAAACGGTGCCGTTATATTTACCCAAGGTGCCGCCAGCATCCACGGTGATCGGGACCAAAGCGCCACCCCAGGACGTGGTGGCCTTGTCGTCGGAGAGGGTCGCGCCCGCGGCGATTTCGATGGCACTGCCTTTAAACGCCGTTTCATTGTTGGCGATGGTCTGCCAGCGGCCCGTGCCAATCACGGTCCATTTGAAGCCCGGGGAGCCCATGTTGCCCGTATAGTCATAGCGATCGTAACCGCGGGCGGTGGTGCCCACACTGGAATCAGCCGTGAAGGCAAAGGTGGGTCCGGAATAGTAACTGCCATAGTCGGCAATGTAGGAGCCGCCAGACATCGTAAAGCTGCCGTTGTCATTTTCGGCCCAGACCAGGCCGTTGCTGATCGTGGTGCCGCCACTGTAGGTCTTGTTCGTGAGGTACAGGGTGCCGTCACCGATCTTGATGAGGGAACCCGCGCCGCTCAAAGTGCCGCCCACCGCGATGTCATCGCTCAGGTTCGCGCCGGTCACATCATTGCTCGATGTATTAAAGGTCACCGCACCGCTCAGTACCAGCGGCAGGTTGATGGTCTGAATTTGATTCGTCGTATCGTTCTCCACCAAGCCCGTCAGGGTGGCTTCGTTGCCGGTCAGGGTGAAAGGGGCGGCGGTGGGGCTAAATACAATGCCGTTGAACAGGGTGTCCACCGGAAAATCGTTGTTGGGCGTGGTTTGGCTGCTGCCGGCGAAGACCAGGCTGTCGCCCGCCAGCGGGGCTGTCCCGGCCTGCCAATTGCCTGCCGTGGACCAGTTGGCGTCGGTTCCGCCACCAGTCCAAATGTCTTGCGCGCCCGCGCGCCCGGCGGCGGCGGCCACCAGCAAGCTGGCCAGGCCGATCTGCCAGCCGGATCGTTTAATGGTTGATTGATGTTTCTTCATGTTGTTTTTTGTTAATGTTTTTCGACAAGAGTTTAGAAGCCAATACGCGAGATGATGACTTTTCAGTTGTTGTTTGTTATGGGATTACGTCGGTAAATTACCCAAATGCCAAATCAATGCCTATACGACAAACGTCGTACTCCATTTGAGTTGGCATTTCCGGGGTGGTGGTTGGGAATCACTTGTAACGATAAAGTTGGATTTGGTTCCGAAGCCAGGGGCGGGATAGGCTAAGGCGGACCACCTCGGTCCGCCAGCGCCAGGATAGGCGGCCCTGCGCCCGGCTACCACGCCGCAATCTGTGACCACAGCGGTTTCAAGTCCCGATCCGCCAGTGCCATTTGTTGAATTTCCTTTTTACCGCCCAGGGCCAGCGCCTGCTGGAGCCAGGCCAGGGCGGCGGGCTCATCGCCCAATTGGCAGTCGTAACAGGCCAGATTATATATAATGACGGTTTCCGTGGGGAAGAGCACCTGGGCCCGGGCAAGAATCTCGCGCGCCTGCGGAATTCCCCCGTTTGGTTTGCGGCGCACCGCGTAGGCCAGCGAAATCCATGCCCCTGCCTGATGAGCATATGCCTCCACCAGCACGCCCGCCACCTCGGCGGCCAGTTCCCACCGGGCAGTGCGGGCGTACAATTCATAGCGCACCGTCAGCACGTGGGGGTGCGTCCGCAACTCGGCGGGGATTTGCCGCAATTCGGCTTCCGCTTCTTGAAAATTGCCCAGCTCCGTCCAGCCTTGGGCCGCCAGCAAATAATGGCTGGCGGGTGGTTCAATGGGGGTGACCATGCCTGAGTTTGCCCGGAACCCACGCCCGTGGGAAGCCCGTTCCCGGGTTTGCCACCCAAATAATCGTCGTTGAAACTTGCTCCGTGGATCTTGGTGCGCCATGGGGGGCGGGCGTCGTGCCGCCGGACCAAAACAATCCTTTTGTTTTGACTGGTATCTGGCAAAAATGCACGGACATGATTTATTTTCTGCGCCAAATCTGGGGCTTTGTCCGGCCCTATCGCGGACGTTTTTACCTGGGCCTGTTGTGCGGCGTTTTTTATGGGATGACCCAGGGGTTGCTGCTGGGCGTTTTGCAAGTGGTTATGGATTTGGTGTTTTCCGGCCAGACCCATTATCATGAAAAATTGGAGAAACTGGCCCACGCTCATCCCTGGCTGGCCCCGCAAGCCCATGGGCTGGCCGCCTTCTTCCAAGAAATCTATGTGCCCAAAACCCCCGCCGTTTGGTTTTGGACCCTTGTGATTGGTGCCATTCCCGCCGTGATGCTCCTGCGGGTGAGCCTGGCGTATCTAAGCATTTACCTCACGAATTGGTCGGCCATGCATGCCATTGCGGACATCCGGACGAAACTCTTTAGCCACCTCCAAAATCTATCGCTGGGATTTTTTAACAAAAACAGCACGGGTGATTTGATTGCGCGCATCACCAATGACACGCAGGTCCTGTACGGCATTGTCGGCAGTTCGTTTGGTTCCATGGTCAAAGACCCGGTGACGATTGTTTGCATTATTGCTTATCAACTGGCGATGCAGCCGACCCTGACGCTGGTGTCCGTGATTGTTTTTCCGGTTTGCATCATACCCATCGTCATTTTCGGCCGGAAAGTCCGCAAGTCCGCCCGCGCGGTGCAGGAATATAACGCCGAGTTAACCAATCTCATGCACGAGTCCTTCACTGGCACCCGGGTGATCAAGGCCTATAATCTTGAAGAAACCGTCAGCGAACAATTTCGGGCCACCACCCGCAAATATGTAAGCCAGTTACTGCGGGTGGTGCGCGCCAATGAAATTCCCAGCCAGCTCATGGAATTTTTTGGCGGGGCGGGTATTGCCCTGGTGTTTCTTTACATGCATTGTTTCTTGAAGCTCAGCGAACGCCCTTCCGCCACGGATTTTTTAACCTTCATTGTGGGTATTGTGGCGATTTATCCGCCGATTAAAGCCTTCACCCGGTTGCATAACCAAATCCACCAGGCCCGCGCCGCGAGTGAACGTGTCTTTGAATTGCTGGCGACCGAAAATTCCGTGCCGGAACCCGCCCAGCCGAAAATGTTGCACAGCACCAATGAAGTCATTGAGTTTTCCGGTGTGCACTTCCATTACGGCGACAAGCCGGTGTTGAGTAACATTAACCTGACCGTTAAACCCGGCCAGTTAGTTGCCCTGGTGGGCGCGAGTGGCTCCGGCAAGACTACGCTGGCGAACCTCCTCCTGCGTTTTTACGATCCCACCCGGGGGCGCATTACCATTGGCGGGGTCGACATCCGGGACGTCTCCACGCGCGATTTGCGCAATCAAATCGCGGTGGTTGCGCAGGAAAACATTTTATTTAATGACACCATCCGCCGGAATATTGAATTGGGCCGGCTGGGGGCGAGTAATGAAGATATTATCGCGGCCGCGCGGCATGCCCATGCCTATGAATTCATTAGCGAAAAGCCGCAGGGCTTCGACACGGTTATTGGGGAAAAAGGCGTTTCATTATCCGGCGGTCAGCGCCAGCGCCTGGCCATTGCCCGGGCGGTGCTCAAAGATGTGCCCATTTTGGTGCTGGATGAGGCTACCAGTGCGCTCGACACGGAATCCGAGCGGGCCGTTCAGGCGGCACTGGACGAGCTGATGCGCGGTCGCACCACCATTTGCATTGCCCACCGGCTTTCTACCATTTTACACGCTGATTTGATTGTGGTGCTCGATCAAGGACGCATTGTGGAGACCGGGACCAATGCGGCGTTATTACGTCAGGGGGGCATTTACAAGAAGCTATACGATCTTCAATTCCGGGATTGAGGCGGGTTGTTGCCGGGGGCAAAACGCGCAGAACAGCTGGTTTTACAGGGTGTTCAGCGTGTCCAAAAATAAGTGATAAAAAGCTTGTGCGGGAGCGGGGGTATGATAGTCTTTCTGTCCCGTCGGTGCTCAACGAGCAGCGGGTTGAAAGAAAACGTAAAAAAGTAAATAAAAGCA
>CAIQWB010000111.1 GCA_903875465.1 uncultured Verrucomicrobia subdivision 3 bacterium
AAAAATTGAAAAATGCGACAAATTGTGCGGGCGGCAGGCCTTCCCTCACGCTGCTCACGCCTTTTCGGCTGGTGTGGACCGGTACTCGCCCAGCCAGGCCGGGCCCGGCCCGTGGCCGCGCACGGAGGTGTCCGGCCGGCGGTGCAGACCGATGGTTTTGGCCAGCAGCCATTCCAAGCCTGACCAGAAACCAAGGCCATCCAGCACCGGATTCAGGAAGTTCGTGATGGTGCAGTAATGACTGTTCTTGGGGTCGGTATGATGCCGGGCATGATGCCGGCCCGTTTGCAGAATGCGGATATCCTGCAAAAAGTTGATGACCGGACCGTTCTCCCGCCGGGTACGGTGTTCCCATTTGTGAAATTCATTCGCATTGGCGGCCAGGGCGGCAAACAGCCACACCGGCCAACTCAGGCAGCCCAGCGCCCAGGCGCCGAGGACGATCAACCCCGAGAGCAAGAGCAGATCCCATGAACTTTGCAGCCAGTTATGCCGGGTCATATAACGCGGGAAATGGTGGTGGATGATATTGGGCCGCGCAATCCGCCGGCCGATCAAGGGCGTATCTTCCCGGATATAGGCATCTTCCAGCCAGTGGACGAACCCGGTGGCGAACTCGGCGGCGGCCACGGCGGCGATGAATTCTAATACAAACTTGCAGGTCATATTCATGCCTCCTTTGTACCCCGGCTTGCTTCGCGACCGTGAATTGATAAAACTTCTCCAACATCGTCAGGATCAATGAATGTTCATCACCTCGAATTATTTTATTACGTGGCCCGGCACGGCGGTATTATGCCGGCGGTCCGCAATATTCCCTACGGCATCCAGCAGCCCGCCGTGAGCGCGCAGGTGGCGCAACTGGAGGAATACCTCGGCGTGCCGCTGTTCCAGCGCCGACCGTTTGCGCTGACGCCGTCCGGGGAGAAGCTGTACGAATTCATCCGGCCGTTTTTTGCCAACCTGGACCGCATGGCCACCGAATTTCAAGGCGGCCAGACCCGGCATTTTCGGATTGGGGCTTCCACGATTGTATTGCGCGACCATCTGCCCCGCCTGCTGCAGGGGGTGCGCAATAAATTTCCCGGCCTGAAAATTTCGTTGCGCGAAGGGTATCCGGCGCATTTGGTGGAACTCCTGTCCCGCGATGAGGTGGACCTGGTCATAACCCTGGTAGAAAATAAAGCCATCAAAGGATTTCATACGCTGGTGCTGTTGGAATTGCCCATGGTGTTGCTCGTACCTCAGGACAGCCCGGTGAAATCCGCCGAAGAACTCTGGCAGCGTGACCGCATCCAAGAATCACTCATTTGCCTGCCGGGGCACGAACTCATATCAAAGAATTTTCAGTCGCAGCTTACCAAGCTCGGGGTGGAATGGTTTCCCGCGATTGAGGCCAGCTCCGTGGACCTGATTGAAACCTATGTGGCCAGCGGCCTGGGCATTGGCATCTCCATCGCCCAGCCCAAACGCCCGGCACCGGCCGGGGTAAGGGTGTTGCCGCTGAAAGGATTCCCGCCGGCCCTCATTGGGGCGCATTGGCGCGGCAAAACGACGCCCTTGCTCAACGCGTTCTTGGAGGTGTCGAAGGCGCGGGCGAAGGAGCTGGCGTGAGTGTTGAACGGTAAGGCCGGAGCGCGGCTGTGTCGAAGACCAGCCGCAGCAATGTGGCCAGCCAGCAACCCCCGGCGAACTGCCCGATCCGGTTGCATGAAGAACGTTGCTGCGGCTGGCTTTCAGCACAGCCGCG
>CAIQWB010000112.1 GCA_903875465.1 uncultured Verrucomicrobia subdivision 3 bacterium
AATCCATGCGCACCACCTGCCAGGCTTTGCCCAGCGCCAACACCTGCTGAAACATCTTTTCCGGTATCATCAGGCGGCACTTTACCATCCCAAGCAAATCCGTTTCAACCCCATTTACCCATTACAAACGTCGAAGAAGCACAAATTAGGTCACAATGTAATCCGTCACACCTATGAGACTTATGGAATAGCTCAATAAAATCTGACCTATGAATACGCTGCAAAAAACCTTTCTGTTATCTTCCATGCTCATAGTCGGGCAGGTTGCTCAAGCCGCCCTGCCCGTTGGTTACGTCATAGAGTGGGGATGGAATACATCCGCTGGCAAGGCTGCGCCAACCAAGCTGGTCTTAAGCAATGCCGTAGCCGTGAGTGCTGGCCGCTTTCATTGTCTGGCGTTAAAAAACGATGGCACAGTGGTTAGATGGACTGGCAACTCTGGAGTCGCTGATTTTTTTGCCAATGAAGTGGGGACAACCGACGATGGCAGCGGTGGTGGCAAACCAGATACGACATACGCAAAAAAAATTATCACGAATGGGTTAGTAAAAATTGATGGCCGCACTTTGGGCGATGTAGTATCTGTTGCTGCAGGTGATACATTCAGTTTAGGCCTCAAAAAGGAAAGAACGATTGTTTCATGGGGCGAAAATTATGTTCCATCCGGGTTGACTAATATCATGGCGATCGCCGCCGCCAGTTTTTCCAGCATAGCCGTGAAGGCCGACGGAACGGTGGTCGAATGGGCAAGCCAGAAAGGGCTTCCGCAGTATGGTCAATTGCTCCAAGCTCCAATTGGAGGCAATGTGATTGCTGTTGCCATAGGTGCAACCTATCAAGGCACACGGAACGTTGCGCTCAAAAAAGATGGCACGGTGGCACGCTGGGGTAGTGAATCAATTTATAACGACGCCACACCGCCTATCGGTTTGAGTAATGTGGTGGCTATTGCTGCGGGAGATGGACAAACCTTGGCACTCAAGAATGACGGCACGATCATTGGCTGGGGGTTCAATGATGTTGGTCAAGCAACGGGCATTCCCACAACCAATGCTCCAAACATTTCGGCAGGCCAAGTTACCATTGAGGGCCAAGTTTTGGTCAACGTCGTATCTATCGCCGCCGGTCACGGTTATAGCATGGCTCTTAAACGGGACGGAACCATCGTCACTTGGGGGCGCATGGTAAATAATCTTTATCCCGCGACGGTTCCCGCCGGGTTAAGCAATGTCGTAGCGATTGCTGCCGGTGATAATTTCTGTCTGGCAATCACCACCAACACCGCCGTTGCGGAAAAATTTAGTAAACAGGCCGGTGTCAGTCCTCACTATTGACACATTTCTTTTGAATTGGCCCGGCGGATCCCCCGGCGGTGGCCTTCGCTTAAAACCGCTGATCCAGTGTTCATACATTGCCAACAAACCCCGTTAGGCGGTTCAAAATCAAATCATAACGGTTGCTTTTTCCTCCCTTGCCCCCGTTTTCCACCTCATCCTGGCCAAGCGCCGGGTTGAGGCGTAGCCACTCCCACGCCCTCGCTGGCCTGCCAAATTGGGACCGTCGCCGATGAACCATCGGCTTTTGCCGGGAATTTTCGTTCCGCCTGCCCTGCTGCCTACTCCCCAGCCCCAAGCTCACACGGGCACTTCGTTTAAGCAAAAAGGGCCACGAGGATTGCTCCTCGTGGCCGGTGAAAGTTCAGGGTCTCGCTTATTCCGTCACCGCCGCCTCCGCCGGAGCGGCGGGCATCGCCACGGCTGCCGGAGCCTCCGGTGCCACCCAGCCCTCAATTTTTTCAATCCGATGCCGCCGCTTCGTGCCGTGCAGCTCGAATTCAATCTCATCCCCCACCTTGTGGTTCAGGAACGCCGCGCCGACCGGCGAGAGGTAACTGATCAGGCCCTTGTCCGGATCGGAATCCCAGGCCCCCAGGATGGTGAAGGTTTCCGGCTGGCTGCTCCCCAAATCCGTCGCCAGCACAATGGTGCCAATATTGACCGTGTCGGTTTTGGCGTTGGAAAAGTCCGTGCCCCGCGCGCGCATGAGCTGCGCTTCCAGTTCCTCTTTGCGGCGCATCAGCACCTTTTGCATTTCCTTGGCCGCCTTGTATTCGTGGTTTTCCCGCAAATCGCCGTAGCTGCGCGCAATGGCGATTTCCTTGGAATTCGCCGGAATCTTCTTCTGCACGAGTTCCTGATACTCCGTCCGCCGGCGGTCGAGGCTTTCCCAGGACACCAGCAGGGCGCTGTCCTGCTTGGTCTGTTCGCCGCTGACCAGCGACTGCACCGCCGGATGCTTTTTGACCAGGCGGGCCAGCAGGGACCGCTTGTCCATGTCATCAAACACCGGGGACAATTGCAAAGCGCGGGTCAAATCCTTGACCACTTCAATATCCGCCGTGGAGGTCAGTTCGCCCAGCAGATTCTGGTCCTCCAGAATGAAATCGCGCAACCGGTTGGAGCGCTTTTCATTAAACTGGTCCCGTTCCATGGCCGTGAGCATGGCGCGAAACACTTCCGGCCCGAGAATGTCCGCGAAGGAATCGCTGCGTTCGCGACCGAGCCAGAGGAGCAGTTCACTGCTGGCCGTGTGCTGGTTGATCAGGCGCGCCAGGGATTCCTTGAGCAAATCCCATTTGCCCTCGGCGATCAACAGGCCGGCAAATTCCCGGCAAAGTTTCGAGGAAACGTAATTCAGCGAATTGCGCAGGATGTCCTGCCAGCGGTCCGGATTGGCGACCTTGAAGGTTTCCAGCGCGCGGTAATGTTTCCCGGCGGGAATCAGCTCCATCATGGGGCCAAACTTGATGTTGTCCTGCTGCCAGATGTGCCCGGCGGTGACTTCACCGTCCACCAGGGGCAGCCCCGCCACCTCGCGCATTTCATCCCGCGCCAGCACGGCTTCCATCGCCACGCTGGGCTGGGTGCGCTGATGGCTGACAATGTCCGGGTTCAGGGCCAGGATGATTTCATTGGCGGCGGCCGTTTTGTCCTTCAGATCCTCGGCGCTCTTGGCGATTTCATTCACGATGAGCACCTTGGCCTTCAAACCCTTGGCGGCCCGGAAGTCGGTGAGCAAACGGTCCTGCAAGGAAACCTCCTTGGCCTGGTAAACCACCGGTTCCGTCTTCTTGATGGGGACGATAAAATGGCCGTCCTTCTTCATCTCGCGCTTGGCCGTGTCCCACCATTTCTTCCAATCGTCCCGGATCACGTCCGGCACCAGCACGTGCTGGATTTGGTCCACCGTGGCCTGGCCACCAAAGCTGTTCAGCACCAGTTTGATCAGGTCCAGATGGTGCGCGGCCAGATGGCGCACCGCTTCAATGTCCGAGGCTTTGCGGGCCAGGATGTGATCCTTCGGAATCGGCTTGAGCAGATCGGCGGCGAACGCCAGGTCCATCGTGTGGCCTGTCTTACCCGGAAAATCAATGGTGAACCGGGCAAACACCGTGTCCACTGTTTTGATCCGGCCAAAGCCCCAGCTACGGTGGGTGCAACATCCGCCCTCGGCTAATTGAGTGAGTGCGTCCACATGGCGACCCTCAATTTTGCCGGCAGCGGCCAATTTTTCGAATTCTGCTCTCATAAAAAAATCGTAATTTTCCCGTCACGGGTTCACTATGCCTTATTAAACGTGTTCAACGACCAAAAACCAAGAGAAATTGCGGCCCGCGTCTTGCGGGGCCGGGCAGCCCAAACCGAATTCACCGAGGATCTGCTGGAAAAGGCCCTCGCCAGCGCCCGCCTTTCACCAGCGGATCGCGGCCTGTGCCAGGAACTGGTCTATGGCGTGGTCCGCGGCCAGTCCGCCTTAAACTGGCTCATTGCCCGGAAAACCCCCGGCCGCGAACAACCGCCGGACGTGCAGATTTTGCTGCAACTGGGCCTTTACCAGATTTTCTGGCTGGACCGCATTCCCCCGCATGCCGCCGTCAATGAAACGGTGGAAATGGCCAAGCGCAACGGCCTCGAACCCCAAGCCGGCTTCATCAATGCCATCCTCCGTGGCTATTTGCGCGAGGTGGTCGAAACCCGCGCCCTGCTCGCAGACTTGCAGGCCACGCAACCGGCCATCGGCTATTCCCACCCGGAATGGCTGGTCGCCAAATGGCGGCAACGCTGGGGTCCCGAACGCACCGGAAAACTGCTGGAATGGAACAATACCCCGCCGCGCACCTATGCCCGGCTGAACCGCTTGAAAACGGATGCCGTCAAGTTGATCGAGCAATGGCGCGAGGAAGGCGTCGCGTACGACTTCACCAAGGCCGGACCCTGGCCCGAAAATCAGGTCTTTGAATTAAAAGCGCATCCGCCCCTCGCCTCCCTGCCCAGTTTCCAGAACGGCTGGTTCTATTTGCAGGATCCCAGCACCCTCCTGGCCGTCACCCAACTGCGCCCGCAACCCGGGGACACCGTGCTCGACCTCTGCGCCGCCCCCGGCGGCAAAACCACCTACATGGCGCAAATGATGAACAACCAGGGCCGCCTCGTGGCCCATGACGTGACCGAGGACCGCCTCCGGCTCATCCGCGAAAACTGCCAGCGCCTCGGCGTCACCTGCGTGCAGCCCACCATGATCCCGCCCGCCAGCACCGGCACCCCGGTCTTTGACCGCATCCTCGTGGATGCCCCCTGCTCCAATACCGGCGTGATGCGCCGCCGCGTCGATTTGCGCTGGCGCATCCAGCCCTTCGAAATCACCCGCCTCCGCACCACCCAGCTCACCCTGCTCGACCGCGCCGCCGCCCTGCTCAAGCCCGGTGGTTTTATGGTCTACAGCACGTGCAGTCTGGAACCGGAGGAAAACCACGAATTAGTGGCCCAGTTTGTCAGCGGCCACAAAAACTTCCAATGCCTGGGTGAGCAAGCCCTGGTGCCCTTCCAGGACGGCGTGGATGGGGCCTACGTCGCACGATTGACCCGGGTGGCCTGAACGGGCGATTATCCGGCCGGCTTGAGGTGATCCACCCGCACCACCGCCGGATGGCGGATTTTTTCATCCAGCGTGGCCAGTTTCATGCCATGGTGGTCCGCCAGGGTCGCCAGGTATACATCCGTTACCTGATCCGACTGCTGTGGCCGCGCATCCCGTGCTGGTAGCTCGTCGGAAATTCGGCCGGCCTGGCGCTCGGTCAGAAATGTTTGCAACAATTCCCACGCCCTGGCCATGGGCGCGTGGATGGCTTTCGGATGGGTGCTAATGCACCGGAAGCCGAGCTCGGTTAAAGGACACACCGCAATCTGCCGTTCCGCGAGCCACCGGAATGTCCGCTCATGGTGGGGATGGTTTTCCCAAATGGCCGCCAGCAACACATTCACATCCAGCAAATACGTCATGGCAAGTCTGCCAGCGCCTCTTGCCAGGCCGTTTCGCTGATGGGCCGGTCACTGCGCCCCACGGAATAGCCGGCCACTTTGCGCACCCTCACCTTGGCGGGCCGTGGTTGGGCCGGTGCCAGCCGGGTCAGTACAAATTGACCGTCGCCCACGATACGCACATCAAATCGCTCGCCCGGTTTGGTGGGGAGGGTTACGCGCTTTTTATTGCCAGCAATCACTGTCACTGATGGATTATCCCACACCTTGCCCGCCTGGCAAGTGGGTTTTGTCCAGCCATGCGGGTTGCCTCCGCCCTGCGGCTGTGGTAAGACTGGCGCCCATGGAACTCGATCTCGAAGGCCCGTACGCCAGCCGCGCCTACCCCATTCTGGCCAACCTCATCACGCCGCGCCCCATCGCGCTCGTCACCACCATCAGCCCGGATGGCCGCATCAACGCCGCGCCCTTCAGTTTCTTCAACGTACTGGGAGCCAACCCGCCCATCGTGGCCTTCGCCCCCGGCAACCGCGAGGATGGCACCCCCAAGGATTCCGCCCGGAACATCCGGCTGGAACACGAGTTTGTCGTAAACCTGGTGGACGAACCCCTGGCCGCCGCCATGAACCTGTGCGCCGCTTCCCTGCCCTACGGCGAGAACGAACTCGTCCGTGCCGGCCTGCATTCACTGCCCTCCTCCGTGGTCAAACCCCCGCGCATCGCCGAGGCCCCCGCCAGCCTGGAATGCACCGAATGGGGCACCCTGGAAATCGGCGGCAATCGCGTGGTGATCGGCCTGGTGAAGCGCGTGCATGTGCGCGACGAGTTTTTCGACCTGGAAAACCAGCGTATCCGCGGCGACAAACTCTTTTTAATCGGCCGCCTCGCCTCGCCCGACTGGTACTGCACCACCCGGGATCGGTTTGCAATGAAACGGCCCGATTAAACCCGAACTCCGCAATTAAAATAGCTGGGAGGTTCCTCGCTGTTTTCGGTGGCCTGCCAATCGAGCTGACCATTTGAGTGGTTGGGGAATTGCTGCCTCAATCCCAACGGGATTGCGCCCGCCAGCCCAAGGTTGCGCGGCACGAGCTACCTTGGGTATTCCCCTCAACGCCCTCCAACCCCAACGGGGTTGTGCCCGATAGCCGGCCCAGCCCCATGGCACAACCCCGTTGGGATTCGGCAATCCAGCAGCCAACGGCCCAAGCCAACCCGAATTCCACCGAAACCAGCGAGGAACCGGCTGGGATGCGTCAAGATAGTGGAGCAGAAACACTTTGGCAAAATCGCCGCATACCCGCAGCGGTCTGGTAAGACTGCCTCTACGCACTGCGCA
This sequence comes from uncultured Verrucomicrobia subdivision 3 bacterium, assembly GCA_903875465.1. Lineage (GTDB taxonomy): Bacteria > Verrucomicrobiota > Verrucomicrobiia > Limisphaerales > UBA11358 > UBA11358. Next base: position 6,658 of record CAIQWB010000112.1, read on the forward strand.
CACCCTTAAATGCGCAACGGATTGGCAGCGGCTTGGGAAGCCAATTTTGCAAACCGTTTATGCCCAAGCGATGGATGCAGACCGGCCGTTTTAATTGCGGAGTTCGGTATTATGCCAAAACCCGTGAAAATGAACCTGCCCGAAGAATGTTGTCTCACACCCTCCAGCCAAAGTCTGGAGTTGCTTTGGCGGGATCCTTTGGCTTTATGTGTGCGGTGTGAGCACTGGAACCAACCGATTAGCCAGGATATCAAGGACAGCCAGCGGATCCCCGCCGGGGGTGTTTCAACCAATAGTGTCAATAGTGAGGACTGACACCGGCAGGGCCAGCACCGGATAAACCTTCTGTGCGAACAGCCGAAAGCGGTCGGTCGGGGCGAAAAGCGTGCTGGCGCACCCGGCCGTCGAGAACAATTCGGACTGGGTGGAGAAGACGGGCA
>CAIQWB010000113.1 GCA_903875465.1 uncultured Verrucomicrobia subdivision 3 bacterium
CCACTTGGCCATAGAACATGTCCGTGACCGGCTCCGGACCAAAGGCGCCAATAATCAGCGGGCTGTCCACGTTGCGATCAAAGTCAACGTAGCTGCCACCGTCCCACGCGCCGTTAATGTACACACGCAAACCGGTGCTGGCGCTATAAGTCTCGACTATGTGTGTCCAAGCGCCCGGGACCACGCCACTGCCGGCAGTGGCGCTGGGCACATAATAATCATTTCCGCTCTGGCTGACCTCACCGGACCAGTTGCCGGCGGGTACGGTCCACATACCATAGCCTTTGTGGGTACCGGAATGGCTTGCAACCGGCACCAGCGTACCCGAGGCGGTAAAGGCCCGCACCCAGGCTTCAACGGCAAACTCCTCGGTATTCAGGTTGGGCGAGAACGGCACCACGCCGTAGGCTTTTGAGGTGCCATCGAAATACACGGATTTGTTCGTATCACTCGCCAGCGCACCGGAAGTACCCAAGGTGGGCAAGGAGCCGGAGGTGTTGGTATAATAGCCATCGTGGCGACCCAAGGTATCATGCAGAAGCAATGAACCGGGCGCGTCATCCAAGCGGTACCAAGCTTCGGGAGCATCGGCCACAATTGCCGCTTCATAGCTGTTGGTCGCCGGCACCAAGATATTCACGGTAACCGGGGCGCTGGTAACGGCGCCAGAGTTGTTGGTAACAATTACCGAGTAAGTGCCGGCATTGGTGGTCGTCACTCTGGGAAACGTATACGTGGCCAAGGTGGCTCCGGTGATCGGCGTAGAAGCTTTCAACCATTGATATTTCAGACCGCCGCCTTCGGCGACCACACTGAGGTTGAGCGTGCCGCCGGGATACAGGGTGGTTCCCACCGGGGCGGTGTCAATAATCGGGAAATAGGTGGGCGTAAGCGTGACCATGGCGCTGGCGGTGGTGACCGTGCCAAAGTTGTTGGTGACCACGAGATAGTAGGTGCCATTATCCGTGGTCTGGGCGTTGGCCTTCACATAGGCCGCGTTAGTGGCACCAACAATGGCACCGCTCCCGTTATACCATTGATAGGCCAGCGGCGGGGTGCCGCCGATATCAGCAGTCAGATTCAGGGTATCACCTACGAATAGGGTCGGGGTGGTGAGATCCGCAAACAATTTCGGGCCGACACCGCCGACGGACGAAGCATACTGGCTGTACAATTCGCCGGCGCTCAGTGAACGGTTAAAGACGGATACTTCGTCAATGGAACCATTGAAGCTGTAGGCGGCGTAGCCGGCATCGGAACCAATCAAGGTGGTGCTATTGAATTTTTCGGCCACATTCGCCACATGGTTGGTGGCCCCGCTGAAAGGGATGGTGGGCGAAGTGACATAAATCTCAGCCTGGCTGGGCCGGATAACGAGGGCCACAAACGCCCATTCGGAATCATTCAGCAGCGGCAAATTGGGTGCACCGCTGGCCGCCGGATCGGTGGTGGGACTCCAAGAATAAGTATTGGCATCGTTATCATTCCAAACGTAGCCCAAACCGTAGCCGCCGACGTTGGCGTCCATGGTGAGACCGGCATAGGTGGTGGCCGTATCCTGCACAAAAATACCCGCGCCAATATTCTGGGAACCAACTGCCTGAACCCAGCCGCAGATGGTGACAGTATTGGTATTCAGGTTCAAAGCCGGCAAAGCGACGGCTGAACCATTAGCGGTAAAGGTCACGGCCGTATTAGTGCTCTCCAACCCGGTGTAAGTAGGCGGCTGAGGTCCGGTTGCTCCCGGAGTTGTACCCGGCTGATAAGTGCCTTTCACAGCAGAACCCAGCGACCCGGAGTTGGCCGCATAGACCTGCACATCCGAAGCTTCCGTGTAATGGAAGTACAAGAGCGGTGAGTCGCCCAAGACTGTGCTGGCATAGGTGCCAGGAGCCGTTGTACCGGCGGCATAGTGATTGGTCACCTGAGTGGGCGTCAAAGCGGTGGAATATTCAGCCACTTCCGCCACCTGACCAGGCCAGAGAAAGGCTTTGTCACTGCGGCAGCCAATGGTGAGACCGGCATCCCCGTTCGGTACGAATTTGTTGCCCAAATACGTCGTCGGCGTGCCCGAATTGGCGAGCACCCCGTTTTCGTAGAAATAAGCATTGGTGCCATCATAAGAAATCACCAGATGGTACCACGCATCCGAGTTCGTCACCGGGACGGAGAGCGAAATGGACGGCGTGGTACCGTTCTGGTTAAACATGCGGAAGGTAAAGGCCGAGCCATTGCCAAAGGTGGCACCGCTATCCTGCCCCAGATACCAGCCGGCACGGGGCGAGCCAATGTGAACGTTGGCCGCCACATACGCCACGCTGGCGGAAGTGAACGGCACCTGGGCGGGCTTGACCCAGAATTCCATGCTGAACGTGCTGGGGTTGATGCTGGCAGAATACGCGTTCGTTATCATTTGAGAAGCACCATCCAACCCGGCGGAGACGGTACCGGCGAAAGGCCCGGCCAGACCACGGGTGGGTGAGCCAACATAGCTGGCATTGGCGCTGGAGCCCAAAGAACCCGAGTTGGCGGCGGTGGGATAAAATACCGGAACGGCGGTTTCATTCAGGCGCCAGTAGCCGGCCGGGCCTTGAGAAAGAACCGTGGACGGATAATTCGTCTGGGCGTTTGCAATGGTGCCGGCTGCCACAAGCA
>CAIQWB010000114.1 GCA_903875465.1 uncultured Verrucomicrobia subdivision 3 bacterium
AGCGTCTCGATTATCAAGCCTGCGTCAGGCGTCGCTACGCGACGCAGGGGGCGGTTTGGGTTTTAATGCGTGGGTTGAAACCCACGCCTACCATCGGGAGGTCGCTACGCGACTGGGGGAAGGGGGGAATGAAGAAGCGGCGGAAAATCGGCTCTGGGCTCTGGGCGGGTAAAAGGGGGCAGGCACGAAACATGGACGGGCATGGGCACGACGGGCGAAAGAGCACAAGCCCGGTTGGGGTTGGAAGGTATATTGGCGCGGTCAAGGGAGTGATCAATGATCCGTTGGCAGCCACCGAAGGCCGGGGTGGGTTCTGGCACCCCGCCGGGTTGAAGGCGCATGATTTGTGTTGGGCCATTTCGATTAACAAGCGTCTCGATTATCAAGCCTGCGTCAGGCGTCGCTACGCGACGCAGGGGGCGGTTTGGGTTTTAATGCGTGGGTTGAAACCCACGCCTACCATCGGGAGGTCGCTACGCGACTGGGGGGAAGGGGAGAATGAAGAAGCGGCGGAAAATCGGCTCTGGGCTCTGGGCGGGTAAAAGGGGGCAGGCACGAAACATGGACGGGCATGGGCACGACGGGCGAAAGGGCATAACCCCGGTTGGGGTTGGAAGGTTTATTGGCGCGGTTACCCAGGGTAGCGCGGGCCTCGCAAACCTGGGCTAGAGGACGGAATCCCTTTGGGATTTGGCAATCCAGCAGCCAACCCGAATTTTAGCGAAAACAGCGAGGAAGCAAATTCGGTGGAAATTCAGCAAACCCCGTCAACCCCCTCACCTCAAGGCTTGGAGCTTGAAGTTTCTCTGAATTTTGAGGTTGGGAGTTTGAGTTTTCTCCGCCCTCCTCACTCCCTGGCCGTCTGCACCGGCAGAGACGAAATCGGAGTATTCGGATTGGTTTCGCCAAAGTAGTTGGCGGACCATTCGTTCTCGAACAGGATGACGGGGTTGTTGCCCATGTCGTAGGCCAGGCGGGCACCGGTGGGGAGGGAAAGGGTGTCGAGGGTATCTTCCTTGATGTCCGTGGGCAGCCAGCGGACGACTTTCCACGGGGCGGCTTCGAGACGGGATTCCGCGCCGTATTCGCTTTCCAACCGGAACTGCACGACTTCAAATTGCAGCGGTCCGACGGCGGCGAGCAGGGGAATTTTGGCGGCGGTGTGGCGCAGGCTCAGGGCCTGAATGACGCCTTCCTGCAACAACTGGTCGAGGCCCTGGCGGAATTGCTTGTACTTGGCGGTGTTGGGATTGTGGAGATGGGCGAAGGCCTCCGGGGTAAACCGGGGGATTTCCTTGTAGAGAATCGCGGGATCGGTGGTGAGGGTGTCGCCGATGCCAAAGCTATCGTGACCGACCAGGCCGATGACGTCGCCCGGGTAGGCCAGGTCCACGGTTTCGCGTTCGTTGCCGAACAGTTTGTGGGAGCTGGAGAGGCGGACTTTTTTGGCGGAGCGCGAATGATGCACGGACATGTCGCGCTCAAATGTGCCGGAGCAGACGCGGAGAAAGGCAATGCGGTCGCGGTGGCGCGGGTCCATGTTGGCTTGAATCTTGAAGATGAAGCCGGAAAAGGCGGGGTTCTCGGGGGCGATGGTGATGCCGGACATCAGGCGCGCCTTGGGGGCGGGGGAATGTTGCAGGAAACCATCCAGCAGCAACTGGACGCCGAAATTATTCACGCCGCTGCCGAAAAACACGGGGGTGGTCTTCCCGGCGAGCACCTCAGACTCGTCAAAGGCCTCGCCGGCGATATCGAGCATTTCAAGTTCTTCGACGGTTTTGCGGTAGGTTTCGTCGTTGAGCTGGCCGCGAATGACGGGGTCTTCCAGACCGCCCACGCTCACGGGGGCGCGGTATTTGCCGCCGATGGTGCGCTCAAACAAATGCATTTGTTTGGTGCGGCGGTCGTAAACGCCTTGAAATTCAAAGCCATTGCCGATGGGCCAGTTCACGGGAAACGCGCCGATGCCGAGGACGCGCTCCAGTTCATCGAGCAGGGCGAGCGGCTCCTTCATGGGGCGGTCGCACTTGTTCATGAAGGTGAAAATGGGCACACCGCGCTGGCGGCAGACTTCAAACAACTTGCGGGTCTGGGGTTCGATGCCCTTGGCGGAATCGATGACCATGACCACGGCGTCCACGGCGGTGAGCACGCGGTAGGTGTCCTCGGAAAAGTCCTTGTGACCGGGGGTGTCGAGCAGGTTGATGCGGTAGCCGTCGTAATCAAACTGGAGCACGGTGGAGCTGATGGAGATGCCACGCTTCTTTTCCAATTCCATCCAGTCGGAAGTGGTGGCGCGCTGGTTTTTGCGCGCGGTGACGGAGCCGGCGAGCTGCACGGCACCGCCGTAGAGCAGGAGTTTCTCGGTCAGCGTGGTTTTACCCGCGTCTGGGTGCGAGATGATGGCGAACGTGCGCCGGCGTTGGATTTCAGATTCAATGCTCACAGAATGCAGGAGCATACCAGAAATGGGGCGGGGAACAAGTGTGGAGAAAACGGCCCGGGGCAAGCACCCAGGATCAAGGAAGTGGCGCTGGCGGTTGAAAAACTTGAAAATCATGGGCTGGCCGTTACGCTGCTGCCATTCGTGAAGACGGCAAGCCACCTAAACACCCAGCCACAACGCCCCCGCACGGCCGCCCGCAGCCAGGGCGGGTGGGGGTGCTTTTGGCTGGCGGTGGTGTGGCTGGCGCTGGCCTCGAGCGGTTGGGCCCAGGAACCAGTCAAAAAAATCCTGATGGTGTTCAGCGAATCGCGCGATTTGCCGGGCAATGCCATGATGGAACAGGCCTTGCGTGCGGAAATGAACAAGGACTGCACCAACCGCCTGGATTTTTACGTGGAGAACCTGGAATTCAGCCGGTTCTCGGATGAAAATCATGCGCGGTTGTTCCGGGAATTTCTCCAGGAAAAATACGAGGGCGAGCATTTGGACCTGGTGGTGGCCTTCATGGGGTCGGATTTCAACCTGACCAACGAACTGCCGGACAAAGTATTTGCCGGCATCCCGGTGATTTTCGTGGCGGTGAGCGAGTTGGATATTCCGGCAGCCCTGCAGCAGAGCGATTTTAGTGGCATTGTACAACGCTATGACATCTCGGGCACCCTCAGCCTGATTTTCCGGTTGCAGCCAGAGACCCACCGGGTGGTGGTGGTGGGCGGGGTTTCCGCCACGGACCACCTGACGATGAACCGCATTAAGATCGCCGCCGCGGGAATGGATGGGATTGAATTTGAATTCTGGACCAACCGTCCCCTCGGCCAGCTGGGACAGGGACTCGCGACGCTGCCCAAAGGCACGGCGATTCTGCTGAGCACAGTGCAACGCGATTCGGCGGGTCAACCTTATTTCAGCCTGCAAGTGGCGCAAATGGTGGTACCGCATGCGAATGCGCCGGTTTATGTACTGGGGGCCAGCACCGTGGGGAGCGGGGTGGTGGGGGGGGCGGTGGTGGACTTTGAAAGCCTGGGCACCCGGGCGGGCCAACTGGCCGCGGAACGCCTGCGCGGAATGCCGGCCAAACCAATTCCGGTGGAAGTGCGCACGGTGGGGACTCCCATGGTCGACTGGCGGGCTCTGCTGCGCTGGAATATCAGCCAGAACCGCCTGCCCTATGATACGCGCATCCGGTACCAGCCCCATTCCACGTGGGAGGATCACAAGGGTCTGATTTTAACCATCACCGGGGTTTTTCTGGCGCAGGCGATTACCATCGCGGGTTTGCTGATCAACCGCCACCACCGCCAGCAAGCCGAGAACCGGGCCCGGGTCAACCAGGAGGCGAGCGCCCTGGTGGCGGCGATTGTGGAGTCTTCGGAGGACGCCATTATTCGTAAAGATTTGAATGGTAATATCATTACTTGGAACCGGGCGGCGGAACGATTGTTCAAATTTGATGCGGCCGAGGCGATTGGCAAACCCATTACGATCATTGTGCCCACCAGTCACATCGCCGAGGAATTGGAAATTCTCGAACGCGCGCGCCGGGGCGAGCCGGTGCCGAACTATGAAACCATGCGCCAGGCCAAGGGGGGGCAGTTGATCCAGGTTTCCGTTGCCATTTCCCCTATTTTTGGGGAAGACGGAAAAGTCATCGGGGCCTCAAAAATCTGCCGCGACATCACGAGTAAAAAGCAGGCGGAGATGGAGATCCGCCAGCAACGGTCGGAACTGGCACATGTCTCCCGGGTTTCCACCCTGGGACAGTTGACGGCCGCGCTGACGCATGAATTGAACCAGCCACTGGGGGCCATTCTGCGGAATGCCGAGGCGGCAGAGCTGTTTTTGCAAAATGAACGGCCGGATCTGAATGAAATTCGCGCCATCCTGGCCGACATTCGCAAGGATGACCAGCGGGCGGGCCAGGTCATTGAGCGGATGCGGTCCCTGCTCAAGCGCCGCAGCCTGGTTTCCGACCCCCTCGACCTGCGCGAGGTGGTGACGGACACCGTCGCTTTGGTGCGCCCGGACCTCCAGGTGCGGGAGGTGAAATTAACCCTGGAGTTGCAGGACCAGCTGCCATTGGTGCTGGGCGACCGCGTGCATTTGCAACAAGTCTTGCTGAACCTGATTTTGAACGGCTTGGATGCCATGAGCACCACCCCGGCAGAAGAGCGGGCGCTGACGGTTCGGGTGCGGCAGAAAGTGCCCGGCTGGCTGGAGGTGGCCGTGAGCGATGGCGGCAGCGGCTTCGCGCCGGATGGCGCCAACCTGTTTGAGCCATTTTACACCACCAAACCGGGCGGCATGGGCATGGGTCTGGCCATTTCCCGCACCATTATTGAGGCCCATGGCGGCAAAATCCGGGCGGAAAACCATGGGGCCGGCGGCGGGGCCACCTTCAGCTTCACATTGCCGACGGGCGCGAGGTGAGCTGTGGTTTTTGGCTTGGCAAGGACTGGTTTCCGCCCGCAAGCTCAGTTAACGTACTAACTCTATGAATACCACTCCCAGCGGGTCAGGGTCCAAAGGCAATGTCTACGTGGTGGATGACAATGCGTCCTTCCTGCTTTCCGTATCGCGTCTGCTGCGGGCGGCGGGCTACACCGTGGAGACCTTCCCAGCGGCGGCCGATTTTCTGGCGCGCCTGACGCCGGAACTCCGCGGCTGCGTGGTGGCCGATTTGCAAATGCCGGGCATGAACGGATTGGAATTACAGGCCGCCTTGCAAAAAACGGGCAATCCCCTGCCCGTGATCTTTATGAGTGGCCAGGGGGACATTCCCAGCACCGTGCGGGCCATGCGCCAGGGAGCGGAGGATTTTTTGACCAAAATCGCCCCCAAGGAAGATTTGCTGGCGGCCATCACCCGCGCGCTGGAGCGCGACTCCACAGAGCGCCAGGACCGCCAGCGCTGTGCCGAATTATTCACCCGGCTGGACCGGCTCAGTGAACGGGAACTGGAAGTGCTGGGGCAGGTGGTGCTCGGCAAATTGAACAAGCAAATTGCGGCGGAATTAGGAATTAATGAACGGACGGTAAAACTGCACCGCACCAGCATCACCCGCAAACTGGAAGTACCCTCGGTGGCCGAACTGACGCGGCTGACCCAAGAGGCGCGTTTGTTTAAAAATTACGCTCCCGCCTCCGACTCGCTCAAAAAATTACTCAACTGGCCCGTTGCCTGAGCCGGCAATCCGCTGTCAAATGCCTGCAATCAATGGGTTTTGACCGCCTGCCCCAAAGGGCACTTGGCAAACAGGAAATCAGTGATTAACTGGACCCATCGCTGGCGGAAGTTGTTTACCCGCAAGCGTTCACAACTTGATCCGGGCGGCGGTCGTTTCTTCAGCGGGGTTCTCCACCCCCACCTCCTTGGCGGCTGCCGCCCGGATCGTTGGTGACCAGGCATTTTATCAAATGGGCCGGACAAAAAGGAAAAAGGGACGGCGGCAAGCCGTCCCGGGAGACAGAACCAAGCACTGGGCCAGGCTTATTGTGGCGTGGCGGCGGGCGCAGGTCCTGCAGGACGACGGCCGGAAGTCATTTTTTGATACTTCGCGAATTGTTCGGGGGTCAGAATTTCTTTCAATTTGGCCGTGGCCTCATCGCGGATGGTTTTGCTTTTCGCACGGCGATCCTCCTGGGAGAGACTGGCATCCCCCCGCAGTTCGCGCATTTGCTTCTGCTGCGCATCGATCACGACCTTGGCTTTGGGCTTCTGGTCATCAGTCAATTCCAACTGCTTGGCGATGGCCTCAAAGTTGGGACGGCCGCGGACGGCGGGCGGGGCACCAGCGGGCGGCGTGGCGGCCGGAGCATTGGTTGCATCTTGCGCATTCAAGGCCGTGCCAAGGGTCAGGAGGCTGCCCATGGCGAGCGCGGCAATTAACGTCAGCTTGTTCAATTTCATAATTTCGTTTGGTATAGGTTGCAGGCCACGGCTGATAAATGGTTGCTGTGGACTACCATAGGAGACGAGGGCAGGACCAGACAGGTTACAAAATTGAACTTTTCAAAGCTGTTTCATGACCCGGGCGGCGGCGGCGACAGTTTGGTCAATATCGGCTGGAGAGTGCGCGGCGGAAAGGAATCCGGCCTCAAACTGGGAAGGGGCCAGGTAAACCCCGGCCGCCAGCATCCCCTGGAAATATTTTTTAAACCGCTCCCGGTCGCTGTGCATAGCATCAGCTAGGTTGTGCACGGGGGTGCTGGTGAAGTAGCCGCAAAACATGGAGCCGCAGCGGTTAAATTGGACGGGAATGCCCGCCTGCCGGGCGGCATCCGCGAGCCCAGCCTGAAGCTGGGCGCCCAGTTCCTCCAAACGTTGATAAGCGGCTGGCTGGGGGCTGGCAACGTCCGATCCCAACACGCCGAGTTCCTCGAGAGCGGCAATCCCGGCGGCCATGGCCAATGGGTTGCCGCTGAGGGTGCCGGCCTGGTAAACCGGACCCAAGGGAGCCAAGTAATCCATAATATCGGCCCGTCCCCCAAAAGCACCCACCGGCAGCCCGCCGCCGATAACCTTGCCAAAACAACTTAAATCGGGTTTGATGCCGAAGCGTTCCTGCGCCCCGCCCCGGGCCAGCCGGAAACCGGTCATCACTTCATCAAAAATTAGCAAGGCGTCCTCGGACCGGGTGATTTCGTGTAAAAACTGCAAATAGCCGGGCCGCGGCAGATAAAGGCCGGCATTGCCGGGAACTGGTTCCACAATAATGCCGGCGATTTGGCCGGGGTTGGCGGCAAACACCGCCCGCACGGCGGCCTCATCATTGTAAGGCACCACGATGGTGTGCTGGGTAAAGGCGGCGGGAATGCCAGCGCTGTCTGGATGACCAAAGGTCAGCGCGCCGGAACCCGCTTTTACCAGCAAGGAATCCACATGCCCGTGATAACAGCCATCAAATTTGATGATCTTTTCCCGGCGGGTGAAGCCACGAGCGAGGCGGATGGCGCTCATGCAAGCCTCGGTGCCGGAACTGGTCATGCGGACTTTTTGCACACTGGGCACCAGGGAACAAATCAAGCGGGCCATGGTGACTTCCAGCGGATTGGGAATCCCAAAGCTGGTGCCGTGGTCGGCGGCGGACTTCACGGCGGCGATGATTTTGGGATGGGCATGGCCGAGAATGGCGGGTCCCCAAGTGAGGACATAGTCAATGTAGTCATGGCCATCCACATCCCAGACCCGGCTGCCCCGGGCGCGGTTCACAAAGAATGGCTGGCCGCCCACGGCGCGAAAGGCCCGGACCGGGGAATTGACGCCACCGGGAATATAATTCAGGGCCTCGGCAAAGAGGGCTTGGGATTGAGCCTGGGACATAAGGTTATTTGTGCAAAAACGTATCGGCCAGCGAACCCCGCTCCGTTTGAATGGCCATGCCGGGGGTCACATGATGGCGGTCAAACCAGCCATCACTGGTTTCCAGGACGAATTGAATGTTTTCCGAGGCGGCGATCACGCCATTGGTGTCCTCCTTTTCCAGATGATGAATTTCCGCAATGACGCCATCGGGGCTAATGTAAGCGGCCGAAATGGATTCGGGGCAATGATACATCCAAAAATCGGCCCGCTGGGAGAAGGGCAGCACAAAGATCATGGCATCGGATTCCTGGATGTTCGTGCGATACATCATGCCCGTTTCCTCCTGCTCAGGAGAAAGGGCCATTTCGGCGGCCAGGGTTTCGGCGCCAAGGTAAAGCTTGATCGTGGCCAGCTTGGGTTGGGCGTGGGTGGGGTATTGATGCGGCTCCCCGGCGACCGGCGGTGGGACATCCGATTTCTGACAACCCGCCAGCCCGACGGCAGCCAGAACCAACCCGAGGAGCATGATCCGTTTCATAGGAACAGCTTGCAAAATCCGGCTGGGGAATTCAATCAAAGGTTATGCCAAGGTGACAAGCGCGCTTGCAAGATCGGGACGGGACGGCTATTATAAGGCAGTTGCGCCCGTAGCTCAGCTGGATAGAGCATCCGCCTTCTAAGCGGACGGTCGTGCGTTCGAATCGCGCCGGGCGCGCCACTTTTCCCGAACGGCCGCGGCCGGAGATAGTTCATTTATGCTCAAGCTTGAACAGTTGGCCGAATTGCTGGACCACCACCGGGCAGCCGCCAGCGCCGTGGTGCGCGAATTCACCGTAGGCGGCCGGCATTTCCCCTTTAATACCCGTCCCGCGGTAATGGGCGTGGTCAATCTCTCGGCGGATTCCTGGTATCGGGAAAGTGTGTGCCTGACGGCCGCCAGCGCCATTCAGCGGGGCATCACACTCGCGGCCCAAGGGGCCGATATGGTGGATGTGGGGGCGGAATCGACTCTGGCGCAGGCGGCGCGGGTGGATGAGGCGGCCCAAAACTCCCAACTCCTGCCGGTGATTCGGGAATTGCGCGCGGCCAAGGTGCTGGTTTCGGTGGAGACGTATCAGCCCGCCGTGACGCGGGCCTGCCTGGAGGCGGGGGCCAATATTCTGAATCTCACCGGCACGGATCGCAGTGACGAACTATTTCGGTTGGTGGCGGAGCATGACGCGGCGGTGATCATTTGCCATGTGCAGGGTAAAAATGTGCGGGAGGTGGGGGACTTTGATTTTGGCAGTGATCCCACGCAGATGTTGCATGATTACTTCGCGCGCCAGATTGAGCTGGCCCAGAAAAACGGGGTCGAGAAAATCTTCATTGATCCCGGGCTGGGGTTTTATTACCGCAATTTGCAGGACAGCGCGGTGCGGGTGCGGCATCAAATGAATGTATTCTTAAATACCTTCCGGCTGCGCACTCTGGGCTTTCCGGTGTGTCATGCCCTGCCCCACGCGTTTGAATATTTTGGCGAGGAGGTGCGGTGTGCGGAACCGTTTTTTGCGGTGCTGGCGGCGCTGGGCAAAACGGATTTGTTTCGCACGCACGAAGTAAGCCGGGTCCGGGGGGTGTTGGACACCTTGCGGGTTTTCTGAGAGCCGGCCAGCAATAATCAAATTCGGCGGCAGAGAAAGACGCCTTCTTCGGTGGATGGGGTGATCCACTGTTGCAGGACTTGCAGTCCATGGGCGGCCAGGGCGGACTGAACCCGGTCCGGGGTGTAGCGATAGGAGAAGAAGAGGCGAACGGCGGAGCCGGTCGGAAATTCAAAAACGTCGGTTTCGATTTCGATGCGGCAGGGACGGGTGAAGTGAAATTGTCCGACCAGGCGTTGCAGTCCGCTGGCGGGATCGGCTTCGATCTCGAAGCGAAATTCCCCATCGCCACGTTCCACGCCCAAATCCAGCAGGAAGGTGAGCAGCCACTCGCGGGTGGGGGCATTATCATACTGGGGGAAAATTTTTTGGACGCCGGCGGTATAATCGGGGCCAGGAGCTAAATTAGCGCTAAACAGCATAAAATCGCCGATTTTCAGCAAGGAGGCGAGGCGGGGAAGGATGCTGGAGGGCTCGAAATTGGGGATCATGCCGAAGAAAGTGAACAGGCGGGTGGCCTGGGGGGCCAAGGTTTCGGCGAAGACTTCCGGGAGGTCGGTGGCGGCGGCCAGGTCGAAAACGAGGGGGTGACAGCGCTCCGGGGGGACCACGGCCAAGGCGGCCTGGCGGGCGATCAGGACGAGGGCACTGGCGACATCGCAGGGGGCGTACCCGGCGGTGTGACCGGCGGCGGTCAGTTGTTTGAGCAGGCGGGTGTCTTTCTGGCCGCCACCACAGCCAAGGCCGACGACAACGACTTGAGGGGTCGCGATTTGGGCGGCGGCGGCGGAGAAGCTTTGTTCGTAAACGGCCAGGCAATCGGCGTCGTTGCGGGTGGGGGAGTAGATTTGATGCAGGGCGAGCCACTTTTGGGCCTGCTTCACGCTGTCGTAATGAAACTTGTGGTTTACCTGACGGGTGCGCAGGGAGTTCAGCAGGTCCTGCCGGACTTGGTCCGGGAACTGGCTGGGGTGGATGGCGAGGTGGACGAGGGGGTTCATGGGGAGATGGGTCCGGCTGGTCGCCGGTTTTGGTCGCGAAGCAGTGCCGCACGCATCAATTCCGGATCGAGCCGGACATTCGTTAGGCGCAACTTGGCGATGACGGCGGGAAGGTCGATCAGGTCGCGGGCGGCCGCCAGTTCCAACAAGCCGATGGTGCCGACCACCGCAAGTCCGCACTGGATTGCGGCTCTTCGCCCGGCACGGTCATCGATTAAAATGGCAGCGGCATGAATTTCCTGGGCTAGAGAAATCGCCTCCGTTTCGCCGGGATCAATATTCAGGGTTAGGTTGAGCGCCTTGGGCGACTGCACCGATACCCAATCGGGCAAACTGGCTGCCCATTGGCGCATGCTTGGCGGGGTATTCGCCTGCTGAAGTTCCCGAAAAACGGTTGGAGTAATGATGATGTGCCGGAAGAGATCCGGCAGGAGACCCTCCGCACCGCATAAGACCAGATAATGCAGGGGGGAAGTATCAGAAACCACCACGCTCACGAAGGCGAGAGGAGGTTGGCCAAAGTGACCTGGTCGGCAGCCAAATCTTCGGCAGAATAATTCAACAGGACAGCATGTTCGTTTAAGAACGTTTCCGTTTGCCAGTAATCAAGCCCCAGCAGCATCCCGACTTGCCGCTGTGTGAGGCGACCAGTCCGATATCCCTCCACGGCGGCATCTGCCATAACATGGCGACCGACTGCGGCTGGGGTTCCACCCCATTGCCGCGCGATGTGATCGGGCATTTCCATGATGACCTGCATAGACGTGAAACGATAGCACAACTCTGGCATCCCGTGCAATTTGCTTCTTAGTGATGGCCAACCCCCAAGCGGGGGCGGTTTTGGTATTTTTCGTAGAGCCGGGTGTGGCGGCTGGAGAGGTTGATTTCGTGGCCGGCTATCCACAGGCGCTGCACGCTGGTCTGGAGGTCGAAGATACTGCCGTTACAAATGAAGAAGGTGGCGTCGCGCCCGGGCTCGAGGGTGCCGAGGCGGTCGGCGACGCCCAGGCATTGGGCGGGGTAGAGGGTCAGGCCTTTAAGGGCTTCCTCCTCGGGATAACCAAACGCGATGGCCTGGGCGGCGTGGTACGGGAGGTTCCGGGCCATGGCGGCTTCAAAGGCGCTGCCGCCGGTGGAAAAGATCACGGTCACCCCGGCCTGCCGCAAGACTTCCGGGGCGGTGTAGTGGACATCCAGCGGTTCGGTGTCCCGGACGGGTTGGGTGAAGACTTGCTCGTAAATTACGGGGATGTGGTTGGTGGCCAGCAGACGGGCGACCCGCCAGGCATCCATGCCCCCGGCCAGCACCATCTGGAGATGGTTGGTGAGGGACCAGTTGACGGCGGACTTAATCTGGCGGAGTTCCCCGGCATGAATGACCACGGGAACCTCACCACGCAACGCGGGCAGCATGCCTTCCCACGCGGGCACCAAGGTGGGGGGATGGGCACTGCTGCGGGCGCGGGCGTAGGCGCGGGCATCATCGAAGAAGTTTTGGATGGCGGCCACCCGGCGGCGGCGTTCCTTGTCCTGATCGGCCAGGGAGGTGGCTTTGGCGGGATCGGCCAATTTTTCCTTGGGGGTGGTATCCAGGCCGAACTCGGGCCAGAACAGGTGCAGGGCGACCGGTCTTTTCACGAGCATTTGTTCCCAGGTCCAGCCGTCCATGGACATCAGGGCGGACTGGCCGGCGACGATTTTGCCCTGGGGCACAGGCTCGAAATAGGTGATGCCGTTGGCGCGGGTAACGGGGAGGAGTTCGGAATCGGGATTGACGGCGATCCAGGATTCCACATCCGGCGTGAAATCGCCGACTTCGTTCAAATCCTGGCTGGCCCGGATGGCTTCGACTTCGGTGAGGCCGAGGGCGGAATCGACGGCGATGAGGCCGGGATAGAGCTGGGCGCCTTTGAGGTCGATGGTGGTAGTGTCGGCCGGCAAGGCGGGTGGGGCTTCGCCGCGAGCGGGATCGTAAACGCCGGTGATACGGTTTGAGGAGACTAACAAAATGCCATTGGTCATCGTGCCGTGGCTGGCGGTATGGATGATGCCGTTGGTGAAGAGGAGGGTTTGGGCGCGGAGTACAGGAATGGGGGCAAGGGATAGGAAAGCCAAAAGGAGGGCCAAGCGGAAAGGGATGCCGAGGGTGGTCGGGTGGTTATTTCGTGGCAACTGGCTGCGGGTCACAGACCCGGGCTCCGGGGTGCGGCGCCCGGACGGGAGGTGGACGACGCATTGGGCGGGGCGGGCGGAGGCAAAGCGCTGCCGGCTGCCAGCCGGCGATACCGCCGATTGACAATCGGCGCTACGGTGGAGATGGTCTCGGGGGTGGTTGGTGATCCCCATGTGCATGGTGCTAGCGACGGGCTGCGGGTCACCGACCGGCGCTCCGGAGGCAAAGGGGGTCATTGGGCACCTCCCTGGTGGTTTTGCTGGTCGAGGCAGTCGCGGTCGACGTTATCGTATTGGTGTTCGAGGGACACAGTGAAGAACGATTTCCCATGGTCGCCGCCGCCATCGCCGCCGCCACCGCCGGAAAGTTTGGCAATTTTTTTAGCTTTGGCGAGGAGGGCGTCATATTCCGGTTGCAAGCGGAGGGTGCGGGCGGCATCCAGTGCGCGGTCGAAATATTGCCGGCCATCGATCCACGTTTGCTGGCAGATGGTGGTGGAAGCGAGCGGGGCCTGCGACCAGAGGACAAAGTCGGCGTCCTTGCCGGGTTCGAGGGAACCGGTGAACTGGTCGATGTGCAGTTGCCTGGCGGCATTGAGGGAGACAAATTTAAAGGCCTCGGCGGGCGGGGTGCCGCCGTATTTCACGGCCTTGGCGGCTTCCAAATACAGGGTGCGGGCCAGCTCGGAGGAATCGGAGTTGAAGGTCACAGTCACCCCGTGATCATGGAGCAAACTGCCGTTGTACGGGATGGCGTCGTAGACTTCAAACTTGTAGGCCCACCAGTCGGAGAAGGTGGAGACGCCGATGCCGGCGGCGGCGAGTTCATCGGCAATTTTATAGGCTTCCAATCCGTGCTGGAACGTGGCGATGCGCACGCCGAAACTTTGCATGAGGCGGGTGAGCATGAGGAGCTCATCCTGCCGGTAGCCATGGCAATGAATGAGGCGGGTGCCGTTGATGATTTCACCGATGGCTTCCAATTCCAAATCGCGGCGCGGGGCCAGGCCACCGTTACGCCGGTAATGGTCCCAGGCAGCGAGATATTGCCGGGCGGCGGTGAAGCGGTTGTTGTCGAACGTTTGCACGCCCATGCGGGTTTGGGGAAACCGGGTGACGAACTTCTCGCCCCAGTTGGATTGTTTCACATTTTCGCCGAGGGCAAATTTGATGCCTTGGGGGGCATGGGGATAAATCAAGTCGTCAGGGCCATCGCCGTCGCGGAGTTTGATGACACAATTCTGGCCACCGATGGGATTGGCGGAGCCATGGAGCAAATTCACCATGGTCACCCCGCCGGCGAGCTGGCGGCGGAGGTTGGGGCTTTCGGAATTGACCACGTCACGAATGCGAACCATGGCGCTGGAGGGCAGCGTGGATTCGTTGACGAGGCCAAGAATATCGCTATGACTGTGGCAGTCGATGATGCCCGGGGTGAGGGTGCCGCCAGCGGCATCGAGGATGAACGCATTCGCAGGAATGTCGGAAAGATGCGGGCCCACGGCAATGATCTTGCCGCCGGAAGCCAGCAGGTCGGCGTTGGTTAAAATGCCTTGCGGTCCCTCGGTCCAAATGATGGCGTGGCGCACCAGGACCGCCGGCGGGTTGGTAATGGCTCCCCGCCCCTCCAGGGGCGAATGAGCCACCCGGATTTTCTGGGCGTCACGTAATTTATCGGCGTCCGATTTTTTATTTTCATCGGTTTTGCCAGCGATGGTATTGGTTCTCGAGTTGGTGCTGGCACCCACGGCGACCTGGTTGGTGGGACTATCGCTTTGGGCTGTGGAGGCAGCGGGCGGCTTCTCGCCTTCGGGGGGCAGCGGGAAATTGCGGCCATCCACCCAGACGGCGGTAACTTTGGCGGCGGGGTCAAAATAACTGCCGCCGGTGACCACCGTGAGATTGGCGATGCGGCCCGGTTCCAGTGTGCCGAGCACCTGATCCACCCCGCACAACCGTGCGGGCACAGTGGTGAGGGCAGCGAGTGCGTCGGTCTCACTCAGGCCACGGTCGAGCGCGAGCCGGAGGTTGGGGCGGAAGTCCTTGGGGTCGGCCAAGCCGCGCGTGGTGAGGGCGATGTCGAGGCCCTGCTGGCGGAGCACGGCGGGGTTTTCCGGGGCCCAATCCCAGGCGCGCAAGGGTTCCAAGGTGACTTGGGTCCAGTCGTCCTCATCGGGCATTTGGGGGAGCGTGGGGAAATTGACAGGGACGATGAAGGTGGCTCCGGTGTGTCTGGCCAAATCGGGCCGGCGCCATTCCTGGCCGCTGGCAAGGAGGGCGAAGTTCAGGCGCAGTTCCCCGGCGATCCGGGCGGCACGGTCATCCATCAAGACACTGCCGGGCTCGAACAGGACGGGCATTTGGCGCTGGGCGGCGGGAGTGAGGGCCTCGAGGGCGGGATTATACTCGGGACGCGGGCGGCCGGTGGGGTGTTGCTGATAATCGGCGTGGTTGGCGAGATAATATTGGGTGTCGAAAAAAGTTTGGCGCACGGCGGCGATCACCCCCATGAGGGAACCGGGGAACGTGGCATCGTCGTTATCGTGGGTGTCGAAGGCAATGTGTTGGAAAACGTCGGGCCGGAGGATGGCGTCGTTGGGGTCGCCGTCGGATAATTGGACGAAGGCGCTGGTGCCTTGGAAGATGCCCCGGCCAGGCACGACGAGCGCGGCGGTGAAACCGAGTTCGCGCAGGCCGGCGACATTTTTTGTCGTGGGAGAATAGGTGCGGGCGGCACGGTATTCCGGGGTAAAACCGGGCCAGAAAGCGCCGGGGCTGGATTTGGCGGCGGCATTGTTCTCGGTGGTGGTGCCGAAAAAGCGGTAGCCACCGGCCGTCAAACTCGCATGGGAAACCGGTTCGATGTCATCCGTATTGACCGGAGCACGGGCATTGCCGGGCACGAAGTCCGATTCGATAAAGCCGGCGTAGATGGTATTGCTGTGCATGTCCCAAACCCGGGCGTCATCGGGAATGGCAATGTTGGCGCCGACGGCCTGGATGTAACCATCGCGCAGCAGGAGCGTGCCATTGGTGATGGTTTCGCCGGGACGGACGACCACATTGCCACCGACGAGCGCGTGGATGCCGGGCGGCAGCGGGCGGAAGCCGGGGGGGCGCAATTCGTCAGCCTGGGCGATCCCCAGCGTACAAAGAAAGGTGAGGCTGCCCTGGAGGAGGGATACCAAACGCCATGGCCGGTTGAAACTAGTCACGGGATGGCAGAGTGGGAGGAAATCCGCGAAAAGGCAAGCGGCTTGAAACAAAGCGGGGTGGTATAAGAACTGTGAAGCTGACTGCGGGGCTAAGAGGCGGTTAGCTTACGCGGCAGTCAAGGGTGGGGTACGTCGGCTGAGGTTCGGACTTTTGCTGGTTGGTCAACGGGCTGCGGGTCGCGGACCCGCGGTCCGGCATGCTTCTCATAGACGGGAGGTAGAAGGTGCATCGGGCTTGGTGGGTTGACTTGAGGCTATGCCGGCTGCCAGCCGGCGGTACAGCCGATTGCCAATCGGCGCTACGTGGCAGGTGGTCCGCAGACACACCAGAGAGCAATGTTGGGATAGCAATTTTACGTTGAACATTAACACCGGGCGGGACGCCCGGTGCCACGGCAGGCAGGATGCCTGCCGCTACAGGAACGGATAGTCATGCGGCGTTAGGATGGAGGTGATGGGAGGTTGGCCGCCATCTTCGTAACAACGCGCGCAGTTCGGCCGGGCAAAACTCGACAAATGGCGGCGGGCAAGCCATGCTGGCGGGGATGGCATTTGAAAACGATTCACCACTGGACTCCCTGTGGAAGGAATACGGCCGGGCGTTCAAAGATTTTGATGATCTGAGCCTGGCCCGCTGGCTGGCCCAAACACTGGGGCAGTTGGAGGGCAAGGTATGGCGGTTGTCGCATCCGCTGGTGGGGGCGTACCGGCTGGCGGCGATGCTGGCGCATGAGCGCCAAGTGTGGTTCAAACGCATGGCGACGCCGCCGGCGGCTTATGGGGAATCCAATTGCTGCCGCGCACCTTTCCTGCCGCTGCTCACCCGGGATGTGAAGGAATCGGGGCTGATCTGCCAGCATTGCAATGAAACACTGCTGCCCTTTGACGAAATCAATGCGGAGGTGCGCGGTGACCTGGAGGCATGGGCCCGGGATTACGCGCCGGTGCATGCGGTGGCGCATTGGGACGATCATCAGCGTCGCCGCACGCGGGATTATGAGCATGCGTTTGAAAACGCGGCGGAATCCGCCGAGCGGCTGCTGGTTTACGAGGGCCAGACGCTGGCGCCCAAATTATTGAATTTTTATCCGGCCATTATCTGGGAGGATCAAGATGAATGCCTGGAGGTGCGGCCGGAGGATGTGGGGTGGTGAGGGGAGAAGGGAGAAGGCGGAATGAAGCAACGGGCGGCAGTCAAAAGCCAGATTGGCTGGTGATGCACCTTGGGAAGACCTGACAGGGGATCGATAGTGGCAACGCAGGTGGGTGAACAGAGTGATCAAGTTTATATTTAAATGGGTGTTCCGGTTGTGCCTGCTGGCGGTGGTGCTGGTGGTGGTGGTGGTGCTTTCGCTGGATTCGGTGCTGCGGGTGGTGATGGAGCACCGGATTCGCGCGCAGACGGGGATGGACGCGGAAATTGGCCGGGTGTCGTTTGGGCTGCTGGAACCGCGGGTGGAAATCATTGATCTCAAACTGTATAACCCGCCGGATTTTGGCGGCACGCCGTTCCTCGATATTCGGGAGATTCATGTGGAATATGACCGCATGGCCCTGGCAAGTCACACACTGCACTTGACGCTGGTGAGGTTCAATCTAGGGGAGCTGGACATTGTGAAAAACGAGGCGGGGCAGACGAATATTTTCGCCCTGGGGTTGGGGCTGCCGACCAAACCGGCCCCCAACCGCGCGGCCAACCCGGCGGTGGCAGACTTTCAGCGGCAGACGGGGATGAAGTTTGAATCGGTGGACGCGTTGAATGTGTCCATCGGGACGTTTAAGTATATCGACCTGAAAAATCCGGCGCACAACCGGACGCAGAAAATCGGGATTGATAATTACGTGATGAAACACGTGAAAGGTCCGGGGGACGTGGCGGGGCTGGCGTTTTTGATTACGTTGCGCAGCGGGGATTTTTTCACGTCGCTCGTGGATCCAAAAAGCGGGTCGAGCGTGCCGGAGTTGATGAAGCTGTTGTTTTGAGCGGAGGGGATTTTCAGATTTGGTTTGAGGCAACGCGGAGGCGCTCCCGCAGGCAGCGGGACTGCGCTCGGGGGGGCGAAGAGATCCGGCAAAGCCGGCTTATTTGACCTGGATGTTCAAAGGGGCGAGGCCCTGGATGCGGGCTTCGAGGCGGTCGCCGGGGGCGAGGGGGCCGACGCCGCTGGGGGTGCCAGTAAGGATGACGTCACCGGGCAACAGGGTCAGATTCGTGGAAATAAAACTGACCAGGTGCGGAACTTTGAAAATGAGCTGCTTGGTGTTGGAATTCTGGCGCAACTGGCCGTTTTGGAAGAGCTGAATGCTAAGGTCGGCGGGGTCCACCTGGGTTTCCACGTAAGGCCCAAGCGGGGTAAAGGTATCGAAGGATTTGCAGCGGGCCCATTGGGACTCGGCTTTTTGAATGGTGCGGTCGCTAATGTCCAGGCCGGTGGTGTAACCGAAGATATAACGGGCGGCGGCGGCCGGGGCGACGTTGCGGATTTTCCGGCCGATGACGATGGCAAGCTCGACCTCGAAATCGGTCCGGTGATCGGGAAAGGGAATTTCAATTTTTCCGCCATCCGCCAGGAGTGAGGTGGTGGCCTTGAACCAGATCAAAGGTTCCTTGGGCAGTTCCCGGCCCATTTCCTGGGCGTGGTCGAGGTAGTTGACGCCGACGGCGATGATTTTGGAGGGCACGACGGGCACGAGAGTTTTCAGGCCCTTGCGCGGGGTGGGTTGGCGGGCAAAGGCGGGCGAGCCAAAGATATCGCCTTCAGCGCGGAACAATTCGCCCTCCACTACTTTGGCATGGAAAATGTCGTTACCTTTTTGGAACCGGCCAATGGCAGCCATATATGGAAGAATACGATAGCAAAGCGGATGGGTTATCGCAAGTTTAAAGGCCGGGTGAGAATCTGGGGGTTGCACATTGGGGTGGAGGGACTATACTGAAAGGGTGAATTGCCTGACTACTCAGGAGAAAAAAGTTTTGATCATCGTCATGATGTTGCTCGCGATCGGCGGACTGGTAAAGGTGTACCGGACCAGCCATCCTGAGGCAGTAACCACCCAACCGCACCCCGCTTAACATGCAAGAAGTGAATTTTGACGAAGTGGTGACGCTGATTCTGGTGCAGGATGGCCGTTATAGTCGCGATGCTTATTTATTTTTGCGCGAGGGGCTGGATTTCACCCAAAAGCTCATTAGCAAAGAAAACCGCGGAGCGACCCGCCATGTGACAGGGCAGGAACTGCTCAGCGGACTCCGGCAATTTGCCTTGCAAGAATTTGGTCCGATGGCGAAAACGGTACTGGAGGAATGGGGCATCCAGCGCTGCACAGACTTTGGGAATATTGTGTTTAACATGGTGGAAATCGGATTGCTGGCCAAGACAGACAAGGACAGCCATGATGATTTTCAAAATGGCTATGATTTCACCGATGCTTTTTGCAAACCCTTCTGGCCGGCGGCGCGCCGGGAGGCCGCCCGAAAAGAAGGCGGCCCGGTGGAAGAGTTAAAGGGTTAACGGGTTGACTTATTGTGACCCCGCGTTTTTACGATGCGCACAATCACTTGCAAGATGAGCGCTTCGGTGACCGGGCGGCGGAACTGTTGACCGCCTGTCGGGCCGGCGGCGTGGTCCGCATGGTGGTGAATGGAGCGTGTGAAGCGGACTGGCCGCAAGTGCATGCGCTCGCGAAATGTTTCCCGGAAGTGCTGCCGAGCTTCGGTTATCATCCCTGGTATCTCCACGAACGGACGCCCGACTGGCTAACTCATTTGCAACAAATGTTGGAGGCGGTGCCAGCGGCAGTCGGTGAAATTGGGCTGGATCGCTGGAAGCCGAATTTGCCGTATGAAGGCCAAGAGGAAGTCTTTTTGGCGCAGCTGGGACTGGGGGCGGAACGCAACCTGCCGGTGAGCATTCATTGTTTGCAAGCCTGGGGGCGGATGCTGGAACTGTTGCAGAACCATCGGCGACCCGAGCGGGGGTTTCTTTTGCACAGTTACGGCGGACCGAAAGAGATGGTGAAAGTATTCACCGAACTGGGGGCCTATTTTTCTTTTCCCGGTTACTATGCGCACCCACGCAAGGAACGCCAGCGAGAAACGTTCCGACACATTCCTTTTGACCGGCTCTTGATCGAGACGGATGCGCCGGACCAACGGTTGCCGGATGAGCTGAATCGGTTTCCGCTAGCGGAGCTGGCGACAGGAAAAGCGATCAATCATCCGGCCAATGTGGGGTCTATTTACGAGTATGCGGCGGAGATGCGCGGGGTGACGGTGGCGGAGTTGGCCGGGCAGATGGAGGAGAATTTTATGCGGTTGTTTGGGGGGTTATAAGCCAAGGAATGGCACGGTCCTACAGACCTGGGAACAATTTGGGACAGGTTCCTAGGCCTGCGCTCGCAGGCTCGCTAGGACCCAGCTGGTATGAGGCGGGCCTTTGGCCCTGGGCAGGGAGGATTTTTAGTTTAACCCGAACTCCGCAATTAAAACAGCCGGTCTGCATCAATCTCTTGGGCATAAACACTTTGGAAAATTGGCTTCCCAAGCCGCTGCCAATTCGTTGCCCATTAAAGGATGCGCGCTTCGCGCAGCGGCAGTCTCACCAGACCACTGCGGGTATGTCGGCGATTTTTCCAAAGGGTTTCTGCTCCAACATCTTGACACATCCCAGCCATTTTACTTTTGGAGTTCGGGTTTAATTTGCGCGGAAATGGTAGGTGCCCGAAGCGACGCCAAAGACAGTGACGTCGCCTTCCTGGCGCAAGAATTTCACGCCCTCGGCTTGGGAGGCGGGCTGGCCACCCTCGGTCACGTGGCCGGCCGCGTGGGCTGGGACGTATACGGTGGCGGTGGTGTTGGCGGGGATGGTCACCCAGAGGGTGAACTGGTCGCCGGCACTTTGCCAACGGCTGGCAATCCGGCCGTGCAGGGATTGGTAACTGGCGGAGCACCAGGTCACTTCCTTGGTCGGGCGGGGATGAATGGTGAAGGCCTGGTAGCCGGGATGTTGTTCGTCAGGATTGAGACCGACGACATTGCGCCAGAGCCATTCGTTGATGGCGCTGTGGGTCCAATGGTTGAGGGAGAGGTTCTTTTTATCGGCGTCAAACGCCTCCCAGAAGGTGGTGCCGTGATCGGCCATGTAGCCCCAGGAAGGGGCGTCATGCTGGTTCAGCATTTCGGCGGCATCGGGGTGATAACCATGATCAGACAAGGCCAGGAGTAATTCCACGCTGCTCCAAAATCCGGTGGTGGGATGACAACCATTCTGCAATACCAATTGGTCCAGCCGGCGGGCGGCCCGGGAACGCAGGGGTTCATCCAAGAGACCGAAGTGAAGGGCGAGGGCATAACTGCCCTGGGTATCGCCCCCGTCCGTGGCGTCATAACCATAGCTGGCAGCAACGATCTTGATGGGCTGGCCGGACAAGTCCAAGGTGCTGCCTTCGGCAAACTGATCCTGGCGGGTTTCGCTGCCCGTGAACCAGCTCAGGTGCAGGATTTTCTTTTTATTCAACGCTGGATCCCCGCCCAGCCGATCGTTCTGCACGGCCAAAGTGAGGCGATTGCCTTTCACCAAGCCGCGGAGGATATCGGTCACATCACGCATGGCGGGCGGACCCGCAGGCGTGCCGCCGATGATGGCGTCCGGGCTGACGTACGCATTCACAAAAGCCTGCCGGATGCCTTGGAACAAGGCTTGGTATTGAGCGGCCTCGGCGGGACGCCCCAACACAGTGGCCATCCGGGAAACAAGGTCGGCGGAGTGGGCAAAGAAAGCCGTGGCACCGATTTCCTTGGGCGTGGCGGGACCGGCGCTCAGCCAGTCGCCCCAGTCCATGCCGCGATTATTGCGCCAGAGCAAATCGGGATTGCTGGCGTGAATAACGTCAATCCAGCGCCGGGCTGATTCAAAATGGTCGGCCAGCAAGCGCCGGTCGCCGGTATTCACATAGACATCCCAGGGGAGTGAGACACCGGCATCCGCCCAGCCAGGGGAGCCGACGCAGGTGTCGGTGCCACGCAGATGGGCCTGGGGCGTGATGTCGGTGTAGCGACCATCAGCATGCTGATCATCGCGCAAGTCACCGGTGTATTTGGTCAGCAGGGCCACGGCATCCACATTGAATAACAAAGAGGACACGCAGGGGCGGATGTCGCCAGTCCAGGCGAGGCGTTCGGCCCGGGCGGCGCAGCCGGCAGGGACGTCGAAGAGCATGTTATCCTGAGTCTGGGCGGCGGCCCGCTGGATGCGGTTGTAGAGGTCATTCGAGCATTCGAACTGGCCAATGACGGGGGCATCGGTGCGGAGGTTGACCGCCACGAGGGTGTCGGGTGGCAAGGCCCCGGGCAGCCCGGTGAGTTCCACATAACGAAAGCCGTGACAGGTGAAATGCGGTTCCAAGGTGCGCGGCCCATGGCCATCCAGAATATAATCCTCTTGCTGGAGCGTGCCCCAGAGATTATCCACGTTGAGGCTGCCATCGGCCGCAACCAATTCGGCGTGGCGCAGGCGGACGTGGGTGCCGGCCGGGCCATCCACTTTGAGCCGGCACCAGCCGGCAATTTCCTGACCAAGGTCAAAGACGTATACGCCGGGCTTTGCTTCCTTCACGGCCACCGGGCGCAATTCGCGGATGGGACGGACCGGCTGGCTGCGTTGCCAGACCAAGGGCACATTGTCCCGGGGTTGCGACCACGCAGGTTGCCAGGCGTGATCGTCGAAACCCGGCTGGTCCCAACCGGGCAGTTCCCGGCGGCAATCATAGCCTTCGCCATCGAGCAAATCCGACCAGCGGACGGGTCCATCCAGGGTACTGCGCCACTGGCCATCCGTGCCCAGGCTGAGATGGGTGCCATCCTCCAGTTCAACATCGAGTTGAGCAAGGAACTGGGGGAAATAGCCATACATGCACCGCATCTCAAAGAGATTCATGTGCCCGGCGTACCAGCCGTAACCGAGCAGAGCGCCGAGGGCGTTGGTTCCCGGCCGCAGCAGCGTGGTGACGTCGTGGGACTGGTATTGGAGGCGGACGCCATAGTCCGTGTACCCCGGGGCGAGCAGTTCATCGCCGACCCGCTGACCGTTGAGATGCAATTCATAGAAACCGCGGGCGGAACCGTACAGGGAGGCGTGACGGATTGGGCCGGGCAGGACAAATTCGCGGCGCATAAAGGCGACGCGTGACACGGTGAAGTTCGCAGAGGCGTCGGGCATATCGGTGGCCAACGCCGGTGGCTGGCCGGCAATGGCCACGTCCAAATGGCCAGCGACCAAATAGCGCTTGGAGCAGGACTCGGTTTCGAGGGAATCGGAACACGCAACGGCGGCGCCGGTGGCGATGGACTGGGAACCGTCGAACAAGGCCAAGCCGCCCAGGGCGACGCCAAAATCATGGCCATCCCAAAGCGCCAAACGGGTGATGGTAAGTCGCACATAGCGGGCAGTGACAGCGGGGAAGGCGAAGCGGCATTCATTATGACGCGGGCTCGGCAGGTCGGCCGCGGTTTGATCCACGGCGAGCCGGGCATCGCTAAAATCGGGGTGACTGGCAGTTTCCACCTTGAAACGCAGAGGAAACATCACGGTGCGAAAGTCGCTGTTCTGCCCCGGGGGACGGGCGGGCTGGAGATCGACGGCATCCATCCGCCGGGTGGTGCCCAGATCGAGCACGATCCATTTGGGGGCATCGGGCCGGGAGGCGAGTTCGCTGCGGTAGCAGTGGATGGGGGTGAGCGGGCGATTTGCCGGGTCGGCCAGGAGGGGATCGCTGATCCAGGCGGCGGTCCAGTCGGACGATTTTAGCAGGCCGGTGCTCCAGGTGGCGGTCGGACTCCAGGCGGACGGCTGGCCGTCGCGATCCCAGATCCGGACCCGCCAGTAACACTGGGTGTGGGAAGGCACGGCTGGCCCGGCGAATGCGACTTGGGCGGAAGCTTCCGAAAGGACCTTGCCGCTGTCCCACAGATCCCCCTGGCCAGCGAGGAGTTTTTCCGAGGTGGATGCAACCAAAACCTGGTATGCCGTCTGACGCTCGGCGCGGCGGCCGGATTCGATAACCCAGCTCAAACGGGGTTGCGGAACGTCCAAGCCCGCGGGGTTGTGCCGGGACTCGCATTGCAAATCGGTAAGAGTGAGGGCCGCAACAGCTTTAAAGGAAAGGGCGAGGAGGACGAGCAAAGACAGCAGCCAGGCCCGGAACGGGCCGATTAAAAAATCAAGCATGACGAGAAAAAATATAGGATAAACAAGGGCGTGGTGACAGAGGCAAATGGGGATTTCAAGCCGGCGAGGGACCCGGTGAGGCGATCATTTTTACCATTTGAGCGGCGGCGGCGAAGCCAAAGGCACCGGTGAGGAAGCAGGCCGTCCCGTAGCCACTGCGGCAGTCGAGGCGCAGCGTGGAGCCGGGTTCACGGGTAGCGCAGACAGTGCCATCGGCGGCGGGAAAAACCTGGGCTTCGATGGAATAAACGCAGGGCACGTGGAATTCGGCCTGGGGGTCGCGGGGAAAGTTGTGGTCGTCACGGAGCAGTTTGCGGGTGGCGGAGAGCAGGCCATCATGACTGGTGCGGGCGAGGTCCGCGACGCGAAGGGCCGTGGGGTCGCGCCGGCCACCCGCCCCGCCGGTGGTAACGATGGGAATGGCCAGTTCGCGGCAACGGGCAATCAGCAGGGCTTTCATGGGGGTTTGGTCGATGGCATCCACGACGCCGTCGAACTTCGCCGCCAAAATCGGGGCGGCGGTGGTGGCAGTAAACAGGGATTGCAGGGCGTGGATCTGGCAGTCCGGCTGGATGAGCCGGATGCGGTCGGCCATGACATCGACCTTGGGCCGGCCAAACTCACCGGTAACGGCGTGCAACTGGCGGTTGACGTTGGTGATGCAGACGTCATCCAAATCGACCAGGGTAAGGGTGCCAATGCCCGTGCGGGCCAAGGCTTCCACGGCCCAGGAACCGACCCCGCCGACGCCCACCACACAGACGTGCGCCCGGGCCAGCCGGGCCTGGCCGTCCACCCCGTACAACCGCTGGATGCCGCCGAAGCGCGCCTCGTAATTATTCATCGCCCCTCGAAATACGGAGGGCGGCCACAATTCTCAAGACAAACTTGCCAGGGAATTGGCCGGGGGCGGACCGCGACCGGAACCGGCAGGGGTGATGGCTCGACTTTGGCGGGTGGTTTGGTAGGCTGGGCGGGTGAGTTTTGTTGCTGAATTTAATTCCCTGCCGCTGGCGGCCCTGGTGAAACGTTCCCAGAGCACGACCCTGGCGGCGGCGCGGGAAAGTTTGACGAACGAACGGCGGGTGCTGACGGACTTTGCCCAGTTGATTTCGCCGGTGGCGGGCTCGTTACTGGAGGAAATGGGCCGGCGGTCGCAGGCCCTCACGCAAAAGCGGTTTGGCAAGGTGATCCGGCTGTTTGCACCACTGTATCTTTCCAATGAATGCGTGAACAACTGCAAGTATTGCGGGTTTTCGCGGGACAATCCAATTTTGCGGGTGACGCTGTCGCTGGACGAGGTGCGGCGGGAGGCGGCGGAACTGCAACGGCAAGGCTTTCGTAATGTGTTGCTGGTGGCGGGGGAACATCCGAAGTTTGTCTCCAATGGTTACCTGGCGGACTGCGTGACGGCGGTGCGGGAATTTGCCCCGAGCGTGTCGCTGGAAGTGGGGCCGATGGAGACGGCGGAATACCAACCGCTAGTGATGGCGGGCGCCGATGGCCTGGTGGTGTACCAGGAAACCTATGACCGGCCGGTGTATGATGACATGCACACGGCGGGGCCGAAGAAAAATTTTGACTGGCGGCTGGAAACGCCGGAGCGGGCGTATGCCGCCGGTTTTCGCCGGCTGGGGCTGGGAGCCTTGTACGGATTGGCCGACTGGCGGGCGGAGGCGCTGGCGGTGGCGGCGCATGCGGATTATTTGCTGCGCAATTGCTGGAAGGCGCAAATCACCATCTCCCTGCCCCGGCTGCGGCCGTGCGCGGGAGAATTCCAGCCGTTGACCCACATGACCGACCGGGAACTGGTGCAATTGCTGTGTGCGTTCCGGCTGATGTTTCCGGATGTGGGTCTGGTGCTCTCCACGCGGGAATCGCCCAAACTGCGGGACGGGTTATTTCCCCTGGGCGTGACATTGATCAGCGCAGGGAGCCACACGGAGCCGGGCGGTTATACTGGAGCCGGGCGCGAGACCATTCACCAGACCGTGCGCGGCCGGATCGTGGAACGCGGAGCCAGCGAATGGTCAGGCCCCGCAGCGGAAGGCGTGAATGCCACCGGACAGTTCCAGATTGCAGACGAGCGTTCCCCCGAGCAGGTGGCGGCGTTCCTGCGGCAGATTGGGTATGAACCCGTCTGGAAAGATTGGGATGCAGCCTTGATGGCCTGAGTTATGACGATTATTGCCAATGGCCGGCCCATTGAGGCGACCCTGCCCTGCACCCTGGAGGCCTTTCTGGTCGCCCAAGGGTTGTTACCGCGCAGTGTGGTGGTGGAGCACAACGGCGAGGCGGTGGCACCGTCGGAATTTTGCGGGCGCTGGCTGGCGGCCGATGACCGGCTGGAGATTGTGAAAATTGTGGCGGGGGGCTAACCCCGACTGGATACACGTTGTTGAAACCATGAAGTGGCGATTTGAGTGGGTTTATCGGCTGGGGCTGGCAGCGCTGCTGGGGCTGGCGTTCTGGGCGGTTTGGGCGGAAGCCGAGGAACCAGGCCGCACCAATGTCCCGGCCCCGAGCGTGACGCACACCAACTGGGTGGAGCAGGTACGCACCCATTGGAACGAGCAGACGAACACTGTGACCTTTGGCCTGGACAAGATTTCGTTGCTTAAGGAAACCCTGGTGCTGGAACAACCTTTGTGGAAGTACCTGGCCTCGCTAATTTATATTGTTCTGGCCTTTCTGGTGGCCCGGCTGATTGATTATCTGGTCAACTTCTGGCTCAAGCGCCTGACGGTCAGAACCAAAACCGACAAGGACGACCTCCTCCTCGAACTCTTGCACGGGCCGGTGAAGATGATCACTTTCGTGATTTTTCTGCACATTGGGTTAAGCCTGTTTGACTGGCCGGATCACGCGCAATTATTAATGTCGCGGGGCCTGATTGTGGTGGTGGCGTGGTCCATCACGTATCTGACGCTCAAGCTGGTGGATTTGCTGCTGGGTTTGTGGCAGGAGCAAATCGTGGCGCCGCAAGACAAGACTTTTGCCAAGCAATTGATTCCATTGGTGAGCAAGGTGTCCAAGACCGCCCTGATCATCGCCGGAGTGTTATTGACAGCGGACAACCTGGACATCCGGATTACCAGCGCACTGGCGGGATTGTCCGTGGGCGGTCTGGCGCTGGGTTTGGCGGCGCAAGACACGGTGGCCAACCTGTTTGGGGCAGTGGCGATTTTCATGGACAAGCCGTTTTACCTGGGCGACCGCATCAAGGTGGAATCCGTGGATGGCACGGTGGAAAGCATTGGCCTGCGCAGCACGCGGGTGCGCAATCTGGATGGACATCATGTCACGATACCCAACAAATTAATGGGCAACGCCATCATCACCAACATTACCCGCCGGGCGACCATTAAAACGGAGATTAATCTGGGCCTCACCTACGACACCCCGGCGCCCAAGGTGGCGCGCGCCGTGGCCTTGTTGGAGGAAATTTTCCGGGCCAATCCCCGGACGGCCGACGTGGTGATCAGTTTTAACAAGTTTGGGGAATCCGCCTTGAATATCCTGGTGGTCCATGACTGGTCCGGGACGGAGGCGAAGGCGCATTTTGCTGATTTACAGGCATTCAATCTGAAAATCAAAGAACGGTTTGAAGCGGAACAAATCGAGTTCGCTTTCCCAACCCAGACGGTTTATCTCAAACCGGCGGCCCCGACCACGGACGGGCCGGCTAAAATGGGCGATGCTGGATAGGACACTGGAATTTTTTATGCCTGGCAACCTGCATGCGATACTGGCCGCCGGCCCCATTCTGGGCCTGGATTGGGAGAGATTTTGGACGCTGACTGGCTGGCTGGCCAACGTGACTTTTTCATCGCGCTTTTTGGTGCAGTGGTATGCCACGGAAAAGCAGAAACAGGTGACGGTGCCCGTTTTATTCTGGTGGCTGAGCCTGGTGGGTTCCCTGCTATTTCTGGCGTATGCAGTTTTTTATGACCAGCATCACGTGATCATTTTCGCCTACGCGTTTTCGTGGATTCCTTACATTCGCAACCTCGTGATCCACCGCCGGCATAAGAATGCCGAAAAGAGCTGCTCCCAGTGCGGGGTAAAAAGCAGCCCCAAGGCAAAATTTTGTGCCGAGTGCGGGACGCGGATGCCGCTCACCGCGCCGTGATTACTTCTTGCCGGCCGGAGGCGGAACGAGGCCATTTTTGATCATGACCTGCTGCTGAAAATCCGGATGGGTCTGGCCAAAGGCACCGAGCTGGTTGAGAAATTCGCTCAAGACTTTGCGATTGTCGGCCATGGCGTTGATGACCTGCTGATTGGCTTCGATGTCTTTGTGCAGGAGGCTGGCCTGACGGTACAGGTAGCCGGTAAGGGTGCCACTAACAACGATCAGAGCCAGCAACAAGGACAATAACTGGCGCTCCAGCAGTGCCAATTTTTCCTTCAACAGGGAGGTCGACTGATCGGGGGATTCGGGGGAGGCCATAAAAATTATTTCGCAGCAGGTTTGGGCTGAATGGTCTGGAGGATCTTGGTGAGCTCCGGGCTGGGATACTTTTGATTGTAAACGGCCACTTCATTGGCGAGGGCCTGAATGCGCCCGAGCACCTGTTGGTCCATCGAGGCCTGCGGGGAAATCATCCGGAGTTCCCGCGTGCGCGAGAAGGTCAGGACCGAAAATATAAGCCCGCAGATGGCCAGCACCAGCAGCACAAAGTTTAAAATGGTGGTTGTTGCGTCAGGTTTCATACTTAATGCCTCAATTTAAACCAACCGGGATGGAAGTCCAATCGATTTTCACCCCGGTGGAAAGTCACTTCAACAATTCCTCAGCAATTTGGACGGCGTTAAGTGCCGCCCCTTTGAGAAGTTGATCGCCACTCACCCAAAAGCACAGGCCGTTGTCCAAGGCACAATCGAGCCGGATGCGGCCAACCTCGCAGTTATATTTCTCGGAGGTGAAGAGCGGCATGGGATATTTTTTATTGGCCGGGTCATCGACCAGGTCCAGACCGGGGGCGTTCAGAAAAACTTCCCGGGCGGCGGCAACCGTCACAGGCTTTTCAAATTCTGCGCTCACGGCCACCGAGTGGGAGCGGTACACCGGCACGCGCACACAGGTGACGCTGGCACGAAACGCCGGATGGTGCATGATTTTGCGGCCTTCGTTTTCCATTTTCATCTCCTCCTTGGTGTAACCGGAGGGCAAAAAGGAATCCACGTGCGGCAGCACATTGAAGGCGATTTGATGGGGATAAACCTCCTTGGTGACCGGCTGGCCATGAACGACCTGCCCCACCTGGCGTTCGAGTTCCTCAATCGCCTTGGCACCGGTGCCGGACACCGCCTGGTAGCTGGAGGCGAAAACGCGTTTCACCCCGAAAGCCTGATGCAACGGATACAAAGCCATCAAGGTGATGGCCGTGGTGCAGTTGGGATTGGCAATAATGCCCGAGTGCCATTTGACATCGGCAGCATTCACTTCGGGCACCACCAGCGGCACTTTGTCGTCCTGCCGGAAGGCACTGGAATTATCGACCACCACACAACCGGCGGCGGCCGCGAGGGGCGCGAAGGCGCGGGAGATATCCCCGCCCGCACTGAAGAGGGCGATATCGATGCCGTGGAATGAATCCTTGGTCAGTTCCTGAAGGGTGAGGTCAGCGCCGCGAAACTTCAGGGTTTTGCCCGCCGAACGGGCCGAGGCGAGCAACGTCAGTTTGCCCACCGGAAAATTGCGCTTTTCCAGGGTCTTGATCATTTCGATACCCACGGCACCCGTCGCGCCGACCACCGCCACATGAGGATGTTGGTTCATAAAAGGAGATTCAACATAGCAAAATTCCGGGAGGCGTCAATCATCCCCATACGGGTGGCAGTGCTTTTTCTTTGCATTTCTGATTGACCCGCCACGCGGCGTATGAGGAAATGATAACCTATTATTTCTAATGCCGAAGATTCCTGTGAGAAATGGAAACGGCCCGCGGTCGGGCACGACAAAGTACGACGCGCACCACAAGGTGCTCTCGCAAACGTATGGGGCTTTCGCGGACCTGCGCCGGGAACTTTCCGATTCCAAGGCCACCGTCAGTGAGCGGGAAGAGTTGTTGAAAAGCTTTGCGACCTGTCCGGATTCCCAGCGCTCCTGGCTCCTGCTGGAGGATTATTTTGAAAAGATCCTGCTCTCCCGCAAAGATTTTCCGGATACCAACTGGTGGCCACGCCTGCTGAACGCGGCGGGCCGGGTACGGCTGGAGGAGCTGGCCTTTCTGTTTTTACGCGCGAAACGTTCGGTGCCGCCGGAATTGCAAAGTTACGCCTGCCTGGATCGTTTTGCCCAGGCGGAAGAGGCCGAGCAGGAGGAAAATCTCGTCAAGGAACTGGAGCACTGGCTGGCCCCGCCCGCCCTGCCCTTGCTGGAGACGCCCCGGGCGAATTTGCGGGTGGTATGCTCCCCGCAACCGGACGCCGAGGAACCTTCGCGCTACCGGCTGACGGTGCAGTTTTTATTGTCCCGCCCGCGCACGGGTGAGAAATCCCGGACGCTGCGCGAATTGATTGACCTGGTGGTCCGCGCCACGCACGAGCAGGAATTATTCCCCCCCGCCGACTGGGAATTTATCCAGTGGCTGGCGGAGACCCACCGGCACCGCCATGATGGCGCGGAGGCACTGATACTCTCAGATGCGGAATTATTGTTATGGCTCGCCCGCTGGGGGCATACCCAGCGATTGGAATCGGCAACGACCGGCAGTGCTCTACAATTTAATGGCCAGGTCGTCAGTCTCACGCCGCACCTGGAGACCGTGGCCCAGGAACTTAATTTCACCCATCAAATTGTGCTGCCGGGGGGCGAGCAACAACTGGTGGCCGAGGTGAAGTTTTTTAACCAGCAACCGCCGCTGGCGCTGGTGGGGGGCAATTTTTATTTATTGCGCAATGCCCCGCCGGCCAAGGTCCTGAAGTATCTGGCGGGCAAACCCTCGGTGCCCGTGCGGCGCCTGAGCCACCGCCTGCTGTTGCATCTGCGCAAGACCCAGTCCAATCATGGTTTGAATTGGGAATCGCTGTGCGTGGCCCACACGGCGGGGCCCCAATTTGTTTTTGAATTGCTGGATGACACGGTGCGCCTGCGTTTGCTGGCCCGAAGTGGCCGCGACGAAAGCGTCTGGTTTTGGAACGGCTTCGAATGGGTGCCCAACGACCCCAAAAAGTTGCCCGGCAACAAGCCGGAAATTCTGGATGACCCCCGGCTGGACCCGGCGACCCATTGGCTGCGCCGGCTGGACTGGTTCACCCCGGAGCCCGGATTGTGGATTGGCGATGCGAATGAAAATTTTCTGGGGGCGCTGGCCACGGCCTGGGACCAGCGTCCGGCCGAGGCCGAATTCCTGGGCAATCCCGCTTTTCACCGACTTTTCCTGCAACCGCGCCAGATTCGGCCGCGCCTCGTGGTCAAAGGCAGCGGCATTGACTGGCTCGCAGTTTCCGCAGAATGGGAGGCCGAAGGATTGCGCCTTTCCAAGGCAGATTTGGAACGGCTCGCCGCGGCCACCAGCCGCTTTGTGAAACTGCCCAATTCGGGCTGGGTGGAACTGGATACCGAAGCGGTGCAGGGCGCGCACGAGGCCATGGCCGACATGGGGGTGGACGGGCTGATTGCCGTGCCGCAAAAGGTTGGCCTGGAACACGTGGCCCATCTGGATGAGGAAGATTTTGGCCGGTTTGCGGACTCGCCCGAGGCCCAAGCCCTGCGTGAGCGGGTGGCGGAATTTAAAGGCGTGCCGGCCACGGATCTGCCGGCGTCCCTACAAGCAGAACTCCGCCCCTACCAGAAAGATGGCTTTGATTTCCTGGCCCACCTAGTGCAAATCCGGCTCGGTGGTATTCTGGCCGATGACATGGGCCTGGGCAAAACCCTGCAAACCCTCACCTGGCTGGCCTGGTTAAAAGACCGGCATGAAAAGAATCACAAGCCCTCGCTGGTGATTTGCCCGGCCTCCGTGCTGCACAACTGGCGGCGCGAGGCGGAAAAATTCACCCCCGGCCTCAAGGTGCTGGTGCTGGAAAGCGGCGCGGCGCGGCACAATCTCCGCAAACAAATTCCCCAGCACGATTTGATCGTGACCAATTACGCCCTGTTGCGCCGCGACTTGGAGGAACTCCAAAAGTTCTCCTTCCGCGCGGTGATTTTGGACGAGGCGCAATTCATCAAGAACCCGGGCGCGCAGGTCACTCAATCGGTCAAACAACTCAAGTGCGAGCACAAGCTGGCCCTCACGGGCACCCCCTTGGAAAACCGGTTGCTGGATTTGTGGAGCATTGTGGATTTCATCCAGCCCACTTACCTCGGCACGCAGGAACAATTTCTGGAGACATACGAACCGCGTGGCGAAAATGCCGAGGCGGCCCAGCGCATTGCCCGCCGCCGCCTCTCGGCCCGGTTGCGTCCCCTGCTCCTGCGCCGCTTGAAAAAGCATGTGGCGAAGGATCTGCCCGACCGCATCGAGGAACGCCGTGACTGTCCGCTGGGCGATGAGCAACGGAAACTGTACCTCGCCGAGTTGCGCCGCAGCCGTGACCAAATCATGCATGCGGTGGCCGAGCAGGGCCTGAACAAGAGCAAGATGCATGTGCTCGCCGCGCTCACCCGCCTGCGCCAGGTTTGCTGCCATCCCTCGCTCGTGGGGAGCGACACTGCCTCCGGCAAGACCGAGACGCTGTTTGAATTACTGGACCCCCTGGTGGCCGATGGCCAGAAGGTGCTCGTGTTCAGCCAGTTCGTCCAGATGCTGCAAATCTTGGAGAAGGAATGCCGCGCCCGCAACATCACCACCCACATGCTCACGGGGCAAACGAAAGACCGGCAGCAGGTTGTCAATGCCTTCCAACACGACACTGGCGCGGGGGTCTTCCTGCTCAGCTTGCGCGCGGCGGGCACGGGTTTGAACCTGACCAATGCCAGCTATGTGGTGCTGTACGATCCGTGGTGGAACCCGGCCGTGGAAGCCCAGGCCATTGACCGTTCGCACCGGATTGGGCAGACCCAGACCGTCAATGCGTACCGGCTGATTGCGCCCGGCACGGTGGAGGAAAAAATTTGGGAGCTGCAACAAAGCAAGGCCCAAACCATCGCCGATGTGCTGGGCGAGGAAGGTTTCGCCCGGAGTCTCACGGCCACGGATTTGGAATACTTGTTCGCGGAGGACTGAGCCGGAACCAGGCCAGAGAAAGGCTGCGTTTGCCTGGTCTTTTTGGGCAAGGACTTCGTCGTGAACCGCTGCCAGATCCAAAAAGGACAGGCGGCGCGGCTCACGCCTCGCCTGGCACAAAAATCCACAGCGCAACCACTTGCCTTTCTATGGCATGGATCCGGCTGAGTCCCTTTCAATTCAGCGTCTCGTTGCTTCGCCAGGATGGGTTCTAATAGTAACCGCCGAGGCGGCGGCGCCGTCTGAACTGACGAAACTGATATCGCTGTAATGAAAATCTCCATGAATTCACGCACTTTCCGGTGGCTACCGGCAGTCATTTTGCTTGTCCTGACGGCCGCCCTGCACGCGGAGGAAGCGCTGCCGCCGGGCCGGGCGGCGGAACTGGCGGCAAGGCTGCCGGCGCAACCCGCCGGCTTTGCCTGGCCCATCACCAATCGCGCCACCTGGGAGCAACTGGCCACCGACGAAGCCTATGCGAACACCATCGCCAATGCGGATAAAATCCTAAAGCAACCGCTGCCCGTCCAGCCGGACAGTTTGTATCTCGAATTTTCCCAGACTGGCAACCGCACGCACTGGCAGGCGGTGGCCAGTCAGCGCCGGGGCCGCATTGAAAAATTCACCCTGGCGGAGGCCTTGCAAAATCAGGGCCGCTATCTGCCCGCGCTGGAGGCCACCATCACCGCCCTGTGCCAGGAAAAAACCTGGCTGATGCCGGCGCATGATGGTGGCTTGCGTAATTTTCATGGCCAGGAAATCACTCCCGACCTGGGGGCTACCGGCCTGGCGGCGGATTTGGCCGAGGCCGATTATGTGCTCGGCGACCACCTCTCGCCGGCGACGCGGCAACTGATCCGGGACAATATCCGGCACCGGGTCCTGGATCCCTTTCGCGCCATGATTGAGGGCCGCCAGAAAGCAGCGTTTTGGGTGCGCACGCCGATGAACTGGAACGCGGTGTGCGTGGGCAACACCGTCTTTGCCGCGCTGGCGCTGCTCGATTCGCGCGAGGACCGCGCCTTTTATGCCACGGCGGGCGAGCATTGCATTCAGTATTTCCTATCCGGCTTCACCCCGGATGGGTATTGCGCCGAGGGAGTGGGTTATTGGAATTATGGCTTTGGCCATTTCATTTTGCTGACCGAGACCCTGCGCCAGGCCACGGGCGGCCAACTGGATTTGCTGGCGAATGACCGGGCCATTGCCGCAGCGCGATTCTGCCAGCGCAGTGAAATTTTGCCGGGTATTTTCCCCACCATCTCGGATGTCAACCCCGGCACCAAACCGAGTTCGCAACTGGCCGCTTATGTGGGCCGCCGGCTGGGCTGGCCGACCACCGCGAAATTGACTGGTGCCGGCGATGGTCTGGCCATGAACCTGATGCTCGCCAGCCTGCCGGCCAACGTACCGGTGGCCCGCCAGCTGGAAGCCAGCGGCGACAACCCGCTGCGCAGCTTTTTTCCCGGTGGGGGCGTGCTGATCGCCCGCAACACCCCGGAGCAATACCCGGCTTTCGCGGCAGCGCTCAAGGGCGGCAACAACAATGAACCGCACAACCATAATGACGTGGGCAGTTTCAGTGTGGTTCTGGGACGGAACATGGTCGTTTGCGATCCGGGTGGCGAGGTGTATACGGCGCGCACATTCGGGCCGCACCGTTATGACAGCAAGGTACTGAGCAGCTACGGGCATGCCGTTCCAGTGGTGGCCGGACAACTGCAAAAAGCGGGAGCCGACGCGCGCGGCATTATTCTTACCAGCAATTTCACGGCGAAGGCGGATACCTATGGCCTCGACATCCGCTCTGCCTACGCGGTGCCGGACTTGCAATCCCTGGTGCGCACCTTTGTGTTTCAGCGCGGGGCCACGCCTGCCCTCGACGTAAGCGACGCGTTTAAATTCACTGCTCCGGAAGCGTTTGCCAGCACGCTCATCACCTGGGGCACGGTCCAGTCCGCCGGTCCGACCGCACTGACCATCACCGATGGCGACAACAGCGTCCGGGTCACCATTGACACTCAGGGGCACCCCTTCCAATGGCATGAGGAGATCATCCACGAGGACGTGGACACCAAACGCAAGCCGGTGCGCGTGCTCATTGAGCTGGCGGATAAAATCGCGGAGGGGACAATCACCCTGCGCATTGAGCCGGTGGCAGGCAAGTAAGGGCTTTTTAAAGCCGGATTTGCCGGCATACGTCTCACCAGCCTGCGGGTCAAAGGGCGTTCATGGCTCAAGGCATCGGACGGGCATAGTTAACCAACGCAGGCAAAGCGGCGAAACACCTGGAATTTCAGGCAATGGAAAACGAGTCCGACCTGCATGCCGAGGGCTTCCGGCAACGCTTGGGAACCATGCGGCAGGGAAGGCATACCTCGGAGCTGGAGGGAAAACCACGCCGGTTGCCGGTTTTAAGGTTTGAACTCGAACTCCGAAATTAAAACAGCCGGTCTGCATCCATCTCTTGGTTTAAACGCTTTGGAACATTGGCTTCCCAAGCCGCTGCCAATCAGTTGCCCATTTAAGGGTGTGCGCTTCGCGCAGCGGCAGTCTCGCCAGACCACTGCGGGTATGTCGGCGATTTTTCCAAAGTGTTTCTGCTCCAACATCTTGACGCATCCCAGCCATTTTACTTTCGGAGTTCGGGTTTAAAAATTAATGACCAAGTGGCTTTTCCAGCGGAGGAAATTTCTGACTGGATGTTTTTGGAGGACCGGCAAATTGTTGGCGGATTTACGATTCGCGGGCTGCGGAAGCACACGAGCGTTCAGGATGGCGCCATTTTTGACAGCCGTCGGCAATTCAAACAATCAATCTGCGGCAAAAACCGGGGCGAAAATTGATTTGCCGTTCAATCATCATCCACCAGCTTCACCGCCCAAACCGGATACGGCACTTGAGAGCCTTTCACGGAGCGCCAGATTATCCGGTTGAGGAGGTCTTCAGGGCATTGATCCTCCTGCTTGAAGTTCAGCCGGGCGGAAACATAGGCGTCCTGGCGCAACACGGGATCCTTGATGGCTTCAGGCCGGGCATTTAATTTGTCCAATGGCACCTGGTTGGTGAGGGCGGTGTAAGCGGTGAAATCGGGTGTGTTGGTAAAGCAATCGAACATCGGGGTGGCGGTGGCATCCATCTGGTTCATGGGCGGCAGTCCGAGGATGAGTTCCATGGTGCGCAACAGGCTGGTTTGGTTGTACTGGGTGCTCACCACGGTGTGGCGCCTGGTGTAAGGGCTTACCACGTAGGCCGTGGTGCGGTAACCGCTCACGTGATCCCAGCCAGCTTGCGGATCGTCCTCGATCCCGAACACACAGGTGTTGGTCCAGAACGCACTGTGGCTGAGGGCCTCCACGATCTGGCCGAAGGCGAGGTCGTTGTCGGCCACGTGGGCGGCGGGCGTGGGGGAACCGGATTTGGCGCCATCGGTATGGTCGTTGGGCAGCCAAATGAGAATCAAGTTGGGCATTTTGCCGGCGGCCTCAAATTGATGGAGTGAAGCAATGAATTGCCGGGCCCGCCAGACATCCGGCACATCCAGGTCCCAGCCAATGGTATTGGTCATCATGTTTGGCCGCAGCGCCTCAATATCCGGTTCGCAAGCGTAGGCAATGGCGTTGCTGCCAGAGAGGAAGTCGCGATAACAGTCCAGGAATTTGGGTTCTTTCTTGCGGGCGGGATCCTTCCACTTTTTGGTGGCGGTGGTGTATTCGCCAAAATCGGCGATGGTCCGGCCATGCGCGGCGGCATCATCCCAAATGAATCCCGCCGGGGACCAGGCCAGCGCATCCTTGCCCGAGTCGCCCGACCCACCGGCCGGATAGGTGCGGGGCCAGCCGGCAAACGAGCGTTCCACATAATCAGTGGCCATGGCACTGTCTGCCCAATTGTGACCGTCGGCGCTCAACACCCCGGAACAATAGGTGTTGTCCAGAAGCACAAACTGATTTACGAAGGCGTGCTGGTTGGGGGTAACATTTGCCCCAAAGGTGCAGAGTTGGGCGCTACCATTGCCCGCGGCGATGTCACCGAAGACCTGGTCATAAGTCCGATTTTCCTTGATGACATAAATCACGTGTTCAAAGACGCTCGGTTCCCCCACGCGCAGGGGCACGGGTTGCGCGGGCTGGCCGGGCCGGGCCGGGAGCTTCGCCTCGGCGAGCAGCGGATAGCGTACATTGGCCAGGGCAGTGGCGGTGGCGGTGGCAAGTTGGGTTTTGTCGGGCAGCGGGATCAAGGACAGCGAGCCGGCATGCTGCTTGGTGTTGAATTCCAAGACACCCTTGTCGCCCAACTTACCCTTGGTGAGGCCTTTGATATTGGCCACATATAATTGCGAGCGCCGGTCATCCACCGCCACCCCCGCGGGAAACCAGCCAGTGGGAATCAAGCCGAGTAACTGCGAGTCACCGGCTTTGAATTTGATCACGCCCACGGCATTCTGGGTACCGTTGCAGACGTAGAGTTTTTTGCCGGAGCGATCAAACGCCAGGGCATTCGGCTGCGCGCCGAACAAATCCCCCGGGTTCTGCCGCGTGCTGATGGTTTCCACAATTGTATCGTTCCGGGTGTCCAAAACGGTCAAATTATCGCTGCCGGCGTTCGCCGCCACCACATAATGGCCGTTCGGCGAAACGGCCAGGGCGCAGGTGTGCAGGCCAGTCACGATTTCCGTCTGGTTCGTGGTGGTCAGATGAATGATCGAGATCGAGCCTTCCCGGGCAATGGACCGGTCATCCACGCGGACGCGGGTGCCATGCCCGGCCGTGGCCGTGAGGCTGTCGTCGGCCGGGCGGCGTCCGCCCCAGTTGCTCACATAAACCTTGTCCCCGGCCAAAGCCACGCCAAAGGGGGCCACGCCCACCGCCCACAACCGCAATACCTTGCCGGTGGTGGTGTCCAGTTCCGCCAATTGATTCGAGAGATTGAGGGCCACATACAACTTCCGGCCATCCCGTGACACGGCGAGGCCCGCCGCGATGTCCGCTGGGCGATCACCAACTTTGGCCGGCGGCAGCGCAAAGGTGGCGCTGGGCGTGACCTTTCCATCCGCTGCCACGGCGAATACCTTCACATTGCCATTCACATTGGCCACAAAAATGCGCGTGCCATCCGGGGAAAAAATCAAGCCGGTGTAACTGATCTGGGCTTTTTCATCCGGATCGAGAATGGGTGCCAGGCCCGGGAGGCTGCCCAAAAGGCGGTCCGCGGGAAATGCCACGCGCTGGAGGACGAGTGCGGTGGCGGGATTGATCACCACCAATTCATGGGTGAGCCCGGAGGTCACCAGCAGTTTGCCATCCGGGCTTAAGGCAACTGCCGTGGGCCGCATGCCGGGTAATTCCAGCAGCGTGCCGGCGGGTGTGAGCCGCTGGTTCACGGGGGTTACCACGCCATTAGTGCCGTGGCCGACAGTTTCCGTGGTGGCGTTAAAATCCTGGGCCAATGCCGGGGGAGCCACGGCAATGAGCTGACCGGCGGCCAGCAGCAGAACGGATAGTTGAAACCCAATAGTCCTTTTCATGGCGTCTAAAATGCCCGGAATACAGCACCGAGGGCAAGTCACGTTATGGTGAAAACCCGGACCGACGCGCTCCCCCGATTATGTTGCCGTGCAGACTAATCGCGGCGGCGATATTCAGAGATGGCCGCCCGCCACCAAGGGGAGAGAGTCTCGCCGGAACGCTGCCAGGCTTGCTGGTGAAGACGCACCATGACGGCCTGATCGGCCAGCACCAATAAACGTTCGCTGGCGGTGAGTTTGTCCGGTCCTTCCAAGAGGAGTTTTTCGCCCAGGACACGGACGCGGTCGCTGCCAACGCCGAGCAACTGGCCTTCCTCGGCATAGACGGGGTTGAGGAGTTTTTCGCGCAACAAGGAAACGTGAATGGCGTTGACGTAAGGATCCAACACGGCATCCGCGACCCCGGTGTGGGAGCGAGCGGGGCCTGGGGCGCCTTCGGTCAGTTCGTGAATTTTCATGCGGGCGCGCAACGAAACAATTTCCGGAGGTGGACCGGTTTCCTCCGGGGTGAGGAACAGGCCCAGACTCCGGGCGCGCAAGCCCAGGCTGCGCCGGCTCGTGAGCACACTGACCGGCACGGAAAGCACCATGCCAGCCAAGACCGGGGTAAACCACCAAAACAAAGCGGGGCTTAGCACCCACATAAACCAGCCCCATAACACCCCGACGAGCACATGGCCCCATTGCCGCTGGATGGCATAGAGCCAGGCGGTACCATCGGCGGCCCGCTTCTGGGTGGTCCAGCCAACGGAAATGCCGAGAAGATTGGTGACGACGAACCGGGTGTGCCAGAGCATCAGCATCGGGGCGTGCAGGGTGGAAAAGACGGTTTCCCAAATCACTCCAGTGGTGGTGCGGGCAAGTCCGCCATAAGCGCGGCGGCGTTTGGAATCGTAGGCCAGGTCAATGAGGGCGAGGACTTTTGGCAGCATGATGACAATCATGCAAATCAGGAAGACGAGGAAGGCATGCGCGGTACCGCTGATACCATGCAGATAGGGGGTAAAGGCCGGCACGGTGATATCGGACAGACCGGAATTATCGTGCGCCCAGCGAATCCAATTGAACGCCAGCAGAAAAGCGAGCCAGAGCGGGCCGGCCAGGTAGCCGCAGATGCCGAGGATCAAATGCAGGCGGCTCACGCCGCGCAGGCCCTTGGTGAAGAGAACCAGGGTGTGCTGGAGATTGCCCTGGCACCAGCGCCGTTCGCGCTGGGCGTTATCGACGAGCGCCTGGGGGGCCTCCTCGTAGCTGCCCTCGAGATCGTAGGCGAACCAGACTTCCCAATTTTCGCGGAGCAGCAGGGCGGCCTCGACGAAATCGTGACTCAGGATCTGGCCGCCAAAAGGTTTGCGCCCGGGGAGTTGCGGCAGATCGCAAAACTGCATGAAGGGCTCGGTGCGGATGATGGCGTTATGCCCCCAGTAATTGCCGAAGTCCAGCGCCCAATAATTCAGGCCGGCGATGAACACCGGGGCATAGAGACGGTTGGCAAATTGTTGAATGCGGCCGAAGAGCGACTCCGCATTTACCAAGGCGGGCACGGTCTGGATCAGGCCGACGGTGGGATGGACTTCCATCAATTTGACGAGGTCCACCAAGGTCTCGCCCCGGAGCACACTATCGGCATCGGCACAAATAAAATAGCGGTACCGGCGGCCCCAAGTATTGAGAAAGTCGCGGACGTTGCCACTTTTACGGGCTTCATTGACGAGGCGGCGGCGGTAATAAATGCGGCCGAGGGCATCGAGCTCGCGAATCAAATCATACCAGCGGCGCTCCTCCTCCACCCAGTTGTCGGGGCTGGTGGAGTCGCTGAGGATAAAAAAGTCAAAACGTTCCAACTGACCGGTCTTTTCGAGAGATTCGTAGGTGGCCCGGAGCCCCTCGTAGACGCGGACCACGTTCTCATTGTAAATGGGGAAAATGATGGCGGTGCTGATGCCGTCGATGGGCTGTTCCTTGAACGGTTTAAGATTGGTAATGCGACGGCGGTCCCCAAACATGCGGAGAAAAAAGCCAAAGACCCCGTGCACGCAGCCAATGGCGGCAAACAAAAAGAGGATGACGAACAGGACGAGGAGGATGGTGCAGGCGGTGGACCAGCCGGTGCGCCAGAGGAGGTCGGCAAAGATCAGGGAAACGATCCCAGTGGGCAGCAGCGCGCAAGAATAGAAAATAAACACCCGCCAACCGCGCGGACGGCGCGGCAAACCAGCCTCGAATTTGGGACATATGCCAGACATGGTCAGTGCGGCTGCATGTGGGTGAAGAGAAATATCCCAATCAAGAGCAGCGCGAACAGGCTCCAGGCCAAGATCATGCGGAAATAAGGCATGCGACCGAGATTACCCAAGCTGGTGAGCGGACC
Organism: uncultured Verrucomicrobia subdivision 3 bacterium; assembly: GCA_903875465.1. Classification (GTDB taxonomy): domain Bacteria; phylum Verrucomicrobiota; class Verrucomicrobiia; order Limisphaerales; family UBA11358; genus UBA11358. Next base: position 41,084 of record CAIQWB010000114.1, read on the forward strand.
GAGATCCAGGGGCCGCGGGGTCATTTTGGAAAGCTGGAAATCGGGACCGGCGCGCAAAAACGTTTCGCGCATGGCCTCGGTAAACTCCTCAGGCCAGGGCCCGGGACGCAGGAACTGGTCCTGCCATTTGCCGGGCATGTCCGCCAGCAGCAAGGCGAGCCGGCCGCGGGTGGAGAGCATTTGGTCGGCGTTGGTGGGCGGTACTTGCAAGACCTCCGCAAACCATTCGGTAACGATGTGATCCATTTCCTCGGCAACCAACTGGGTGGCGGTGCGGCCAGTTTCGGCCGGGGCGCGTTTTTGCGCCCGCTCGAGGACGCGCAGGCAAAGCTGGCCGAGCAACGGACGGTTGCGGATGCGGAGCGCATTAAAATAGCTCTCCACTTTCGCATACGCATCATTCCATTCTTCCAGCGGCCGGCCGGCAAGTTGCCCGGCGCGATCCGGTAAAATTTGGGGGTTCAAGGCGGGCTCCATTGGTACGTCCACGTTTCGCTCAACGCGTTCGTACCGTTTTGCAGGGTGCAGCGCAAATCCACGGGGTCGGGGTTGCCCGGCTTGGGCTGCATTTTCAAAATCACGCGCCAGGTGCCCAGTTCGGGACAGCGCACGACCTGGTTGTTTAAGATAACCGCATTGTCACTGCAATTGGCAATGGACTGCGGGGGGTTGCTTTCGGGCAAGACATCCAGTTTGGGGCCGGCGAAATCGATGATAAACTGGCGGCAGTCCTGGCAGCTGAGATCCCGCCCCACGCGGGTGGACACGGCCTTGTTGTCAGAAAGCTTGAAATCATTCTCGGTGGTCCAGTAAAGCGTGTAGCCAAAATGGAAGGGCTGGAGCGGTTCGGGTTTTTTCTTGGGATCCCAAAAGGCGACGATGTTGTCGAGACCTTCAAAGGCCGAGCTGAGGGAAACCAAATGCAAGCTGCCCGCGCCCCAGGAACCATGGGGTTCCACCCAGACGCTGGGTTCCAGATGGTAGAGGTTGAAGCTGTCCTGGTAGGCGGAAAAAGCGCGTTCCCGCTGCATCAGCCCAAAACCGCGGATGTTGGCGGCGTTGAAGATTTGGTGGCGCATGACCGTGGGATTGTCAAGGGGACGCCAGAGCGTTTCCCCATTGCCCATGCGCATGAGCAGGCCATCACTGTCGTGCACCTCAGAACGGTAATCATCCGGCTTGCGCTCGGAATTTTTACCAAACCAGAACATGCTGGTCAGCGGGGCGAGGCCGAGCGTTTTGATGGGGTACTGGCCGGGGCTGACGGCTTTGATTTTGGCGGTTTCACGGAGATAGACCACGGCATCGATGCGGGCGACGGTGGTCTCACCCGGACGAATCAAAAACTCGTAAGCACCGACGGCACTGACGCTGTCCAGAATGGCGAAGAGGCGCAGTTCAGTGTCGTCATGGGAGGGTTTGCCCAGCCACCAGTCGGTAAAGATGGGGAATTCCTCCGGCTGGCCGTTCTCGCCACAGTTGATTGCCAGACCGCGGGCGGAAAGACCGTAGCGCTGGTTTTTGCCGAGCAAGCGAAAGTAGCTGGCCCCCAAGAATGCCCCCAGTTCATCGAACTGGTTGGTTTGATTGAGGGCGTAGAGCACCCGAAAACCGGCATAGCCCGTATTCGCGGGAATTTGGTTCTGAATGTGCAGGCCGCCGTAATCGAAGAAATCCTGCACGAAGCGAATGGGCTGCACGTGAGTGAGGGTGAACTCGTAGGTGCGGATGGGTTCCTGGTACAAATAACCGGGGTGGAAAAATTCAACGCGGAAGGGGGCATCGGCGGCGGTCCACAGCGCCTTGTCCCGGCGAAAACGGATTTCGCGGTACTTGTCGTAGTCCAAACGGTCCTGCCGCAGGACCGGGGGCAAATCTTCGCGGGGAGAATGGAAGGGGGAGCGCGCCCGCTCCAAAGCGCGGCTGGCGACGTAGTCCAAATTTACCTCGGCAGACTCCGCGCCGGCTCTGAAACCGGCAGCCAGAATCACCATTACCAACAAAAACCAGTTACCAAGTCGGCACATCCCTCTTATGAAACCTGAAAAGCGGGGAATTTGCAAGTTTAGGTGCAAGCCCTCAAGCTGGACCCCTTTGGCTACTTGCTCGCTGACCAGGGAGTTTGTCTGGGCGGCGGCCACGGTTTCCGCGTGCCAGGTGGTACTTTGCAAGATCGTTCGCGATGTCAGGAACTGGGCCCGCCGGCAAAATCGTGCTTCTCCAGAGCCATTTTTCCGCGAGCGTTGCGCCTGCTTGCAGCGGCGAAACGTCCACGACAGACAGTGGAGAAAGGTAATTGGGTGCACCTTTGCGCCGGTTTGTTTTAAACTGGCGTTGAATATGAAATTCCCGCTAATTCAAATTGGCTTGGGCGCGGCGGCCGCATGGCTGGTGACCGCTGGGTTGACAAGCCGGGCCGATGACACGGCGTCATCGTCGACTATTACCGAGCAATCCGAGGGGTTGCACGGCTACATTGCTTATGGCCACGAACTTTGTCCGCCGCATTCCGCTTTCACAGCCGGTGGCGGATTTTATTCCGCGGTCTGGTCTTTGGTGGACCAGCCGCTGGCGCATTTCCAAATTGGACTGCCCGGCACGTGGATTTTACCCGACAATGCCGACGACCATGACACCCCGCTCGCGCCGGCGGGCACGCTGGCCCGCCATTGGAAGGAGCGCGGCCCGACTTGGGACAGTGTTTTCCAAACCGTGGAAGGCGGGTTGGGCTACTGGGCGGGCAATCATTTCCGCTACGGCCCGCCGAAATTCAGCATGAATGGCACCCCGCAAGCCTACGATTATGAAGTGGGCTCGCCCGGCTGGTCTTTTTTTTATAGCAATGAAGCGCTCCCGGATAATCGGCTCGGCATCGCGCAATTGAGCAATCGCCTGCTGATTCCGCCCGATGCGCTGCCTTTCCGGGGCCATCCGAATGGCGAATTTCTGGGCTATACCTGGATGGCCCTGCCCTTCACCGACCCCGGCACCAACGATCCCCCCACGGGTGACCAAAGCTGGACCTGCTTTCTGGCCGCCGCCAATTTCAAAGGTCCGATCGCCTTTTACATTCCGGAAACGTGGAGCAAAATGGCCACGCTATTTCGGGACCCGTATCTCCACGGCCGGGGACTCGATGCGCGCCCGGGAGTCATTGGCGGTGGGGCGATGGAAATTAACACGGTGCCGCGATTCGCCGCGCCGGATGCGCAAGGCACGGTCTACACGAAATTGCCCCAACTGCGTTTCCCCGTGGACGCCCAGGGCCGCGCCTACCTCGTGCAGGATGTAACCTATTATTCCAAAGCCGCGCTCTTCGATGCATTCCAGTTGTGGCGCGCGGGCGGCCCCGCCTGTTCTGGCAGCTTTAATACCAATGGCGCCTGGAAACCGAAGCTCACCACGCACACCACGGGCTATGACCAGGCCGGGCTGAAAATCACCGGCGTGGAGCGCGTGTTCGACACCCGGATTTTCGCGGGAAACATTTGGGGACTGCAATGGTTCACCAACGAGGTCAGTCCGCCCGGTCTGTTTCCGCAATATTTCAAACGCGCGGGCGGGGAGTGCGTGCCGGTGGCGGCGGCGGCGGTGCCAGCGGAAACACACTTGCCAAGGCAGGAATTCAGGCTGGCCCCGGCGGGTCTGCCCTACACGTCGCCCGCCACCGGCGCGTGGACCAATCCTGGCCCCAAACGCGGCCCCTGCACCGCCCGCCTCGCGGACGGTTCGGTGGTGACGTACTCTTGGTATCGTTTCGTCGACCAGCCGTCGTTCCAGCAATACCCTTGGAGCGCGGATAAGAAGGCCAAACTCCAGGCATTGGTGGAAAAGCTGCACGCGAACTGGCCAATTGACCGGGATTACATGGCCCCGCCCACCAGCGGCAAACTGGTGGCCCTGGATGACGCGCTGATCGTGACGCCGCCCGCCGGTTTGGAAGTGGGCTATGTGCCGATTGTCACCCGCCAGAGCGCGCCTTAAGCGGACCGGAATTTTCCGCCGGCAGGAGCACGTTTGAGGGCGCGATTAATTCGGTGCGGCTAAAGCAGTCCCCCGAAAAGTGAACGGGTCAAGAGAAACGCTGGGCACGGCCGTGGTCACCCACAAGCCTGAATTTTTTGGCGGTTCGGTCAGGTATGGAAACACGTAAGCGATCCCGGCAATGAGCCCCCCGGGCCGGTTTGCAGGAACCGCTTAATTAATGCCCTTTGCGTTCCAAGCCCCCTTCAAGTCACAATCTGGGGTTCATGCCACTTGTGGCCGAGTTTTTCGAGCAAGTCATCTGCCGCCACGGGCCCCCAGGTGCCGGCGGCATAAAATTCGCGGTTAGTAAGGGGTTTGTCGTCCCAGAAATTGCGGATGGAATCGACGATGTGCCAGGCGGTTTCCACCTCATCGCGGCGAATAAACAGGGTCGCATCACCGGCGATGGCTTCGAGGAGGAGGCGTTCATAGGCCTCCGGGGTGTAGGCACCGAATTCCGCATCATAGCTAAAATGCATGCGGACAGGGCGCACGCCGAGGCTCATGCCAGGCACTTTGCCATTGAAGCGCAGGGAAATCCCCTCGTTGGGCTGGAGGCGGAGGGTGAGGGCATTGGCATCCAGATGCTGGCCGCATTGGGCGGCAAACAGCACGTTCGGGGTCGGACGGAACTGAATGCGGACTTCGCTGGCACTCTGGGGGAGGTTTTTGCCCGTGCGCAAATAAAACGGGACGCCGCTCCAGCGCCAGTTATCGATAAACAGCTTCAAGGCGGCGAAAGTTTCCACATTGGAGGCGGGATTTACCTTGGTTTCCTGGCGGTAACCGGGACGGGGTTGACCTCCGACGGAACCGGCGAAATACTGACCACGAACGACCTGCAAGGGCACCGTTTCCGGGGTGAGCGGGCGGATGGACTTGAGCAGCTTGACCTTTTCATCGCGGACGGATTCAGCCTCCAATGAAACGGGCGGTTCCATGGCGATAAGTGAGAGCACTTGCAGCATGTGGTTTTGCACCATGTCGCGCAGGGCGCCGGCCTCTTCGTAATAGCCGCCGCGCTCGCCGACCCCGAGTTTTTCGCTGACGGTGATTTGCACGTGGTCCACGGATTCGCGGTTCCACAAGCGCTCGAAAATGGAGTTGGAAAAGCGGAACATCAGAATGTTCTGCACCGTTTCCTTGCCGAGATAATGGTCGATGCGAAAGACCTGCGATTCGTGGGCAAAGCGGGTCAGTTCCTGATTGAGCGTCTGGGCGGAGGCCAGATCATGGCCAAAGGGTTTTTCCACCACGATGCGCTGCCAGGCGGTGCCGTCCTTGTTCAACAGGCGCGCTTGGGAGATTTGCTCGGCCACCGTGCCAAACTGGCTCGGAGAGATGGCGAGATAAAACAGGAGGTTCTGGCGCAAGGGGGCACTGCCGAAGCCGGTCAGGATACCTTCGAGCTTTTGGTAGGCGGCCGAATCCGCCAGATCGCCCTGGCAGTAATAAAGGCAGGCGGCAAATTTTTTCCAGACTTCCTCGTCAACCGGCTTGGTGCGGGAAAACTGGTCAAGGGCAGCGCGTAGTTCGGTGCGCCAGGATTCATCGGTCTTTTCGCGCCGGGCAAACCCCACGATGCGAAAATCGGCGGGCATCTGATGCTCTTTGCACAAATGATACAATGCCGGAATCAGCTTGCGGGCGGTGAGATCCCCGCTAGCACCAAAGATGACAATGGAGCAGGGCTGCAAAGTCCTCCGCTCGGCACCGGGTTGCTGGCAATTTCCCTCGTCCGCTGGTCGCGAATTGTTCATGGAGGGAATGTTTACCCAAGGCGGGGAGGAATTCAACATTTCTTGGCAAAATTAGAACCAGCCAAGATGAACCTCCAGGGCCGGCTGGCCAAGGGGTTTTCCGTGCTTAAACCCGCTGGCTCGAGCAAGGCGAAAGGCTTGGTTTCAACTTTGAGGAAGGCAGCTAGCTGGCTTTGCGAAGGTTTCGACCGACCTCCCTGCGGTGCCGCTGGCGGCGCGGACGCGTTCCACAAAACTGGTTCAAAATAAATTCACCGGATCAATATCCACGGCCATGGTGACTTCATCGGGAAGGGTCAATCCGGCGACTAATTTGGCGAGGGCGTGGCTGAGTTTGCTCATGGAGCGGGTGCGCAGCATGATTTGATAGCGATAGTAGGTCTCGGCTTTGAGCAGGGGCGCGGGGGCGGGGCCGGCAATGATCAGGTCTTTGAAGGCGGCCGCCGGGCCGGCGGAATTGGCGGGAGGGGAGGCCGAGGAATTAGCCGGATTAGGAATCAGCTTGTCCAGTTCGCGCTTCACGTGGTCGGCGGAGAATTTCACCTTGTCCTCGCTGCGGCCTTTGAGGGTGAGCAGGGCGACGCGACCGGCGGGGGGATATTTTAGCTGCTCGCGAAATTCCAGCTCCTGATCATAGAAACCCTGGAAATCATGACGGCGGGCGTACTGGATGGCGGGGTGAAACGGGGTAAAGGCCTGCACGAATACTTCCCCCTCCACATCACCACGACCGGCGCGGCCGGCGACCTGGGTGAGGAGTTGGAAGGTGCGTTCGCCGGCGCGAAAGTCCGGCTGGTGCAAGGCGGAATCAGCATAGATGATGCCGACGAGGGTGACGTTGGGAAAGTGAAGTCCCTTGGCGATCATTTGCGTGCCGACCAGGATGTCGATTTTACCCGCGCGAAAATCGCCGAGGATGCGGCGGTAGTCATCCTTGCGCTTCATGGTGTCGGCATCCATGCGGTGGCAGCGGGCGCGGGGGAAGAGTTTTTTGATGGCCTCCTCCACTTTTTGCGTGCCGGTTCCGGAAAAACGAATGGCGGGGTTGCCGCATTTTTCGGCCGGACAAATTTTGGGCACGGGCGCGACATGGGCGCAAATATGGCAGCAGAGTTTTTGCTCAATCCGATGGTAGGTAAGCGAAACACTGCAATTGGGGCACTCGGCGACGTAACCACACGCGGGACATTGCAGCGCGGTGGAGTAGCCCCGGCGGTTCAGGAAGAGGATGGTTTGCTCCTGGCGTTCGAGACGCTGGGTAATCGCCTCCTTGAGCTGGGGCGAGAAAATGGGAATGCCTTTTTCGGCGTGAGCGGCCTGCCGCATGTCGACCACACGGACATGGGGCATCTTCTGGTCATCAACCCGCTCCGGCAGTTCCAACAGCGTATATTTTCCGCTTTTGCAATTGTAGTAACTCTCGAGGGAAGGGGTGGCCGAGCCGAGGACGACGACGGCATTTTCCATTTGGGCGCGGACGATGGCAACATCGCGGGCATGGTAGCGCGGGGCCTCTTCCTGTTTGTAGGTTTGCTCATGCTCCTCATCCACGATAACCAGGCCCAGTGGTTCCACCGGGGCAAAAATGGCGGAGCGCGCGCCGATGACAATTCGGGCCCGGCCCTGGCGGATTTTGTGCCATTCGTCGTGCCGTTCCCCGGCCGACAAATGCGAGTGCAGCACCGCGACCAGGGTTTGCAGCCTGCCGGAACTGAAGCGGGCCTTGAAGCGCTCCACGGTCTGGGGGGTGAGGGCGATTTCGGGTACCAGCACAATAGCCCCCCTGCCCTGCTCCAGCGCATGGGCGATGGCTTGCAAATAAATCTCGGTCTTGCCACTGCCCGTGACGCCATGGAGCAGAAAAGCGCCACCGGCGGGTTTGTTAACCACCTCTGGCGCAGGGCGGGTGTCCTCACCGACGGGTTTGGGCGGCGTCTCGCCGCCCGTTCTGCCCATGGCAGCGAAAGCCACCGGGACGGTGCTGGAACCCGCCGCCGGGGACGGCGGTGCGACGGGAGTCCGGCGGGCGTCCATGGCGGCCACAACTTGGGCGAGGGCACCGGCCTGCGCGGGATTCAGGGTGATGGGGAGCGAGGCCACGATGGTTTCATTGGCATAGGGGTCGCGCTCGGAAATCTGGGGGGCAACGGTCACCAGACCACGATCCTCGAGCTTGCGCACGGTGGCGGCAGTGGTACGGGCGAGGGCCAGCAGTTCCGTCATGGCCAGTTCGCGGCGCTCCTGCAAGAGGTTCCACACCGCTTGTTGCCGGGCCGGCAGTTTGGGGGGATCCCCGGCCACCGGCAGGAGGCGGACGAACAAGCGTTCACGCCAGCCGGCCGCTTCCTGGCGCACGGCCTCGGGCAGAACGGATTTCAGGGCCGTCTCCGGGGCACAGCAATAGTATTCGCCAATCCAGCGGGCGAGTTGCAAGACCTTGGGGGTGACCATGGTTTGGGCACCGATGACTTTCAGGATGGATTTAAGATTGGCATGGGCGGATTCCTCCGCCAGGGCGGTGACACAGCCGGGAATTTTACGCGCGCCAAAGGGAACCTGCACCCGGCTGCCCACCTCCACCTGCCCGACCAACCCGGGGGGAATCAGATAATCAAATTCCCGGCGCAAGGCAATTTCGAGACTGACCCGGGCAATCATGGGGCGGGGTCGAGGGTGATGGAACGCAATTCGCGTTCGAGTTCCTGCCGTAATTGCTCACGGCCTTCGGCCGCGATTTCCCGGGGCACTCGCAAGGGCTGACCGATGATGACGTGGCAGCGGGTGAAGGGCAGCGGAATTTGAAAACGGTCCCAACTCCGCAACTGAATTTTCCAAGATAAGTGGTAGGAGACGGGAATGATGACCAGGCCACTGAACTGGGCCACGGAAATAACGCCTTCTTGCACCGTATAGCATGGACCGCGCGGGCCGTCGGGCGTGATGGCCAGGTCGTAGCCCGCCTCGGCCCGGGTGACCAATTCGCGCAACGCCTGGGCGCCGCGCCGGCTGGAAGAGCCGCGCACGGGCTCGATGCCGAAATAATTAAAGATGGCGGCCAGCAGGCCGCCATCGCGACTGGCGCTGACCAGGCCGGCGATTTTGCGCTCCGGCGCGTGCCGCAGCACAAAACGGCTCCATAAGACGGAGGAAAGGGCCAGCCGGTTGTGCCAGAGGGCAAAGATAATTCGTTCCCGGGGCGCACCGTTAAAAAATCCCGGCCGATCCTCCAGCCGAAACCGCACTGTGAAAGCCACCACCCGCACCAGGCCGAAGATCAGGGCGGCCAGTAATTTTTGATGCCAGCGGGCACGGTGCGGGACCACCACCCCGCTGACTTTGGGAGCGGGGTGAGGCGGCTGGCGGGAGGCGGGTCCGGACGGCATTATTTTCCCTTTTTCAAGCAGGCGCGCACAAGGTCCTCCACAGTGGCCTCGGGGCCCAGCATCGCCTGGGCAGCCCGGACAGAATCGTGCGCCTCGGCTTGTTTGAAGCCCAGAGCCATCAGCGCCAGGACGGCGTCGTTGAGTTTTTGGTCATTGGGCGCCAGGCCATGCTTCGCGCTGGCGGCCTCCAGGGCTCCGGCCACACCGACCTTGTCGCGCAACTCCACGACAATGCGCTCGGCGGTTTTTTTGCCCACGCCAGAAATTTGGGAGAGGGCCTTAACATCACCACCGGCGACCGCGCCACGAAAGGCAGTGACGGAAATACCGCTGAGGATGTTGAGGGCGGTTTTGGGGCCGATGCCGGAAACGGTGTGGGTGAGCATGCGGAACAGATTGCGCTCCGCCTCGGTCATAAAACCGTATAACAGATGGGCATCCTCGCGCACCACGAGCTGGGTGAGCATTTTGAGGGGCTGGCCGGGCAGCGGGAGCTTGTCAAAAGAGGACAGTGGGATGAGCACCTCATAGCCAATGCCATTCACATCGACCACCGCCTGGGTGGGGAGGGCTTCCACGAGTTTGCCTTGGAGAAAGGTAATCATGGGTTAAATTTTTTTCAGCGGTTTCAATTGGTAGCGGGAAGCCTCCCGGGCGTGGGTGAGTGCGAGCGCCAGGGCATCGGCGGCATCGGGAGCGGGGAGTTCGGTGAGATTTAACATCCGCTGGACCATGGTGGCGACGGCGGATTTCTGGGCGGCGCCATAGCCCACAATGGCCTGCTTCACCTTGCGGGTGGCAATTTCATAAATATCCAGGCCAGCCGCGGCAATGGCCGCCATGGCGGCGCCGCGGGCCTCCCCCATGATGAGCGCGGTCTTGAGATTCTGCACAAAGAAAATGCCCTCAATCACACAGACCGTGGGCTGGTGTTCCGCGATGACGGTGCGCAGGGTGTCGGAGATTTTGACCAGGCAGCGCGAACGGTCCCAACCGGCAGGGCAGGCAATCGTCCCCATGGCCAGGGTTTGCGGGTGCGGTTTGCCCGGGACAATGATGCCATAACCGGTGCCGCGCAACGAGGGATCCACGCCGAGAATAGTGGCAGGGGTCCGGACGACGGCCGCCAGCGGCGGGGGGCGCTGGCCAGCCTTCCGGGCCGAAGCGCCGCCGCCGAGGCGCTCCTTCATTTGCTCAAATTGCTGGAGTGAGATACCCACCCGGAAAGGTTGCCAGCGACCACCCGGCAGCAAAAGGAAAAACGCGGGCAGAGCGGTCAATGCGGCCCATGTTTGGGCGGGTTATCATTATTAGCCCGGGGAGCCGGAGCCGGAGCGGGCTGGGAACGGGGCTCAGGTTGGGGTTGGGGTTTTGGTTCGAAGCGCTGGGGCGGTTCCACCTGCCGGGGAGGCGCAATCGGTTGCGGCGCCGGGTAGTGCGGCGGCTCCGGGCGCTGGGGCGGTTCGTAACGGGGCGGCGGGGCCAGTTGTTGGGGCACTTGCGGTGCCATATGCGCCGGTTCGTGGCTGGTCACGGGTTGCGGAAATGATTGATGGGTTGGTTCACGCAGGGCCGGAGGGGCGGGAACTGGAGCGGAGGGGCGCTCCGGGCGCACGGGGGAGGCAAAATTATTTTCGGAATGGGGGGTGGCCCGGAACGTGTTAATGCGATTATCCGCCGGCCATTGGGATTGCGGCGGCTCGTAGGTATGCGCCGGGGGTTGATTCACTTCCGGCTGGGGGGCCACGACATGGTAGCCTCCGGGATTTTTTGGGGGGGTCAAGCGGTTGTTACGATCCCCGGGGAAGGTTTCCGCATGGGGTTGATTGAACTGAGCCGGACGGTTTCGTCCCCAGTCGGCATTATGCGGACGGTCGACGACGACATTCCCCCGGTTGTCCTGGAATTGCGGGCGGTTGACCATCACTTCGCCATGGTTCACGGCTTCACCATGAGCGAACCGGCCGACGGGGTGGTCGGTGTCATGAATCGTGATCGGCCGAATTTCCTCATGGGTGGCCCGGCTGATGCGACCGGGATCAATGCCATGATTAATAAAGCCATGGTGATCATCCCGATCGAAATGATTGATGCCCACGGTTCGATGATAAATGCCATAAACTCCCCCGCGGTCCAGGCGATGGCGGTACGGATGCGGATCGCAGAAAAAGTTTGCGCCCACAAAGACAAAGCAATCGGGGGCCAGGCCAAAATCAAACCCGACTGCCACAGAGCTGCCATTGTAGAAAAATCCGGCTCCCTCGTGATATGCCGCCCCCGGCGGCAGGGGTGCCCAGCCGTAATAGTCATCCGAATACCGCCAAGTCACCCAGGAAGGTCCCCAAACGGTGTCCGGATACCAGCACCAGCCAAAACGGGCATCCCGGAACCAACGGCCATAGTGAAAAGGCGCCCAGCCCCACGAATAGTCGGAAACCCAATACCAGCCACTATCCGTGTAGACCCAATGGCCATGATCACCGTAGGGCTGCCAGTCGTGATTGTAGATGGCCACCCCGGGCTGCCAGCAACGGCCATAACCATTCACCATCACCCAGTTACCATAAGGAGACAGGGTGTCGTAAAAGTAATTCACGGTCACCGGGGCGGGCGGGCTGACCACAACCTCGGGAGGGGTGGAATCGGTGACCGGTGCCGGGCTGGCTGCCGGGGCGGGAGCAGGTTCGGGAACAACTGGGGGGGGAATGGGTGGCGGGGTGGCGGCAGCGATTTGGGCTTGCAAGCCCACATCATGCTGCATCATCGCCGAGGCGAGGCTGTTGGGCACCCCGGCATCCTTGAGGTAGATTAATTTATCGGAATTCAGGTTGAAGGTGCTGGTGGAATTGGTGATATAGGCCTGGATAATTCCCTCATCCACACCGGCTTGGGCGAGTTTGATGACCTGGGCCAGCGGGCTTTCAGGCAGGATGCCGCCAGGGAGGGTGGTGAGGGTGGCGGTGGGTTCCACGGTGTCCTGGCTGAAGGCGGCTGGGGCCAGCGGGCCACCTAAAAGCGCCACCACCGCCAGCACGCGGGACAGGGGAAAACGCCTCGAAAACTCGGTCTTCATATAATGTAGGGACTCGTTTGCACGGTATGGTTTTAGTTTACCATAGCTTTGACGCCCCCGGGGGAAAAGTATTCAACTGGATGCAACCTGTTGGAATTTAGAGGAATACGGGCGGTATTGGACGGTTTTCGGAACGGCAAAGGGATGACTTTAGCCAATTTAGAGGTAAAAACACCCTCCGGGATGCGGAAAAGTCCAATGTCCCATGGCAAAACCTCGCAAAGGTACGATTAGGCACGATTAGGCACGATTAGGGGCGATTCACCTGGATTTAGCCACGAACGACGGGTCAGGGGACCCGGTCTAAACCCGAACTCCGAAATTAACACGCCCGGTCTGCATCAATCTATTGGGCATAAACGGTTTGGAAAAATCTTACCAGACCGCTGCGGGTATGCGGCGATTTTTCCAAAGCGTTTCTGCTCCAATATCTTGACGCATCCCAGCCATCTTAATTTCGGAGTTCGGGCTAAAGGATAATGGGGCGCAGGGATTAAAATCCGGTAACCTCACCGGCAGGCGGGCACAGAAGTTTTAGCCGGGCTGGAGGATTGGATTATTTTTTATTTTTTTGAGCCGGAGTAGCCCGGATTAGTGCGGATTCAGCCGGATTGGTTTTAGAGAGGCTTTTGGTTCTGGGCTTAGGGCAGGAATTTTTAAACGTCCGCCAGGCAGGCGAGCTATGGCAAAGAACCCGACGTCGCTTCCACCGTCGTTTAAGGGATGGTGGACAGGGTCGCCGGATGGCATCAGCCATCCGCACCGGGACCAAGGGGTCCAAGCTGCTAAGGCACAATAGCATCAATTGATGAGCTGTCAAATTAGATTGAGGACGGTAGCATGAGGACGGGCAGAGTTTGGCCAGCCAGGGTTATCTGGCATGGGAGGAGCGCAAACCAGAATGATGGTTTGGCGAGCGGGCACCCCAACCGGGGTGCGGGGCGCCAGTGGGAAGCACGGGCCGGTCTATTCGATGGGCTTAACAGCCGGGGTATTAGTCACCGGAGCGCGGACGGGGCCGATGAGGGCGGCGGCGGGCGCGTTGGTTTCGGGGCCCAGGCTTAAATGGGTGCGGAGCACGGCGCGCATGGCGTAGGGCACACCGCGCTGGGTATCCAGCAACTCGCCCAGGACGAATTTATTCAGCACGTCAAAGGGTGGCAAGGGAATCCGTTTTTCGCCATTGGCACCGGCAGTCTTGCTGACGTAACGCTGGTAGACCTTGCCGGACAGCAATTTGTACCCGGCGTAACGGTCGTCCTGGCCAATGGCGAGTTCGTAATAAGCACGGGAGAGCAAGCCCTGGATGGCGGAGGTGACGCGTTCCTGGGAGGTTTCATTGACATCGATCTGGGCGGTGGCGATGGCAAATTCATCCAGCGACACATTCCGGGGATAGGAATTGGTGTCATTTTCAATGATAGTCTTGTCGGGGTAACGGTCAGCGAGTTCCTTGAACCATTTGGTGGCGTCGGAAATGCGGTTGTTTTCGTAGAGAAAGTAGACGGCGTCCCGGAGGAAATTGCGATGGGCGGTGCCGATGTGGTCGCGCATGGAGGGCTCGGCGTCCATCATTTGCACATAGGCCGCATCGACTTGGGGGATCAATTCCAAGTTGGGTCCCAGAGAATAGGTTTGCTGGAAGGGATTGGTGATGAGCCGGCCGTGGTGAAAGGCCTGGAAAACGGATTGATAAATACTGCGGCGCAAGGTCATGAGGTCATCCTGCTTGACCTTGTCGGGATGCCGGGTGGCGGCGTCGAGCCCCAAGGCCGCCCAATAGATGGCGTGGGCTTCGGGCAGGCGCCAGTCGAGCGGACCGTATTTGGCGTCCACCTGCCGGATAAACACGGGGTTCATTTTGAACTCGTTGGTGAAGTCGTGCTGCAGCTTCAGCGCGGCCGCGCCCTGAGGTTGGATGAGGTCATCGAAATTGGTGCCATTGACGCCGAAATAAGGTTTCATGGCCTCGGCCCACTGCTGCTTGTAGTACATGTTGGCGTCGTCCAGGTTCTGCCCCATTTTGTGCTGGTAGAACCAGGAGAGTTCACGGTAGATCAGGACGTCGTCGGGGTTGTAATGCAAGCCTTCATCGCGCAGGAGGATGATGCCCCGGTCCACCCAGCGCCAGCGGTCGGAGAAATCCTTGAACTTGACGGAGATGTTATAGGCCATGTTCCAGCCCAGAAAGAGCCAGACCTGGGTGAAATGCGGTTCCAACTCGGTGATCCAGGTGGCGAGCTGGACGGCCTCAAAAAACTTGTCGTCCTGTTGCAGGTCATTGGCCCGCATCCACAGGAGGTTGGAAATCAGCCCCCGAAAGCCACCCAAGGCAACGGTGGTGAAGGCGAGCATGGGCGGGGCGTTCTCCAGGACCGCGACATGGGTCAGGCCGAGCTGGGCGCGCTCGACGTTCATGGATTTCTGCATCTGGCCGGAGCCCAGCAGCAGCAACACCGCCAAGAGCACCAGCAGGATTTTTTTGGTGCGTGCGTTCATTGGGTTCCCTGGGCCGTGGCCAGTTCGCGGCGGCTGAAGAAAAAGATTCCCCCCAGGGCAATCACACCGCCCAGCAAAAGGTCAATTTGGACAAAGGCCATGCCTAATTCACTCCAGGGAATGGAACGCCCGGTGCTCAGGGAATCAATGGGCGAATAATTTCCCGCCAGGGAAATCACGGCGAGGGTGGCCTTGAAGGCTGGAATCAAAAATATATCCACGGAGGAATGCCCGGCGGCGCCGGTTTCTTCATTACCGGCCGCCACGGATCCGCTATCCACGGCATCGGCCAGGGTGCCGCTGGAGAGCCCGACCAGCAGCATGGCCAGGGAGAAAAAGGCGGCCACGGGGAAGGAGAGAAAACTGGCAGCAGTCAGGCCGAGGGCGGCCAGGAGGGCCATCCAGCACAAAATGATGCCCAGACCGCGGGCAAAATTCAGGGCGAAACCGCCTTCGGGAAACAGCACGGTCATGCCGTCATCCATGGGAAATAACAAGGAGGTTTGGTTGGGATTATAAAACACCACGGTGAGGCGGCCAGCCGGATCGCACAAATTGGCAGGGATGGGAAATTCGTGAAAGGTGTCGGGGGCCAGGCTCATGGGTTCGCTGCGCCAGAAGTTGGTGTTATTGGGGTCGCCGACCTGCCAGGCACCGATGAACGTACCGGAGGCACTGTGATCAGCGGTATTAAACTTGATGCGTAATTGCAATGGCTGGTTTTGAAAATAGCTTTTGGGATGGCCCAGTTCGATCTGCCACTGGCGGGTGTAGCCGGGCGGGACGATTTGAAAGGCGGCCCGCACTTGTTCGCGGATTTGCTTGCGCACTTCGGCGAGGTCGGCCTTGTCCACCGGGTTGGTTTTCAAGCGTTCCTGAAGGGTGCGCTCGGTATCCTCGGCGATTTGCGCATCGTGATTGGGTTCACGCGCCTCACCGCGAGCCACGAGCACTTCGCTGCGCAATTCGCGCTGGATGCCGGCGGGCAGGTGACTGGCCCGCCATTGCAACAGCGCAAACACACTGAGCCCCGCCAAGGCGAGGAGCACGGCATTGAGGGACATGATACCCAGCCATTTGCCGAGCCAGATCTGCCACCGGGCCACCGGCTTGGTGGCCAGCACTTGAATCTGGCACTCTTCAATATCCCGGGCGAGGGTGCCGCAGGCCAGCCACAAGGTGGAGAGCCCGAGCAGACCGGTGATGGCGCTGAGGGTGTAGGTCAGCAAAATCTGGGTGAACCCCCGGGCGGTGCCGTCGTCCTGGATCAGCAGGGGCAGGCCGATGACTGAAGCCAGGAGGAGCAGGGCCAGCACCAGAAAGAGGCGGAACCGGAAGGCCGCCTTCCAGGTCAAACCGGCCATGGCAAACAGGGGTTGCATCGTGATTCGTGGGGGAGGCGGGCGCGCGGGTCAGGCCTTGGGCTTGCCGAGCAACGAGGAAAGTTTTTCATCCGCCTTCGCCAAATCCGCCGCCTTGGGCGCGGGCGCGGGGGCGGCCGCAGGGACCGCAGGCGAGGGTTCGGCCGGTTTGGCGAGCGCGGCTAATTTTTGATTATCCACGGCGGGCCCGGCAGCGGGGAGGGAGGTGGTCGCGGGCGCCGGGACAGCCGGCAGCGGGGCGGCCAGACGGTCGAGCACTTTATTGCTCTGGCCAGTCACTGCGGCAGTTTCATTCCCCCGCAAGTAGGCCGCCACGCGGGCACCGGACTGGGCCCCGCTGGTTTCCTGGGCGGCGCGGGCCTTTTGGACGACATCGAGAAAGTAACTCTCCAAATTCTGGGTGGGGTTGTCCACGCGCACTTCGCCGGCAATGGCATCCTGCTTAATGGTGGCCAGGACGCGCTCCAGGGTTTCGCGGGGGAGCACCGGGGTGGTGATGCGGAGGGAATCGGGCTTGGCCAGCAATTCCTTGAGCGTGCCGGCGGCCTGGATTTTGCCGCCGTAATAAATCACGACACGGTCGCACACATCCTCCACATCGGACAGCAAATGGCTGCTCAAAATCACGGTCTTGCCGCGCCGCGCGAGCGCCACGATCAAATCCTTGACCTCGCGGCAGCCAATGGGGTCGAGGCCGGCCGTGGGTTCATCCAAAATCACGAGGTCGGGGTCATTGATCAGCGCCTGGGCCAGACCGATGCGGCGTTGCATGCCCTTGGAAAATTCGCCAATGGCGCGGGTGCGGGTCTGGCCGAGGCCGACCATGTCCAGCAACTGCTCGGACCGGCTGTCGCGCTCGCCTTTGGAGAGCTGGAAGAGATTGCCGAAGAAATCCAGGGTTTCGCGGGAATTCAGATACCGGTAGAGATAGGATTCCTCGGGCAAATAGCCAATGCGCGCCTTGGTGGAAACGTGGCGGGGGGAATGGCCAAAGACTTCAATGTGCCCCTTGGTGGGATACAACAGTCCCAGCAGGAGCTTGACCGTGGTGGACTTGCCGGAGCCGTTGGGTCCCAGCAAACCGAACACCTCGCCGCGGCGGACCTCAAAATCCACATTATCCACGGCACGCGCCTTGGGCCGGTTCCAAAAATCTTTGAAGACTTTGGTGAGGCCGCGCACGGAAACCACGACTTCACCCGGCGCGGCGGGAGCAGCGGCGGCGGCGGACGGATTGAGTTCAGCAGCGGTCATGTTATAAGAGACCAATATGTCGCCAAACCGTTCGCCTGTACATGAAAAATTTCAGCCGGCAGGGCCGCCACGATGCCCGCAAGTTGGGCTCCCTTGCAGAATTAACTCCCTTTCGCCCGGCTTTTAGGATACTTTGACACGGTCGCTTAAGACGTATTGCATGACCACCAAACTTTTTTCCGAACTGGGCCTTTCCGCCGAACTGCTGAAAGCCATTGACAAACTGGGCTATGAGCAGGCCGCACCGATTCAGGCCGAGGCCATTCCGGTGCTGTTGACCGGCCGGGATGTAGTGGGCCAGTCCCAGACGGGTTCAGGCAAAACGGCGGCCTTTGGCATTCCCGCCGTGGAAAAAGTGGATGTGTCCATCAAGGCCACCCAGATTTTGATCCTCTGCCCCACGCGCGAACTGGCGGTCCAAGTCTCCGAGGAAATTCACAAGCTCGCGTTTTTCAAGCGCGGGCTCCACGCGCTGCCGGTGTACGGCGGCCAGTCGTACGACCGCCAGTTGTTCGGCCTGCGCCAGGGCGCGCACATCGTCATCGGCACCCCGGGCCGGGTGATGGATCACATGCGCCGCGGCACCCTTAAATTTGACCACTTGAAGATGGTGATTCTGGACGAAGTGGACGTGATGCTGAACATGGGTTTCCGCGACGACATTGAGACCATCCTCCAGGCCACGCCGAAGGAACGGCAAACGGTGTTTTTCTCGGCCACCATTCCCCGGCCCATCCAGCAGTTGATCGAGCGCTACGTGCGCGACCCCCAGCAAATCCGGATCGAGCAAAAAGCCATGACCGTGCCCACGGTCGAGCAATGCTATTACGAGGTGGACCGCCGGTTCAAAATCGAACTGCTCGCCCGCCTCATTGACATCCATGACCTGAAGCTCGGCATCATTTTCTGCAACACCAAGCGCATGGTGGATGATCTGGTGGACCATTTAAACGCCCAGGGCTATTCGGCCGACCGGTTGCATGGCGATATGAGCCAGGCCCAGCGCGACCGCGTGATGATGAAGTTCCGCAAGTCGGGTCTCGAATTTCTGGTGGCCACCGATGTGGCCGCGCGCGGCATTGACGTGGATGACGTGGAAGTGGTCTTCAACTACGACCTGCCGTATGACGGCGAGGATTATGTGCACCGCATCGGGCGCACGGGCCGCAAGGGCCGCAGCGGCCGGGCCATCTCGTTTGCCTCCGGGCGCGAGGTATTTCAAATTCGGAACATCGAACGTTACACGAACACGCGCATCACGCGCGGCAAGCCCCCGACCGCCGATGAAGTGCACGAGGCGCGGGCCAATGTGTTTCTCGACAAACTGCGCGCCACCCTCAAGGGCGGTGAGTACAAAAAGCAGGACAGCCTCATTGGGCGTTTGCTGGAGGAAGGTTTTGACTCCACCGACATCGCCTCCGCCCTGCTGCATCATCTCCAAAATGGTGAGCCCGCCCCGGCGGCCGCAGCCGGGACCAAGGTGGAGGAAGCGCGCCCCAATTTCAGCCAGCAACGGACGGAACGTTCCGATGACCGTCCGCGTTATGACGACCGGCCCCGCCAGGAGGAACGCCCGCGCTACGACGAGCGGCCCCGGTATGATGAACGCCCCAGGTATGACCGCCCGGAAGGCCGGGAGGATCGCCGCCCAGTGATCCCGGCCGCCCGCCCCCTGCGCCCGGTCGACCGCCCGGGAACCACTGGCTTCGTGAAGCGCCCCGCCTCGGTGCCCGCGAAACATGTCGCCCCGGTTATTCCGGCCGCCAGCGCTGCGCCCGTGGAGCCCCCCCCCGCTCCGGTGACGGCCCCGGCAGCAGCCATCCCCCCGGAGCCAGCCATCAGTTCCACGCCCCCGGAAGCCACCGCAGCGGCCCGGCCCGTGATTTCGGATGCGCCGCCCTTGGGCAAGCTGCCTAAATCGGTGCGCCCCGAGCGGGCCAATAAAAAAGAACCCTGGCTCGCCGCGAAGCCCAAGGCCAGCCGCGCCACCCCGGCCAACCAAACCCGGCTCTGGATGAACCTGGGGGCGGACATGGATGTTGCGCCCATTGACGTTGTCAATTCCGTGGCCGGCGAAACCGGCCTGCCCGGCAATGTGGTGGGCACGGTGGATTTGCGCGAACGGCATTTGTTTTTAGACGTGGCCGCCGAGCATGCCAATGCCATCATCGCGAAACTCAATCGCAGCGAAATCAAAGGCCACAAGGTCAAAGTCAAACTGGCGTAAATCCTTCGACCGGCTGGGACCGGCGCACCGCGCCGGTCCGGCCCATAGCCCCGTGAGCAAACCTACGCGCACCTCCCCAACTGTTTGGCCGGCTGCCTTGCCCGGGGAGTGGCAGCAGGATTAACCAGCAACCCCTCGATCCCCGAGTTCATTTGGATGGAGCATCAACTCATGGAATCAACCCCACTGGCGCCGGGTGGCCAGGCCGCGCCGGCCAGGGAAACAGCCCCACCCAAAATCCTTTTGGTGGAAGATGAGTCCGCTGTGCGTCAGTTGCTGAAGAATGCGGTGTTGCGACTGGGTTACCGCGTGCTGGCGGCGGCCAATAGTGCGGAGGCGCTGGCGATCTGGCAGCAACAACCGACGGAGATCATGCTCTTGCTGACCGACCTAGTCATGCCCGGCAGCCTGAATGGGCGGGAGCTGGCCCGGGAACTGCGGCAACAGCAGCCCGCATTAAAAGTGATTTTTATCAGCGGTTACAGCTTTGATATCATCGCCGAAGGTTTCTCCCTGGAAACCGGGGTGACATTTTTGGCCAAACCTTTCAAATTAAGCCAGCTCGCCGATGCCATCCACGATTTACTGGGGGCAGAAAAAGTCAGAACCAGGCCGTAGCGGCGCCCGTGGTTACCGGGTTGTGGCTTAGAGACTGTTTTAAAACAGTCGCTTAGGAAAATTTGAGGGCCTGTTCGACTTCGCGCACCCCCCGGGTCATCGTCAACTGTTTCCCATTATGCAACACCAACGTGTGCTGTCCCTGGGCGCCGGGCAGCAGTTCCTTGACACCATCCAGGTTCACGATGGCTGAGCGGCTGATGCGCAGAAATTTTTCCGGGTCCAGTTTTTCCGCCAGGGCGTTGATCGTATCGCGCACGATATGGGTTTCCTTGCCCACCAACGCGGCCACGTAATTGCCGGCGGATTCAATGCAGGTGATTGACGCGGTTTTGATAAACAGGATGCGTCCGGGAGTTTTAACGGCAAGGCGCGTGAGGTAATTGCTGCCGTCCGGGCTCCGGCCGGCGAGGGCCAGAATCGCTTTGGCGAGGGAATCATCCCTGGGGGAGGCCGCCAGCCGGTGGCGGGCGCGCTGGACGGTTTCGCGAAAGCGGGCGGTGGTGAAGGGCTTGAGCAGATAGTCCAGGGCCTGCACTTCAAACGCCTTTAAGGCGTGCTGGTTAAAAGCGGTGACAAAGATCACGGCTGGCAACTGACTGGGCGGCAGCTCCGCCAGCAGGCCAAAACCATCCAGCCCGGGCATTTGCACATCCAGAAACAGCAACTCCGGTGATTCGCGCTCGATCACGGCCAGCGCTTCGCCGCCCGAACCGCATTCGCCAATGACTTGGATATCCAGCTCCGGCTGCAACAACAGGGCAATGCGCTGTCGCGCCAGGGGCTCATCATCCACGATCAGCGTGCGAATATATTTCATAACGGCTGGGCGGGTGCCATCGGGTGAAAGGGAATCGTTAATTCTGCGACACAACCGCCCCCGGTGGCGTTGCGCAGGCGGAACTGATGGCGGCCGGGATAGAGGCTCTGGAGGCGCTCCCGGGTATTGGCGAGGCCGATGCCTTCGACCGGCGGTGTGACCTTGCCGCCGGGCCCGGGCAAGCCCACGCCGGTATCGGTGATCGTCACATACAAGCTATCCCCCGCCCGCCGGGCGCTAATCATCACCACGCCCGGCGCCACCTGTGGTTCAATGCCATGGCGGATGGCGTTTTCCACCAGGGGTTGCAGGATGAAGGTGGGCACGAGGGCGGCGCGCGTCTCGCCGGCGATTTGCTGTTCGATCCGCAACCGTTGACCGAAGCGGATTTGTTCGATGTCCAGATAATGGTTAAGAAAATCCAATTCCCGTCCCAAGGGCACCTCCTGCTCCGTGGCACTGTCCAGCGACAAGCGCAGGAGGGTGCTCAAATTGGCGATCATGTCATCCGCCAGGTTGGGCGCGGTGTGCACCAGGGTGGAGATGGCATTCAGGGTGTTGAATAAAAAATGGGGATGGAGCTGGGTGCGCAAGGCTTGCAGCCGGGCTTGCGCCAGGTGCTTTTCCAGGGCGAGAGCGCGGCGGTCGCGCTGCTGGGCCCGGCGGAAATAGACAATGGAATGGGCCAGACTGACAAACACCAGATAAATGGGCACGCTAAACTGGCACCGCATCCAGAGCGGCGGCGGACCGTGGCGCATCCAAGCACCCGGGTTGCCCGCCCCGCCCGGACCACCGGGACCGCCATGGTCATGGGGGAATGGCTGGAAGAAATCGTCGCCTGCCAGCGCACAGAAATAAACGACCAAGGCCCCCGCAAGCGCATGCAGGACACACCGCGACGGCCATTGGTGGCGTTCGATCGGCCAGCGGAAGACCAGCGCGACAATGAAGGGCGAGACCAGCAGCCAGGGCAGCCATTGGTTAATCGTCATATGCCAGGAATCCTCCCAGGTGAACGCCCCGCTCAAAAAATGCTGGGCGCTCAGCAAGCCCATGACAGCCGCCCAGCCCAGGAGAAACCCCAGGAAATAAAGCGGCCAGCGCCGGGCCGGCGGACACAGAGGGGCACGAAGATTCACACAACAAATTTAACCGGCGACCACGGCCTTGTCTTGTGAATTTGCACCTCCCGCCGGGCAAACCGGATGAAGGCCGGTTAAAGCGGGATGAAGGAGACCAAATGTGGGATGAAAATTTTGGCGGCAGGCCAGCCGCCTTAAGGGGCGGCACCACGTGCGGTAAAAGGTCGGTTTTATGGACGCCACCGGCCCAGGCCCTCATCACGGCACAGGGGCGGTTCATCCGGTTTATCCCGTCCCTGGTCACATCCCGGTGTCCGCCACCGGTTTACTGTGTTCTATTAATCATGCGGGCGGCAGACCAGCCGCCGTATGGAGCATCAACAAAAAACAAACAACATTGAGAAATACGCGTGATGAAAAAAACATTAATACTGAGTATTTTGGGGGCGGTCACTGTTCTGGGACTGTGGGCCGGACGCTTGCAAGCCCAAGATGACATGGGCGGCGGGCCGGGCGGACCACCGCCGGGACAGCCGGGAGACGGGGGACCGGGCGGGCCCGGAAATTTTGGCGGCAATGGCGGGCCGGGCGGCAACTTCGACCCGGCCCAGTTTGAGCAGCGCATGCAGGCCCGGATCCGCCAGAGCCTCAACGTGACCAATGATGATGAATGGGCGGCGATCCAGCCACTCGTCCAAAAGGTCCTGGACACGCGGCGCGCCATTGGCTTCGGCGGCGGGATGGGACCGGGTGGCCGGGGTCGTCACGGGGCACTGGTCAGCAGCGAGCAGGAAATCTTACAGAAAGCGCTGGATGCGGGCGCGCCAGCTCAGCAAGTCAAAGATGCCCTGGCGAAATGCCGGAGCGCCCGCGCCGACAAGGAAGCCGAACTGGCGGCGGCGCAAGCCAGCCTAAAAAGTGTGCTGAGCGTGAAGCAGGAGGCCCAGGCCTTCCTTTTGGGCTTGCTTCCCTGAGGAGCCACCGGCCGCCATTAATCCCATGAAAACGCCAGCGCCAAAACGACTTCCCACCGTGCCGTGTGCTGGCCAAGGCAAGGCCTTGGGCCTTGTTTTGGCGCTGTCCGGCTTCCTTCTGGCCGGCCCGGCCGGGGCGACTGCGGCCGACATAGTGGCACCCCATCGGCCGGCCGGCAATCATGAGGACCACAGTTTGCCGGCGGGTGCCGGCATTTTGGGCAGCACCAACCAGCCAGAGTGGCTGCTGCTAAACTTTCATAACGCACCCATCGAGCAGGTGTTGAACTGGTTTAGCGAGACGGCCGGATTCATCGTAATCGCCGAAACCCCAGTCACGGGCACGATCACCCTGACCGGCCCGGCGCCGCTCGGCCTGGCGGAAGCGGTGGACCAGCTCACGGCGGAGCTAAACCGCCACAATTATACCCTGATACACGCGGGCCGTTACCTGAGCATCGTGGCGAAGTCCGCTGCCAAGACCCGCGATTTGCCGGTGAAAACCGGCCGTGACCCGGAATTAATTCCCAACAATGCCGAAATGGCCACCTGGATTATTCCCCTCCGGTTCGTTGGGGCCGCAGACTTGATGAAGGAATTGTCACCGTTCGTGGCCGGAACCGCGACCGTAACCGTGAACGAAGCGGCCAACGTACTGGTGGTGACGGACCTGCAGTCCAACACCCGGCATTTGGCCCGCATCATCCAGGCCGTGGATAATAGCGCCGAAGCCGAGCGGGAAATCCGCGTTTTCCGCCTGAAATATGCCAATCCCACCGAAGTGGCCAGTGAGTTGAATACCGTTTTCGGCAACGATACGACGGCGGCCAATGGCGCCACGCTCCCCTTGAATGTGCCTGGTGGTCCAGGTGATTTCCCCGGGACACCTGGTGAGACCACGGCAAGGACGAGCCAGCCTGAACGCACCAAAACCGCCTTGCAAGTGAACGTCGTAGCCGATGCGCGACTCTCTGCGGTGGTGGTCAGCGCGCCACCGGAGTTGCAGCGGCAGATTGCGCGAGTGATGGACAGCCTGGACAGGCCTTCGGCACGCGACCAAAAAGTCTTTGTGTATCATTTGGACCACGGGGATCCGAACCAGGTCCTGACCGAGTTGCAAGGTCTTTTCGCGGGCAACAGCGACTCCCAAACCACGGCAAATTCCGCCCAAACCAGCGCGCTCCAACAACGCGCCACGAAAAATGGCAGCGCCACCACTTCCAGCAGCAGCACAGGAAACAGTGCAAATGCAGGCAGTGGCACGGCGGGTGGTGGCGGGGGCGGGCCGTAAAACCATTCCAGTCTTGATCCTGGCTCCCGGCCGGGTTCAGCCGGTGGATTTGAATTTCACCCCTGCCCCGGACCATTGTAGAATTGATTACTATTTTATGAATCGATATCGCAAATACATCACTTCCACCGTGGGCTTCACCTTCCTCGTGGTGGGGGTGACCGGAGTTATATTTCAGTTCTTTTTCAAAAACCCCGTACTGGAGCATATCCACGGCTGGCTTGGCGTTGCGATGGTGGTGGCCGCCATCTTGCACATGCTGCAAAACTGGCAGCCGCTGCAAAAATATATGCGGGACGGCCGGGTGCGGCTGCTGCTTGTTCCGGTGGTGGCGGTGATCGCCCTCGCGGCGTTTGGACCCTTCGCGTTGGGGTCCCAGAAATCACGGCGCGAGGGAAATTTCAATCCCCGGGAAGTGCTCGGCAAACTGGCCCAGGCCAGCGCGACGGATGTGGCCAAAGTGTTCGGCAAAGATGTGAATGCCATTTTTGGCCAGATGCAAAGCGACGGGCTCCAGACCATCAGCCCCACCCAGAGCATTCAAGAATTGGCCCGGCAAAACCACCGCTCCCCCGAAGGCATCTTGCCCTATTTTCTGAAATAGCGGTTTTGGATTCATTGGTGGTGTTTGAATAGGATTTCCTAAGCAGCCCAACCCGGAGGCCCAAGGCGCTGGAATCCCCCCCAGCCCAAGCGAGCGGGTTGGGTGGGTGCTCCCCGCCCCACCATACTCCCCCTTAAACCGGGGCGGTCGGCAACACCGTGCGCACCCAGGCTTGATTGGCCAGATACCATTGAATGGTTTCGCGGAGTCCTTGCTCAAACTGGTGCGCCGGGCGCCAGCCCAGTTCGCGCTCCAGTTTTCCAGCATCAATCGCATAGCGCCGGTCATGGCCCGGACGGTCGGTCACAAAGGTGATCAACCGGCGGGAACCGCCCCCCAGCGCCGGGGCCAGTTCATCCACCAGGTCGCAAATGAGCTGCACGATGGCCAAATTGTTCCATTCATTATGGCCACCGATATTGTAGGTCTCCCCCACCCGACCCCGTTGCAACACGGTCCACAAGGCTGTGGCATGGTCGCGCACGTAAAGCCAGTCGCGCACGTTCAGGCCATCGCCATAGACCGGAATGGAGCGGCGCGCCAGCACGCTTTGAATCACCACCGGAATTAATTTTTCCGGAAACTGGTAAGGCCCGTAGTTGTTGGAGCAATTGGTAATGACTGTGGGCAGTCCATACGTATGATGATAGGCCCGCACCAGCAGGTCGCTGGCCGCCTTGCTGGCTGAATACGGCGAGTTTGGCGCGTAGGCGGTGGTTTCGGAGAATCGTCCCGCGGGCCCCAGCGAACCATACACTTCATCCGTGGAGACATGATGAAAACGGCGGCCGGTGTAATCCGGTCCCCACACTGCCCGGCAGGCTTCCAGCAAATGGAAGGTGCCCACCACATTAGTGTGAATAAAATCACCCGGCCCGCTGATGGAGCGGTCCACGTGCGACTCGGCGGCGAGATGCAGGACATGGGTAATCGCGTGGCGCTCCACCACGGTATGCACCGCCGGCTGGTCCCGCAAATCCACCCGTTCAAAGACATACTTGGGGTGTCCCGCCACGGCCGCCAGGTTCTCCAAGTGGCCGGCGTAAGTCAGGCAATCCAGATTCACGAGCGTTTGAATGACCGGCTCGTCGATGAGCTGGTGAATGAGATTGGAGCCAATGAAGCCCGCTCCGCCGGTGATCAACAAGTTCATGGCTCCGTTAAATTCCACGGTTGGGCGGGCTGCCAATGCTGGAGCGAATCCTCCAGGGCCTCCATGACCGGCCGCAGTTTGACGCCCGTGGCCAGCAACTTGGAAACATCCAGCACGCAATTGGACCGGGGGGTTTTGGCGGCCAGCCGGTAAAATTCCTCATCGCTGGACCAGTATTCCAAGGGGCGGGTCAGTTTCAGCCGGGCCTGGATCAAATCCGCCACCTGATGCGTGGAGACAAAACCGGGATTGGTGACATTATACGTGCCAAACGGCGCGCGCCGCTCCCATAAATCCAGGCACGCCCGCACGAAATCGCGCCGGTGGGAGATGGAATTCACGTTTTCATAAACCCGGGGGTAATTCTGGATTTTGCTGAGATAATTCCGGGGGCTGTCCACTTCATCAAAGGGAATGCGCATCCGCCAGATGTAGCTGCTGCCCAGCCCGCTGATGGCGGCTTCCGCCAGGGCCTTGGTGCCGCTGTAAAAACTGCAGGGCGGATCTTGGAAACAAAAGTTGGGCAGGTCCGTCTCGGCATAACCCTGGATATTTTCGGGCGCGGTGGCCAGCACGGCCCGGCCGGCGGGGGACATGAGGTCTTTTACCGCCTGCCAGCCCTCGGCGGTGGGGATTTTGGCACCGGCATAACAGCAACCCGAGGAAACATGCCCCCACGGCACCCCGGCCACACTGCACGCCTGGGCGATGGTTTGGGGCAGTAGCAAATTTCCGGCAATGGTCCCGCCTTTGTCCTGTTCACAGGCATCCACATTCGGTTTGCCTGTGTAACCCGCTGCATTAATGACAAACTGGGGCATCACGGAGCGCAGCAAGGGCAGCAGCACGTCAAAGCGGGTGTAATCCAGTTCGTGCCGGGAGAGCGCCCGGAACTCCCATTGGCGCTGGCGCAGTTCGCTCACAAACGCCTGGCCCACATAGCCGGTGCCGCCCAATAATAAGATCATGGCGTGGGGATAGATGGTTGGGCCTCGGCGAGGACCTGGTTTTCAAGATAATCCCGGTATTCGCACCGGGGCATTTGCCGGGTGAGCGCGGCCAGCTCGGACAGCGATAGAAAACCGGCGGCGTAAGCCGCCTCCTCCGGGCACCCGATCTTAATGCCTGCGCGCTTTTCAATGGTCTGCACATACGCACTCGCCTCGTGCAGGCTGCTGCTGGTGCCCGCATCCAGCCAGGCGAAGCCCCGGGGCAGGCGCTGCACCCGCAAGTCCCCGCGGCGGAGATAGGTGCTGTTCACATCCGTGATCTCCAGTTCCCCACGGGCGGAGGGTTGCAGCCCCCGGCAAATGGCCAGCACGGAATTATCATAAATATAAAAGCCCGGGACGGCGTAATTGCTCTTGGGCGTGCGCGGCTTTTCCTCGATGGAGATGGCGCGGCCGTCAGTATCAAACTCAATCACCCCATAACGCTCGGGATCCTGCACATGATACCCAAAGAGTGTGGCCCCGGACCGAAACTCCGCCACCGCCCGCTGCAGGGTGTCACTCCCGTAAAAAATATTATCCCCCAGAATCAGGGCCACCGGGCCGGTGCCCACAAAGGACTCGGCAATGAGGAACGCCTGGGCGATGCCGGCCGGCCGGGCTTGTTCGCGATATTCGATGGCCAGTCCCCAGGCCCGGCCGTCCCCCAGCAATTGCCGGAAACGCGGCAGTTCCCCCGGGGTGGAAATCAGGCAAATCTCGCGGATGCCCCCCTCGATCAACGTGGTGAGGGCATAATAAATCATGGGCTTGTCATACACCGGTTGCAACTGTTTGCTCGCCACCAGGGTGAGCGGAAACAGCCGCGAGCCCGTGCCGCCGGCTAAAATGATTCCCTTCATGCCCCGCTAACCTAGCCCTTCCACCCCGGCAAAGAAATCCCAAAGTGCCGGCGGCGGGCTTGAGTTTGCCGGCCGGCCCACTGGTTTCCGCCCCCCGAGCCAACCGAATCCGCATCGCGACCATATTTATATTGCTTACGCCGAAAATCATGGGATGATACCAGCAGTCGGAGCGTAGCTCAGCCTGGCTAGAGCACTTGGTTTGGGACCAAGACGTCGCAGGTTCGAATCCTGTCGCTCCGACCATTTCATTTCGCCTTTTAAAATCAGCGTCCTCGTCTCTCCTGCCACGGTCCAAACTAACTGACGTACCGGCAGCATTTTAGCCACGTTTCAGCCCTCAAGCAGCATTAGGATGGTGCTTTTTGGACACCGCTCAACTGGCCAATTATAATGTAAGTGGACAAAATCGAACAGAGTGAGTTTTCGTCGAATGATTTCTAAGGTCACAGATGGTGGCGATTTGCGGGGGAAAATGGACGATTTTAAGAATTTAACCTGAAATCAATCAACTGGCATCCATCTTGCTTCGGACTTCTAGTGCCAATTACAGCCATCACAAGCTGGGTAGTGTGCATCCGCCCGGCCGGCGTATGTGAGTTGCGCCGGGAAACCGGACGCAAGATTGGCCCGGTAAGACGCAGCTCAAAATAAAATGAAATAAATATGAAGAAAATTGAAGCAATCATAAAACCATTCAAACTGGAAGAAGTCAAAGACGCCCTGAGCGAAATCGGCATCGAAGGCATGACGGTTAGCGAGGTTAAAGGCTTCGGCCGTCAAAAAGGCCACACCGAAATTTATCGGGGCAGCGAATACACCGTGGATTTCCTGCCCAAGATCAAAATTGAACTCGTGATCACCGACACCCAAGTGGACGCCGCTGTTAGCGCCATTATCAAATCGGCGAAAACCGGCAAGATCGGCGACGGCAAGGTGTTTGTTTCCAATGTGGAACAAGCCATTCGCATTCGCACGGAAGAAAAAGGTGATTCGGCTGTTTAAACCCCAACCCCATTTGAACCTCACTCACAATAAACACATGAAAAGACATTTTTTAACCCTGGCATTGCTGGCCGCCACAGCTTTTGGCGCTTTGAACCTGCGCGCGGACGACACGAATATGGCCGCTGCGGCCACTAATGCGGTGGCTGCTGCCACGACTGCGGCTCCGGCCACGCCGGCCCCCCTGCCGACCGGCACCATGGATCAACGCGTCGCGGCTTTGGAGGCTTACATTGCCAACACTGATCCAACCGCTCCGCTGAAGGACACCAATGGAACCCAGACCGCCACCACGGCCATCATCGGGAACCCCGGTCCTGGTCATAATGCCTGGCTGCTCACGAGCACGGCTTTGGTGTTATTCATGACCCTGCCCGGTCTCGCGCTCTTCTACGGCGGCTTGGTGCGCAAAAAGAATGTGCTCTCCGTGCTGGCCCAATGCTTTTTGATCACCGGTTTGGTAACCATCCTGTGGGTGATCTGCGGTTATTCCCAGATTTTTGCCGGTACGGGAGCGGCGGCCAAGGAAGACGTGATCAACGGGATTGTCGGCAGTCCGAATATCGACTTCATGCTGAAAAATGTGACGTCGGCGCCGAATTCCAATTACTCTTATTGGGTTTCAGAAAACGTGTTTGCCATGTTTCAGCTGATGTTTGCCATCATCACCCCGGCACTGATCATTGGCAGTATCGCCGAGCGCATGAAATTCTCCGCCATTCTGATATTCATGACCCTGTGGATGTTCATAGTTTATTTCACCCAAGGCCACATGGTATGGGGTATTAACGGCATCATGAACGGCGTGTGGAATGCCAATGCGAAAATCAAGGCCATTGACTTCGCCGGTGGTACGGTGGTGCATATGACTTCCGGATGGACGGCCCTGGTGCTCGCCTTGATTTTGGGCAAGCGCGTGGGCTTTGGCAAAGAGAACTTCGCGCCGCATAGCATCGTGTTGTGCTACATCGGCACGGGCATGCTCTGGGTGGGTTGGTACGGTTTCAACTCGGGGTCGGCGGTCGCGGCTGACGTCGTGGCGGCCAATGCCTTCACCACTACGACCATTGCCACTGCGGTCGCCTCCTTCGTATGGCCCATGATCGAATGGATCGTCAAGGGCAAGCCCAGCGTTCTGGGTTTCTGTTCCGGTGCCGTGGCCGGGCTGGTGGTCATTACCCCGGCTTGCGGTTTCGTCACGCCGCAGGGCTCCATCGCCATCGGGGTCGCCGCCGGTATCATCCCCTGGTTCTTTGTGTTCAAAGTCAAGGGCTGGTTCGGTTATGATGACGCGCTGGACACCTTCGGGGTGCATGCCGTTGGCGGTACGTTGGGAGCCATCATGACAGGCATGCTGGCGCGTAATGTGGCCAATGCCAACCTCGCCACCAACCTCAAGGCGTACGTGACGGACAGCCTGTTCCAACCGTTGCTCTGGGAACAGCTCAAGGCGGTCGGGATCACCCTGGCCCTGGTTATCCCCAGCACGATCATCATTGCTTACATCACCAAGGCGCTGGTCGGTCTGCGTCCGACGGAAGAAGTTGAAGTGGCCGGTCTGGACATTGCCGAACACGGCGAAGAAGGCTACCACAGCTAAGCCTTAGAGTTGAATCATCACGCCGGTGGTTGACGGAAGTCGCCACCGGCGTTTTGGCTTTTTTGGGGGGATCGTGTGGAAAATCCAATGGGGGGCCAAGGGATCCACAGCGGCAGACCGCCAGTCAGCCGGGTAGCCGCATCAACGCACTTCAACCACCAGGGCGGTGACGTTGTCGCGACCATCCCGGGTAATGGAGGTTTCCACCAGGCGGCGCGCTGGATTGGGTGGGAGCGCTGGAGCCGGCGAGGCACGCAACAATTCCAGCAGTGAGTGATCGTACAACCCCTCCACCAACCCATCCGTACACAGCAGAAATTGATCGCCAGGGGCAAGGGCAATGGAACCCACCTGGGGGTCCACAAACTGATTGCCACCGCCGAGGGCCTTTTGGAGGACATTCCGGCGGGGATGGGTGCGGGCTTCCCGTTCATTCATTTTCCCTTCCCGAAAGAGCCAGCCCACGTAAGTATCATCCTGGCTCAATTGGTGAATACCACCCGCCTGGGGCAGGTGATAAATACGACTGTCGCCCACATGGCCAAAATACATGCGGCCCGGGGTAAACCAGCACAGGCTCAACGTCGCCTCCATATCCGCACATTCATCGTAAGAACTGCCCAGGTACTTGAGTGCCCGATGAACCTGCCGGAATAATTCGGTGAGCACCCCACCGGCTTCGGCCATGGACCGGCGTTCGGGGCGGCGGAAGGCGTGCGGCAACAGGGTGGTAATTTTATCCACGGCAATCCGGCTGGCATACTCGCCGGCCATGGCTCCGCCCATGCCATCACTCACCGCAAAGGCAAAGTCTGCATTACCAGTGTCCGCCTCCCCAATTTTGCCCAGATGCTCCACCTTCGTGGCATCAAACTTCAACCCCAGGAAGGCATCCTCATTATTGGTCCGCACCCGCCCGCGATCAGTCATGCCATCCCAGTGCAGGGTGGGAGCGGTTTTGGGGCAGGCAGCTTTGGTCTTGGGCATGGATGATTATTTGGCCTCCGGCAACAGGGTGGCAAATTCAAAATCAATCAAACAGAAGCGTCCATCGGACTGGCGGTACGTGACGTTGCGCATGTCCGGATCGTCATGGCGCACGCCGTAGGGCAGCAACTCGGCAAACAAACTGGCACGACGCTCCTCATCCAGATGATTTACCCGGGTGCCGCAATTGGTGGTGATGATCCGCAATTTTGCCGGATCGGCTTCCAACAGGCGGGGTACGAAATGGCAACCACGTTGCTCCAGGTGCCGTAATACGCGCACCTCGTTGTCGTAGCGCAGCTGGGCGTCGGACCCGTGGTAGGTCTTTTCCACCCGGCCGTCGAAACTCAGGCGGACCGTGGCGCGGAGGGTATCTTTGACTTGCAGCATAGCCGGCGATTTAAGTGAGCGCTTAAAGCGGGGGGATTACAACTTAAAAATTTAGCAGTGCTAGTAGTCGACCAGGATGCCACGATCGAATTCCACGGATGCAATTCCCCTCGACTTGGTTTTAAATTAACCATTAAATCGGCGGGTACTCCAAATTATATGAAGCCCAGGTTCAACCCACTGGCCAGCCTAACCATCCTGCTCACCCTGGGAACGGTGTTGGCCGCCTGGGCCGGGATCAATGAAACGGCGCCCCCCGAATTCAGGTCGTTACCCGCTCTCCGCGTTCACCCGGCGGGGCATTATTTAGAAACGGCGGATGGCCGGCCCTTTTTCTGGCTCGGCGACACCGGCTGGAAAGTGATTCATTGCCTGTCGCCGGCGGATGCCAGTTATTATCTCCATACCCGGGCGCGCCAAGGGTTCACCGTGGTGCAAATGATGGTGCTGGACGAGAACGACGGGATTACGGAAACGAATGCCCTCGGCGAATTACCATTCATTGGCGGCGATCCCGCCCGGCCGAACGACCGTTTTTTTGACCGGGTGGTGGCGCTGGCGGAGGAGGCGGCCACCGTGGGTTTGTACGTGGCCCTGCTCCCCGCTTGGGGCGATCAACTCACCGCTCCCTGGGGGATGGGTCCCCGGATTTTCCGGAAGGACAATCTGCCCCTCGTGCGCGGGTATGCCGATTATTTGGGCCACCGGTTGCGGGGCCGAGGGAATGTGATTTGGATACTAGGCGGCGACCGCCCCGCAAAACTGGATGGGGCCCGACCGAATGAGTGGCCGCAGATTCCCGCCGCCGCCGCCGGTTTTCCGGCGGATTATGACTGGACCCCGGTCTGGGCGGCCTTCGCCAGCGGACTGGCGGAAGGCCAGGGCAATGCCCCGCTCATCTTGTACCATCCACAGGCGGGCACCTATCGCACCTCCCGCTTTTTGGCCGGGGCCTCCTGGCTTTCAGTGAATGGCATGCAGAGCGGTCATGGGGGAGGACATGACATACCGGTTTGGGACTGGGTGGCCGAGGATTGGGCAGTAACCCCGGCAAAGCCCACGCTGGATCTGGAGCCCAACTATGAAGACCACCCATATAATCCCTGGCCGCAGTGGGACCCGGCGAACGGTTATTTTCGCGATCATGACGCGCGCAAGCAAACGTACCGTTCCGTGTTTGCCGGTGCCTGTGGCGTGACGTACGGCAATCATGCCGTCTGGCAATTTGCCGGATCCGGCGCGGAAGTCATCAATCATGCGGACCGGGATTGGCGGAGTGCCCTGTTTTCTCCCGCAGGCAGGCAGATGGGATATTTGCGGCAGTTGATCGAATCGCGCCCGTTCTTTGCGCGCATTCCCGACCAGACGCTCGTCGGCGGCGACGCTGGCAAAGGAGGCTGGCACCTGCAAGCCACCCGTGACCGCGAAGGAACTTATGCTTTCATTTATTTTCCGGCCAACGACCAGCCGGCGACGATTGATTTGGCCCGGTTAAAGGCGCAACAAATTCGTGCGTGGTGGTATGACCCGCGCACGGGCATCGGAACCTTGATCGGGGAACTTCCGGGTGGCAACCCGCACGCGTTTCGCAGCCCGGCCCAAGGCCCGGATTGGGTGCTGGTGCTGGATGACACGGCCAAAAACTATCCCCCGCCCGGTTTGGAATATTTTGGCCGGTGAATTACTGCGTCGATTGAGCCATGATTTCAACCCTGGCCGGGATCCGGCCATCCGCACGGGCGGGCACGTAGTCAATTTAGGGGACTGCCGGGCCGGAGCTGAAACTCTAAACTAGCGTATGAATCCATTAGGTCTATCGCATGCTTGCCACGGGCAAGTCCCGATGCAGCCGCACCGCCGGGAAGCGCAATACTCAGCGGGGACCTTTACACCAGCTGGCAAAAACCACGGTACATGACTATGAAATATACCTATGAGCAAGTGGCCAAAACCATCGATCACTCGCTGTTGCACCCCACGATGACCGACGCGGAGTTAGAGCATGGCTGCCGGTTGGCGGCACGCTATGGGGTGGCTTCCGTGTGCATCAAGCCTTACGCCGTGAAGCGGGCGGCCGAATTGCTGCAAGGCAAGGGTGTGCTCGTCGGGGCGGTGATTGGTTTTCCCCATGGCAGTTCAACGACTGAGTCCAAACGTTTTGAAACCCAACTGGCCTGCCAGGACGGGGCCGGGGAAATTGACATGGTCATTAATGTCGGCAAGGCGCTCTCCGGGGACTGGGATTATGTGGAGCAGGACGTGCGCGCGGTTTGCGAGGAAGCCCACCAGCACGGTGCCCGGGTGAAGGTCATTCTGGAAAATGACTACCTCACGAAGGGGGGCGCCGGTTTGAGCAGCGATGAGCTAAAGCAGAAGCTCTGCCAGCTTTGCGAGCGCGCCGGTGCCGACTGGGTAAAAACCTCGTCGGGCTACGGCTTTGTCAAACAGGCGGATGGCACTTATCATTATCAGGGGGCGACCGAACATGATCTGACGCTGATGCGCGCCAGTGTTTCGGAGCGGGTGCAGGTCAAGGCTGCGGGCGGGGTGCGCGACCTGGATGGGTTGTTCAAAGTGCGGGACCTGGGGGCTTCGCGTTGCGGCGCGACCGCAACGGCGGCGATGCTGGACGAATACCAGCGAAGAGCGACGTCCGAACCGGATGGACCGGGAGCGATGGCCGGCTCCGGCAAACTGGGCACCGGGGGGTATTGAGCGCGCCCCCAAAAGCCCGGCGGGCATGTAAATCCAAACCATTAAAAAATGAAAATCACACTACCACTCTTGCTTGCCGCCAGCCTGCTGGCCCTCGAAGTCAAAGCCGACTCGCCGGTCACCCGTTTGGTTCCGTCCACCAATCCGGGAATCGTCATTGAGGGCCGTTATGCGGCCACGGAGGATGGTTCGGTGCGGTTGGGCTTTACGGGCACGACCCTGCATTTTCGCGCGCACAGTCGGGAACTGGCCATGCGCGTGAAAGCCAGTTCCGATGAGGTTTATTTTGATGTGGGGGTCGACGGCGCGGAGCCAGTGCGATTGCGGGCGCAGGCGGGCGAAGGAGAATATCGGTTACTTGAGGAACCGGCAGCGGCGGATCACCTCCTGGAAATCACGCGGCGTTCGGAAAGCTGGCAGGGAACTTGTGAAATCCGCGGATTCGTGCTGGGGCCGGAAGGGGCCTTGCTGGATCCCCCAGCCCTGCCCGAGCGCAAATTGATGTTCATCGGCGATTCCATAACTTGCGGCGCGGCACTGGACATCCGGCCCAATGATCCCCTGACCGGCAAGACGGCGCACGGCGACGAAACGTCCAATGCCCGCTTATCCTACGGCAAACTGCTGGCCAAACGACTGAACGCCCAATGTGTGCTGGTCAGTTACGGCGGCCGCGGAGTCATTCGTGACTGGCAGGGCATTCGCAAAATCAACAATGCCCCGCAGTTTTACGAACTGGCGCTGCCGGATGATCCCTCCTGTTTGTGGCGGCAGAATTCTTACGCACCCGACGCCATCGCCATTTGTTTGGGCACCAATGATTTCAGCCAGGGAGTGCCCGATGAGAAAGAATTTGTGAATGCCTACGTGGAATTCATCCGCAAAATCCGGCGCGACTCGCCCCAAGCGCGGATTTTTCTGCTGGATTCCCCGATGCTGATGGATGCCCCCGGGGCCATCCCCAAGCGCACGGTGCTGCACGCTTACCTGATGGAAATTGCCGCCGCCATCAAAGAACCCGGGGTACAATTGGCGGCGGTCAGCCATTATGCCGGCATTCCTGGTAATGGGCATCCGACCCGCGCGGATCATGAGGCCATCGCGGCGGAATTGGAACCCCAGTTCCGGGCGGCACTGCATTGGTAGGCCGCCAGACGCACAGGTAAAATCAAATGCTCTGTTTACGGGCAATCCGACCGTACCAATAGCCCGAGGCCAGAAAAATCAGGGCACAGGCGCTCGTGAACGCGATCAGGTAGGGATGGGGCAAATAGTAAACCGCCCCGATGGCCCCGCCGGTCGAGAGGGCGGCACACAAATAACTGTAATAGGAACTGGCGCGGGCACTTTGCTCGCTTTTGCGCAGAATGGAAGCCATGGCCTTGTCCGCGCGCGTCAAGGCAGTGGCACAAGCGGTCGAGCAAACCAGCCGTGGCACGTCGGCACTTGCCGCTGCACAATTGGCACAAACCCCGCGACCGCAGTAGGCGCAGACGCCGATGGCATCTACCGCATGCGAATGACATTTCATTGGTGGAGCAAGTTGCGCTACTGCGGGCGAAAAGGCAAATGGCATGTACGCTCAGAAACTTCTTTTTACGGCTGGCTGGCTGGGGCATGCTGCCGGGCAAAGATTTTCATGTTATGACCATCGCGATCGTTGGCCTGGGTTATGTCGGCCTGCCCTTGTGCCTGCAATTTGCCCGCTGCGGCGTGCCGGTGCTGGGGCTGGACATTGACCAGGCCAAGACGGACGCGATCAATGCCGGGCACAGCTACATCCGGCATATTGACGCCGCCCGGATTGCGGAGCTGGTGCTGGCGGGCAGTTTTTCGGCGAGCACAGAGTTTGCCCGGGTGCGCGAGGTGGCGGCCGTGTTGATTTGTGTGCCCACGCCCCTGAAGCGCAATCGGGAACCCGATTTGTCTTATGTGCTGCAAACCGGCCAGGCGATTGCGCCTTATTTGCAACGCGGCACCCTGGTGGTGTTGGAATCCACGACCTATCCGGGCACCACGGAGGACGAGTTGCGGGCGGTGCTGGAAAGCGGGTCCGGGTTGCGCGCCGGAACCGATTTTCACCTGGCGTACTCCCCGGAACGGGAAGACCCGGGCAATCCGGCCAGCCAGGTGGCGGAAATTCCCAAGGTAGTCGGCGGTTACACGCCAGCCTGCCAGGCGGCGGCAATGGAATTGTACGGCCGTGTTATCCGCACTCTGGTGCCGGTGGCCAATTGCCGCACCGCCGAGGCCACCAAATTACTGGAGAATATTTTTCGCAGTGTGAATATCGCCCTGGTGAATGAATTGAAAGGGGTTTACGGAGCAATGGACATCGACATCTGGGAGGTGATCGCCGCGGCCAAAACCAAACCCTTTGGCTTCATGCCCTTTTACCCAGGCCCGGGGTTGGGCGGCCATTGCATCCCGATTGATCCGTTTTACCTATCCTGGAAGGCGCGCCAATTTGGTCAGGAAACCCGTTTCGTGGAACTGGCAGGGGAGGTGAATACCGCCATGCCGCAACGCGTGGTGGACCAGGTGGAACTGGCGTTGAAGTCGCGTCAAAAAACCTTGCGCGGCAGCCGGGTGCTGGTGCTGGGGCTGGCCTACAAAGCGGAGGTGGACGATGACCGTGAGTCCCCGAGCTACCGGCTGATGGATCTCCTGGATGATGTCGGGGCCAGCGTGGCGTATCATGATCCCTATGTCCCGGTAATCCGGCCCAGCCGGATGCATGCGCATTGGGCCGGGACAGGCTCGGTCCCGTGGGATCAGAAAACGCTGGCCAGCTTTGACGCGGTTTTAATCGCCACGGCGCATGACGCGATGAATCGCCAGGAACTGGCCGCCTGGGCTTCGCTGATTGTGGATACCCGCAATGCCATGGCGGCGGTTACCGTGGTGCCGGGACAGGTTTGGAAAGCATAAGCAAGCCGCTCCGCCGAACTGCCATATTCCATGGACGGAACCACCAATCACTGCGCCACCACACCCACCCGATAAAACCGGGCGCGATCGGGACGCGCGTTGGTATCCGTGACGAAATTGGTTGGGGCGGAGGCGGAGAGGTTGGTGAGAAAGGGAGCAAACGGCGTTTTGGCCAGATTGGTGGTGCTTTCCAGTTGGTAGACTTTGCCCGCCACGCTTGGCCAATTGAGATTTACCACGTTGGTCTTAGGGACAGCCGCCAGGTTAAGCCGGAGCACCGAAGCGGCGTTGGTAGGATTGGTGCCCGCCAGCCATTCAGCCAGGTTGCCCAGGCCATCATGGTCAGGGTCCGCATTCGTGCTGGTGCCGGTGAGATGACCAAAATATTGCAACTCCCACCAATCGGGCAGACCGTTTTGATCGGCATCCACGATGCGCTGCAGATTCAACCGGCCGCCGGTGTGCACCCGGCCGGCGAGGCCAGGCACGGCATCCACATTCGACAGAATGCGGGCGATTCGCTGGGCCACCGTGTCGGCGGGAAAATTCTGGGCGGCAAAGGCCACGGCCCCCACCACCTGCGGGGTGGCCATGGAGGTGCCATCCAGATATTGGTAAATATTGGCGGGATCGGGGGCATTAATCACCGTGGCTGGCACATTGGTTAACACCGCCTGGCCATCGGCTTGGGACAGGGCAATCGCCGGTATCCAATTGTTGGAAGTCTGCAGGGTGCCCGAGTACA
The DNA here is from genome assembly GCA_903875465.1 of uncultured Verrucomicrobia subdivision 3 bacterium. GTDB lineage: Bacteria > Verrucomicrobiota > Verrucomicrobiia > Limisphaerales > UBA11358 > UBA11358. The sequence goes on from CAIQWB010000114.1 coordinate 79,458, forward strand.
GCCCGCTGGCATTATTATAAATAACCGCCGCCCGCGCTCCGGCCGCCATGGCATTATTTACTTTATCGGAAAAATAGAGGGTGCCCCGTTGGATTAACGCGATGTAGTTGGTCTTGCCGGCCGGGAAATTCGTGGGATAGCCCAAGCCACAATAATAAAGCGTGCCCGTAATGCCGGTGGTGCCGCCGGAATAAGTAAGGGCATTGCCGGTATAGGTGCTGGCTCCCTGCAAAACTTGCGACCGGAGACCCGCCTGGGCGACGGGGAGCAGGGACAGAATATTAACACCCGGGGCCGCCAAATCCACCGTGGTGGCGCCATAATTGGAAAAATAGGCCAGGGCGTCATTTTGATCGGAAGCCGCCACCACAATCATATTGGAGAGCCGGTAATTCGCAGGATAAAAGGCGGCGGTATCGTTATTATTCGTGCTATTGCCCGCCGCCGCGCAAAAAATAATCCCCGCGTTACCGGCGCTTTGAATGGCCGCCAACTCCGTGCTGCTATAACCGCCCCCGCCAAAGGAGGCGTTGATGGCGACCAGGTTCACCCCCCGTTGTTTCATCGTGGTGGCGTAGGAAATGGCCTCAATCTCCGCACTGCTGGAAATGCTGCTGCCATCGCTGGAAACCCGCAGGGCCATAATGCGGGCCTGGTAATTGACCCCAATGACCCCGACGTGGTTATTGCCGAGGGCGGCGATGGTGCCCGCCACATGGGTGCCGTGAAAACCAGAATCGGTCGGGTTGGCCTGACCATCGGCAAAATCATAGCCGTAATAGTCATCCACAAACCCATTGCCATCATCATCCACCCCATTGCCGGAAATTTCCCCGGGATTGGTCCACATATTGCTAGCCAAATCGGGATGGGTGTAATCCACCCCGGTATCGATCACTGCCACCACCACGGGGTTCGTGGTGGGGCGGGCCAGGGCCCAAGCTGGGATAAAGCGGGTGTCCGCCCCGGCGGTTCCCACCGTGCCATTTACGGACTGCCCCTGATTGCGCAATGCCCAGAGGTTGGTGAAAAAAGTGTCATTGGGCACGCTGGTCACCCAGCGCAAGTAGTTGGTTTCCACGCGTTCCACGAGGGGATCGCGGCTTAATTCAGCAATTAACGAGGCCGTTGTGCGGCCAGATTGATGAACAAGTCCAAATTGCCGGCCCCAATGCCGGGAGAGTTCGGAAAAATGTTTGGTCAAGACGAGGGAATGACCCGCCAGCGCTTGCCGGGAATCTGTCAGGGTGGCCGATGGTTTAAAAGTGACAATGACATCGCCCTCAATGTAATCCATGCGTACCGGGGCGGCAGCCATTCCGGCCAGGGCCAGACCCGCTAACATGAACAACCCCAAAGCGCATGAACGTGCACATGGCCTCATGTTTTCACAATATGAGACGCGGCCAATCGAGTCAAGCGACGAAGGGTGTTTTGGCGGGTTGCTGTTTGAGGATTGCCACGGGCATGGTCTTGGGTAATGCTGCTAGGCGTAATTGTTAAACCTGATTTTAATATGAGTACTGCTGACCAAACGCAACTGGAACAAATCAAGCAATTCACCACGGTGGTTGCGGACACCGGGGATTTTGCCACGCTGAAGCAATTCGCCCCCCGCGATGCCACGACCAATCCTTCCCTGATTCTCAAGGCCGCCTTGATGCCGGAGTATGCCTTTATTCTGGAAAAAGCGATTAAGGACAACCAAGGCAAAGCCGCCGGCTCCCAACTGGTGAGCCGGGTGATGGATGATTTGCTCATTTTATTTGGCACTGAAATCTTGAAGATCGTGCCGGGCCGGGTCAGCACGGAAACGGATGCCAACCTGTCCTTTGACACTGCCGCCTTGGTGGCCAAGGGTCGTCATTTTATCGATTTGTATGCGAAACAGGGGATTGGACGGGAACGGATTCTGGTTAAAATCGCCTCGACTTGGGAGGGGATCCGCGCTGCGGAAGTCCTCCAGCGCGAGGGGATCAACTGCAATCTCACCCTCCTGTTTTCCCTGGCCCAAGCCATTGCCTGTGCCGAGGCCAACGTCAAACTGATTTCCCCCTTCGTCGGCCGGATCATGGACTGGTACAAGGCCAAGGAGAAAAAGGATTTTGCCCCGGCCGAGGATCCCGGCGTGAAGTCGGTGCAGGAAATTTACGCGTATTACAAAAAATTTGATTATGCCACCGAAGTGATGGGCGCAAGTTTCCGCAATGTGGGAGAAATCCTGGAACTGGCGGGTTGCGATTTACTTACCATCAGCCCCGCCCTGCTGGCAGAATTGCAAAAAGGCACGGCCCCGGTGGTTCGCAAATTGAGTCCGGAAATAGCCCGGGCCAGCAGCCTGGAAAAGACCCCGCTGGACGAGAAGAAATTCCGCTGGCTCTTCAACGAGAGCGCGATGGCCACCGAAAAAACCGCCGAAGGCATCCGGTTGTTTAATGCTGACGCGATGAAGCTGGAGCAGTTTATTGCCGCGAAACTGTAAGTCCTGACGTTCCCAAAGTTTGCCACGGTTTTTGCGAGGCGGCACGCTCCCGCGCGGGGTGTGCCGCCTCCAGCACCATCCCGAGCCACCCTGTTATCATGAATCTGGAACTGCAAAAAGCGGTGGTCACCCTGGGCCTGACCCAGTTCAAACGCCACATCTTTTTATGTGCAGACCCAACGGAAGATAAATGTTGCCCCCGCGAAGCGGGCCGCGCGTCCTGGGAATTCCTCAAGCAACGACTCAAAGAGTTGAAACTGGCAGGGCCGGAGCCCTTGGTATATCGCACCCGCGCCAATTGTCTCCGCGTTTGCACCCAAGGTCCCATTGCCGTGGTTTATCCGGAGGGTGTCTGGTACCACTCCTGTAATCCGGCGGTCCTGGAACGAATCATTCAAGAGCACTTGATTGCCGGGCGCGTCGTGGCGGAGTTTGCATTTGCGGCAAATGACCTTAAAAGTGAGTCGCTCAAGCCCGATCAATAAATCATTCAGAAGTTAATCGGAGCGACAGATGGTCCTGTGAGGTAAAGCCTCCTTAAACGCTCCGCGTTGATCGGAGGCAATCGCGTTCCAGCCTCCATCAATCGGACCGATTATTTTGGTGCTGCACGGAGAGTTAATTCCGCATCCCTGCCGCAATTGTATTAATCCCGAACTCCGAAATTAAAACGGCCGGTCTGCATCAATCTTTTGGGCATAAACGCTTTGGAAAATTGGCTTCCCAAGCCGCTGCCAAGCAGTTGCCCATTTAAGGATGCGCGCTGCGCGCCGAGGCAGTCTCACCAGACCACTGCGGGTATGTCTGCGATTTTTCCAAAGTGTTTCTGCTCCAACATCTTGACACATCCCAGCCATTTTAATTTCGGAGTTCGGGTTAATTTTGGTACAGGGAGTTAGTTGGCGGATTCGGAACCCACGCGGACCGCCCCAACCAGCGCGAAGTGCATAAAATTCAAAGCATTTTGCAAGATATTGGGTTGAAGGCGAAGAAGCGCCCCGGTAAAGTGACATTGTACCCATGGCACTTATGTTCATTCCGATGAACCGACGGCGGATTTTAACATCGTCGCCTCAACACGATGGTAATCTAAAACGCTTGGAGGCAAGGGTCATGCCCAGCAATGTTCAGCTAAAACCCCTATGAAAAACCCAACCCAACCCAACCCTTTATTTGCCCGCAAACACCGGCCACTCCTGCAAACGGTCGCCGGTCTGGCTCTGGCCTGGCTCGGCCTGCAACAGATTGGTGCCCAGGCGACCCTGCCCTTTTACGAACCCTTTCCCGGCACTTACGTCAACGGCGAGTTCTTGGGCAGCTACACCGCCTCGGGGAGCACCAGCGGCGGCACCAGCGGGATTATTTGGAATATTGGCAACAGTCTCAGCAGTTCCTGCGCCCGGGTCCAAAGTTATGCGGCCCTGCAATATCCCAGCCTGGTTAACACCGATGCCACCGCCCAATCCTACGGCTTGGTTTCTTATTACAAGGATACGAGTTCCACAAAGGATCGTGGAGCCACCCTGGCGATCACGGCGGGACAAACCTTGTATGCCTCGTGCCTGATTAATGTGCAATATTACACAAACACGGCCGCCTACCCGGAGCCGTTTTTGGGTTTGGGGCCCGGCACCACTATCAACCAAAGCGGCGCGGTGGCTTACTTCAACGCCAGCGGCCAGTTGCTGGTGGCCAAAAACTCGCTGACCCCGGCAACCAACACCACCTATTCCATGACCACCTCCAACACGCATTTGGTGGTGTTGCGTTATAAATACAACCCTGGAGCACCGGATGAAGTGGCTTTGTGGCTGGACCCGACCGCCCTGGGGAACAACAGCCTGGTGCCGCCGCCGAACATCAGCACGACCAACAACGCCAACGTGCCATCCTTTGGCAACGTGGCTTATTTTCAACTGGCCAACCCCTCGGTTTTCTTTCTGGATGAAATCCGGGTGGGTTATAACTGGTCCGACGTAACGCCAACGAATGCAGCCCCCGGCAAAATCTACGCTGTGTCTGGTGGTGGTTCCGGCTGCGCGGGTGACAGTTTCGCGATTAATTTGAGCGGCTCGGATGCCGGGTTGACTTACAACCTCTACACCAACGGCGTCTTCAACGGGACGAGTCTGGCCGGCACGGGCTCGGCCATATCCTTTACCGGCCAGAATGCCACCGCGCTTTACACAGTGCTCGCGACCAACACCACCTCCGGTGGATCCGCTTGGATGAGCGGCAACGCCACCATCAGCGTTTTGGCCCTGCCAAACATTGCCACGCAACCCGCCTCGGTGGTGGTGGCAACGAATGGCCTAGCGGCCATGACGGTCTACTCATCGGGCAGTGGCCTCAACTACCAATGGTACCGTAATGGGGTGGCCCTGACGGATGGCGGCCACATTTCGGGCTCCCAAACCGCCACCCTGGTGATTTCGCCAGCCACCGTTGCTGATGCCGCCACCAAGGCCAAAGGTTATTTTGTCATTGTCGCGAATCGTTGCGGGAATGGCGTGGTTTCGATCACCAACTCCCTGACCCTGGACGCGGCCGCCAATTTGGTCTGGTACGGCGATGGCATTTCCAATCTCTGGGATTTGGCCAGCTCCACCAACTGGAATTTCAATCCCGCTCTGGGGTATGGCACGAACGTGTTTAATTACGGTGATAATGTGACCTTGGACGACTCCTCGCCCTATCCCACGGTGATTTTGACCAATGCCAATTTGAGCCCTGCCCTGCTCAAGGTGGACGGCACCCAGAATTATTCGCTCACCGGGGGGACTTTGACCGGACCCGGCTCCATCTTGATGAACAGTGTGGGCAGCCTGAGCCTGAACATAGCCAACAATCAAACCGGCGGCATCGTAATCAGCAATGGGATCGTGTCCATCAATTCCCCGGTCGCTCTGGGCTTTGGTCCGGTCACCCTGGCGGGCGGTCAACTGAACGAGCCCGGAACCGGCTTGATCACGATTACTAACTCGCTTGTGGTAACGGGCGACGGCAGCGTCCTCGGAATTAACAGCCCCGGCGGCCAACCCTTGGTCCTCACCGCCCCGCCTGCTGGTCTGGGCGGATCATTGACCCTGCAAAATATCACCACCAAGAACGCCTCCACTGCGTATGCTGAGTTCACCGCCCCCAGCTTCACCTTCAACTTGCCCCTGAATCTCATTAACGGTGGCGGCACCATGTTACTGGGTGGATTCAACATCAGCGGAACCCAAATGTGGAATGGCATCATCGCGGGCACGGGGATGGTTTGGCGAAATGCGGGTGGCGGAACCACCCTGTTGAACAACACCAACACCTATTCCGGGATTACCAAACTCTCGAACGGGAGCATTGGCGTGGGTGCCAGCAGCGTGGCGAGCACGCCGCCCACGATTGATGCCGGGCCGCTGGGCACCAGTTCGCTGATCATTGACACGGGGGCTGCCACCATGGCTTTGTTTGCCTCGGGCGGGGCGCAGACGGTCGCCAACCCCATCAGCTACAGTACCAATCTCCTGGGCTCACCACTCATTATCGGCGGGGCCAACAACTTGACGCTCGCGGGCGTCCTGGACTTGAGCGGCACCAACCGGGTGATCCAAGTGAACAACACCGCCGACACGATTTTGTCGGGCGACATCACGGACTATAACCAGACACTGGGGGCCAGTACCGTGAATGGATTATCCAAAACTGGCACAGGCCGCCTTTATGTGGATGGAATTAATGACTTTACGGGGACCCTGACCAATAGCGCAGGTCTGTTGGCGGGCAGTGGCACCGTGGCCGGGCCGGTGGTGGTGTTGGCTGGTGCCACCCTTGGCGCGGGCGATAACGGTCTGATTCCCGGCACGATCACCTTGAACGGGGGTCTGACGTTGGGTGGCAACGGTTTCTTCCGCGTCAACAAATCCCTGGCGCACTCCAACGACCTGGTGGCGGTCACCGGCGGGTTGGCTAACACCGGAACCGGCACGATCACCATCACCAACGTCGGCCCCGCTCTGAAGGTCGGTGACGCCTTCACGCTGTTCAGCGCCCTCGTCGCAGGGGGGAACGCTTTGACCGTGAGCGGCGCGGGCGTCACGTGGAACAACCATCTGTCCGCCGATGGCGGCGTCACCGTGTCCGGCATCATTTCGAGCGCGCCGCCCGTGTTTTTGGGGACGGTTGTCAGTGGCAACAACTTGGTTTCAAGCGTGAGTAATGGTGCTGCGGGCAGCACCTACTATGTGCTGGCCACCACCAACCTGGCGCTGCCGCTGGCAAATTGGACGCGAGTGGCAACCAATGTCTATCCGGGGGGGGTGTTTTATCTCACCAACACCATCAATTCCGGGGTAGCCAACCGGTTCTACATTCTCTCACCCACTCCTTAAATAGTAGCCCAGGAATATTCCAAGATTAAATCCATAAAAACCTGGTACCTTGAAAAGGGTGCCAGGTTTTTTTGCAAGGATGGTATGGTGGCTTCGGGATGCGTTCCCCCTGGCAGGCCAAGTCACCACAAATGGAATGCAAAACCCTCACAAGCATTGCATTTGCAATGCGTATTTATTTTAAAATTGCAATGCGAATAACAACGAGGGCCGCTTTGGCTTAAAAACCGTGAAAATCTGAAGAAAACGAGCCTTGTTCAGTTGGCATGGGACCTGCTAGATAGTTCAGCAAGTAAGTAAACAATTTTAAAAAAACAAAACAATATGAAAAACTTGATCGCCATTTCCGCCCTGACCGTGCTGGCACTGAGCAGCCACGCCCAGACTGCCGACCCCTACCAATCCAAAGCCGCACCATACAGCCTGCCTACCGCTGGCACAGTGATGCAAGCGGGCTCTGATGCCGCCTCCAAAAACTTTGATGCGAATGTTTTGCCCCAGGCGCTGGAATTCATCAAGAGCGCATTCCCAGAATCCCATAATAATACCAAGAGCAGCGGTTTTGAGATTGATCCCAGCAAAATAGTCCTGGCCACCGCCCAGGATGTGACCGCGACCTTTATTTACGAAGGTGCGGCTTACCACAATTCGATTGGTTTTGATGCCCTGGCCCCGGGTAAATCCGACCCTTCGAGCAGTTGGGACTTGGTCAAAGATCCCAACTCCAAATTGATTTTCCCCGATGCCTCCAGCAGTGCGAGTGGTTACAATGATTGGGGCTCGGTGGCGGGCGTGCGCAGTCCGGCGGAGCCTTTATTGCCCGGTGATTTTACGGATATCGGCAAATTCATCAAAGGCACCAAACTCGACTTTTTCCTGCTGGCCAACGGCGCTCAAAATTATTGGGCCTCCACTTTCTCAACGCAGGAATCGTTGAACTCGGACGGCTTCACCCAGCACGTGGCGGGCTTCACCACACACCTTTTCGCCGTGCCGCAGCTCAACAGCCCCTATTTGTTCCTGTCCTTTGAAGATTTGTGGGGCGGTGGAGACCATGACATTAATGACACGATCATCGCCATTAATGTGGGAACGGCCACGGTGAACAGCCTGCTGGCCACCCCTGAACCCACCATGGCGGCCTCACTGGCTGGTTTCCTCGCTTTGGCCTTTGTGGCCGGCCGCAAGAAATTGATGGCTTAAACCCTGGGTTAAATAATTAAAACCGGCGGATTTGAAAGAATCCGCCGGTTTTTTATTTATCGAAAAACTGTACCTGGCCGGTTTTCAAATCATACATCCCGCCCACCAAGGCAATTTGGCCTTGATCAAGCATTTCTCGCAAAATGGGGCTGCGTTCGCGAATTGCCTGCTCCACTAAACGCACATTCGCGGCGGAAACCTGGTCGACAAAGGCGTAATTTTTCGAGGTGCGGGGTTGCACCGCATCGGGCACGGTGTCCACGGCCGGTTTGATTTTGCCGAGCAGCCCGGTGAGATTTCCCAATTCAACATTGTCCACCGCCCCTTTGATGGCCCCGCAGTTGGAATGTCCGATCACGGCGATGAGTTTCGCTCCCGAGGCTTTGCAGGCAAACTCCAGACTGCCGAGGATGTCGTCGTTGAGCACATTGCCGGCCACCCGGGCGCTAAACAGATCCCCAATCCCCTGATCAAACACCATTTCCACCGGTTGGCGTGAATCCAGGCAACTCAAGACGACGGCAAAGGGATACTGGCCGGAAGCGGTGGCGGTCACTTCCTGTGGCAAATGCCGAACCAGCGGCTGGCCGGCAACAAAGCGAGCATTACCCGCGCGCAATTCTGCCAGTGCTTGGGCCGGGGTCATCGCCGCCTGCACCGCCTGGGTTGGCGGCGGTGGGGCAAGCGGGCTGAGGGACTTCTGGCAGGAAGGGGAGGCACAACCGGCCAGCAGTGCCAGGGTGCTTAAAAGCGAGAGATTCAACAGAGTTGGTTGGGGTTTCATAACTGGTGGGCCGATTTTAAGCAGGGGCGGGAAATTGTAAAGCGCGGGCTGGGCGCTTTGGTCAAGCGATAATGCCAGTGGCGGCTAATTTCACTTGCAGAGTCACCGCCATGGGGAATGGTGCTATCATGCAACCAAAATTGTGGCTCCAACTGGGACTTTTGCTGGCTCTGCTGATGCCCGGCAGCCATGCTGCGTCCGCCCAACCGGCCTTGGGCGACGCGCCGTTGCCCCCTGCAGATGTTTCGGGTTTGCCCGGCCGCAGGGCGCGTCCGTTACTGGTTACGGGGGGGCTCAATGTGAATCCCAATTCACGCGAGGAAGTGCGGGGATTTTACAATGGGGTTTTTCTGGCCTCCGCGGGCATTCCGATCGGCTCCACCGCCGTGACCGCCCAGTGCCTGCCGGGCACGAATTCCCCGGCGTTTATGAATGCCACCTTGCTGCGCATCAACTGGTTTCGCGCCATGGGGGGCCTCGCCGCCAGCATAACGTTTGACGCAGGCGAAAGCACCAAAGACCAGGCCGCCGCCGTCATGATGGCCGAACATGGAGCCTTGCAACATGTCGGGGTCTGGACGAATTGGGATTGCTTCACCATCGCCGCCACCAACGCCTCCGCCAATTCCAATCTGGCCTTGGGCAGTGATGGCCCGGACTCCATCACCCAATACATGCTGGATTTCGGGGCCAATAATTATGAAGTTGGCCACCGGCGCTATATTTTGTATCCCCAAACCCAAATCATGGGCACGGGTGATGTCCCAGCGGAAAACACCAATTATGCCACCAATGCCACCTGGGTGTTTGACGCCAACTTTTTTGGTCCACGGCCGCCCACGCGCACCCCTTACGTTTCCTGGCCGCCCGCCGGCTATGTGCCGTGCCAAGTGGTTTACCCCCAGTGGTCCTTTGCCCTGTCCAATGCCGATTTGAGTGCCGCCACGGTAAGCATGGCCAGCAATGGCGTGCGGATGGCAGTGACGCTGCAACCGTATTTGCTTAATTATGGCGAAAACACCCTGGCTTGGCATCCGTCCGGTCTGGATCCTACTGTAAGCACCACCGTGTTTCCCTTCAGCGGCACAGACACTGTTTACTCCATCACCATTAGCAATGTGGTGACGGCCAGTGGGACAAATAGTTTCTCCTATGGCGTCACGGTGTTTGACCCGGCCACCGCCGGACCGGATTATTTCCCACTGGTGATCTTCGGGACTAATCAGCCCGTCATTAGTCTTGCCAATCATTATAGCTGCACGCCGGCCGGCAATCCCAATACGACCAGTTACCAATGGCTCACCGCGCAGGCCACCAATGGCAACCTGGTGGACAATGCCCTGAATGGGACCACGAATTTCACCATTTCACCGGCCCCCGTTTATCCGCTTATTATCACACCGCCAGTGGGTTCAGGTGCCTGCTTTCACCTGGCCCACACCAACCCAATTGCCCAAGTAATGCAATTGAACCAGATCTTTTTTCCCGCCACCAATACCACACTCAGCTTCAAGAGCTTGCTGGGGTACGCCAGTCCTTTTGAGGTGGCGCGGGTACAGGTGGCACCCTGGGGTGGCACCAACTGGCAGGATCTGTACACCGATACGGGCACCAATGGAGCCGGGGAATCGGCTTTCACACAGCACAGCCTTTCCCTGTCCCATTATGCGGGCCAGGCCATAGGGTTACGCTTCAACTATGATCTGGTGCCTGTGAATGGTCAGTATACCTATTTTCCCTATGCTTATCCCAACGTGGGGTGGTGCCTGGAAAACATTATGGTGACGAACAGCCAGCAGTTATTAAATGCCACCACCAATGCCACCGCTTCAACCAATTTCACCTTCAGCCCCCTGCAAACCGGTAATTATATCCTGCAAGCCCAGGGGATGATTTTCAACAGCTTCCTGCTGGATTGGGGCACCATCAAACAGGTCACAGCCATGCTCGGCCCGCCGGTCATCACCCTGAACGCACCCGCCCTCACCAACAACCAAGTGAAAATCAAATTCACCCTCGCCTCTGGGGTGGCGACCAATTTTCACCTATTACAGGCCAACCAGCTTAATGGCGTGTGGACCACCAACGTCACGGCCATCCTCACCACCAACACGCCTGGCAGCATATTTCAATTCACCACGACCAACGGCTCGGCCATGCGGTACTACCGGGTGCAGACGCCCTAAGCCGGCCGGCTTCAATGCGCGCTCACAAATTCCTGGTGCAACCGTGCGTAGACCCCGCCCGCCTGCATGAGCGAGACATGGGTGCCCCGCTCCACGATCCGCCCCTGGTCCAATACCAATACCAGATCGGCGGAACGAATGGTGCTTAGGCGATGGGCCACGATAAAGGCCGTGCGCCCGCGCAGGAGGATTTCCAAAGCCCGTTGCAGCCGCGCCTCGGTCACTGAATCAATGGCACTCGTCGCCTCGTCCAGCAACACGATGCGCGGGTTTGCGAGCATGGCCCGCGCAAAGCAGATCAACTGCCGTTGACCGAAGGACAAGGAGGTGCCCCGCTCCGCCACCCGCGTGTGCAACCCCTCGGGCAGCGCCGCGAGCAGGTCCGGACAATCCAACGACTCCAGGCAGGCCAGCACTTCCGCCTCCGTCGCTGCCGGTCGGGCAAAGCGGATGTTGTCCAGCACGGAACCAGAAAACAGGAAATTGTTCTGCTGCACGCTGCCCATTTGCCCGCGCAGGGAATCACTCGTGATTTCTGCCAAATCCACACCGTCCACGCGCACACAGCCGGCCGTGGGCAGGTAAAACTTTTGCAGCAGGCCCACCAGGGTGGTCTTGCCGCTGCCAGTCTGCCCCACCAGGGCCACCGTCTGACCCGGCTCGGCCACGAGGGAAATATCCTGCAGCACGGGCCGGCCGGTTTGATAGGCGAAATTCACCCCGGCAAATTCCACCCGTCCCTGGATGGCGGACAGGGGTTTGGCCCCGGGCGCATCGGCCCACTCGGGGGGTTGATCCAGCAACCGAAAAAACCGCTCGGCCCCGGCCATGGCCATCAGGGCTTGGTTCAATTGGTTGCCAATGACCTGGACCGGTTCAAAAAACAGGTTGGCCAGGAAAAAGAACATCACCAGGTCACCCGGCTCCATGTGCAGCCAGCCGTGCCAGCGCAGCGCCCCAAATGCCCCCAGCAGCGCCATGGCTCCCAGAAACACCTGGCTTTTGAGTTGCAGCAGCGGGACAAACACGGCCGAGGTCTGGGCCATCACCACGTTGTTCTCCCCATGGGCATCAATGAGCTTTTGGAAGAACTCTGCGTTGACCTCCTGGCGGACAAAGGCCTGGGTCACCCGGATGCCACTCACCGATTCCGCGAGTGTCGAGGATACCCGGCTCCAGGATTCCTGCGTTTTGCGCATCCGGCGGCTCGTCTCGCTCTGGAATTTTTTGTTCACCAGCCAGATGAAGGGGGCCATGATGACCATGAGCGAGAAAAGTTTCCAGTCGTACCAGGCCATGAGGGCGGCGGCGGTCGCCATTTGCAACCCCTGCACCACCAGGACAAACATCACGTCCTGCACCCCGGTGCGCACGCTGTCGATGTCCGAAGTCATCCGGCTGATGATGCGGCCGAATTTGGTGGTGTTAAAAAATGCCATGGGCATGGTCATCAGTTTGCGCACCAGTTCCAGCCGCATGTCATGCACCACCGCCTCGCCCAGTTCGAGCGCAAAGCGCTGGCGAAAATGAAAGGACCCCACCGTGACCAGCGCCAGCGTGAAATAACCAGCCGCCGACCAATAAATTCCCGTCAACTCCCGGCCCGCAATGGGCCCGTTGATCGTGCGGCCGATCAGCCAGGCGAGCGCGGGCAGTTGCAAACCGCGCAAAAAGGTGAGCAGAAACAACCAGTTGCGCTTCGCCGCATAGGGTTTGGTATATTGAAAAATACGCCGGATCAGCCGGGCCTGCAAGGGGGCTTTGTCCGCCTCGCGTTCCTCGTGCGGATTATAGAAGGTGATCGCGCCGCGCGCGGACACATCGCCTTTGGCGATGCGGCTGCCAGCCGGCGGAGGATTGGGCGCGCTCACGCTACGACCTCCGCGCCGGACTCATCCAGGTCCATAATCTGCAACTCCGCAGTGTCGTGATACGGCCCGGGCCGCGCCACCAATTCGGCATGCGTGCCCATTTGGGTCAACCGCCCCTCCTCCAGCACCAGAATCACATCCGCCCGGCGCAACAGATTCAAGCGGCCGGAGACCACAAAGGTTGTGCGCCCGGTCATCGCCCGGCGCAAGGCGGAGACAATGTCGTGCTCCGTCCGCGCATCCACCGAGGCGGTGGGATCATCCAGGATGAGCAAGGGTGGTTGCAGGAGCAACGCCCGGGCCAGGGCCAGCCGCTGCCGCTGACCACCGGACAAATCCACCCCCGACTCGCCCAGCACGGTTTCGTAGCCGTGCGGCAGGGCCAGGATAAACTCATGCGCCGAGGCAATCCGCGCGGCTGCCTCAATCTCCGCCATGGTGGCCTCGGGATGGCCAAAGGCGATGTTCGCCGCCACCGTGTTGGAGAATAAAAAGCTCTCCTGATAAACCATCCCGACCTGCCGCCGGTACGCGTCCAGATCCAACTCCCGCAAATTCAAGCCGTCCACCGTGATGCGGCCTGCCGTGGGATCATAAAAGCGCGGCAATAAACTCAGCAGCGAACTTTTGCCTGAGCCGGTCATCCCAAAAATGCCCACCACCTGCCCCGGCTGAACCGCGAACGACAGTTCACTCAGCACGGGCTGGCCGGAATGATAACCAAAGGTCACTTTTTCAAAGGTCACCTGGCCCGAGAGCCGGCCGGGGGCGCGCGCATCCGGCCGGCTTTCCACCGCCACCGGCATGTCCAGCACTTCAAACACCCGCCGCGCGGCGGCCAGGCTTTGCTGCACAGAATTGGCGATCGTAGCGATGTTCGCCACTTGCGCGGTGAATTGCTGTAGCAAACCCGCGAACACCACCATCCCGCCGCCCAGGGCAATCCGACCCTGCACAAACAACCAGCCCCCATAGGCGAACAGGATGACCAGGCTCAACTGGGACAGGAGTTGCGTGGCCGGGGTGAACACCGACAAATCCCAGAAAATCCGCCGTTGCTGGGCGGAAACCTCCGCGTTGGCCGCCTCAAAGCGCCGGACCTGATGGGCCTCCGCCGCAAAGCCCTTCACGGTCTGCATCCCGCGCACATTCTCGCTAAACAAAAGGACCATCGCATCGGTCAGTTCGCGATTCCGCAGATACCCCGGCCGCAAGCGGGCGGAATAATAGTGCGCCAGCCACGCGAGCGGGAGGGTTACCGAGAGGCACGCCACCGTCAGGGTCGGCTGAATGCGCCACATGAAGCAGGCATACGCCCCCAGGGTCAGCAGCAGGTTAGTGCCCTGCAACAAAACGCCATCCACAAAAAGCCGGGTGTTCTGGACATCCCCCGTCACCCGGTTGAAAATGGAATTGGAACCATGCTGGTCAAAAAAACTGAAGCTGAGCCGCTGCAACTTGGCATAAAGCTGGGCGCGCAGAGCCGGCACAATCTCGCCCTGAGTCAGCCGCACCGTGATCATGGTAAAAGCATAAGTCACCAGCGCCCGCACCAGGGCCAGCACCACAATGGCGCTGGCCAGCACCGCCACCAGATGCAAGGGGGGCCAGGCTGCGGGCGGATGCCAGCCCAAGGGGTAAACGGGGGCGGGTAGCTTGGGGTCGAGGGCACTGCGAATGACATCAATCACCAATCCGAGCCATTGCAGCCCGGCAATCCCCAGCAACACCAGCAGCAGGTTCAAAACCAGCGACCACAGGCAGTCGGCGCGAAATTGCCACGCGAGGACAAGCAGACGCCGAACCAGTTTCCCTTGGGAATAACGCTCGTCGTCCGCCACCTTTGGAATTGGGCCAGCCGCTTTCAGAACCACGACTATGCCAAAATCCAGACGGGTAATCGAAGCAAAAATGGGAGGATTGAGCCTGCGGAACGCCCGTAAAAAAGAGAAAGCCCGGACACAACTCCGGGCTTATCACACACAACGCACTTGAGAACTGAATGCGCCGAACACATCCATAGACTATCAAACTTTGTATCCCCAGCCAGTCACCAGTACTGGGGACATGCAGTCCCTACCCCGCGACCGGCTTAATCCAGGGTTTGGCGGTAGCGTTTAATGCCGACCGTCAGCATCACCGCCAGGAACAAGGCCATGGGCCATAAATCCGGCATCAGCTCGGCCAGACCGTTGCCTTTGAGCAAAATGCCCCGCACCACCCGGAGAAAATGCGTGAGGGGCAACACCTCGCCAATGTCCTGGGCCCACCCCGGCATGCCGCGAAAGGGAAACATGTAACCCGACAACAACAGCGAGGGCAGAAAAAAGAAAAAGGTCATCTGCATGGCTTGTAACTGGTTCTTGGCCACGGTTGAGAACGTGATGCCGACCGCGAGGTTGGCCACAATGAACAGGAATACCAGCCCCACCAAAAGCGGGACACTGCCCACCATCGGCACATCAAACAGGAATTTGGCGGCCAGCAGGATCAGCGTCACCTGCACATAACCCACGCCAATGTAAGGCACAATTTTTCCCAGCAGGACCTCGCCCGGGCGCACGGGCGTGGACAGCAGGTTTTCCATCGTACCGCGCTCGCGCTCGCGGGTGATCGCCAGCGCGGTGATCATCACCATGGTCATGGTCAGCATCACACCCATGAGGCCGGGCACAATGTTGTATTGGGTGATGTTTTCCGGATTGTAATGCTGGTGGACCACCAGATTGAAGGGCGCAGTCCCGCCGGTCAAATGCGCGAGCGGTCCGGTCAGGTCGCGGTTCAGGATGGTGGGCGTCAACCCGCTCACCGCCGCGATGGCATAGCCCACCGCCGTGGGATCGGTGGCATCCGCCTCCAGCAGTAAATCCGGGCGTTCGCCCCGGATCAGTTTGCGGGAAAAATCGACCGGGATGGTGACGGCAAACTGCACCGTGTTTTCCGCCAGCAACCGGTTGATCTCCGCAGTATTTTTGGCTTCCCGAATGATGTCGAAGTAACTGCTGTTCTGCAACCCCCGCACGAACGTCCGCGAAAAAACGCTGTTGTCCGCTGAGTACACCGCCGTGGGCAGGTGTTTGGGATTGGAGTTAATGGCGAAGCCAAACAGGATGAGCTGGATCATCGGCACCCCCACCATCATGCCAAACGTGAGCCGGTCGCGCCGCATCTGGATGAATTCCTTCAGCACCACGGCCACAAACCGCCGGAAATTGAAGTGTGCGAAGTTCATTTGAAATTATCCGCGGCGGTTTCCATGAGGCTGATGAACACATCCTCCAAACCGGAGGCGATGGGCTGCCAGCGGTATTCCCCGGTCATCCAAGGTTTCACGCTGGCTTGCAACTGGACGGCGTCGCGGCCGCTGACATGCAGGGTGGTGCCAAAAACCACCACCTGCTCCACCCCGGGCCGGCCGCGCAACTGGTCGGCGACGGCATGGAGATTTTTGCCCGTGACCTCCCAGGTGGTCAGCCCGGCACTGCGCACCACCTCTTCCACCGTGCCCTTGGCCAGCAAATTACCGTAGGCAATATAGGCCAGCTGGGTGCACCGCTCCGCCTCGTCCATGTAATGCGTGGTGATCAACACGGTCAGGCCGTCGGCCGCCAGCTGGTGGATCTCCTCCCAAAAATCCCGCCGGGCCTTGGGATCCACGCCGGCTGTGGGTTCATCCAGCAACAATAACTGTGGCTGGTGAATCAAGCAGGCCGCCAGGGCCAGGCGCTGCTTCCAGCCGCCGGACAGGGTGCCCGCCAGTTGCCGGCGCCGGGCGGTCATCGTGAGCCGTTCCAGGCTGCGTTCCACGGCGGCCGGGCGATCGGGCATTTCGTAAAGCCGGGCAATGAAATCCAAATTCTCCTCGATGGTCAGGTCCTCGTAAAAACTGAACCGCTGCGTCATGTAGCCCGCATGTTTCTTAATCTCCGCTGACTGCTTCAAGATATCGTAGCCGAGGCAGTGGCCGCTGCCGCCATCGGGGGTGAGCAGGCCGCAAAGCATGCGCAGAAAGGTCGTTTTGCCACTGCCGTTCGGCCCGAGAAAACCATAGATCTCCCCCGGCCGCACTTGCATGGCAATGTCATTGACCACGGTCCGGCCGCCAAATTTCTTGGTCACGCCCCGGACATCAATGATGAATTCATTCGCACTCATGGGTCAAGGGGTCACTTGCACATCCACCGGCTGGCCCGGGCGCACGTCGGCGGCATCGGCGGCGGCAAAGCGGGCTTCGATCATGTAAACCAAACTCGCCCGGTTTTCCCGGTTGTAAATAACGGGCGGGGTATATTCGGCCTGGGTGGAAATGTAGCTGGTGGTGGCCGTGAGCGGTGATTTGCCGCCGTCGAACGTTACGGTCACCGGGGCGCCCACCCGTACGCGGGGCAGCCAGGCTTCCGGCACAAAAAAGCGCACCTTCAAATGATCGGGGGGCAGCAGCACGACCACCGGGGCACCCGCCGCCACGTATTCCCCCTGGCGGTATAAGGTGTCCTGCACGGGCCCGCTCGCGGGGGCGAATTGTTGTTTCTGGTCAAAGGCCCACCGGGCTTTGCCCAGTGCGGCGGTCTGGGCCGCCACCTGCGCCGCCATCCCGGTGATGACATCCGCCCGGCCGCCCAATCGCGCGGTGGCCAGGTCGGCGGAGAGCTGGTTGACCAAGGATTGATCGGCATCGCGTTGCGCGCGGGCCTGGTCCAGTTCCTCGGCGGAAATCACCCCCTGGCCGATCAGGTTTTGCCGCCGCAGCCATTCGGCTTCGGCCAGTTTCAGGTTCGCCCGGGCTTGTTCCTGCTGGGCCTCCAGGGAGGCGATTTCGGTGGGGCGTTTGCCCTGGTTCAGGTCCGCCAACTGGGCTTGTGCCTGGCTCAGGTTCTGTTGCGCCTCGCGGACCGAGGCGGCTTCGGATTCCCGCTCGAGGGCAAAGAGCAGCTGGCCGGCCTTCACCTGGTCGCCCCGGGCCACGGCCAAGTTGGTGAGGGCGCCGCCGAGCGGGGCGGCCACGTAGACGTACTCCCCCTCAACGTAACCCTGAAACTCGCCGGGCTTTGGGCGGTCGCAGCCGAGGAGGGCGAGGGCAAGGGCGAACATACTAAATAGCGGGAAATAGCCTAAAAATAGGGGGTTTTTCATGACATTTGGGTTTGGCGGCACATTCCAGCCAACGCCTTTTAATACAAAATTAGCATTGACTTGTCAAACGGTTGTTTGAATCATTTGTTTGAAACATAGATTTGAATGTGATGGTGGAAGCTATTGACGCAGCGCAGGTGGCCACCCGCTCCCAGATTTTGGAGGCGGCGGGGGAGGTGTTTGCCGAGGTGGGCTTTCGCGATGCCAAGGTGCGGGACATTTGTCAGCGGGCGGGGGTGAATAGTGCGGCGGTGAATTATCATTTTGGGGACAAGGAAACGTTGTATGCCGAGGTCTTGCGCTATTCCCAAGCCAGGGCCATCGAGAAATACCCCCCGCTGCTCGACGTGGCCCCCACCGCGCCGCCGGAGGAAAAACTGCGGGCGTTCATTTTTTCCTTCCTGCTGCGGGTCTTTGAAAAAGGCCCGCTGGCGTGGCATGGAAAAATCACCTCCCGCGAGATGGTGGACCCCACGGCGGCCCTGGATGCGATCATTGTGGATAAAATCCGGCCCATGGCGGAGCAACTGCGGGGCATCGTGGCGGAGATCCTCCACCGGCCGGTCACGGATGAAACCGTGCGTTTATGCAGCTTCAGCATTGTAAGCCAGTGCGTTTTTTATCATCATTGCCGGCCTGTGTTGACGCGACTCTATCCCGACCAACCGCCGCTGGACACCGTCGGCGCGGCGCGCCTGGCGGACCACATCACCCGCTTTACGCTGGCGGCACTGCACCATTTGCCCGTATCCACCACCACCCCCTGATTTATCATGAAACGACTTCACTTGCTCGCGCTGCTGACGGTTCTGGGCTCAGTTCCGGCCCTGGCCCCGGCCCAAACCAACCAAGCCCGCCTGCCCGGCTGGGTGGCCGAACCGCTCTCGCTGAAAGACGCGCTGAACATTGCCCTGCGCCAGAATGCCACCATTCGCAAGGCGCAAAATGATTTGGAGGCCTCGCAGGGACTGGTCATCACCACCCGCGCCGTGGCGCTGCCCACGGTGCAAGCGACCGGGCAAATTAAGAAGAGTGACCCGAACTCGATTGAGAATTTTTATAATTCCACCCAGTCGGACCGTAACTGGAACACGGGGATTCAAGTGGTGCAAAATATTTACGAGGGCGGCGTGCTGGGGGCGGCGCTCAAAGCCGCGCGGGCCACCAAGGCCCAGGCGCTGGCCCAGTACCAAACGTCCCTGGCCGACACGCTGCTGAATGTTGAGACCGCTTACTATGATGTGCTGCTGGCGGCCCAGCAAATCACGGTGAACGAAGCGTCGGTCACGCTCTTGCAAAAGGAATTGGACGATCAACAACACCGGTTCAACGCCGGCACCGTGCCACGCTTCAACGTGCTGCAAGCCGAGGTGGCCGTGGCCAATGAACGGCCCGCGCTGATCAAGGCGAAGAATAATTATCGCAACAGCAAGAATGCCCTTTCCAACCTGCTCGGCTACGACCTGCCCCGCGAAATCTGGGAGGACGTGCCGCTCAACCTCACGGACAACCTCGTGGCGGAACCCTATGAGGTGAATTTGCCGGACGCCATCCAAAAAGCGCTGGAACAGCGGACGGAATTGAAAGCCCTGCGCAAGACGCGGGAGTTGCAGGAATTGAATATCATCAATGCCAAGGCGGGGTCCAAGCCCACGGTGTCGGTCTTTGCCGGGTATAGCTGGAAGAACGCCCAATTCACGCCGCCCATGGCGCTGGACCAGGTGTATTCCGGCTGGAATGCCGGGGCGCAGGTCACCTGGAATATTTTTGATGGCGCGGCCACCCAGGGCCGGGTGATCCAGGCGAAGGCCCAGTACGAAAAGGCCAAAACGGAGCTGATCGACCAATCCCGCCAGATTGAATTGCAAGTGCGGACTTCGTATTCCGATTTTGTAGAAGCGAAGGAAACCCTGGAATCGCAATTGAAAGTGGTGGAAGAAGCCGAGGAAGCCCTGCGCGAAGCCCGCGCGCGTTCCGAGGCCGGCACGGGCACCCAGCTCGACGTGCTGAATGCCGAGACCTCCCTGACGCAAGCCCGCACCACGCAAATCCAATCCCTGCACGATTACGCCACGGCCCGCGCCAAACTGGAACGGGCGATTGGGAATAAATTCGTGACCAAGGACGGTAAATAGTTTGGATCCGGGAAATCGCCTTTTGACGCCGCCCAGCCCGGCCAAAGGCGGCCTGCGGGAAACTGGAATTATTCGAAAACAAGCTCAAATCTGATATATATTTCTTATGTATATTCACAAAGTCTCACTCCGGAACATTCGCGGTTTCGAGACACTCGATTTTGACCTTGCCCGCCCGGATGGCAAATACGCGGGTTGGACGGTGTTCACGGGCGACAACGGTTCCGGCAAGAGCACGCTCCTCAAAGCTATCGCCGTCGGACTTCTTGAAAAAAGCACAGCGCGGTCACTGCAAACCAGTTTCCACCGTTGGATTCGTGATGGCTCTGGGTCCGAGGAATCTTCCATTCAACTGGACATCGTGCGGCGCGAAGAAGATGACGCCCTTACGGATCCAGGCCGAAAATCCTCTCCCGATCCTTTCCCCGCCAAAATTGTGTTGAAGAACGGCGGCAAAGAAACCACCGTTCAATCCACTATCCCCTCCGGTAAACAAAAAACCTACCAGACCCCCGACCGCACCATTTGGTCGCTCGATGCGACCGGTTGGTTCTCCTGCGGCTATGGTCCGTTCCGTCGCGTGTTCGGCGCGTCTCCTGAAGCCACCCGGCAAATGGTCTCCCCCACCACCGGGCGATTTGTCACCATGTTCCAAGAAGCGGCGTCACTGGCCGAAGTGGATCAATGGTTGCGGCTGCTCGATCACAAGAAACTGGAAAACAAGCACGCCGAGGCCGAACAACTCGCGCTCGTCTTGGAACTGTTGCGGGATGATTTGATGCCCAATCGGATCACCGTGGATCGGGTGGATTCGGATGGCTTGTGGTTGAAAGACCGGAACGGCGTGCAACTGGCTTGGGGCGAAATGAGCGATGGCTACCGCGCCGCCGCCGCTTTGCTGGCCGATATTTTAAGACACTTGATCAGCACTTATGGGCTGGAAGGCTTGACCGAGAAAAACGCGGAAGGTAAAACCGTGATCAAGCGTAGCGGCGTGGTTTTGATTGATGAAATTGACGCCCACTTGCACCCGGAGTGGCAACGGGTAATTGGCTTCTGGCTCAAGCAACATTTTCCCAACATCCAGTTCCTCGTCACCACCCACAGCCCGTTGGTCTGTCAGGCAGCGGATGCCAACGGCCTTTTTGTGCTCCCGGAACCCGGCAGCGGAGCCAAGCCTCATGCGCTCTCTAATGAAGAATACAAACAGGTGATTTCATCCAAATCAGATACCATTCTTCTTTCAGCAGCTTTCGGTTTGGATAATACCCGGTCGCCGCGCGCAGTCGCGGGACGGGCGGAATTTGCCAAACTTGAGGCCAAGAAGCGCGCCGGCGGCAAACTCTCCATTGAAGAAAAAAATCGCGCCGACCAACTCCAGTTTTTTGTAGCGCCCGAACCGGAATCTTGAGCCATGCAAAAATTTCCGCGCCCCGCTTTGCCGGCGGAGACCGTCAAGGCACTTAACCGGAAACAAACTGCGGCCAACAAGAAATCGGCGGCGGGCACTTTGAATATTGAGGCCACTTGGAAATCTGCCCGCCAGACCAAACCGGTCAAGGCCGCTCTGGGCGTGCTTCAAAAAATGGCTGGGCCGTGCCAGCGCTGCATGTATTGCGGCGACTCGCACGGCACCGACATCGAACATTTTTGGCCTAAAAACCCTCATTCAGACCGGCTGTTTCGCTGGCCTAATTATCTTCTGGGCTGCACAGAATGTGGCCGTTTCAAAGGTAATAACTTTCCCCTGGATCAGCAGCAGTCGCCGCTCTTGATTGACCCCACGGCGGAGGAACCGTGGCAATTTCTCGATTTCGATCCCGTTACCGGCAACATCGTGGCCCGATTTGACACCGCGACCAATGATTGGAAACCCAAAGGCACTGAAACCGTAAAGGTGCTGCATCTCGATTGCCGCGAAGCGCTGGCAGCCAGCTACCAAAAAACTCACAGCCGGGTAATCTCCAAGGTTGAAGCCGCCCTGAAGAACAACGCCCTCAATGCCAACACCCTGATGCAGGAGTTGCGTGCGGCGGATGATCATGGATTGTTAGGCTGGTATTTTTTGGGAACCGGTCAGAATGTGGAACCATTTGCCAGCCTGCGCCGGCAACATCCAGCAATCTGGCAAGCGTGTGTCCAATCTTTCCCCTAACCGTCATGTCTCATAATTATTTTTCCTCAGCGTCCTCTGCGGATAAATGCAAGAGGGAAAATGCGTAAAAGAGCAAAAACTAAAGCCCCCTCACACAACAGAACCCAATGCCGTAGCTGGCATTGCTCGGGTCGTCGTTGCCGCGAAAGGCGCACCGCGAGCTGTCGGCGCTGCCGTTCCAATTGCCGCCGCGCAACACACGGTAGCCCGATCCCGGCCCTGCTCCCGTTGGATTATGGGTGGTGGGTTGTCCATGCGGCGTCCCATACCAGTCCCAACACCACTCATACACGTTACCAGCCATATCGTAGAGTCCATACCCTTTAGGCGCAAACGATCCCACCGGGCTCGTGCCGACTGAGTCCGTGGGGTAATTCCCAATCCCATTAAAGCCATTCGGCCCCACCCACCAGGAGGGGCTGATCAAACTGTATTATTTGGCCCTGGAACGGGCGGCTAAAAAATGGACCATGCACATCCATAACTGGAGCGAGGCGCTCAACCGCTTTGCCAGCGAATTCGGCCACCACATGCCCCCTTTGACTTAAGCTCAACTGCGTTGGGGAATCTACCGCCGGGGGCGCGAGCTAAGGCTCACGGCTCGCCCCCGGCTCGTTTAATCTCGTTGGTGTAAATCTGTTTCCGTAATTTGTCTTGCTTCTCCCCACCTTGCTCCCTTCGGGGTGAGGCGGAGCGAAGGCAAGGGTAGCGAGCCGAGCACAGCCGCGTCGCCGGCCTCTTTCCAAACGAAGCCTCCTGGCTGCGCCTCGTCAGTGCGATCCTGGCCGAGACCAGTGATGAATGGGAAACGGGAAGAATTCACCTCAACATGGAATCCTGAAAACCAGGTTCCTCGCTGTTTTCGGTGGCAGGTGAAGCGAGCTGACCATTTGAGCGGTTGGGGAATTGCTGCTTCAATCCCAACGGGATTGCGCCCGTTGGCCGGCACAGCCCCAGGGCACAACCCCGTTGGGGTTGAATAAAAATGCGTCAGCCTCCCCAGGGTAGTCCCGCTGCCGGGACAACCCTGG
>CAIQWB010000115.1 GCA_903875465.1 uncultured Verrucomicrobia subdivision 3 bacterium
AGCAGCAATTCCCCAACCGCTCAATTTGTCAGCTCGATTCACCTGCCACCGAAAACAGCGAGGAACCGGCTGGGATGTGTCCAGATGTTGGAGCAGAGCCACTTTGGAAAAATCGCCGGCCTACCCGCCGTGGTCTGGTGAGACTGCCTCGGCGCGCCGCGCGCATCCTTAAATGGGCAACTGCTTGGCCGCGGCTTGGGAAGCCAATGTTCCCAAGCGTTTATGCCCAAGAGCTTGATGCCGACCGACCGTTTTAATTTCGGAGTTCGGGTTAAAATCTCAGCAATCAATGGGTCTGGCTGGATTTTGGCCTGGCGGTTTGGATCATCAGATCATCCACGGCCACGGCCAGGTCCTCCAGATAGTCGTCGCCGCGCGGGTGGTGGGTCAGGGCCACCAAAATATAGTGCCGGCCGGGGCCAGTGATCACGGCCGTGTCGTGGAGCCAGTCTTCCCAGGAGCCCCACTTGCGCAGGATTTGTACCTTGCGCCCGGCCAGGGCTTTCACGAATTTGAGATTGTCGGCTGGAATCTCGGGCGAGCGAAAGATTTCCCGCATCGTTTGCGACGCGGCGGGGGAGACAAGTTTGCCCTGCGTGAGCATTAAATAAAACCGGAGCAACTGGCGCACGGTGGCCGCGTGGGAGTTATCCCCGACCGGCGAGCCGATCCGTTCGGTACCCACGCCGTAATGTTTGCCGACCCACAGGCCGCCGCCATGACTGGCGTCGTAAAAGTTATCGGCATTGAGGACCGCCTGGATCGGTTGCAGGCCCAGTTCGTGGGAGAATTGGGACGCCATTTCGTTGCTGGAGGCTTTTATCATCAGCCCGAGTTCATGGCGGGTCGTGGCCTCCAGATGGGTCGCGGCAGTGGGATTAAGTTGGAAGTAGGCCAGCAGGATGCCGATCTTTGCGACGCTGGCGGCGTATTCCTCGCGGTCGGGATGAACCATGGCCAGATGCAGCGTTTGCAAATCCAACAGGCCAACGGCGGTCTGATCCGTGGTCATGGCATATTTGGCCCGCAACGCGGTGTCGGTGGTGGCCAGACTGGATTGGAGGGCCGGGTCTGTTGGCGTGGCATAATCCAGCGTGTAGCTTTGTAAGGGGGCATTCATGGAGGAAGACGTGGTGTTGCAACCGCCCGCCACGCCAAGGAGCGTCGCCAGCAAAAGCACCCGGGCGAGCCGTTTCATGGGGGAGGATTAAAGCTGGGTTTACGCCAAGGCTAAAGCCAAAAGTCCAATCGGTGCATTTGGACCACTGGTGCGAAAATAGCTTCGGCGTGGGTATGGCCAGGCAAAAAGCCGGAGAACGGGGTTCTCCGGCTTGAAGCTGTTGAATAATCGAACAATGTTCCTGTTTTACGAGCACCCGAGGCTTTCGCCGCAGTTCAGGCACTTGTAGCAGGCACCGTTCCGCACGGCCACATGGCCACAGTTCGGACAAGTCGGCGCGTCACCCTGATTTTGGAACGTGGATGTCAGGCTCAACTTGCTGTGACCGGACTTGGGCAGGGCCAGCTTCGGCTTGTTCCCGTTGCCCGCGGGCAGCGCCAGCAGGCTGGTGTCCTCGCTCAGCGGCAAATCAGGCACCGGCCGGTTTATTTTTTTTTTATTTCCTCAACCAAACCCGGGATGGCGAGCTCCGTCTGGGTGCGCACTTCATTGGCGTTCTCGCGGTAACCGG
This sequence comes from uncultured Verrucomicrobia subdivision 3 bacterium, assembly GCA_903875465.1. Classification (GTDB taxonomy): domain Bacteria; phylum Verrucomicrobiota; class Verrucomicrobiia; order Limisphaerales; family UBA11358; genus UBA11358. The sequence goes on from CAIQWB010000115.1 coordinate 1,692, forward strand.
GAATGAACTGGAAGGCCATCCAGCGGAACACGTAGTCGGTGATGGACGACGCATTGCGGATCTCCGGATTCTTGGTGAAGCCGCTCGGCTCGAAGCGCTGGTGGGCAAATTTCTTCACCAGGGCTTCCAAGGGCACGCCATACTGCAGCGCCAGGCTGGTCAACGTGCCGATGCTGTCCATCAAACCGCCGATGGTGGAACCTTCCTTGGCCATCGTGATGAACAGTTCGCCGGGGCGGCCGTCGTCATAGGTGCCAACCGTCAGGTAGCCCTCATGGCCGGCGATGTCGAATTTATGGGTGACCGCCGTGCGGGTGTCGGAGAGGCGGCGGCGCAGGGGTTTGCCGGATTCATCCGTCAACCGGGCCACTTCGGCTTCCAGTTCCTGCAAGCGGGTGGTCAGCGCGGTGGCGTCGGCCGTTTTGTCGCCCCCTTCATTGGTCTTCTTCGTGTTCAGCGGCTGCGAGCGCTTGGAACCATCGCGGTAGATGGCCACGCATTTCAAGCCCATTTTCCAGGCCTCTACGTAAGTGTGGCGAATGTCTTCCACCGTGCTCTCGGCGGGCATGTTCACGGTTTTGGAAATGGCCCCGCTGATGAACGGCTGGGCCGCCCCCATCATTTTCAAATGGGCGAGGTAGCCAATGCTGCGTTTGCCGCGATACGGCTTGAACGCGCAATCAAACACCGGCAGGTCCTGGGCCTTCAGGCCGCTGGGCACGAGCTGGGACGTGGCCTCATCCGTCACGTCCTCGATGGTGTCGTATTTCTCGATGTGGGCGATGATCGCCTTGATTTCGGCCTCGGCATAACCGAGGCGGCGCAGCGCGTCCGGCACCCCGCGGTTCACGATTTTCAACATCCCGCCGCCCGCGAGCAGTTTATATTTGACCAGCGCAATGTCGGGTTCCACGCCCGTCGTGTCGCAATCCATGAGGAAGGCAATCGTGCCGGTCGGCGCGAGCACCGTGACTTGCGCGTTGCGATAACCGTACTGGCGGCCCTTGGCCAGGGCGCTGTCCCACGTTTTGCGGGCCTCGTCCTTGAGGTAATTAAATTCCGCGCTGGGCTGGATCGCTTCCACCGCGTGGCGATGTTGCTGGATCACGCCGAGCATGGCATCCACATTGTCCTTGGCGATCGGCTTCGGCACATGCGAGCAACGGGCATCATGGTAACCCGCGAACGGTCCGACACTGGCGGCGATTTCCGCGCTTTGTTCGTAGGCATGACCGGTCATGATCGCCGTGATCGCCCCGGCCAGGGCGCGGCCTTCATCGGAATCGTAAGGCAGGCCGTAGCTCATGCAGAGCGAGCCGAGGTTGGCGAACCCGAGGCCCAACGTGCGGAAAATATGGGAGTTTTCCGCAATTTCCTTGGTGGGATAGCTCGCATTGTCCACCAGGATTTCCTGCGCGGTGATAAAGATGCGCGCCGCCGCCTTGAAGCGTTCCACGTCAAACACGCCGTCCTCGCGTTTGAACTTCATGAGGTTCAAGGATGCCAGATTGCAGGCCGTGTTGTTGATGAACACGTATTCGCTGCACGGATTGGTCGAGTGAATCGGCTCGGTGCCCTTGCAGGTGTGCCACTTTTGAATGGCCCCGTCATATTGCAAGCCCGGGTCGCCGCAGATGTGCGTGCCTTCGGCAATCTTGTACAGCAGCTTGGCCGCATCCTTCTTCTCGATCGGCTTGCCGGAGGTCGAGGCGCGGGTCCACCATTCCTTGCCGTCCAAAGCGGCCTGCATGAATTCATCACTCACGCGCACCGAGAGGTTTTCGTTCTGATACATGACGCTGCCGTAGGCATCGCCATTATAAGAGCCGTCATAACCCTGCTCGATCAGCGCCCAAGCCTTCTTTTCTTCCTTCTGCTTGGCATCAATGAATTCCTCGATGTCCGCGTGCCAGTCCCGCAGGGTGTTCATCTTGGCCGCCCGGCGGGTTTTGCCGCCGGATTTCACCACGCTGGCCACCTGGTCATAAACCTTCAGGAAACTCATCGGACCGCTGGGGCGGCCGCCGCCGCTCAGTTTTTCCCGGCTGGAACGAATGGGCGAGAGGTCCGTGCCGGTGCCGGAACCGTACTTGAAGAGCATGGCCTCGCTGTAAGCCAGGCGCATGATGTCTTCCATGTTGTCGGCCACGGACTGGATGAAGCAGGCGCTGCCCTGCGGATATTCATACTGGGTCGGCGCGCGCTCGGCCTGTTTGTTATCGCGGTTGTAATACCAGTTGCCCTGGCCGGAATTCTTGCCCACGCCATACTGATGGTACAAACCCACGTTGAACCACACGGGGGAATTGAAGGCCCCGAATTGGTTCACGCACAGCCAGGTCAATTCATCATAGAACACTTCGCCATCGGCCTTGCTGAAGTAGCCATCCGCGATACCCCAGTCGGCAATCGTCCGGGAAATGCGGTGAATCAGTTGCTTGACGGACGTTTCGCGCTCGGAGGTCTTCTGTTCGCCGTAAAAATACTTCGAGACCACCACCTTGGTGGCGAGTTGCGACCAGGAAGCGGGCACTTCTACGTTTTCCTGCTTGAAAATGACTTTGTTGGCGTCATCGGTGATTTCCGCCGTGCGGCGGTCCCATGCGATCTGGTCGAAGGGTTTGACCTTGGCATCGCTGAACACGCGCTCGAGGCGCAGGGATTTGCCACTGGCGGACTTGCTGGTTTTGACGGCGCGCCCGGCGGAGACTTTACTCGACCGGCGGCTGGCGGGCTTGGCAGTCGACGACAAAACTTCCTCACGTGCATCAATCATGGTAGTAATCCGATTTGAATTGTAATATTGTTCCGGGGCCGGAAGAGAGGAACCATCCTTACGCTATCCTCGAGATGCCGGCGATCCTGTAAAAGTTTTTGCTTACCCCATTAGTGGGGGAGCGGCGCTGATTCTCACACCATAGGTAGTATGTTTCAAGAAATTTTTGCAGAAATGTTACGCAAACGATATTCCTTGGCTTTTTTGCCTGTTTTACCGCCCGGGTCCCGGCCCGTCGCAAATCGCCACCGCCCCCAACCAACCCTCAATCGACCACCTTGACCGGCCTCGCTTTGATTTGTAAACCGTTTGTAATGAAGTGATTGCAATTCAAGGCTGCCACCGTTTCCGCCGGAAATTCACCCCATCAACAAACCAGCGCCCCCAAGGCCACGTCCGGTCCCTGCGCCGTCCGCCGGCGGTCCTGGGTGCCCCGCCCGGTGTCCCTAGTGCTGGTTGGGGTATAATCCCTGATTTTGGGCTCCGTCGGCCAGGTCAGCGTGTTCGTGAAACCCTGCGGAAATGGGCGATTTTACGCTATTTACCGCTATTTTACGATTTTGTCTCCCGCCGTGGGGCAGTTGGGTGCCTTGATCGCCCGCCATCCGCCCTGGACCTGGCTGCCGTCATGGCGGGACCTTTGGGAACCGTCTTACCCGGTTTACTTGGTCTGGCGCGAGCGTTTGCCGCGCGGGGAGGAATGCTTGTGGTCAGCATTGATCCGGCGCTGGGGCGAACGGGCGGCGGACTGGCCGGGCGAATCCTTGAACTTGCGGATGGGAGCCACGGTTTTCGGCCGGGCCTTCGGGACCAGCACGATGGGGCAGCCTTCGTACCCGAAGGCTTTGCGCATTTCACCGGCCAGGTTCTTTTTATAGGGTTCGGAGAACAGTTCGTCCCGGTTTACAAACAGGAGGAACGTGGGGGGCGATTGCCGGACCTGGGTGGCATAAAAGAATTTGAGCCGGTGCCCGGAGGCGCTGATGGGCTGGCGGCGCTCCACGGCATCGCGCAACGTGCGGTTCAGCAGGGCGGTGGGGATTTTCTGCTGTAATTGCGCGGCCACATAACGCACCGCTTCCAGGAGGCGGTCCAGGTGAAAACCGGACTTGGCGGAGGTGAAAATCACCGGAGCGTAATCGAGGAAAAACAGTTTTTCCTGCACCCAGGCGCCGAATTCCATGAGGGTGGTCAGGAGGCGGGGCTGGCCCTCGCGGCGGACCTTGTCTTTGTCGGCCCGCTTCGCAATTTCCATGCGCCGGGATTCGCGCACTTCTTCATCAAACAAATCCCACTTGTTGACCACCAGAATGCACGCGCGGCGTTCCTCAACAATTTTATCGGCGATCTTTTTATCCTGTTCCAAGATGCCGGACTCGGCATCAATGACCAGCACGGCGATGTCGCAGCGGGCGATGCTGTCCACCGTGCGCTGGGCGCTGTAAAATTCGATGGAATCATCCACTTTCCGCGCCTTGCGGAGCCCGGCGGTGTCGATCAACACGTACTTGGAGCGCACACCCTCGGTTTCCACCTCAAACGGCACATCGACCGAATCGCGGGTGGTGCCCGGGATGGGGGAGACAATCACGCGGGAGGAATTGGTGAGCGCGTTGATAATCGAGGACTTACCCACATTGGGGCGGCCCACAATGGCGATTTTGAGCGGCCCGGCCGGGCGGGGGAGGAACTTCGGCTCCGCGCCCGGTTCCGTCGGCACCTCGGGGATCTCGGTCACGGGTTCGACGCTCTCCTCCGCTGGCGGCACCACCGGGGCGGGCGGGAGGAAAACAAAGGCGGCGTCCATGAGGTTCTGAATGCCTTCACCATGGATGGCGCTGACGGGGAGGAACGTTTCAAAGCCCAGGGCGGCAAATTCATCCGCGTCCTTTTCCTTGTGCGAGGCGTCCACCTTGTTGACGGCCACAATCACGGGCTTGCCGCTCTTGCGCAGGCGGGCGGCCACTTCGCGGTCCAAGGGCACGATGCCTTCCTGGACATTGACGACCAAAAGGATGGCCGTGGCCGCTTCAATGGCGATTTCCACCTGTTCAAAGGCCGCTTGGACGATGATGTCATTTGACTTTTCACCCCGGAGCAGGCCGATGCCGCCCGTATCCACGAGGGTATAGGGCCGGCCACGCCATTCCGCCTCGACACTGACGCGGTCGCGGGTCACGCCGGGCTGGTCATGCACAATGGCAATCCGCTTGCCGATAATCCGGTTAAACAGGGCGGACTTGCCTACATTGGGGCGTCCGACGATGGCGATCAAATTTGACACCCTGGCAGGATGCCAGTTTTGGGCGGTTGGTGGAAGGAGGAAATAAACTGCAAAATTCCAGGGATATTCCAGTTGTTACATTTCACCCGGGCAAGCTGGCCGGAATGAAAATTCTTATTGCCCGGGGGCGACCGTTTTTGGATAGTTTGCCCCCAACTTTACATTATGAGCTTAAGACTTGGCGATATTGCCCCTAACTTTACGGCCCAAACCACCGAAGGCGAACTGGATTTCCACCAATGGCTGGGCACCAGCTGGGGCGTGCTGTTTTCCCACCCGGCGGATTTCACCCCCGTTTGCACCACGGAGCTGGGTTCCGTGGCGGTCATCAAGGAAGAGTTCACCCAGCGCAACGTGAAGGTGCTGGCCGTGAGCGTGGACCCGCTGGAATCCCATCACCGGTGGATCGGGGACATCAATGAAACCCAGTCCTGCTCCATGAATTTTCCGATTATCGCCGATCCCGACCGGACGATTGCCCTGGCCTATGACATGATTCATCCCAACGCCGACGACAAGGCCACCGTGCGTTCGGTGTTCATCATCGGACCGGACAAGAAGGTCAAGCTCACGATTACCTATCCGGCCAGCACCGGGCGTAATTTTTTGGAAATCCTGCGCGTGATTGACTCGCTCCAGCTCACCGCCAAATTCAAGGTCGCCACCCCGGCCAACTGGCAGGATGGCCAGGATTGCATCGTGGTGCCGGCCGTTTCGGATGCAGATGCCGCGCAATTGTTCCCGAAAGGGGTGCGGAAAATCAAGCCGTACCTCCGTTACACCCCGCAGCCCAATCGATAAGTCAGGATGCGGGCAACTAGGTGCCGGTTGCGGTAGTTGCCGGACACCTATCCGGGCTGCTAAAAATAGCGCAAGGTGCTGGTGCCTATCCTGGGCTAGAGTTGGCGGAGCAAGGCGCGGGCCCGGTTGACCCAGACGCGCTCCCGGCGGCGTTGAAAGGCCGGGGCGTGGGCATCATCCGCGACCACTTCCTTTAAACTGGCCCGGGCGGGCTCGGGTTGCTGGTTCCGCAGATAGAGTTCGGCGAGCTGCACTTTGGCGCGGGGATAGGAATGGCTGGCCGTGACCTGCAGCCAGGTTTGCAAGGCGGCCTCCGTTTCGCCCAGGGCAGTGCGGGCCTCGGCCAGGGCCATGAGCGTGTAGCCATAATCATGCTTCGGATTGTGGGCCACGACGCCTTCCAGCAGGGGGCGGGCTTCTAGCGCGCGCTTTTGCCGCAGGAGGCACTGGCCGAGGTGGGCGCGGATGTCGGGATCGGCGGCATCGCGTTCCAGGGCGGCCCGATAACTGGCCTCGGCTTCCTTGAGCTTGCCTTGCTGAAAATATATGTCGGCCAGTTGCAGGTGATGATGCGCCTTGTCGAGGTGGTAAATTTGCGTCTGCAATTCCGCAATGCGCTGGCGTTTGTGGGCGCCCGGGAGTTCAAAGCCCGTGGTGGCGGATGGTGCCGCGCGATAAACCAGGAAGTAATATAACAGGGGAGTTATGCCCCAGCCGACCAACAAAAACAGCACCCAAATCCATTCCTGCTGCCGGATGGCGTGGACGAGCATCCAAATCTGGAACGCGGCCATGATCAAGAGCAGGGGGCTCCCCAAAAGACTGCCCAGGACCAGGTTTGCTAAGTCGGTTAGCACGCGAAAAGTTTAGGCGGTGCCGGCAGCCGAGGCAAACGAAGTTTTGGCAGCGCGCCTAATTTACGGCGCCGATTGAACTGCTGGCTTGTTTTCCGGTCAGTACTTGTATAATTATCCGGTTCAACGTTTCGATGAATTCCAGTCTCATCATTGTGCCAACTTACAATGAGCGGGAAAACCTTCCGCGCATCGCGGAGAAATTGTTGTCATTGCCGACCCCCGTGGACTTGCTCGTGGTCGATGGCAATTCGCCGGATGGCACGGGTAAACTGGGTGATGAACTGGCCGCGAAGCATCCGCAAATCCATATCCTTCACGAAAAGGGCAAGAATGGGCTCGGGCGCGCTTACATTGCAGGCTTCAAGTGGGCACTGGAGCGCCAGTACGAGTACATTTTCGAAATGGACAGTGATTTTCAGCACAATCCCGATGACATTCCGTTGCTGCTGCAGGCGGCGGAGCAGGCGGATGTGGTGCTGGGATCGCGTTATGTCGGCGGGGTGCGGGTGATGAACTGGCCCTTGCGCCGGTTGTTGCTAAGCCGCTCGGCCGGTAAATACGTGGAGATCGTCACCGGCATGCCCTTTACGGATCCCACCGGCGGTTACAAATGTTTCCGGCGCCAGGCCCTGGCCTCGATCGACTTGGATGCCGTTCGTTCCCGGGATTACAGTTTTCAGATCGAAATGACCCACCGCCTGTGGCGCAAAGGCTTTAAGATCGTGGAAATCCCGATTGTTTTTCTCCAGCGGACCCACGGCCAGTCCAAAATGTCCGGCGGAATCATTAATGAGGCGTTCTGGTTGGTCTGGCGGCTTTGGTGGCAGAATGGCCTCCGCCGTACGCCCCGCGACCGCCGCCCGTCGGACAAACCCCCGGCGTGAAAATCATGGTCCATGCAGATAGCGGAAGGAACTAACCACGTGGCTGTACAAATTGGGGAGCTTCTCACCTTGGATATTCATGACATCGCCTTTGGCGGTGAGGGCGTGGGGCGTATTGATGAGTTTGTGGTGTTTGTGCCCTACGTGCTCTCCGGCGAGCGAGTGGAGGTGGAAATCACGGAAGTAAAAAAGAATTTTGCCCGGGGCAAATTGCGGCGCGTGCTGACCGCTGCGCCGGCGCGGGTGGAGCCCGGCTGCCCTTATTTCACAGCCTGTGGCGGCTGCCAGTACCAGCACATTGCTTATGCCACGCAATTGGAGTTGAAGCACAAGCAGATTGCCGATTTGTTTGAGCGCATTGGCAAAATCCCCCGCGCGGCGATTCAGCCAGTCATCCCTTGTCCCGTGCCTTATGGGTATCGCAACCGGATCATGATCCGCAGCCAGTGGAATAAGCCGGAGCAAAAATTAAACATCGGTTTTGTGCGGGCGGATTGCGGGCTGGTTGAGGACATCACCGAATGTAAAATTGCCGAGCCGGCCCTCAATGAGGAGATTTTGCGCGTCCGGGCCAATCCCCCGCCCAAAGGCGGCATCAAAGTCGTCCTGCGAGTGCCCCCGGAAAATTGGGAGGTGCCGCCCAGTTCCTTTTTCCAGAATAATTTCTTTCTCCTGCCCAAACTGATTGAAACGGTGCGGGGTTATTTACAACAGGCGGGGACGAGCCATTTGGTGGATTTGTACTGCGGGGTGGGTTTTTTCGGGATTGAACTGGCGGGCAGCGTGGCCTCCTTCACCGGGGTGGAACTGGACAAGCTGGCCATCCAATCCGCGCGGAAAAATGCGGAACGGCGGCAGATCACCAACGGTCGGTTTATTGCGGCCGCAGTGGAAGAAATGTTACCGGAGCTGGTCAGGCAATTGACCCCGGCGCAGACCACGGTGCTACTGGATCCCCCTCGCAAAGGGTGCTGGCCGGCCACGCTCGAGTTGTTGCGGCAGACGCGGCCGGCGCAGCTCATTTATGTGTCGTGCCATCCGGCCACGATGGCACGGGATTTGAACATCTTGTGCGAAGGCGGTGTCTTTGAATTGGCGGGGGTGACACCGTTGGATATGTTTCCCCAAACCCAACATGTGGAATGTGTGGCGGACTTGCGCGGCGGACAAGGCTTGCCAAGCGGAACGCCATAGTTTCAACTAATCGCACCGAATGACCAAAGAAACTCGAAAAGACCCGCGCCATGGTTTTGTTCCGCGGTATTTGCCCTGGCTGCTGGCCGCCGGGATGCTGGTGATTTACGGGCTGACCTTGAATCACTGGGTCTCCCTGTTGAACCTGGAGCAGGTGGCCCGGGTCGCCGGCTGGAAATGGCAGGCCGAGGTGTACAATCCGGTGACGTTTCTGGTGACGTGGCCACTGCGCTGGCTGCCTGTGGCGGTCATTCCATTGGCCATGAATATTTTTTCGGCCCTGGCCGCCGCCGTGGTTCTGGGCTTGCTGGCGCGCTCCGTGGCCTTGCTGCCGCATGATCGCACCGAGGCCCAGCGGTTGCGGGAACACAGCGATTTTTCTTTTCTTACCATTCCGACCGCCTGGCTGCCCCCCCTGCTGGCGGTGTTGGTGTGTGGGTTGCAATTCACCTTTTGGCAAAGTGCCACTAATTTTACCGGTGATCTGCCCAGTTTGGTGATTTTTGCCTTCGTGGTCTGGAGCCTCCTGGAATATCGCCTGGATGAGCGGGTGGGCCGTATCTACCTCGCGGTGGCCCTGTTTGGTGCCGGCGTAACCCAAGATTTTGGTCTGACGGGCTTTGCCCCACTGCTGCTCGCCGCCTTGATTTGGGTGCGCGGCCTGACTTTCTTTAACGCGGCATTTCTGTTGCGGGTATTGGCGTGCGGGTTGGCCGGATTATCCCTCTTTTTGCTGCTCCCCACCCTGGCCGTGGTGTCCGGCAAAGTGCCCCTGGCCAGTTGGTGGCAGGTGTTGAAGTTCAACCTGGTGCCGCAGTGGACCATGTTTAAATACTTTGTCCAACAGCCTGCCTTTCGCCATAGCATTGCCCTGATATCGCTCACTTCTCTGCTGCCCATTTTTATGATGTCGCTGCGCTGGTCGGCCGGCTTTGGGGATCGCAGCCGCATGGGCACGGTGCTGGTGGGCAACATGATGCATGTGGTTTTTGCGGTTTTGCTGGGCCTGGGGCTTTGGGGTGCCTTTGATCCGCCGTTCAGCGCCCATCGGCAGGGTTACGGTCTGCCCTGTCTGACCTTTTATTTTCTGGCCGCGTTGAGCGTGGGCTATTTTAGTGGCTATTTTCTGCTGGTTTCCCGGCCCATCATTTCGCGGCGGGGCAACTACCAACCGCCCTGGTTTCTGACTGTGCTCGGGCCGGCTGCCTGCGTGGCCATTTCCACTCTGGTGGTGTTTGAGGCCGGTGCGCTGATTTGGAAGAATGCGCCGTTCATCCAGGCGAATAATAGTGGAATCTTGCGTAAATATGCCTCCTTGATGACCGCCAGTCTGCCGCACACAGGCGGAATTTTGCTGGCCGATAGCGAAACCGGGGAGGCGGACATGCCGCGCCGATTATTTCTGATTCAAGCCGAGTTGGCCCAAGAGGGGCGTGGTAATGAATTTGTGCCCGTGGACACGCTCGCCTTGAACTCGTCGGATTACCACCGTTTTCTCCATAAAAAATATCCCAACCAATGGCCCCTGGTGGTGGGCGACCAGCCCGGCAGCGGCGTGGACCCGCGGGGCTTGCTGGGCTTGTTGGAAGTACTGTCCAAAACCAATGCCATTTATTATCTGCATCCGAGCTTTGGTTATTATTTTGAAACCTTTTATCCCGAACCTCATGGTTTGGTGTATCAATTGAAGCACCTGCCGGAGGATACCCTGCTGCCCCGCTTGCCCGATCAGCGGTTGCAGGCGGAAAATCAGGCTTTTTGGACGCAGGCAGAAAGCGAGGCCTTTGCGCCCATTCTGCGGGAAATGGCCCCCAAAGAAACCTTTGGCCGACCCCATGGCCTGGGCCCCAAGCTGATGGCGCGACTCCACACGAAGCCTGAAGTGAATTATAATGCCCAACTGGCCGGGACTTACTATTCCCGGAGTCTTGATTTTTGGGGCGTGGAAGCGCAACGGTGTCAGGCCCTCAAGCCGGCGGCCGCCCATTTTGAAATGGCCCAAAAATTGAAGCCCGACAATTTGGTGGCAGGCCTCAACCTGGCCTTCAATCACGATCTCCAGGCTGGCCGGAAGCCGGTGGTGGATATCAGCAAGACGGACCCCGACATGTGGGGCCAATACCGGTCTTGGATGGAAATGGTGACGGCCAATGGGCCGTTTGACGAGCCGAGCTTCTGCTACTATGACGGCACGATCTTTCTCCAGGGCGGTCTGTTGAACCAGTCGATTGCCTCCTATAACCGGGTCCAACAGTTGCTGCCGGACTATTTGCCGGCGTTGGTTTCCCTGGGTGAACTGTACGTCTTTACCCACCGTCCCCAACTGGCCTTGGACACCTTGCAAGCCCCGCTGGCCAACCCGGAGCGGTATGGGTTGAATCAAACCAACGCCACCGAGATTAATATTGTGGCCTCGGCGGCTTACATGCAGCAAACCAACCTGGCCCATGGCGTGCGGTTGCTGGAACGGGAAATTGACCGGCACCCCGGTGATGAGCAGTTGCTCACGGCCGCCGCCCAGGTTTATTTGCGACAGGGTCTGTTTACGAATGCCCTGCGGGTGATCGCCCTCAAGCTGGCTGCCGCCCCTCAGGATACCGGCTGGCTTTTCTCCCAGGGCTTCACGCACATGCATTTGAAACAGTACCCGGAGGCCATTGTCAGCCTGACCAAGGCGATCAACCTGCAAACGAATTATTATGATGCCATCTTCAACCGCGCGGTGGCTTATCTGAACCTCGGCGAGTATGAAAAAGCCGGTAGCGATTACCAGCAGTTGCAGCCCTTGTTTCCCAAATCCTTCCAGGTAGCCTATGGGTTGGGCGAAATTGCCTGGCGCCAGAAGCATACCAACGACGCGGTCCAATATTACACCGTTTACCTGGACAATGCCCCGACCAATACGGCGGAATTCAACCTGATTCGTCAGCGGCAGGCCGGCCTGACGGGCAAAACGCCCTGACCGCGCCCATGCGCGTGACCCATGTCATCACCCGGCTGATTGTCGGCGGTGCCCAGGAAAACACCGTGTCCACGGTGCTGGGGCTCCGCCAAAAACCCGGGGTGACAGTGGATTTGGTGTCCGGACCCACCCATGGACCGGAGGGCACCCTGGAGGGGGAACTGGCTTTTGATCCAGTGTTGCTCACGGTGGTGCCCGAACTGGTGCGCCCCGTGCAGCCGATTACCGATTGGCAGGCCTTTCGTCGGTTGACCCATTTGTTCCAGACCACGCGGCCGGATATTGTGCACACCCACAGCGGTAAGGCCGGAATTCTGGGACGCTTGGCCGCCCGCCGGGCCGGGGTGCCGTTGATTATTCATGCCATCCACGGACCCTCCTTCGGCAATTTTCAAAGTGCGCGCGCCAACTGGATGTTCCGCAATGCGGAACGTTACGCCGCCCGGGCCACGGATCATTTTACGGTGGTGGCCGATGCCATGCGTGACCAATACCTCGCGGCGGGGATCGGCCGGCCGGAACAATACACCAAAATTTTCAGCGGATTTCGGCTGGAACCGTATTTGCAGGCGGTGAATGATCCGGCGCGGCGCGCCCAATACGGGCTGGCCCCGGAGGACGTGGTGGTGGGGAAAATTGCCCGGCTGTTTGAGTTGAAGGGGCATGATGACCTGTTTGCCGCGGCCCCGGAACTGGTGCGGCGTTGTCCGCGCTTGAAATTTTTGCTGGTCGGGGACGGGCCCTGGCGCGAGCGGTTTGCCGGCCTGGCCCGGGCGGCGGGGCTGGAACGCCATTTTATTTTTACCGGGCTGGTGCCACCCAGCGAGGTGCCGGCGTTGGTGGGAATTATGGATGTGCTGGTGCATTTGTCGTTGCGCGAGGGGTTGCCGCGCGCCCTGCCGCAGGCCCTGGCCGCCGCCCGGCCGGTGGTGGCTTATGATTGTGACGGAGCCCGGGAGGTATGTCTCGACGGCCGGACGGGATTTCTGTTGCGCCCGGGCGACCGGACGGGCTTGACCGAGCGGTTGGTGCAACTCGCCGACCAGCCTGGGTTGCGGACGGAACTGGGCCGCGCCGGGCAGGCTTATGTGCGCGGAAATTTTGCGGTGGAAAAAATGGTGGCGGACACCCACACTTTGTATGTGAGACTGGCCGCCGAGCGCGGTTTGCCCACGTGAGCTTTCCCCTGAATTTCTATCTGGCCGGCTTTGCCGGGGCGCTGGTGACGGTGCTGCTGGCCCTGCCGGTCTGGCGGGGTTGGTGCCGCCGCACCGGGCATGTGGATGATCCGGGCCACCGGAAAATCCATGACGCGCCCATCGCCCTGGCCGGCGGGCCAGCAGTTTTGACCGGCGTGCTCGTGCCTCTCCTGGCGGGGGCGGTTTTATTGAAGCTGGGGGTGGTGGCCATTTCCTCCACGGACTTGATTGTGCATGGCGTCAACCGGCGGGGGCTGGAACTGGGGGTAATTGGTCTGGGAGCCGTGGCGATTACCCTCCTGGGCTGGCTGGATGACAAAATTGAAATGCAACCCCTGGCCAAATTTACCGGGCAATTTCTGATCGCCTTTGTGGTGGCGCTGGTGTGCAAACGCATCACCCTGTTTGTCCCCAATATTTTCTTTAGTTACGCCATCACTGTGTTATGGATCGTGACCGTGATCAATGCCTTCAATTTCATGGACAACATGAATGGGCTCTGCACCGGGCTGGGGGTCATTGGGGCACTGTTATTTGGCCTGATCGCAGCGTTGGATGGCGAGTATTTGGTGGCGTTGATCGCCTTCCTGACCGCCGGGGCCTTGCTCGGGTTTTTGCCTTATAACTTTCCCCGGGCCACCGCATTTTTGGGGGACGCCGGCAGTCATTTGACCGGCTATCTGCTGGCGGTGCTCGCGATCCTGCCGCACTTTTATTCCAAGCATAATCCCCATCCACTGGCCGTCCTCTCGCCCCTGTTGGTACTGGCCGTGCCGCTGGCGGATCTGGCGTGCATGGTGGTGATCCGTACCCGGGCGGGGAAGCCGTTCTGGGTGGGGGACACCAATCATTTATCGCACCGGCTGGTGCGGCGGGGCCTGACCCGAACCCAGGCAGTGGCGGCAATTTGGGCGCTGGCGGCGGGGATCGGGTTAATTGCCGTGGCGCTTTAAGCCAGCCGCCGCGCCCCCCTCCCGCAGGCTTGCGGATAAATTGGGAGCGCCGGAAAATTGAATCGTCACTTTCCCAAACCCCACTGGTCGGAACGCCGGGTTTGGGTCACCACGAAATCAGTTCTTCCCATCCCATTGCCACGCGGCCCCGGGGGCAAGGGTAACATCGTGGCTGAGCCCACCGTAACGCACGTGGCAGGGGCTGCCGTTGCGCGAGTGGATGGTGGCAGCGGTAAGTTTGCCGTTGCTCCAGGCCAGGTCCACCACGAAACCGCCCCGGGCACGGAGGCCGGTGACCGAGCCAGCGGGCCACCCGGCGGGCAGGGCGGGGAGGAGGCTGATTTCGTCCTCGTGCGATTGCAGCAACATTTCACAAATGCCTGCCGTGATGCCGAAATTACCGTCCATTTGCATGGGCGGATGCAGACCGAAGAGGTTGGGGCAGCTGTTGCGGGTGGAGAAGAGTTGCTGCAACTCGCGATGGGCGTCCTCACCCGCATGCAGCCGGGCATAAATCGAGGTGCGCCAGGCGAAGGACCATTCGCGGACATCCCCGGTATCGCCGCGGGCATCCAGGGATTTCCTGGCAGCGGCGGCAAGGGCCGGAGTTTTGGCAATGCTGATCTGGTGCCCGGGGTGGACCGCAAATAAATGGGAGGTATGTCGGTGATGATCGTTTGGAGTGTCCAATTCCGGGGATTGCGGATCATGCTGCTCGTGCAGCCACTCGAGCAATTGCCCCCAACTCCCAACCCCCGGCGTGGCGAGGTGGTTGCGTTTGGCTTCCATTTCGTCGCGCAAGGTTTTGTCCACGCCCAGGGCGTCCGCCGCCGCCACGTAATTATTGAAGAGGTCCCACACAATTTCCTGGCTGTAGCTCACGCCGTCCTCCGTGGGGCCGTGCTCGGGCGACCAGGCGTTGGGCACCACCAGGCGGCCGTCGGGGAGTTCCTTCAGGCGGGCCGCCCAGAATTCGCTCGTCTCCTTCAGGTAGGGATAGGCAGTGTTGCGGAGAAAGGTCTTGTCGCCGCCAAACGCATAATGCTCCCAATAATGCTGGCCATACCAGGCGTTGGCTGTGTTATCCCATTTCCAACCCATGCCCCCGAAAATGTTGTGCGAGGTGCGGATGGCGAACCCCCGGCCATTCGGGGTGCCGCCGGCGGTTTGAAATTCCGGGGCGTCGGCCGTGGTCTTCCGCCAGACCGGAATTTGGCTGTCCACCAAGTTAAACAGGGGTTCGGCGCATTCCGCCAGGTTCGCCGGCTCCGCGGGCCAGTAATTCATCTGGATGTTGATGTTGGCGTGGTAATCCGAATGCCACGGCGGATTGTTGCTGTCATTCCACAACCCTTGCAAATTCGCGGGCAGGCCCCCGGGGCGGGAGCAGGCGATCAGCAGATAGCGGCCATATTGGAAGAGCAGGGCTTCCAGATCGGGATCGCACGTTTCTGCGGCGTGGACTTTACGCCGGTCAGTGGGCAGGGATGTTTGGGCCGGAGTGGAATGACCCACGTCAAGGGCCACGCGGTCGAACAGGGCCAGAAAATCTGTTTCATGCGCGGCTTTTAAAGCCGCATAGGTTTTGGCAGCGGCGTGTGCCGTCCGCTCAATCACGCCCGGCAGGGGCAGTTCGCCCCGGTAACCGGTGTGCGCGTCCATGGCGTAATCAGTGCCGGCCGCGAAGCAAATCGTTAGCTGGTTGCAGCCCGTGAAGTGCAGGCTGCCATCGGCAGCGGTGAGCGTGCCACCATCGTTCAGGACCACGAGGCGGCCCGCATAATGGAGCCCATTCGGGAGCGCCCCGTTAATAGTAACCGTGTTGCCGGCCGCCTCGGTCGTTGCCCCGTGGGCATCCGCCAGAGTCAGGCTGCCGGTGTAACTGCCCGGTCGACCGGCACTAAACTGGGCGACGAGGACCCCGTCGGCATGACTGCAAAAATATTCGCGGGTGTAATGGGTGTCCTGAACCGTATAGCCCACATGGGCCAGTGCCTCACCGAGATCAAGGTCGCGGCGATAGGCCGTGACATTCGTGTGGCCCGGCAAGTCCAGCACCAGCCGCCCCAGGGTCTGGTAGGCCCCCATCTGATCGTAATCACCCGAAGGGTCCGCGTCACCCGTCCACAGGCTGTCCTCATTCAGAACCACCTGGTCATGGGCGGTGCCCCCGGCGATCAGGCCGCCTAGGCGACCGTTGCCGATGGCCAGGGACTCGTTCATGGGGTGGTTGGCGGGATGGTCGTACCAGAGCACCAGATTACTGGCCAGCGTTGCTGAGACGGGACACAGCACCAGCGCGGCCATGAGCAGCACATTTTTCATGGCGGGCAGCTTGGCAGAATGAGTGCCGTTTCGCACTTGTTTTCAATCTGCAGATTTTAGACTTGGCCGGTCCCGCGGTGCGTTCCCCCGGACTTTTGATTCGCCACCCACTACATTTCTCGCTAGTCTGTTACCATGTCGGAATCCAGTGACCAGCGTGTTGCCAGTCTATATGTCCATGTCCCGTTCTGCGCGCAGAAATGCGTGTACTGCGCCTTTTTTTCGGAGGCCTCCAGCGGCGAATTGGTCAATCGCTATGTCGGCGCCCTGGTGCGGGAAATGGAAATGGTCGCGGCGGATTTGCAGCCCCGCACCGTGTTTTTTGGCGGCGGCACTCCCTCCCTCCTCAACCTGCGCCAGTGGGAGTTGGTGCTCAAAGCCATGGAACGCGCAAATTTACTCGGTGCGGAGGAATTCACCGTGGAGTGCAACCCCGCCACCGTTTCGGCCGACAAGGCCAGGCTGCTGCGGGATTACGGCATCAATCGCGTTTCCATGGGCGTGCAGTCGCTGGACGAAGACTTGCTGGACCGCCTGGGTCGCGTGCACTCCCGCGCCATGGTGTTCAAGTCCTACGACATCTTGCGCGGCGCCGGCTTTGACAACATCAACCTCGACCTCATGTTTGCCATTCCCACCCAGACCATGCCCGTCTGGCAGGACACCTTGAACGAGGCCATGGCCATGCAAAGCGAGCACCTCTCCAGTTACGAGGTGATTTACGAGGATGACACGCCCCTCTTTGCCCAACTGCAAGCCGGGGAATTTTCCGTGAATGACGACCTCGCCTGCGACATGTATGAGGAACTCATTCGCCGCGCGACGCATGGCGGGTTTCACCAATACGAAATTGCCAATTTCGCGCGCAACCAGCGGGTGGCCTCCGCCACGCCTTTGCCGGACGTGCTCCCGGGTATTCCGGCCACCGGCATCCCTTCGCTCGCCTGCAAGCACAATGTCAATTACTGGCGGGGCGGTTCGTTTTACGGGCTTGGGCCCAGTGCCACCGGGTATGTCCGGGGCGTCCGCACCAAGAACTGGTCAAATACCCAGCTCTATTGTGAACAACTGGAAAAAGGCAAACGGGCCATCGAATCCAGCGAGGAACTCTCCCCCCTGCGGCGGGCTGGCGAAACGGCGGCCTTTGGCCTGCGCATGAATGCCGGCTGGCCCTTTGCGGATTTTGAGCGGGTTACCCGCCATGATTTGCGCCGGGAATGGTCCGACGAGATGAACCAGATGGTCGAACGTGGCTGGGCCCGGCGCACCGCGGAACGGTTTCAACTCACCCACGCAGGCTTGCGGTTTGCCGATTCGGCGGCGGAATTGTTTCTGCGGTGATTAGGCCAGCCGCCAGCCGGGTACTTTAGCGTTTGACCGCCGCCGCTTTATCCCGGCACAGGTACTGCCAGGCAAAGAGAGCCGTCACCAGGGCCACGCCCGCGCAGATCAGGTAGGGCAGTTGGGCATTCACAAAAAACAGGGTGGTGGCGAACACCGGCCCCAGGATGCGCGCGAGGCTGCCGAAGCTCTGGGCCACCCCCAGGTTCGCCCCCTGTTCGTCCGCCGGGGATTTGATGGAAATCAGGCCGAACACCGGCGGCCGGTTCAAGCCGGAGCCGATCGCCAGAATCGCCAGCACCACCAGGAGGCCGGGCAGGGTGGTTTGATAGGGCAGCGCCGCCAGCCCGACCGTGAAGACCAGCAGGCTGATGAAAATCAACCTGGCCTCGCCTAGCTGCTTGATCAGTTTGCCGATGCCCCCTTGCAGGAACGCCGTGATGAGTCCGCAATAGGTGAACAGGTAACCAATCCGGTGGTCCGCCCCCTTTTGGCCAAAGCCTAGGGCATGTTTGGCCAGCAGCGGGAAGGTGGCTTCAAAACAAGTGAAACAGAACGTGGCGAAAAAGAAAATGCACACCAGCACCCCGAGCTTCGGCTGGGCCAGGGTGTGCGACCATTGGCTGAATTTCGGGCGCGGCACGAATGCCTGGCCGTTGGGGACCCGGCTCTCCGCCAGGATGAACCACCCCAGCACAAAATTGGCAAAGCAAATCCCGGCCGCCACCCACCCCGGGCCGCTGCGGCCAAATTCACCCATGCTAAAAGCACCAATGGCCGGCCCAAAAATAAACCCGAGTCCAAAAGCCATCCCGATCATCCCCATGCCTTTGGAACGCTTTTCCGGGGTGGTAATGTCCGCAATATAGGCCGAGGCCACCGACAGGTTGGCCCCGCAGATACCGGCAAAAATACGCGAGACCAGCAAGCCAATCAAACCGGTGGTGCCCCCCATGCCCGCCGCAATGGCAAAGAGCACGTACGATCCGGCGGCCCCGAGATTGCTGATCAGCATCACCGGCCGGCGGCCAATGCGGTCCGAGAGCCGGCCCCACGCCGGGGCAAAGAAGAATTGCATGGCCGAGAACGACCCAATGATGCAGCCAATGATCAGGCCGGTGGCGGAGAAACCAGGCCGGAAATCATCCTCCGCGAAACCCGGCAGCAGCGGCAGGACAATGCCAAAGCCCACCAAGTCGATAAATACCGATAAAAAAATGACTAAAAGTGACGGTTTGCGTTTCATGTTCTTAACCGGTGGGGAGTTTAGGGAGGAATGAGGGAGAGTCAAGAAGGCGGAAATTCCCAGCCCCAACCTCCAAGCTCCCCTGAAGCTCCAAAGTTCAACCTCCAATCATCAAAATCACGAACCCGGAGCTTCCATGTGATCTTGTCAGAGGCGGATTAATTCAGTCCTCCGGCCGTTCGCCACTGGGGGCCATTTTGACCAGCTTCGGATCGAATTGCCCCAGCACCGTCACCAGGTCGCTTTGGGCGGCCATGACTTCGTGGATGTTTTTGTAGGCCAGCGGCACTTCGTCAAGACCGGCGGAGATCAGGGTCACGCCTTTTTGTTGAAGCTGGCGGTTGACGTCTTTCCAGTTGAATTTGGCGTTCGCCGCCGTGCGGCTCATCGCCCGGCCCGCGCCGTGGGCAGCGGAATTCAGGGACTCAGGATGGCCTTTGCCACTCACCAAAAATCCCGGCGTGGCCATGGAACCGGGGATAATGCCCAGCACACCCGCACCGGCCGGCGTCGCTCCTTTGCGATGCACCACCACCTCCCGCTCCACTCCGCCGATGACCTGGCGCTCCTTCCACGCGAAGTTATGGTGGTTTTCCACATCCAATAACACCTGCGCGCCGAGGTGTTCGGCCAAGTGGTGATGGATGCAGGCATGATTGGCGGCGGCGTACTGGCCCATCAGTTCCATCGCCTGCCAATATTCCTGGCCGGCTTGGGCATCGAGGGCGAGCCAGGCCAGCCGTTTCAATTCACTGGGCAGATCCGGACACTGGCTCACGGCGATTTTACTGTAATGCTCGCACACGGCCGCACCGGTGCCGCGACTGCCGCTGTGGGAGAGCAGGGCCACGTAAGTGCCTGGTTCCAAATCCTTGATCCGGGAGTGAACGGTGAAGGAGCCAAACTCCACGAAGTGATTGCCGCTCCCGCTGGTGCCGAGTTGCGACCAGGCTTTGTCCCGGTTTTGTTTCGTCACCGGGCTCACGGACCAGTCGGCATCCAGGACCGCATGGGCGCGCCGGTCCCGAAAGGACGCCCCCACGCCGAACCGCGTTTCGGTTTCAATAGCGCGAATCAGGCGGTCCCCCTTGTGTGTCAGGTCCCGCAGCGGAAGGTCCAGCACCGTCAGTTTCATCCGGCAGGCGATGTCCACCCCCACCGCATACGGAATCACGACGTTGTCCGTGGCCAGCACTCCGCCGATCGGCAGGCCGTAACCAACGTGCGCATCCGGCATCAAGGCCCCCGCCACCGAGACGGGCAGCCGGCAGGCCTTTCCCATTTGCAACACCGCCTCGTGGTCCAGACCTTCACCCCATTGCCGGTAGTGCACCGGTTCCGCGCGGGGCGGCGGCGGGGCCGTGAGCAGGGTGCGGGCCAATTCCCCCCGCAAAGGGTCCGCGACAAATGCGGACGGGTTGGCAATAATGGCCGACACCTCCTCGTGCAAGCGCGTCTTGTCGCCCCCGCGGAGAATATATTTGGCCACGAAATCAGTGGCCCGGCGGGTGGACTCGCCCAGGGGGATGCCGAGGCGGAGGAAGTCTTTGGTATTCATGTTGTCACGTTTCCGAGTGTGGGATATTGGAACTCCTTCCGAAAACAGGCTGGCCCGTTTTGTGGCTCGCAACAAATAGTTTGCCGACGTTTCGGTCTACGGCAAGTTGCCGGCCTGCGCTCGGGAAAACTTTGTTTCCCGGAATTGTGTTATCCGTAATTAGTGAACTTCGGGGTTCCTCGGGATTTATTCATGGTTTTCGTTTCCTGGCTTCACTGAGGGAAAATTGGCCGCCGGCCCAGCGATTGCCGGGCGTTCCATTAATATAATACCTGCGGCCACCAAGCCGAGCGCCCCACAGCCCAGCCAGAGCACCGCCGGATTGCCGGCGAGGAGTTTCATGCCCAGACCGGGCGCGAGGATCAAGGCCAGCGCCCAGTTCAGGCCGAACACGCCCACATAACGTCCCCGCAGATGAGCGGGGGCGAGGTTCGCCACGTAGGCGCCTTGCACCGGCATGGCAATCATCTCGCCCAAGGTGAAGAGGACCATGCAGGCAGCCAGCCAGGGCACCGTGTGGGCAAACGCATTCAAGGCAAAGCCCAGACCGCACAAGGCATAGCCCGTGGCCAGCATCCGGCGGGCCGGCAACCGCCGGGTGATCGTGGTCAGCGGCAATTCGCAGCCCACCACCAGCGCGCCGTTGAGGGAAATGAGCGCCCCGTAAGTGGCGGCGGAAAACCCCAGGTTCGTGACCTGCACGCCAAACGTGGAGGTCATTTGCATAAACACAAAGGCCACGCAGAACGAGGCGAGCATCGCCTGTTGCAAGCGGCGGTCCCCTCGTATGGCCCGCCACGCCTCCGGCCAGTCACCGCCCCGCCGCGCCTGGCGGGTGTCCCGGGGCAGCGCCAGCCAGGCCACGCAACCAAACAGCACGGAGGTGGCCGCATCGCCCGCAAACAACCAGAAGAAACCCTTCGTGGCCAGGAACCCGGCCGTGGCTGGACCGAAGGCCCAGCCGGCGTTGAACGACATGCGGTAGGCGGCGAAGGCGGTTACCCGTTGCTCCGGCGGCACGAGGTCCGTGAGCAGCGCACTGCCCGCCGGACGATAAAATTCGCTCGCCAGCCCCGTGAGGGCCGAGAGGCCGATAATCCAGGGCAGCGTGTGGGCCTGCGAGAGCACCATCATGGCACTCGCGCCCAGGAACATGGAAAGCAAAATCGTTTTGCGCCGGCCCAGCGTGTCCGCCAAATGGCCGCCCAGCAAAGAGGCAATGAAGTTCCCCACCCCATACGCCCCGATGGCCAGTCCCGCATCGGCCAGCGTATGGCCGGTGTGGGTGAGGTACAGCGCCAGGAAGGGGACGACAAAGCAGCCGAACTTGTTCAGGAACATCCCGATAAACAAAATCCACGCCGCCGGGGGCAGGGCGCGCAGCGACGCCGCCAGCGTCAGTTCGGGCGGCGGCTTGAGCGCCGTGGTTTTGGGCTGGGCAAGGGCATTCATGGTTTATGGCAAATGGCTTTGGGCCTGGCTGAAAATAAAAAACCCTGCTGGCCGGCGGGCGAGCAGGGTGGAAAAATAGGTTTCCGATTGATTACCTGCCTGCCTCCACTGGGTTCAGTTGATTGGTAGCATGGTTGCCGCAATACCAACCGGAGAGCACCCGCGTGCATACGCCCGTCTGCATGATGCCGCCTTGACGGATCGCGCAGGCGACCGCTGGGGGCGGACAAATCAGAGCAAACCGGTTTGGGCAAATGTTCATCGAAATTGGTATTAGGATAGCGATGAGGGCTGGTAATGTCTACTAATAATTTTTACGAGCCTTTCATGGGTTCCTCGCTGTTTTCGGTGGCATTCGGGTTGGCTTGGGCCGTTGGCTGCTGGATTGGCGAATCCCCACGGGATTCCGTCCGCTAGCCCAGGGTTGTCCCGGTAGCGGGACAACCCTGGGTAGGCTGACGCATTTTTATGCAACCCCAACGGGGTTGTGCCCTGGGGCGGTGCCGGCCAACGGGCGCAATCCCGTTGGAATTGCAGCAGCAATTCCCCAACCACTCAAATGGTCAGCGCGATTTGCCGGCCACCCAAAACCTGCGAGGAACCCTTTCATTTTTTAAAAAGGCCCTAACCTGGGTGTTTTACGGGAGCCACCCGGGCGAAATCCCAACCTTTAGGTTCCCGCGTCGGAGACTGGGTTGGGCCGGCACCTGCTTGCGCCTTGAAATGTGCCTGTTCTCTGATTATTGGCGCTTGGATTTTGCAGTTTTGCAGTTGGGTGTGCGACAAATTTCAGGGAACCGCCCGGTCTGGCCGGGGAGCGCCGATGGTTAATCGGCTGTATCGCCGGCTGGCAGCCGGCCTGTCCGCCGAAGTTGCCAGCCCACCTCCCTCCCGATCAAATGGTTAAAAAAACTGCTTTTGGAAGAATTCTGTCCCACACCCTTTGCAGTTTTCCTCGTTCGTATTGAGTGGACAACGCGGCCATTTCTTTTAATAGTTCTTGGCAGGCATGGCCCGGTCAACCGGTCCTGTGCCCGCAACCCGATATTCATTTGCAATTATATGACTGATCCGCGTTACTCCAAACTGGCCAGCTTGCTGGTAAATTATTCTGCCGAAATAAAAAAAGGCGATTTTGCCCTGCTCGACATGATCGATGTGCCGGATGAATTTGCCCTCGAACTCATGCGCGCAGTGCGCGCCGCCGGGGGCACCCCCTTCATCGAAGTCCGCCATACCCGCGTCTCCCGTGAAGTGGTGCTGGACACGGATGAAACCCATGCCGCCGCCGTGCGCGACATTGAATTGTACCGCATGAAAAAGATGCAGGCCTACATTGCCATTCGCGGCAGTGCCAATGCCAGCGAAGCTTCCGATGTGCCCGCGGAAAAAATGCAGATGTACTCCCGTGTGATGCGGCCCTTGCTCAATTACCGGGTCAACAAGACCCGCTGGGTTGTGCTGCGCTGGCCCACGCCGAGCATGGCCCAGTCGGCCGGCATGAGCACCGAGGCCTTCGAAAACCTCTACTTTGATGTCTGCACCATGGATTATGCCAAAATGGGCCGCGCCATGGCCCCCTTGGAGAAACGCATGGCCAAGGCCGACCGGGTGCACCTCAAGAGCCCCGGCACGGATTTGACCTTCAGCATCAAGGGCATTGGCGCCAAAATGTGCAAGGGCGACCGCAATATTCCCGATGGCGAGGTGTTCTCCTGTCCGGTGAAGAAATCCGTGAATGGCGTGATCCAGTTCAACACCCCCACGCTGTATTCCGGCACCAAGTTTGAAAACGTCCGCCTCGAATTCAAGGACGGCAAAATCATCAATGCCACCGCGAATAACACCCAGCGCCTGAATGAGATTTTGGACACGGATGCCGGCGCCCGTTATGTGGGGGAATTTTCCCTCGGCTTCAATCCCTACATCCAGAGCCCCATGTGCGATATTTTGTTTGATGAAAAAATCGCCGGTTCCCTGCATTTCACCCCCGGCCAGGCCTATGAGGAATGCGACAATGGCAACCGTTCCGCCGTGCACTGGGACATGGTGCTCATCCAGCGCAAGGAATGGGGCGGCGGCGAAGTCTGGTTTGATGATGAACTGATTCGCAAAGACGGCCTCTTCCTGCCGGCCGACCTCAAACCCCTGAATCCAGCGAATTTGAAATAAGGTATCAGCAAAAAACCCCTCCCCGCCGCTGCGGGGAGGGGTTTTAAGTTGCGGGGGCAGTCGCTTGGTCTCCCGCCTTGGGTGCCCAGCTTGAAATCATTGAACCCGAACTCCGAAATTAAAATGGCTGGGATGTGTCAAGCTGTTGGAGCAGAAACCCTTTGGAAAAATTGCCGGCATACCCGCAGTGGTCTGGTGAAATTTTTCCAAAGCGTTTATGCCCAAGCGATTGATGCAGACCGGCCGTTTTAATTTCGGAGTTCGGGTTCAGTCAATCCACCCGCACCCGCGAGCGGGGCGACAACTCCAGGATTTCCTTTTCCCCCACGCCCAGTGTCCTGAAAACTAAACATCCCGCAATTGCCCGGAGGGCAAGCGGGATATCGTTTGACTATCCGGGCGGGGTTGTTTCCCGGCTTACGGCGCGTCCTTCAGGATGGACAGAAACTGCTTCATGGCCGGGGAGAGGACTTTATTCTTTTTATAGATGGCCGCCAGTGGACGGAAAAAGTCGCCGTCATCAATCGGCACCGCCACCAGGGTTTGCTTGGTAATTTCTTGGATCACCGTGCCTTGGGGGACAATCGAGATTCCGGCGTCGATCTCCACCGCGCGCTTCACGGTTTCCACGTTGTCAAATTCCATGACGTGCTTCACTTCCACATCATATTCCTTGAGAATCTTATCCAGCGCCTTGCGGGTGGGGATGTCCGGCTCGAAACCAATGACCTTCTGGCCGGTGAGGGCCTTGAGTTTCACCGATTTCATCTTCGCGAACGGATGTTGCGGATGGGTGATCAGCACCAGCGGTTCCTTGCGCAGGGGGATGATTTCCAGTTTGGGATCGCGCGTCGGGTAGGCGACCAGGCCCAAATCCACCACATTACCCAGCACATCCTCGTACACCTGGTTGGCCCGGCGGTATTCCACGTGAATGTTTACCGTGGGATAGCTCTTCATGAACTTTTTCACATACGGCGGCAGGTCATGCAGTCCGATGCTGTAAATCGTCGCCACGCGGATGGTGCCCGAGATGATGTCCTTGAGTTCCTGCAACTTGCTGTGCAGCGACTCATAAGTCTGGATGATTTGCTTGCTGTACTCGTAGAGGGTCTGGCCTTCGCGCGTGAGGCGGAATTTTTTCTTGCTGCGCTCAATCAGCAGGGACTTGAACGTGCGTTCAAGCGCGCTGATCTGCTGGCTCACCGCCGATTGCGTGACGTTGTTGATTTGGGCCGCCTTGGTGAAACTCTCCGTTTCCGCCAGGTCGCAAAATACTTTCAAGCTTTCAATCTGCATAAGCACAGTTAACCACTAATCGGTGCTTCGTCAACCCCCGAGTTGCAAAAATCTAATCCAGTGGTTCGAAAATCGTTAAGCCGGGCGAATACCCCCGGCGGGGCCGGGGGCCGTGGCCCCGCCGGCCACCGCTTATGGCACCAGCACAAAAGCCTCGGGCAGCAGGCCGCGCACGGTGAATTCCCGGAACTGCTCCAGGTCGTCGCTGTCCGCCACGTATACCTTCGCCTGCGGCGCGTATTCCGCCAGCAATTGCCGGCAGGCCCCGCACGGCATCGGCCCGCCCGGGGCCCGCGCCACCACGGCCACCGCAATAAAATCCCGCCGTCCCCCGGTCAGCGCGGCAAACAGCGCCACCCGCTCCGCACAGCACGTCAGGCCATAACTGGCGCTCTCCACATTGGCCCCGCCCAGCATTTCACCGGAGGACGTGAGCAGCGCCGCCCCCACTTGAAAGTGCGAATAGGGGGCCACCGCCCCCAGCCGGGCCTGGGCCGCCGCTTGGATCAGGGCCCGGGGAGTTGTCGTTTCACTCATAAGTTTTGTTGAATTAGGGCGCTAAACGTTTGCCCATCAGGCTTTTCCATGGAGGCTGGCCAGGGTTTTTAGCAAGCTGGCCCCGGCATTTTTCACCCGTTCCGCCGTTTCCAAAACTTCCGCGTGCGAGAGCGTGGCCTGCCCCAGCCCTGCCGCCGCATTGGTTATGCACGAGATGCCCGCCACCCGCAGTCCGCCATGCCGGGCCACCATCGCCTCCGGCACCGTGCTCATCCCCACCGCGTCCGCCCCCCATTGCGCAAAAGCGCGAATTTCCGCCGGGGTTTCATAGCTCGGCCCGCTTACGGCCAGGTAAACACCGGAACGCAGCTTGAGCTTGATTTGTTTCGCCGCCGCTTCCACCAGTGCCCGCAGCGCCGGGTCATAAGTAGCCGAGAGATCCAGGAAGCGCGGGAGTCCCGGTACGTTGGGACCGCGCAACGGATTCACCCCCATAAAATTAATATGGTCCGTCAGCACCATGAAATCGCCCGCCCGGAAGCGTCCGTTAATGCCGCCGGCCGCGTTGGTGAGCACCAGGTCGCGAATGCCAAACGCCGTCAGCGTGCGCACGGCAAACGTCACCGTGTCCAGCGCGTGTCCCTCATAGAAGTGCGCCCGGCCGCTCAAGACAAGCACGGGCGTGCCGCCCAAGTAGCCGAAGTACAACTCCCCCGCATGGCCGTTCACCGTCGGTTGGGGAAATCCACGCAGCTTGGCGTACGGTAGTTTGCGGACCACGTCGAGTTCGGTCAGCACATGATGGAATCCGCTGCCCAGCACCAGGGCCAGGGTCGGACGCAGCGGGCACGCTTTGCGCAGCTGGGCGGCGGTAGTTTTCGGATCAGGCAAATCCATGCGGCCCATCATTGTCGGTTCGGCCGCGCGTGCCAAGCCTCAAACCACGAATCCCGGCCGCTCCACCCACAATTTCCCCCCTGGCTTGCGGACCCGGCAAGGATTGCCCGCCGCCCGACCATGCCCACTGCCTCGGGGCGATCGGATGGCTGGGGAGTGAAATGCAAACGCGCCGTTTAACCCGAACTCCGAAATTAAAATGGCTGGGAGGTTCCTCGCTGGTTTCGGTGGCATGTGAATCGAGCTGACCATTTGAGCGGTTGGGGAATTGCTGCTTCAATCCCAACGGGATTGCGCCCGCTCGCCCAAGGTTGCGCGGCACGAGCTACCTTGGGTATTCCCCCCCCAACGACCGCCAACCCCAACGGGGTTGTGCCCGTTGGCCGGCCCAGCCCCATGACACAACCCCGTTGGGGTTGCATAAAAATGCGTCAGCCTGCCCAGGGTAGTCCCGCTGCCGGGACAACCCTGGCCTGGCGGACGGAATCCTGTTGGGATTCGGCAATCCAGCAGCCGCCGGCCCAAGCCAACCCGAATTCCACCGAAACCAGCAAGGAACCACGGAGTTTAGTTTATGCCGTTGCTGCCTAACCAGATAGAATGAGCAGGCAGAGGCCCAGTGTCCGTTACTGGGTTACCGTCCTCTGCCTCTGAAAAAACCAACTAAAACCCCACCCGCCCTTGTTCTTACCCCTGCTGCCCCGGTGCTTACCGGCGGCTTCACGATTGGACTGGATCTCGGCGATCGCAACCATTACGTCTGTGCGCTTGCTGCCCCGGGCCAGCTCATCCACGAGGGCCCCATCCCCAATGACCGCGCGGCCCTCGCGTGGTTACTCACCAAAACCCTGATCTGGTAGGAAACGACGTAAGGAGTTTCTAATAAAATCCCCGCCCCGGCCCGGCACGATCTGCTCGGCCGCAAGCTCCGCGACGCCCTCGTGCGCACCCGCGTCAACCTCATCAACACCGTCCGGTTCACCCTCAAGCGCCTGGGCCATCGGGTGAGGGCTGCCAGCCCACCATGTAAAAGCCCGGGGTGAAGCCCCGGGAACCGTACCACCCCTTCCTGGCCGCCCTGCCAGGGCGGAACCCACGCCGTACTGCCAGCGCCAACGGCGCGCTCCATACCAGCCTGGGTCGGAGCGCGCCACGCGAGCGCAGGCCCAGGTGCACCATCCCAAGCCACTCAAGGGCCAACGGCCCGCCCCATCGCGTCGAACCAGTCCCTTTGAAATCTCAAATATCCAATTTCCCATTCATTCCCTCACCACCCTGTTTCCCAACCGCCATCGACTACCCGCCGCGAGGCGGGCGCGTTAAC
>CAIQWB010000116.1 GCA_903875465.1 uncultured Verrucomicrobia subdivision 3 bacterium
CCGGAATCCCGTTGGGATTCGCCAATCCAGCAGCCAACGGCCCAAGCCAACCCGAATGCCACCGAAACCAGCGAGGAACCGGCTGGGATGTGTCAAGATGTTGGAGCAGAAACACTTTGGCAAAATCGCCGCATACCCGCAGCGGTCTGGTAAGAGGGTGTGAGACAAATTTCTTCCTTTGCCCGAGCCTTGCCCCGGAGGGGCGCCGGAAATTAGCCGGGGGCATCTGTCCGCCATAGCTCTGTGCGATGGCGGAAGCTCGGCGCCGCCCCCGGTACCCAGCCCGGAACCATCGCGCCCCGGCCGGGGCGCTGGAAAATGGCGAATCCATGCAATCCCTGGACTTCTAGATATTCATTATGCCAAAACCCCTGAAAATGAACCTGCCCGAAGAATGTTGTCTCACACCCTCCAGCCAAAGTCTGGAGTTGCTTTGGCGGGATCTTTGGCTTTATGTGTGCGGTGTGAGCACTGGAACCAACCGATTAGCCGGGATATCAAGGGCAGCCAGCGGATCCCCGCCGGGGGTGTTTCAACCAATAGTGTCAATAGTTAGGACCGACACCGGCATGGCCAAGGCCTGCACCAACCGCGCCGCCAGTGCCGCTTGTTTCTCGTCAACCACTTCCATCCGCACCCCGCCAGGCAACTGCAATACCAGCACGTTGCCGGTCTCCGCAACTTGGGGCGATGCAACCACGGCTTCCAACAACCGTAGCCGGGGCGGTCGGCCCGCAGTTTTGGAACGGCGTCGGCGTTGCACCCAGTTGGCCAGCGTCGAATACTTCAAGCCGGTCCGCCGCGCAAATCCCGGAAGCGACTCGCCGCTGCGGGCCAATGCCGCCAGAATGTCCCGCCGCTGGGCCTTCGATACCCGCAGCCGTCCTTTGGTGTCCGCGACCACGGGCACCTTCGGCATCACGGCCGCTGAAGCCACCGATGAATTATCAGAACCACTCGTAGTTACCATAGCTATCAGAACTATGATAATCGTCAGAGTTTAGCCAGAGGTGCTATACGTGACGCTTACATCTTTTCGCCAGTGGTGGCGGGGGCTTGTGGCGATAAAAAGGCAACGCACTGTGTTTCGTTGCCTTTGGGTCTTCCCGGCGTCAAATCAGTGAATGGGTCAAAGCCCAAGTAGGCGATTAAACGCGGCTGGAAAGCCCAAGCTGGAACAATCCGGTCACATTCCCACAGGCTCAAGGTTCGGTCGCTAACCCCTAATTTTACAGCAATTTGCTTCTGCCGCAGCCCAGCCGTGAACCGTTTCTTCTTGAGATGCTGGCCCAGGGTCGTAGGCTCCTTGGCGATTGGAAAACCAAGAACGACGCGGTAATCAGACGACGGCACAGCTTGAAAGGAAAGCAGGCTTTGCCGGGATTCACTACACAGCTAAACGGATGATTGGCAATTTAGTTTGCACTTGGCGCCAGTTGCACAGTTGTTATAACTTCGATTGCGGATATGGCAATGCTTTACACAATCTTATGAAGACTATCACAAAAATAGAAATTGGGTTTTTCCAAATTCTTGCTGTCAGACTGTCCCGCGCGCTCGTCGTCGCGGGCTTTTTATTTTGTGCGGGCGGTGGCTTCGCGCAAACTGCCGTGGTGAGCGGTTTCAGCGGTGAGGCCATGCCGGTTCAAGCCATCAGCGAGACACCACCAGCGCAACCGGATTCCGTTGTGGCCGTGACCGCCGACGCTTACAGTTTGTCGCCGACCCCTTTGGAATCGCTTCCAGTCATGGGCGGGACGTTCTACATCGTGGAAAACAACGGCGTGATTCCGCCGTTCCCATGTCTGCCGGTGCAATACTGGAATTGTC